>CAXTWQ010000220.1:0-2013 GCA_964248065.1 uncultured Bryobacteraceae bacterium | reverse complement strand
GTTCTTTGATGTATTGACTCGGAGGCTTGTTGTGATTGACGTGCTCAGGATTTCCAGCAGGGCTCGAACGATTGTGTCCCGCTAACTTCTGGATCTCTGCCCAATAAGGAAGGAGCCATGCTTCAAAATCGTACTGAGCCGCGTGCGGGAAGCAACGCGGCTCAAGTCCTACCCAGCCCCTCATCTTTGCCTTCGCATCAGTGGCATCCACAAAATCATGTGTCCCAGTATAAACATCCGTCAAAGCTATAACGGCATCAGCGCCCTGTTGAAGCAGATTGTGAACGACGCGCCGAAGCTTGTCTTCCTTTGGGATGCGCCCATCCTGTGGAAACGGATCGAGTCGTGGCATCCTGCCGGATAATCGAATCTGGAGGAATTGCCTCAAAATATAAACGAATGCACGCTCGGTCTTTCCTTCTACAATAATGGAAATAGTCATGCACGAGCTCCTAGGCGACCATTGCGCCAAAGCTCGTCTAACGTATACTCCTCAAGCCACTTCTCGAGATTAAGTTGGTCGGCCCAACGCAACCAAGTCGTGCCATCATCGGCGGTGTCCATTGTAAGGATTTCGCTAGGCGTGAGAAATCTCACTAGCCGATCCGAATGCGTAGCTACAACGATTTGAGTCCGATGTGCAGCCTCTCTGAGAAGATCGGCAAGAAGGCTCAGCAACTCAGGATGCAGACTAACTTCAGGCTCATCTAAAAGCGTAAGCGCGGTCAATCCAGGACTCTGCAGCAGTGTTGCGAGCCACAGAAAACGAAGTGTACCCTCTGAAAGTTGGTGCATGTATAAGGGGCGAGAAAAACCCTTTTCTCGCCAAGCAAGCGCAAGCGTGCCCGCCGCCACAGGCGGAAAATCCAAGCGCTCAAATCCGGCAAAAGCTGCTCGCAATGCATCTTCGATAGCTTCGAAGCGGTGGCGCTCCGTCTCACGCAAATAATACAGGCAGGAAACTAGCTCTTCGCCATTCTTTCCGGGTAGAGTACTCGGCTGCATTGGCTGGGGAACCCGAACAGGGGAACGCGCACTCACGTCGAGCACGTGGTAGAAAGTTGAGGACGCGAGCCGTCGACGGAAGTCCTCCGGCTCTTGAAACATTTTGGGGACTTGCGACAAAGAGGTTTCAAGCGGGTTGTGCTCCCAATTTGGACGGACCAGCCGGCCCTGTACGCCGTCAAAGTACTGAACATCGGATCCCTGAGCCGTCAAATGAAAAAACGGAGGTGGGTCAGGTCTGCGTTTCTGAGACAGGGATTCCTTCTCAATTCGGTAGGCGATGCCAGCGGGCTGAATGCGCAAGGAATAATCAAGAGGCTGATATCCCGTAACGTCCATAGCGATCCCGAGTTCCAAGTCATCTGACCGGTCATAGGTTAGAAGACTCGTTAACCCGCCTAACTCAGAAATTGACATTGACATCTGGCCAGCGGCTGAACTGGCCAAAAGTGAGAGCACATCGAGGACCGACGTCTTGCCGGTACCATTCGCACCAATCATGACGCATAGTTGCCGAAGGGGCAGATCGACTTTACTGAGGCGTCGAAATCCTCTGATTCGGAGTTTTGTGAAATAGTCTTACTGTGTTCTTCGAAAGTCCATTATTGGTGTTGGCCTTTAACGGTAGTGAATGTCGAGAGTGTCCTATCAACTACTGTCGTGTGGTTACGATAATCTGCTGAGCCATTCTGAGATGGATCAAATTCTGTCAACTAGCGCCATCGACGAGAAAATGCCTTTTCTGGAAGCATCGAAGAAACGATAACACGGGATTCCAACTATCAGAATGGCCATCGACCGGCGCTGATTTAACCTTCTGAGACAAGTATTCGATCACAGCGGTTTTTAGCATCGCTGTTTGAGAAGTTCTCTCAATAAACCGTTATACCGAATTCTCGATTCTGAGCGGATCTTCCCTAAAAGCGATGTGTTTACTATTCTTGCCGTTGTGCATGCAAAATGGGGATCTCGGCAACATGGCACTGGCCCAACCTATTGGAAAGCGGA
>CAXTWQ010000219.1:0-2042 GCA_964248065.1 uncultured Bryobacteraceae bacterium | reverse complement strand
GAATGTCAGCAAATCCTGCAGCTGGGGACCTCCCTTCTGCCCCTGCAACTGGAGCCACAAGCGTCTTGGGATCGCGACATGATGCCGCTTAATGTCGTTGAAGAACCGCTCCTCCAGTTGGATTCCAAAGGGGTTTTCCAGTCCAGGAATGCTCCTCTGACCGCTACCCTCCGATTGAAGCTGGACACTCAAATTGTTCGGAAGGTTTGAAGCAGCAATCATAGGCAACATGACTGTTTGCGTCGCCCCGGTCGACCGGCGTTCAATTCCGACAACCAGACCAGTTAGTCGGCTAAGCCGGGCGGCGAGTTCCTTCACGCGATCCCCATTGCGGCTTTTCCCTGTCTCCCGCAAATAGTCGCTTGCGCTCCTAATTGTGACGAAGGGAGTATCGGAGTTAATGGCCTTGTCGAACAGCCAAGCCATCAAATGCCTGTCATTTCCAAACGGCATATCGATTCCGTTGATACCGGCCGTAAAGGTCACCCGCAGCGTGGATCCATCGCTGAGTCGCGCCGACCGTACGATCTGACGGTCGGCAGTCGGCCGATACGGGAGAGTGCAGAGTATTAGAGCCTGGGCCATTTTTATGACCTCATCTCCCAAGACGCCGGTATCACGATCATCCCGAAGCTCGGCAACGCGTACGACACTTTTGCTAATCGCAGCACTACGCTCTTTTGCGTAGTCTCTTTTCCTCTGTGGAGCTCTGCTCTCGGTCACTTGCGCTCCCAACACACCTGCTCTTTTCGTGCATCCGACACACTTTAGTCGTTACGTTTCGCGTACGCGAAACTACGGCTGTTCAGCTAACCAGCGTTCCATCCACTCGCGTAGCAGATCTGAAAAATCTCCCTTTGCTCGACGGTCGCGTCGCTTGCGCTCCATCAGTTTGATTCGCACATCGTAATAGAGTTGAGCGGGAACGTACCCTGTCACCTGTGTGTTATCGGCATCGGAACGCTTTCCAGTTGGGCGCCCTAAACGGCGGGGGATGACCAATTCGGGGGTTGACTGATAGATCGCCGTAATAGACCCAGTCTGCGTGGATTTAGTATCGGGACCGATCCTGCTAACGGCGTCATCGTTGTTTGAAGCGTTCATAGCTTCGATGGGCTCCGTTTGATGGGCCTTAAGCGCTGCGGCGAACTTGCTCATGTCCAACCTCCTTCAATATTTGCTCTCCAACTGCTTCGTATTCGCGCCATCCTGTCCCTCCTCGCACGTCTCCGCTCTTGTCGACCGTTGTTCCGGCTAATGCTGCTTTAGAGAACGCGACTAGGCGATGAACGACCTGCTGGAAAACTGGGACGCCGGCGCCCTCAAGCATGTCGCGAGCCTCCTCAGCATCCCGACTGGGTCGCGGCGCCACCATAGTGAGCAGGACCTTATAGTTCTTTGCCTTTAGGTTCCGGAGAGTTTCTACCGTTAGGATCGTCGCGTCTAGGGAAAGAATGTCCGGCGGTGTAGGAACGATCATCAGGTCGCAACCGTCAGCCAGAGCCTTGAGATCTTCGTTGCCTGGCCGGGCCTGCGTATCAATGACCAAATGCTCATAGTCTCGGGATAGACGAGCTGCTTGGCGCTCATCGGCTACACGAAAAGGAAGAGATCCGCGTTCGGCCCACCGCGTGACAGAACGATTATCGTCTCCATCCAGCAGAAGAGTCGACGCGTACGCAGACAGAAAGTATGCCAGATGAACAGCTGACTGACTTTTTGCCACACCACCCTTGTAACTGGCCACAGTGATGATCATTTGCACAGTATGCACGCCGACATGTCGAAATTTCAGCCAGCTTGACAGGTGGTGTACCCGATATGTTACTAGCTGGATTTTCAGCAAGTCGCCTTGGTGAAATACTGCGTACGCAAAATTGAATTGTTAGCTTAAGAGGTCTGATATATTGAGCTCGCGTACGTATCGAATCCGTACGGTCGAGGGATGGCCATGACTATTGTTACGCATAAGGAAACATCCCTAGCGCGCCAACGGATCGACATACGGCTTCGTCCCGACCAAAAACTCTCTATTGAGAGGG
>CAXTWQ010000218.1:0-2257 GCA_964248065.1 uncultured Bryobacteraceae bacterium | reverse complement strand
ACGTGGAATATTGGCAGCTTACTCTTTGAGCCGGTGCATGTTTTGCAGAGCAGAACGGCAATACTGGCGAGGCATCAGGTGCTTATATGGTTTGCGTTGAGGATGCTGTTAGCGATTCCTGGATCGAGAAATCTAGTCCTGCCTCGGAGATAAGCACTAAGGCAGCCATTCTGGCCTGGTGCAACGGACTTTTGCCCGTTCCCGCACGTGCTGCAGCACTCCAAAAGTTGCGTGAGGATGACCGAACTGCCCGGCGTAAATCTGATCGAGGTTTCGGTAAATGATGCGATTCGCGTCATGGTTGAAGCCTTGACTCAAACTCACAGGGTACGTTTGAAGACTGTCCGTTCCGGGTTGGTTGGAATGTTCGTCTGAGCGAAGCCGAAGAACGAATGAAGGCAGGCCTCGTGGACCAAGCTGATTTCGATGAGAGAATCTCGGGCGAGAGCCTGCGCAAATATTCGCTGAACTGGCCGCCGTTCCAGCATTGCCGGAATCGTGCGTGCTTCACGCACGGAGACGCCTGCCTACCGAACTTCTTATCGAACCGTGGACGGCTTAGTGGAATCCTCGACTGGGGCAGAGCTGGCGTGACCCATCCGGCACAGGATTGGTCGCCGGCCTTGCGCAGTATGCGATCCACTTCTGCTCAGAAGGAGAGTCGGCTTTACGCAAACACGTGCCCGCAAACTGCGCAGATGACGGTCTGCTTAGGAGATTTCGCCTCCCGGATGAGTTCTTCTGATACGCCAGCCAGCTAGAGGCTTACGGCAGCATTTTGAGCCGTTGCAAATGAATTGTCGGTCGCTAGGTTCTGTCACTTTCCCGTTTCTTGAAGATCCGAGACTTGGATTCACTTCAGAGCCTTGCTAGCTGACGAGGGGAAAGCTGAGAACGCGGCGGCAGTCGATTTTGTTTCCTTCCTCCGGAGCGCCGACGTCGGTCGGGAATATCGCGAATACGGACTAGCGTTTACTTTCTGAGTTGGTCCTGGATGGTCGGCAAGTTTGAATTTAGGTTTGTAAATCCGGTTGCCGTACAGGTGCTCTCAGCAGACATTTCTAGGAAGCCTGACTTCAAGACCACGCAATCGATTGTTTCCGGCTTGCCCGTGATCGGGAGCAACTCGGGAACAATCTACCAGGATAATTCCGGACCAGGGCGGGTCTATTTAGAGAATCGAGGCGGAGCCATTCCATTTCCAGTGGTCGACGACGGATACACTGGCGACGCGTGAGCCTCGTGGGGTAGAGTAATTCGGAATGGCCGAGGGGCACAGTAAGACTACTATCATCAGCATGGCGGTGCTCGCTTCTGCAGCGGCTACCCTGCTCCATGAGGATGTCGGCCACGGGGTGACAGCTTGGTTGAGGGGCGATATTCCGACACAGCTCACAAGCAACCACCTGTCGAGCATGCGCCCAGACCGGTGGGTCGCCGCTAATGGAACGCTCGTGAATCTGTTCGTTGGTGTGTCATCTCTGTGGTGGTCGCGGGTTACCGATCATGGCGCAAATTTTCGTTATTTCTTTTGGATTTTGGCCGCGCTAAATCTTCTGCCTGGAGCGGGCTACTTCCTTTTCTCAGGGATCTTTGGTTTCGGGGATTGGCAAGAGGTAATCCGCGGCTTACCGCATCAGTTGGCGCTGCGTACCGTTATGACGGTGTTTGGTGCCGTGCTGTATATGTTCATGGTGCGTCTGCTCGCTGTGGCGGTGAGGCCGTTTTGCCCACGTCGAGCCACTTACAACGTTGTTGGGCGGCTCCCGTACTGTGTTGCGTGCCTGTTCAGTTGCGCTGCGGGGGCGCTCGACCCGCTCGGGCTGAAGCTCTTCCTTGTCTCGACAGTTCCTGCAGCGTTCGGCGGGTCCTCCGGCCTGCTGTGGGCGGACAGCTTACTTCCGACTGAATCGACGGAACCCCCGCTGCTGGTCAATCGAGAACGCATGTGGTGGATCGCCGCTGCCGTGCTCGGCCTCGGGTACATTGTTATCCTCGGACGCGGTATACAGTTCGCGCACTAAGGCCGGTCAAGACAAAGTTTTTCGTGCCGTTCGCAGGCACTGCCACCACGTCGATCGGATTGTGTTTGAGGGATAGATTACCGGGAAGCAGGAGATTTTTGACGACGAGCTAACCTCCAGTCGAGCGGCAGGCATTCTAGGGCAATCCGCGACGGCCGAGGGTAGATCTACACATCCGGACTTATAGTCGAGCCAAGGAGTTGGCTCAAGAGGGTAGTTATCAACAGCCGTCG
>CAXTWQ010000217.1:1947-2294 GCA_964248065.1 uncultured Bryobacteraceae bacterium | reverse complement strand
CTTCATCGGAGGCTTTCAGTCCATCTTGCTGGAGTCGCTCCAGAGCGGAAGAGAGAGTTACCAGATTGTGGAAGACCAGAAGGTTAGCCACTAAATGGTTGTACTTGATGAACTTTCGTTGCTCATCGCGCGTGTTCTCTGCGATGACGCTGTCGCCGCCAAAAGAGATCCATTGCACGAATTGATTAAAGCGCTCGCTCTTGTTCGTTGCCGACTGTGTTCAACGTCAACTATATTTCCCGATTGGCGACAATTATTCTTCCCGCCTTTTGCTGCGTTGGTCTTAGCCCGATGAAGCTGAAGCGGCCTCCAGTGTGCTCTCCGGCGGCTCGCCCCCGGCGGCCGCC
>CAXTWQ010000217.1:0-1937 GCA_964248065.1 uncultured Bryobacteraceae bacterium | reverse complement strand
AGGTAATCTCTACCCTTGGGCTACTCTTCTGATCCTCGCAAAGACAGGCGCCGATTGCCTCCGCTACGATCCTTTCGATCAGCTGCCAATGACCGGTTACCGATTGCCCGATCTCCTCTAACTCCTTCCAGTTTCGAATGGGGGGCATCAGCTCGATGCCGAGTAGATAGCCAGCCCGAAGATGGCCGTGCTCTGTCCCTGTGTATCGGCATGAATCGCATCGGGCTGAACATCGGATTCGTTCTCCTGCAGAAAGTCGAGGATGTAGCGGCCTTCCCAAGAACCACAAGTGGTGAAACGGTTCATCAGAGCAATGTAGTTGTCCGAAACGAGATAGTAGCCGATGCCGCCGTATCCGCCATACCGGATGTGATATCCGACATGAGTGTTTGAGGATAGAGAACCCACTTCATGCCATCGGCCAAGGCCGACTTGCCTGATCCTCACAGCTCCTGTAAGGGAAACTCGACATAAGCATTCACGGCTCTGTTGCAAACGGCCGGTACAAGCCATTGCGCATAGATTCCAAACAGTTTTGTTGAAGAAGCGCACTTCAGCGGAAACGCCAGGGCCGAGCAGAATGCATTGCAGTTTGCGGATCATGCGCATGACTTCAATTCCCTTGAGCGTGGCGTACGCCGTTTTCGCGGATTTGAAGCCGAGCATAGAACGAATGCGGCGCTTGAGCGCGCCGTGGTCGGCTTCGATCTGGTTATGGAGATACGTCACTTGGCGGTGATTGACGGAGCCGTCCAGCAGCTTCGAGTCTTTCCACTTTCGAATAGCTTCGCCCTATGCCGGACTGCGATCCGTGTTGATGACCGAGGGTACCCAGTCGCGACGCGTTCGCAAAGCCTTAGCTAGGAACCGGCGCGCTGCGCCGCCATCGCGGCGTTGTGACAAATAGAAGTCGATGGTCCTCCCGCGGCTGTCGATCGCTCGGAACAGATACAACCATTCCCCGCAGACCTTTATCTATGTTTCATCGACTCGCCAAGAGCAACCCGTATGGCCTTGATACCAGCGGATCAACTTCTCCCATAGTGGAGCGTACGTCTGGATCCAACGGTAGATGGTCGTGTGATGAACTCCGAAGCCGCGCTCCTGCATCATTTCCGCCAGATACCGGTAACGGACGTTGAACTTCAAGTACCAGCGCACGCACAGCAGGACGAAATCGGCAGGAAAGTGACGTCCCTTGAACCCGTTCGGCATCCCTCATTCCCTTCCAACCTGCTGTTTGCAACAGAGCCCACAAACCAGTGTCCCTTACCGTAGGAGGCTCTTATTGGCGCGACAAATATTTCCCAGCCTGCCAGGAGTAAAGAGTTGGTACGTTCAGGTCAGTATGTGTGAACGAAAACTGCTAATCGGGATTCAGCCGACTCAGTAAACTCACGGCGTAGCTGAAGTGCAGCGGCGGACGTCTTGCCTTCTTGGCGCCGACAACGCGCGAACCCATCGTGCAATTTGAACAAAGAGCGCGGCCACGTCCTGACCCTTGCAGTGTGGGATTACGACAGAGAGGGCTTCAAAAGCGCCCTCCGGTTCTTCAATGTGCAGAGCGAGACATTTGTGCATGTTGACGCGCTTGCCGAGTGGCGCTGCCTGGTACCGGTCAGTGGATTTACGAGTGGGTGGTCGTGAGCGACAGGAAACAGCCATTCGTCGTCGTGCGCGACGGTCGGGAAGTGTTTCCATGGGCAGCTGCTGGAAAGGGTGTTGCGGGCTTGCTGGGTAACGGAGCTGACGTACTGTCAGATTGACCACGGAGCCTAATACCCTCTAGTGGGCGAAACTCATAGAGGCATGCCGCTGATCATCAACCCCGCGTGAATGAGGAGGCTTGCCTAGAAGGCTCGTTAGTCGAAGCGCGGCAACAAAAGAGTGGGCCTACGCTGGTTTTGCATTCAACCTTGTGTCGGCTCTGATCGCAC
>CAXTWQ010000216.1:0-2297 GCA_964248065.1 uncultured Bryobacteraceae bacterium | reverse complement strand
GGCCCGGTGGTGGAGGCGGTTGGCCGGGCGGCGGGGGAATTGGCTTTCCCGGCGGCGGCAATCGCGGCGGCATGGGTGGTGGCGATCGCTCCCACACTGCCGGTACAGACACAATCGCAGCTGATTCAGGGGGCGACACCATCCCCGTCAACGACGCCTCAGCCCTTGAAGAAACTTTTGAGAAGCTTCGCCAGCGCTATGCCCTTTACTGCTATCTACCCGACGGTCAAACCGCCGAGGGAAGGCAGTCCATTCGGGTTTCGCTTTCGCCTGATGCGCAACTGCACTATCGCGACGCTCAAGTCCAATCGCGGCGTGTCTTCATGAACGGTAACGGCGCTTCCGAAACCAGCGGCCCCACCACTGTCACGCGAGCTCATACTGCAGACACAACCGAGCCCACCGCATCGGAAACTGCTTCCAAACCTTCACAGACCCAGCCTCCAGGCCATAGTCGCCCGGTCAATGAAGACTCCGGCGAAAAGGTCAACACGCTTCCACCCGAACAGTAGTGCCGGGGCAAATTATGCGCTCTTATCGGCGTGCATCCGTGTTCATCGGCGGCTAACCGCAGCTCCATGCGCAGTACAACAAAGTCCCGCAAATTACGTGATCTGTCGGGCATCGGTCGTTCGCTCGAAGCCGACTTGCGTTCTCTCGGTATTAGCTCCGTAGAAGAGCTCGCTCTGTGTGATGGGCTTGTGCTTTATCAGCGGCTGTCCGAACACACGGGAGCACGGCAGGATCCTTGCGTGCTGGACGTATTTCGCTGCGCCGTCGCCCAAGCGCAAGACCCGCTTCTTCCAGCCGACAAGCGTAATTGGTGGTGGTGGTCACGCGAACGCAAGAGCGGCAGAATCTGACGGAAATCTTGCGATACTGAATCGAGTGCCTTGCCCCTTTTTCGAACCTACTTTTGTGGCATTCGATCCGCAGTCCGCGTTCGGCCGACTTCCTCTTATTGCTGAGTACAACGGCATCTGCCATCGCGACGGTGCCGCCATTACCGGACGTTCTCCGTTGCGATTCGAGGGTTGCAACCAGGGCCGGTTTCAAAGCGAATGTCCCCATGTCACGGCAATTGAGTCGCGTGTGTCGCGACGCTTCACTGTCCGCGAGCACACCGAAACAAATTTGCGCTTGGTTGTTTTGGAGGAAGTCGATGGTGTGCCTGTTCGCTGGCGGGAAGTGGCATACCGGATTCCAGAGCAATCCATCGCCGAAGAAAACGGAGATGAGATCGAATGCGCGCAGATCCGGGCTTTCTGCACCAGCTACCTTCAGTTGGTAAATCAAAAGGCAAGCCAAGAAGGATCAGTCAATGCCTGCGCCGCCGGTCAGCAGAACGGCTAACTGCCCCCCATCTATCGGCGCGCTTGAATGCTTACGCTTGCTTCGACTGAAGGCCTGAGAGAAATTGCAACAGGTGTTCGTTCAGCAATTGTGGCTCCTCAAATTGCACCAGGTGCGAACCCCCATAGGTCAAGGTCAAGGCCTACTGGATGAACAAGCACTACGAAAGTGCCGAATTGGATCTAGGCCTTGATTCTCCGGTGTGCAGAATCAATGGGCTGGCGGGGTAAAGTTGGATTTCTGTAACAACCGCCCACTATGGTTCCTGAAATCAATACTCCAGAGCAGTCACAATCCGAATACACCGAGATCTGCCTGCCTAACCACACCAACCTGCTCGGCAACATGCTGGGTGGTCACGTGATGCATTTAGTCGATCTCTGCGGAGCTATCGCCGCTATGCGCCATGCCCGCATGATCGTCGTCACCGCCTCTATAGACCAGATGACATTTCTGCACCCGGTCATGCTCGGCCAACTCGTTCTGCTGAAATCTCGCGTCAATCGCGTTTACCGTACCTCCATGGAGGTCGGCGTAAAAGTCTGGGTTGAGAACCTGCAAACCGGTTTGACCCGGCATACTTCTTCTGCCTACTTGACGTTTGTCGGCGTGGATCGGGAAGGGAATCGCCGCGAGTTGCCGCCCATCACTCCGCAGTCGAATGAAGACCAGCGTCGCTTCGATCAGGCCGGCGAACGGCGCGCTTACCGTTTAGCTTCGAAAGTCCGAACGCAGGAGCATGGGGACTAATCTACTCGGGCTCCGCTTTGTATAGATACTTGATGCAGTGCTTATAAAGAAGCAGATTAGGCGCATCCGTGCGATTCAGCTTCAAACAATCCCGGTCGTACCACTCAATTACGCCCTCCAGTTGCTCGCCATCGGTTAGCACCACAATCATAGAAGTCTTACTCTGCATCTGCTTGGAGTAGTAAAACTGCTCT
>CAXTWQ010000215.1:2059-2310 GCA_964248065.1 uncultured Bryobacteraceae bacterium | reverse complement strand
TCCGGCATACGGGTGGGAGTGCCGCGAAAGACTTACTTCAAGCGCCTTGATGTTGACGTTGCCCGGAGCATTGACAAGGCGCTGGCGGAAATGGAACGGCTCGGCGCTTCCGTGGTCGAAGCGCAAACGCCCGGCCTGGATGACCTCAACGTTGTCGCCCGCCTTGTGCAGATGGCCGAAACAGCAGCTATCTATGTCAACCATAGAGATCCGGCTGAATTGGGGGCGGATGTGTGGGCGCTGATTGAACA
>CAXTWQ010000215.1:520-2049 GCA_964248065.1 uncultured Bryobacteraceae bacterium | reverse complement strand
GCCCATCACAGCGCCGCTCATTACCGAAGATTTGGTCCAGATCGGCTCTCAATCGGAAGACACGCGCCTTGCCACCACCCGGCTGGTAAGATCGATTAATCTGCTCGGCGAACCGGCGCTTTCCCTACCCTGCGGCAAGGCGGCAAACGGTATGCCCGTGGGCCTACAACTGATCTCCGCGCCGTTCACCGAGCCGCGACTGCTGCAGATCGGCAGAATACTGGAATGGAGCTTCGAAAACCAATGAGCAGCTACTTCGCAGCACATTGCACATCTGCCGACCGAGTACGGGTTCTGCGGCGCTTCCGGTGGAGCTGGTTAAGCCGCAGCAGATCGGGTCTTTTAACCGGCAAGTTGCACGACGTTGATGTTGACGTGCGCAGGCCGGGCGGCGACCCAGTGAATGCTGTCGGCCACGTCGTCCGGCGTTAAAGGCTGTGTGCCTTCATATCAGGAGACTTCAATGCTTGTGGCTCCCTGGAGCGAATATCCGTAACAATCCGGTCTATAAGGATTGTGGATGTGTTTGAAGTTCCAGGTCAGTAGGAAATCACAGCCATGTACCGCGGCGCAGGCAATATGAAGAGCGTCGTCAATGACCTTTACGGGAATAATGCCTTTTTCCACGAGTCGCTGAGCCAGCTTGCTGACTTCATCGGTGACGGGCAGCAGAATAAGGCCGGTCACTAGCCGAGTACGCCGACCAGCAGCCTCGGTGTTTCCTCTCAAGCACTCATCTATAACGGATTGATTGATGCAGAGTCGAAAGTCTTCCCAATAACGCTGCCACCATTCCCGGCTCCAGCGAATCCGATCTGAAACGATCGGATTCGCGTTTGGCGAGGCGGCAACGTAGCTGATAAAAGAGGTTTCCAGGTAAACCGAAGGCTGCACGATTGAAGAGCTTTTAACGACCGGGAGTATCCTTTCGCTTGACGGCAAGAGGGCCGAAGGCCTGGGTGACCGGCATCAGTTGCACGACGTTGATGTTGACGTGCGCGGGCCGGGTGGCGACCCAGTGAATGCTGTCGGCCACGTCGTCCGGCGTTAAAGGCTGTGTGCCTTCGTAGACGGCGGCGGCGCGTTTCTCGTCGCCTTTGAAGCGGACTTGCGAAAACTCAGTTCCGCCCACCAATCCCGGCTGTATGTCTGTAACGCGCACGCCGGTTCCTAAAAGATCCGAACGCAGGCCGTAGCTGAACTGATGCACAAAGGCCTTCACTCCGCCATACACGTTGCCTCCTGGATAGGGGAACTCAGCCGCAACCGAACCGATGTTAATCACATGGCCGCGATTTCTCTCCACCATGCCCGGCAGCAGGAGGCGGGTGCAGTAGACCAGCCCTTTGATGTTGGTGTCGATCATGGTTTCCCAGTCCTGGAGATCGGCGCTCTGAGCGGGATCAAGTCCAACGGCTCCGCCGGCGTTGTTCACCAGCACGTCGACTTCGCGAAAGCCTTCAGGCAATCCCGCTATCGCGCTTTCGACCTCCTGCCGTTTGCTGACATCGAAAGCCAAAGGCAGAAAG
>CAXTWQ010000215.1:0-505 GCA_964248065.1 uncultured Bryobacteraceae bacterium | reverse complement strand
TTATCGCCCAACTCGCTTTTTAGTTCCTGCAAACGATTTTCGCGGCGGCCCGTGCCGATAATTTTTGCCCCGTCCTTGGCGAATCGGCGCGCGGTCGCCTGACCGAATCCGGCAGTTGCTCCAGTAATGAAAACAATCATGACTCCAGGATAGATTCGCGCTGCCGTCCAAGCGTTGTGTTAGCCTGAGATCGTTCAAGCTAGAACAACGCTTAGCCCGCCTCCCTGCGGGCCGCCAGACCATTGTCATGTCGCTGCAAGTTTTTTTGCAAGCCCAATTAACGGGTGTTGATGAGTTCCTCGCTGTTGAAGGCAGAGTGGGAGGAGACCATCTTCTGGACTTCGCAGGGCGCTGTGCTTGGTGGAATCTTTATTGCGAAGTTCTTCCCAGGGCTTTGCTTTCCGAGCTCAAGTTGTCGCGCATGCTGCTGGGTTCCAGCAGTGCCGAGCAGTTTCTCCTGGTGCTGGCGGAAGAGGATATTCCGCGCGCCAATGATCTGCTGACC
>CAXTWQ010000214.1:0-2322 GCA_964248065.1 uncultured Bryobacteraceae bacterium | reverse complement strand
GAAATGTCTTGTACGCCTTCGGCATGGTGATGATCCAGGCCTTCAACGGTGCAGGAGACACAGTCACACCGACCGTCATCAACTTCTTCGGTTTCTGGGTCTTTGAAGTGCCGCTTGCCTGGTATCTGGCTCATCGCACCAGTTTCGGTGTACAGGGCGTATTTGCTTCCATTCCGATCGCCCAGGTAGTGACTAGCGTCGCAAGCGCAGTGCTTTTCTTGCGCGGTGGTTGGAAACGGAAAGTGATCTAAGTGAAACGGTTCGAACGATTGCTTATGGCCCTACGTATTCATCGCAAGCGCCCGATGAGTTCGGCCGAAGCACCGGGTCCGCAGGTAAGTTCAAGACCGACCCCGCTATCGCAGGACTACGAACAACGGCTGGCAAGGGAACGAGAGCTGTACAAAGACAATGTCACAATCAGTGAGCTTCCGCCTATCTTTCACTACTGGGCTGATGCTTACGTAAAGCCTCTAATGGAAGCTTGCGGGGTGTCTGACCCGGACGACTTCTTTGCCAAGTACATGCTGGAATGCGCTCGGAGTACAGGTACAGCAAAGTTTCTCAGCATTGGGTCCGGTAACTGCGACAACGAAATCCGCATCGCTCATAGGCTTCGCGCTTTCGGCTTAAAACACTTTCAGATAAGGTGCTTGGATCTAAATCCCGAGATGCTGGAGCGCGGACGAGTAGAGGCGGAGGCGGAAAAGCTAGGAGCTTTCTTCGAGTACGAGGCTGGTGACTTCAATTCGTGGAAGGCGACGGCAGGGGCATATACGGCAGTTCTGGCGATTCACTCGCTTCACCATGTGATCCAGCTGGAGCATCTTTTTGAAGAGATCGAGAAAGCGTTGCGCCCCGGCGGGTACCTAATCGTGAACGACATGATTGGCCGCAATGGGCATCTCCGTTGGCCCGAAGCCCTGGAGCATGTTCACCGATTCTGGCAGGAATTGCCGCCTCACTACCGCTATAATCAACAGCTTCGTCGCCATGAGGAGCTATACGAGAATTGGGACTGCTCGACCGATGGCTTTGAAGGCATCCGGGCTCAGGATATCTTGCCCCTGCTCGCCCAGCGCTTTCACTTCCGGGTCTTCATTCCATTCAGCAACATCATTGACGTTTTTGTAGATCGCGGCTTCGGATACAATTTCGATCGTGAAGCAAAGTGGGATCAATCGTTTATTGACAAGGTGCAGGCATTCGATGAGGATGCGCTGTTGAATCGAGTTGTTACGCCGACGAAGATGCTGGCAGTTCTGAGCAAGACTGTTCCCCAAAAGCCATTCTTCTCACGCAATCTACGGCCAGAGCATTGCATCCGAAGACCCTGATCGAAATGATCAAATCTCAGCTGCAAGTAACAGTTCGCTCCGCAGTTGATCCTGCAACGGAGTATCCAACTTTCCGCCCTGGTAAGTAACGTAAAAAACATCGATTGCCTTATGCGCTTCGGTGTCGATCATCACCACTTCGATGTTGCATTTGCAAGCGCTAATGGCAGAAGCAAGGTCGTGTAGAAGACCTGGGCGATCCTCTCCAACAAAGTCAATCAGGGTCGCCTCATCGGACGCGCTGTTGTTGAAGCGTACTGCTGGAACAATGACCGCTTCTCCTTTAGGCCGCCGCGCAGGAGACCGGCGCTTCAGGAGCTCGTTCACATCGGCACTCCCTCCTACCACGGCCTTTACTGTATCCTGCAAACGTACGAGTTCTTCGGGATTTAGTGCAAGCGTGTCGTTTGGATCAGTAAAGCGAATCAAATCAAGCACGACCCGCGATGAATTAGAAGAGGCCTCACCCTTTACGATATTCATCCCGAAGCTGGCCAACGTGCCGCAGAGCGAGGCGAAGAGGCCCGTTCGATCGTGGGCTAGGACAGTCAATAGATAAGCGCCTGATTCGCGTGTGATCTCAACCGCAACGCCGTCTCTTCGACTTACGGTTGCGAGTTGAAAGTGGTGATCAATCTGTTCACGCGTGTGGGTGCGGAGATAGCGCTTCGGAAAACCTTGCAGGAACTGGATCAATCGATCTGGTAATCCGTTGTTGGCCTGTCTGGGCGCGTCATCAATTCGATTCGATGTCAACTCGCGCGCCAGCTGCTCGACGCCCAACGTATAGACCCGCCACAACTGTTCCAATCGCCACGGGCTCATGGCCGTTGGATTTACCGCACTGATATCGGCAAAGGTGAGAAGAGTCAAGCGGCGCAGGTTTTCGGTGGTGTCGATCTCGGAAGTGAGCGCTCGCGCGGTAGCCGGGTCTTCCAGGTCGCGCCCGTTCATCACAGTCGAAAGGTCAAGATGATGTTCAATC
>CAXTWQ010000213.1:0-2349 GCA_964248065.1 uncultured Bryobacteraceae bacterium | reverse complement strand
CATCGGCTGCCCAACTTCGGCCGCTTTCTTCTCCGCAGCTGCGATCACGCGCCGCGCATCTTCCAGTTTCACCATAACTCTCCTCTGAGAACGTCGTTGTTCCTCTCAGAAGACTCGGCTTGGGCCGGAGTGTTACGGGTAGTTCTCCCGAAGAAATCATGGCCACCGATGAACGCGACGCTATTCCACCGTCACACTCTTGGCTAGGTTGCGCGGCTGATCTACATCGCAGCCGCGGCGGACGGCTATGTGGTACGCCAGCAGCTGCAGCGGAATCATCTCCAGCAGCGGGAGAAGCAGTTCGCGCGTGGACGGAATCGGAATCAGATAGTCAACCATCTTCCCGACTTCTTCGTCGCCTTCGTTGGCTATTGCGACCACCACGCCGCTGCGTGCTTTCACTTCCTGGATGTTAGAGAGTGTCTTCTCGTAGTGCACCCGGCTCTCTTCGGACTCAGGGTCACAAGTCGCCAGAACCACCACCGGTAGGTTCTCGTCAATCAGCGCATTGGGCCCGTGCTTCATTTCGCCGGCTGGATAGCCCTCCGCATGAATGTACGAGATTTCTTTCAGCTTCAGCGCCCCTTCCAGTGCAATGGGAAAGTGAATGCCGCGGCCCAGATAGAGAAAATCCTGCGCTTTCGACAAGTCTTTCGACAAACTTTCGTAGATGTCGCTATTGGCCAGGATCTGTTCGAGCTTGCCGGGAATTTGCAGGAGCTCCTGCACGAGCGCGCAGGAATGTTTCGAGTCCAGAGTGCCGCGCACCTGGCCCAGGTACATACCGAGAACCAGCAGCGCCGTAATCTGCGAGGTAAAGGCTTTAGTGGACGCCACGCCAATTTCTGGGCCGGCATGGGTCAGCAGGGTTCCTGCCGCTTCGCGCGTGATCATCGAGCCAACCACGTTGCAGATGGCGAGCGTCTTCGAGCCTTTGCTCTTGGCTTCGCGCTGGGCCGCGAGCGTGTCCGCCGTTTCACCAGACTGAGAGATCACAATCGTGAGCGTATTCGGCAAAATGATCGGATCGCGATAGCGGAACTCGCTGCCGTAGTCGACTTCGACCGGCAACCGGGCCAGGCGCTCGATGATGAACTTACCCGCCAAACCGGCATGCCAACTGGTGCCGCAGGCGACAATTTTGACCTGCTGAAAACCCTTGAAATCTGCTTCTGAGATATCGACTTCGTCCAGGAAAACACGGCCACTCTCCTGCCCGATGCGCCCGACCAGCGTATCTTTGATGGCGCGTGGCTGCTCAAAGATCTCCTTGAGCATGAAATGCTTGTAGCCGCCCTTTTCGGCCATGACCGGGTCCCACAAAATGTGGGAGAGCGCCCGCTGCACCCTGCGCCCCTCGAAATCGGTCAGAGTGACACCTTCGGGCGTCAGAATCGCCACATCGCCGTCATTGAGGAAGATCATGTCGCGCGTGTGGCTCAGAATCGCCGGCACGTCGGAAGCAACAAAGAACTCCTTATCGCCCAAGCCCACCACAACCGGAGGTCCAGACCGTGCCGCCACGATCTTGCTGGGGTCTGAGGTGGAGATGACGCTGAGGGCGAAAACCCCGGTAATCTGCTTCAGTGACTGGCGGACCGCATCTTCCAGCTTGCCGTCCAAATACTTTTCCACCAGGTGCGCAATCACCTCGGTATCGGTCTCGGTCTTAAAGACGTGTCCCTCTGCGGTCAACTGCTTGCGCAGCTGCAGATAGTTCTCCACAATGCCGTTATGCACCACGACGATTTTGCCGGTGCAGTCGCGATGCGGATGCGCATTTTCCTCGGTCGGACGTCCGTGCGTCGCCCAGCGCGTATGCCCGATCCCATAAGAGCCGGATAAAGGCTCCTTTTGAATCGCTTGCTCCAGATTGATCAGCTTGCCCGGCGCGCGCCGGATTTCTAAACAGTTGTCATCGGACAACACGGCCACCCCGGCCGAGTCATAGCCACGATACTCCAGGCGCCGTAACCCATCCACAATCACCGGGACTGCGTTCCGGCTACCGACATATCCAACGATTCCACACATATTGATAGTTAAGAGAAAAGAGTGGCCGAACTATTCTAAAATCTCTACGCGATAATTTTCGATCACGCCATTCGATAGAACGTCGCGGGCAATCTCCTCTAAGGTCTTATCGGCAGCAGCGCGGGAAATCTGCTCGGGTAATTGCACTTCGAAGTACTTGCCCTGCCGTACTGCGAGTACCTCCTTGTGCCCCAGACTCTGCAATGCTGCACAAATGGTCTGACCCTGCGGGTCGAGAACGGACGGCTTCATCGATACATACACCCGTGCCTTCATGCTGTTGGTTCCATGGCAATACTCTCTATCTTACTAAGT
>CAXTWQ010000212.1:0-2371 GCA_964248065.1 uncultured Bryobacteraceae bacterium | reverse complement strand
AACACCCGCCCCTGCGCCTCCTCGCCCCAGTTCATGCGTCCACTTTGTTTGGCCTGTCTGGTAGTCAATCGCTTCCAGAACGCCCTTGCCCCAAACGCCATAGTCGGCACCCGCCCAGCCCACCGTTCCGTCTGCTGGCTTAGCGAAATAGATGCCATAGCTCGGGTGCGCATCGACAATGAATAGCCCAGTCTTCCCATCGAAGCTGGGCGATCGATAATTGGTCAACCCACCTTCATCCGGAGAGATCAGGCGTCCATCAGGAGCGGGCTCTTTCGCTTTATTCGGGATGGGCTGGCCTTTCTCGTCCACGCCAGTCGCCCAATTTGTTGGACCAAACGGCTTTGTCAGTAAGCTCTTTCCATTCGTGCGGTCGAGTACGAAGAAGTAGCCATTGCGCGACGTCTGCATCAGCATCTGCCGCGGCTGACCATGAAAATCAGCGTCCACCAGCACCGGCGTTTCCACGGCGTCCCAATCGTGCGTATCGTGCGGTGATGGTTGAAACGCCCACTGCAACTTGCCGGTATCCGGGTTTAAGGCGACAATACTGCAGGTATAGAGATTGTTGCCAGGACGCGTGCTCGCCGTCAGCACCGGAGTCGGATTGCCCGTTCCCCAATACAACAGGTTCAGCTTCGGGTCATACGTACCGGTCATCCAGGTCATCCCGCCCGAGGGTGCATTTGGCGTTCCATCTGGTGGCGTGCTGTCCCACTCCCATTGCTGATCTCCGGTTTCCGGATCCAATGCTTTCAAGTAACCATGCAAGTTATCGAAGTCGCCAGACACGCCAACGATCACGTGGTTATGCACAACCAGCGGCGCCATCGTTGTCCAATAGCCCTTTGCCGAATCGGCTACAACCACATTCCAGCGAACCTTTCCGGTTTTGGCATCCAGCGAAATCGCATGTCCGTCGGGACTAAGAAAGAACAGCCAGTCCTTGTACATTCCAACGCCCCGCTGCCCGATATGCACGCCCTTGTTCGCCGGGTAGGTGTAATGCCAGATCTGGTGACCTGATCGCGCATCCACCGCCCACACATTATCTGGCACGGTGAAATACAACACTCCGTTCACCAGCAACGGGGATGATTTAATGCTCGCTGTCTGATTGGTTTGAAAAGCCCAAGCCAGCCCAAGCTCAGCGACGTTATCAGGCGTTATTTGCGTAAGTTTGGTATGGCGTAAGCCGGAGTAATCGCCATGGTAGCCGGGCCAGCTGTCGCTCGGCGGATTGCTCAACATCGAATTGTCGACATCCTGCGCGGATAGCATCGTTGGTGCAAGCAGCAGGACGGCTGCAACGGCTGTGGGAAAAATGGAAAGCTTGTTCATGTTGGTCTTGCCTTACTTCAGAGTCTGCAAATAAGCCATCAGATTATGGATATCGTCATCACTGTACTTACTCAACAAATCAGCGTGCGCCTGCGCCGGATCGTCAACGGCGAATTTGACCTTCGAAACCGGCCATGATTGATAACGCCCATCTTCCGTTTTCAGCGCTACCGTGAACTCATCCTGATAAGCCAGTGGACCGGAAACAGTCTGGCCTGAGGGCAACGTCACCGATAGTTTCATCGGCGGATTCCGGGGATACAGCAACCGTTCTTCCAGAGCCAGCCCGCGATACTTGTTGGCTACATGCGCCAGGTCACCGGTTGCCGAGTGGCAAGAAACACAGTTGCCCGTGCCATTGAAATATTCTTTGCCTGCCCCCGCACTTCCTGTCTGCAGATCTGCTACATCAACGCCTCGACGTCCACCCTGATGGAGGTCCGCATCTGATTTTTGTTTATGCAGGTATGCGGTCAGAGCCGATATTTGCTCGCTGCTCAGATTGAACTTCGGCATTCCCTGCTCCACGCGCCCGTTCAGCACAATTGCGCCAATCTTTTCGCCGTTCTTATCCTCGCCGACCAGCTTCGATCGTGTTAGATCGGGACCAGTCTCACCGCCGCCCGCATCGCGTCCATGGCAGAAGGCACAGTGCCCTTGGAACACTGTATTTCCCGACTCGGCCAGAGCAGAGGACGGCGTCCCAGCCACAGCCTTGGCCACCTGACGGCGGGTGCTTGGCGTTTGCACACTAGGATTGGAGCTTTGCGTTGAAGGTTTTTGTGTTAACGTGCTCTGCGCTGACAGGCAAAGAGCAGCGGTGAGAAGGCTTGAGGCGAGAAGGCAAACGGGACGATGCAAGTAAAAAGAAAGTGACATGCTTCTTAAGAATCCGTAGCGCCCGGACGATCCAGTCCAGGCACAAAAGTGTCGCCCTCTAGCTTATCTATTTGAAGTTGAGAATGGTAGGGCGTAAGCTAAGGTTCTAATCGCATTACCCGGCCTCCACGTCAGCACAAGGAGAAATATC
>CAXTWQ010000211.1:2292-2591 GCA_964248065.1 uncultured Bryobacteraceae bacterium | reverse complement strand
GTTCATCGCCGGGGCCGTCGTCGGCCTTTGGGCAAGTCGGCGGGGCAGCAAAGGGTGAGCGCCTCGAGCGGATTCGGAACCGTTTCGAGGTGACGCTTGGAAAGGTGCAGGTAAAGGATCGTGTCGCGGATGTGGCTGTGTCCGAGCAGCACTTGGATGGTGCGCAGGTCCACACCGGCTTCGAGCAGATGCGTTGCAAAGCAATGCCGCAGGGTGTGCGGATGAACCTCGGTCGAAAGCCCGGCCCGTTCCGCCGCATGGCGGCAGGCAAACCAGACGATCTTGTCTGTGATCGGCCG
>CAXTWQ010000211.1:0-2226 GCA_964248065.1 uncultured Bryobacteraceae bacterium | reverse complement strand
CTCGCGCAGAGTGTCGAGCAGCGTCGGGCTCAAAGGAACATCGCGGTCCTGACGGCCCTTGCCTTGTCGAATGTGGACGACCATACGTTGGCTGTCGATATCAGTGACCTGGAGATGACACAACTCGGCCCGGCGCATGCCGGTGGAATAGAGAATCATCAGCAGGGCGCGATCGCGCAGGGTGGCCGCGCTGTCGATGCGGCGCGTAACTTGCTCGGGACTGAGTACACAAGGTAACTTTCTTTGTGCTTTCGGAACGGGAATCTGTTCGAGCATCTGCGGTCGTTGGAGCGTCCGGCCAAAGAAGAAGCGCAGGGCCGCCGTCCTTTGCTTGACCGTGTTGGAAGCCGGCTTTCGATCCCGGAGCAGGTGTAACTGAAACTCACGAATCTGCTCGGGTGATTTCGGCAAAATGGTCTGGGCTCTGCGGCGCTTTTGATGGAGCGGGTCAAGCATCCTGAGCGGATGAACCAGCGTCTGTAGGAGTGTGATTTCATTACTGTCTGTGGCGGCGTTGTTGCCACCCTCGCTTCCGCTCCGGCTGGAGCAGGCCGAACAAAAAGAATCCTGGCTGACCCTCACCGTCGTCAGCACCCAGGAGGCGCGCGCCTGTCCCGTCTGCGGACATCCTTCCGCCAGCGTGCATAGCCGGTACCAACGGACTCTCGCCGATTTGCCGGTGCAGGGTTTGCGATTGCGGTTCTGCCTCGGCGTGCGCCGTTTTTACTGCCGCGTTCGGGACTGTGTCCGGCAAGTCTTCTGTGAGCGTCTGGAAGGGTTAGCTCGCTCCTATGCCCGCCAAACACAACGGCTTGCCACTTGTTTCGAACTCATCGCACAAGCCTTAGGCGGTCGTGCCGGAGCGCGCTTGGCGGAACGTCTGAGTTTACCCGCGAGTGCGACATTGTTACTGCGCCGCTTGCGTCAGTTCGTCCTGACGCCCGTTGCCAGTCCCCGCGTGGTCGGTATTGACGACTGGGCGTACAAGCGCGGACAAAAGTACGGCACGATTCTTGTGGACTTAGAGCAGCATCGAGTCCTCGATCTTCTGCCGGATCGCACCACCGATACGGTGGCGACTTGGTTGAAGAATCAGCCCAGCATTGAAGTCATCAGCCGTGATCGTGCGGGCGCCTATGCCGACGCCGCTCGCCAGGGAGCGCCGCAGGCCCAACAAGTGGCCGATCGCTGGCACTTATTACAGAACCTGACCGAAGCTGTGCAAAGAGTAATTGAACGTCATTCCGCCCAATTGCGAGAGATCGTCCAGGAAAGTACGGAGTCGACCTCCGTGGAGCAGCCCGGAGAGGCGCAGGAACCCACGAGCGCTCCGCCATCGAACTCTTCGGCAGAGCAACGACGGCGAGCGCGCCAAGAGCGGAGGCAAGCTTGTTGCGCGGAAGTCCTGCGCTTGCAGGCGCAAGGCATGTCCATTCTCGCCATTGCCCGGCAGTTGCGTATACACCGGCGTTCGGTGCGACAGTATATGCGTATCGGTGTGGTTCCCCGAGCGCTCCCCTCCGGCCGGCGACGGCAACTCGATCCCTATGCTGGCTATTTGGCGCAACGCTGGCAGGAGGGATGCCGCAATGCGGCCCAGTTATGGCGAGAATTGCGCGAGCGAGGATTTGCCGGCAGTTCCACCCGAGTGCGCCAGTGGGTGAGGCAGTATCACCGGCCAGACAGAAAGAGCGGTCCTCCACCACAAACCGTAACGAACCTGCTCCCTTCTCCTCGCCAGACGACCTGGATCTTGTTGAACGGACCGCGTCCCGCCGACGACCGAACGAAAGCCTGGATCGAGCAATTTCGACAGCACGTGCCGGAGATTCAGCAGACCATTCAACTAGCGACCGAATTCATCGTGTTGCTGCGCGAGCGGCGCAGTCACGACTTATCCGATTGGGTGAAGCAAGCCACCCAAAGTCCGCTTGCTTCGTTTGCCGCCGGACTGCGCCGTGATCTGTCAGCGGTCCAAGCCGCTTTTGCCTCGCCGTGGAGCCAAGGGCAAGTCGAAGGCCAGGTGAATCGACTGAAAATGCTGAAGCGGCAAATGTATGGCCGGGCGGGCTTCCCACTCCTCCGGAGCCGAGTCTTAGCAGTACCCAGCCCAGAGTCAAGGACCCAAGCAGCGGCGGCCTAACCTGATCCATCAAAAGCGCCGCAGAGCCGGTCTGGGCCAGGAACGGCATAAGTTTGGCCCACCTTCTGTAAGAGTCGCTACGC
>CAXTWQ010000210.1:2103-2625 GCA_964248065.1 uncultured Bryobacteraceae bacterium | reverse complement strand
AACATTCCCCCGCATCACAAGGTTTTGTCCGTCGCGTTGTCATCCGGTCCATTCTTACTCAAGGGCCATTTTCTACGGTTACATTTGACCCTTTCCTAACCTTTGACCCGTTATTCCTGTGTCAACAGTTCCCGAACAGATGAAACAGCGGCAACCCACTCTTCTTGCACTAGCTTGATGACCCGCCTGTCAGCGGCTCCCTGATGTCCTTCCATGAACCATTCCTGATTGTGTCGGTTGATACGATCCCGGTATCCACTGCCACGGCCCCACTCCTGTGCAAGCTTTTGCCAAAAAGTTGCGTCTCCGCGCATTTCGTCGGCATGAATGCTCTGTCCAACCAATTGGGCCTTGCGGACGAGGCTGTCAAAGCCACCATCTAGGATGCGCACGGCCTGCTGCACTAGGTCGTGTGCCTCTTCGAACTGATCATCGTCCAATAGATTCTTAGCGATCTTCTGAAAGTCACGCAGCTTGGACTCTGTCATCTGCGTGGCAATTCGCCGTGCACCGTGACTAAGC
>CAXTWQ010000210.1:0-2093 GCA_964248065.1 uncultured Bryobacteraceae bacterium | reverse complement strand
TAGTTAAGGTGTTGCCATTCGCCGTCACGGATCACAGCGGCATATACCGATCTTGGATGTGCAGACAGTACTGCCGCGCGCAGGCTATCTTGCACATGGACCGTGGGTACCGAAACGATCTCGGCGTTGTGATCGAGCCAGGTTGTCAGGCTACGCCCAGCAGCCATCATGACTTCGCGAGCCTGTTCTTCTCCGTAGTTCGCTAGTAGGGCGTTCGCTCCTCGAATGATTTCGCGCAAGAGATTGCGGTGAGATTCACGAACCGTATCGATGCGGCTACTGAGGAAGGAGTGTAAAACCCCCGGCGCATCTTCAGCCGCGTTGAAGAATTCTACCGGCAGGCTCATGAGCCCGAGGGGGTGGAGTTTCAACTGGACTTCGTCGGCCTTGAGTTCATAACCCTCAGTGGCCGTTTGAACCGGATAACCGTTATCCTTCATGGCCAAGGCGTCGCCGGGTCTGGGAAGAGTCAGGATTGCAGCATTACTTTCCAACGTGCGCACACCACCTTCCTTGGCATGCGTCAGCAACTGGCGCACGGATGTCGAGGGGGCTTCAGCGAAGCCTGTGCAGAGCACCACGACCGTATGCGGATCATCGAAATGCTGTACGAGATCAGCCCGCTCGACTATGTCGTCGATGCCCTGGGTATCAATCAGCGTGACCGATAATAACTCCTCGCCGAGTACGGCGGTCGGCAATATAAGCTCGATCCGCTGCGGCAAGGTGAATTCAGGATGACGACCGTTGTTCACGCGCTCGAATAGTTCTTGAAGCCACTCCAGTGCTGGTTTCGCGGAGTTTTCAGAGGAATACCAGACGTCTCGGCGATCCCGTTTGTGCAATTCCATGCGTGCCAGAATCTCGACTGACAGGGCTTTCGCGTCGACTGCGTCTGCTGCAAGTAAGCGGGCTTCATCAATTGCCGGAATGACACTTCCATCCGCCTTCTTTTCGGCACGTTTGCGGCGCAGGCTGGCCATATTACGAAGCGCCCTTTCGACTTCGCGCGAGATTCCGGGCGAGCCAGAGTCGCCTTCTGCTTCCTCAGCAGATTGCGCGGGCTGCGGCGGATTCAGCAGGAAATTTGCGAAATCGGACACGTACCTGCGAATCTCGTTTTCCGTACAGGGTTCAATGATCATTCCGTATTCCGGACCCTGGCGAATATGCACCTCGCAGATCGTTATGCCGCCCGCACCAGTTTCCAATACTGCCTTGGGCATTCCCTTATCGCTTGGAATTTCGAGGCCCTCCGCACGGCAAATCGCAGTTGATTTCCCCACCCCGATGGTGCCAATGAAGGCGACATGATAGCGTTTATCTCTTACCCGCGCTGCTGCGACTGACAGCTCTTCCTCGTAGCGGACAAGTCGACGCTCGAAGAACTGCTTCACGTCCGGCTTTTCCGCCAAAGCGTGGACATTCTGAGTGGCCTGTTCCGCCTCCCAGAGAAGATCAGCATCTGGGTCGGCCAGTGCTGGCGCGGGTAGAATGCGCCATGTACGCTTGAGGATGTCCTTAGCCCTTAGTGCTTCGGGCGTATCGATGCCCCGCAATATGATATCGAGTTCGTCGTCCGAGGTGGAGCGTTCTCCACTTTCAACACGGGAGAGAACCGCCGCACTCCATTGGAGCTTTTTTGCCAGCTCGTTCTGTTTCAATTTCGCCTGCTCCCTAAGGGAGGTGAGATATTTTCCGATTTCTGTTTCGCGACTCATTGCAACTCCTTCCAAAATCACTTAGTTACAAGTATACAGCAACTTTGTTATTTTTTCAAGAAATATTTCTGCAACGTTTCACTAAGTACAATCAGACATTGGGGGTCGAGTATTAACGGAACGAAATACCACGCTAAGCAAAAAAACAAGCGCAAATCACAATTTCACGATGCAAGCGAACTGCAATTAAGCTGCATTAGTTGCAGTGTACTAGCATACTTGGAAAGCAGTAAATGCACAAGTTTGATCATTTGGAAGCTTCAAAATACTTAGCGTTGTTTCATGTTCCGCTAATACTCAAGGGCCTTGTTGTAGTATTGCCATAGCATACATCTCCTCAATATACTATCTCTGCATTGTTTGAAAACACCT
>CAXTWQ010000209.1:0-2676 GCA_964248065.1 uncultured Bryobacteraceae bacterium | reverse complement strand
CCCCGACATCCAAAACAGTTGCTTTCAGCGGCGGATCGTTTTCCAGAACCTGAACGACAAGCTGTGTGCTTTCATGACTTCCGCTCCCGAAAGAGTCATGGGCGTCGATGACCAAGCGCTTGCGATCAGGTGGCGTCAGGTGGTCCATGTCAGAAGAAACGATAAAGAAATGCTCACCGGCATAGATGGGATCACGATTGAATAACAGATGGGACGTGTCAGCGAGAGCTGTTTCAGGGCTTACTTCGAGTACCGGACAACTCAGTTGCTGTACCAGCCACGATATTGAAATATGATCTTCGAAGAATGCCTGAACGGTATCCGAGCTTTCGAGGATTCCCGTTGTGCCGTATTCCCACAACTCCGTAATGAGAGCCTCCCGATCCTTAATTCCAGATTGTAGAACGATGGATGGCAAGTTTTAGTTTATCGAGCCGAGCTGGTTCATTTTCCTGTTCACAACAACTGGAAAATTTGTATTTCTTTTAAAATCATCAGTTTGCCTGCGGCTTTGGGCCGTTGGCATTCAGAAAGAGCTACTGTCATGAGCGGATGAAGATTGGTTGAGGCAGCGTTGCATGATTGATATAGACCGAGAACACCCAGACTTTAAGAAACAGCAACATACACTTCGGACGCACCGCGATCTGTATGCGGGCGGCTTACAGTTCAAGCATCGAGCAGGCGAGTATCTTCTGCGACGGCAGAAAGAACCTCTCGACGTTTACAGTGAACGTCTGCAACGCGCCTTTTACCAAAACTACCTGGGGTCGATTGTTGACTGGTATGCATCGACGCTGTTCCGGCGCGGGCCTTCGATCCATTTTCAAGGCTCTGTCGAAGCCGGTGACAGATTTTTTCCTGCTTTTTTGGAGGATTGTGATCGTAAGGGCACTAGGCTTGCCACATTCTTCAGGCAGTGTTTCATTGATGTGCTGATTGCAGGCCGAACTCATATTCTGATTGATTTTCCACGCGCCGCGAGAACTCCCGCAAATCGTGCTGAAGAGGATGCCGTGGGGCTGTCGCGAGCTTATCTGGTTCCCTACCAAGCCGAAAACTTAATCAACTGGAGCCTTGACGAATATGGCGAGTATGAGTGGGTGGTGCTTCGCCAGAAAATACGACGCCAGCCGAGCGTGGAGTCGCCGGATGTTGTTGAAGAAACTTACTGGAGATATTATGATCGCTCAGGATTCCAAGTTTATCGTCGTTCAGAGCGCCAAGGCAGTCCAAGCCCAATCTCTTTAATCGACAGCGGGCCGCACGCTTTTAGCCGCGAGAATCGAGTTCCGCTCGTAACCATGCAGATTAGCGATGGGCTTTGGCTGGCGAACAAAGCGGCGCACCTTCAGTTAGAACACTTCAACAAGTCCAACGCACTGGCTTGGGCCATCACCATGGGACTTTTTGCGATGCCGGTAATCTATTCTGACCGCGAGTGGAACCAGATCGTCGGCGAAAGCTATTATATTCAACTCGGGCCAACAGACAAGTTCGGCTGGACTGAGCCGGACGGCAAAGTTTATCAGATTGCCGCAACCAATCTTGAGACGTTGAAAGAGGAGATTTACCGGGTTTGTTATCTTTCGCAGGCGTCCGGCGAGATGGTGAGCGGCCATGCGCAGTCAGCCTTGAGTAAGCAAATGGATTTTACGATTACTCAAGAAGTTCTGCGAGCTTATGGGTCTACCGTCAAAGACTGCATTCGGAAGGTGCTGACTGGAATCTGTAAGGCTCGCCAAGACGATGCAGTCGTTTCGGTGACAGGACTTGACGAAGTGGATATCAAAGATTTTAGCGGCGAATTACAGGATGCCAAAGATCTCCTCCAGTTAGGAATCGAGTCTTCCACGTTGAAGCGTCAGATTTATCAGCGGTTGGCAATCAAGTATCTGGACGACGCTAATCAGGAGATCAAAGATCAGATTACGCATGAAATCAATGTGCAGTTTGCTTAAGAGGAGTGAAAGCTGAGTGTCATATCAAGAACCGATAGAAAATCAGACGCCTGCCGGCGTTGATGTAAAAGAAATCGTCAAGCAAGCTATCAGCGAGTTTGTACGGAGTGAACAGCAGAAAGCCGAACCTGCCTACAAAGCCGAGTTGCAGGATGAGCGCAAACGGCGGGAGTCCCTGGAATTTCGGCTCAATCAACTAGTTGACGAAAACCGAAAAGCCCGCGCACTGGCGGAGGAGGCTGACCGGAGTTCACAGATTCGAGCTGAGCTGCAGCGGCTCGGGGTGGCGAAGATTGACCTTGCCTTTCGCGCCGTCAAGGATGATGTGGTTCGGACAGACGATGGCCGGTTAACGGGCCGGGGCACGGATAACAAGTCATTGCAGGAATATCTGGCTGGGTTTGTGCAGGAAAATCCTGAACTTCTGCCAGCCCGGATTGCCGGTGGAAGCGGAGCGCAAACAGCCGCAAAAAACAATGCACCAACGTCAGCGCCGATTGATCTTAACGCAATCAGGCCTGGCATGAGCAAGGACGAAATGGAGCAAGTCAGAAAAGAAATCTCGCGGTTAGTTTCGCAGTCGGTGTACGGTTCATAATACCAACCCTTTACAATACCCATCAACTAAAACTAATCACTTATCGCTCGCGATCCAAAGGGGCATGAGGAGAGAGCGGCAGAATCTTGCCGAATTAACAATTTAGGAGAACTATGT
>CAXTWQ010000208.1:0-2761 GCA_964248065.1 uncultured Bryobacteraceae bacterium | reverse complement strand
AACCGTACAACATACGGCTGGCCTGAAAACCTCGCCATTCTCTCTCCAAAAAAGCTCGCGTTCCGTCACACGAAGATGGCTGCCGTGTATCAGGTGGAGGTGCAGCATCGGGAAGGCTATCTAACGCTGGGGCGCATGATTAACAGCTGGTTCATCAGGGCCGTTAATCTTTGGGAGTTTTACGTTGGGCCGGGGCTTACCTTAGCGTTGATCTTCCTTCCGTGGGTCCTTCGAACGAGCAAATTGAGAACGCTGTTCTTTATTGCCCTGTTCATGCTCAGCGTGAATACCTTGCAGTTGATGGCCTACCCGCAGCATCTCTCGCCGGAGACTGCAATTTTTTATCTCTTGTTAGCTGCAGGTCTTCAGCAACTGGTCTTTCTAGTTCCGAGGAAACATCTGCTTGCAGAGCGGCTCATTGCGGCCGTGGTCGCCTGTGTGGCTTGCGGTGGCATGTTCAATTTGTTTATGGAGCCTTTGGGATTACGGCCCTTGAATTTTTGGGAGTGGCCGCACTGGGGATACTTTCGCCAGCGCGCTGCTATTCAAGCAAAGCTCGAAAGCTTTCCTGGTAAGCATCTTGTGCTGGTGCGCTATCAGCCGTATCACTCAGGCCACGAAGAATGGGTTTACAATCGGGCAAATATCGATCGAAGTAAGATCGTTTGGGCAAACTCGATGGGAGCCGAACCGGATAGCAAGCTGCGGCACTACTATCAGGACCGGCAGGCTTGGATCATTGAGCCAGATCGGGATCCGAACAGCTTCCTGCCACTCACAGAAAAGACGTACGAGCAATAAAAGTCAGCAACAAGCATGGTTCGAAACGCCTCCTACCTGCGTTTCAAGACCCAGCCAAAAATGACTGAATAGTATCGGCGAACTTTTCCGGCTCTTCATAAAATGGCATATGGCCGCTGCGGTCAAAGACGGCGAACTTCGAACCAGCAATTGACTTATGAATCTTGTATGCCACAACCGGCGCCACGTTTATGTCGTAGCGCCCGGTTATTACGATTACCGGAAAATGAAATTTCGCCAGTTCGGGATTCAGGTCATAGCGTTGCAGGTCGTGGTTGATTGACTCGTTGACCTCTCGGTTCTCATCCACATCGGTCATTTTGGAAAGCGCAGCATCACGCTTTTCAGGAGAGTAGAAAAGCATAGACAAGTACTCGCGAAGCGCTACTTTCGCCGCGCCCTTATCGCCCATCTGCGTCGCAAAATCCTGCCCAGCTTCGCGCTCAACACCTTCTGGAAAAATGTCTTTGAAGAGAAAAACAGTGTCACTCCATTTGGGAGCTGCGGAATCGACAATCATCAGATGCTGGATGTGCTGCGGGAACCTTGCTGCATAGGCCATCACCAGAAAGCCGCCCCAGGAGTGGCCCAGCAGATCGATCCGGTCTGCACCGAGGTGAGCGCGCAAGGCTTCTAAATCCTCAACCTGATCCTTCAACGTGCAAGATCGTCCGTGTTCAATTGGTGAGGATCGACCGTTGCCCCGCTGGTCATAGAGCACAACCTGGCGTGTCTTGGCGATGGTGTCCCAGACATCAGACAAATGCAGATACGAGTGGTCGAAGCCAGGACCGCCATTGGCGACAACCAGCGGAGTCCCTTTCGCAGTTCCAATTACCTCGTAGTACAGCGACATACCCGAGGTTTTGAACATCTGGCCCGGATGAGAGTCGGCAGCCTCCAGGGACAAAGCAAACAAAAAGCTGGTCGCCAATGCAAGTATCCGTGAAGCTTTCATCGTGCTCCAAAGTGTACAACGGACTGGTGTTCAGTCGCCGCGCGCTGACTGTCGGGTCTCTATTTCATAAACGGGAGGTGAATCGCGCTGAATACAATTCCCCATAGGAATCTATCTCACATATTGCAGAATTCAAGTGTTTTGCATGGCCAACGGAATGCTCTAGTGTCTGCACATCACCGGTAGGCAACTCCTGGAGCGAGTTGCTATTGATCTCCTTGTTGAGGCGGGTGTCGTCCGTAGTTCTTCTATAAGAACACCGCGAACTTAGAAAGGGAGATCAGCACGTGCTTATCAGCAAGAGTATCCGCCTTGGCGTTTTCTTAGCTTTCGTTCTTGCCTCTCGATATGCGATGACACAAAGCGTGACGTCGCAGATCACCGGTTCGGTAACAGATGCGACCGGGTCAACCATTCCGGATGCCGAGATTAGAGCAGTCAATAAACAAACCGGCATTGAAGTAACTCAGCATTCCAAGACCGACGGCAGCTTTCAGTTCCTCAATCTGCCAGTGAGCTCCTACGACGTATCGGTCTCTAAAGTTGGTTTCCAAAAGTACGAGACACGGGATATTGTCCTGGCGCTAAACCAGAACTATCGTTTGCCGGTTACGCTCGAAGTGGGCAAGATGTCTCAATCGGTAGAGGTAGAAGCGAATGCTGCCCAAGTGGAGACATCCACCACGCAGTTGGGCACCGTCATCGATAGCCGTCAAATTGTGAATCTACCGTTGAACGGACGGGACTGGACGCAATTGGAGCAGTTGAGTCCGGGCGTGGTCTCGGGCAGCGATCGGTTTGGCAGCAACGGAGCTAACGGTAATAGCTTTGCAACAAATGGGAGCCAGTCGCAGCAAAATGCGTTCTTGATTAACGGCATTGACAGCAACGATCTTCCTTTGAACACGCCCGCGATTATTCCAAGCCCCGACGCTATTGGCGAGTTTAACTTCATCACCAGCACCATTAACCCCGAGTATGGCCGCAACTCAGGAGGCGTTT
>CAXTWQ010000207.1:424-2881 GCA_964248065.1 uncultured Bryobacteraceae bacterium | reverse complement strand
CGCAGTCCCAATGAGCCGCATGCCCTCCCAATGAGCATTTTCAACAAGCTCCTAGAGCAACATCCAGTACTCGAACTGCAAGCAGGCAGTCAAAGCTTTCTAAACGTGAGCAAAGGAACATATGTACTCTGCAGGAGATTGTTTTCGAGCGGATTATGATGACTCCATGATTGAGCTGGGGTTGAAGCTTTGGAAAAGTCGGTTAGTGCGTAGAGGATCAGCTCGGCAATAGTAACAACACGGATTTACGCTCCGGCCCCACAGCATTTCACTTTTGTATTTGGCGGGAACGACTGAGACTGAACCTGAATAACCTACTTTTTAGAACCACATACTTCATTGCTCTTTCACTCTGGGCAACGTTGTCGATAGCGGCGCAGGACCCTAGCATTCCGAGCCAAACACGGCGTCAGGATCGCACGGTCGTAACGGGCACATATACTCCTATACCGTTGAATGAAGCGGACCGTACAGTGGACAGCCTTATCATCGGGCAATCGCCTAGCGTCTATCGAAATGCAATGGATGCCTTGCAGTCAGAACCTGCTGTGGATGTACGGCAGCGAGCTCCGGGCGTGCAGGGTGATCTCTCCATTCGGGGGTCCTCATTTGGTCAGACACTGGTACTGATCGACGGTCTGAGGTTGAATGACCCTCAAACGGCGCACAATAATTTGGATCTGCCTTTCCCATTTTCCGCAATCGATCGGATCGAAGTGCTGGAAGGAAGTGGTTCAACGCTCTATGGCGCAGATGCCGTGGGCGGAGCGGTAAACTTCTTGACCAAGATCCCGGAAATAACCGAAGTGCGCGCCGGTGGTTATGGCGGTAGTTTCGGAACCAATGGGCAGGATGGATTATTGGCTTACGTGAGGGGACCGCTCGTAGAAGAGTTCACGTTCACGCGAGAGCTCTCGACAGGCTTCATGGCGAACCGCGATTATCGCAGCCTTGCAATGGGTTCGGAGAGCAGTTGGCGTTCCCACTGGGGGCTGACGCGACTGCTATTGGGTTTGAGCGACCGTCCGTTTGGAGCGGCAGGATTCTATGGCAACTATCCATCGTGGGAACGAACGCGCGGGTGGTTTGCAGGCCTGACTCAGCCGGTAGGAAAGCATACGGAAGTTGCCTTCAGTTTCAGGCGGCACACAGATCTGTTCGACTTGTTCCGATATCAGCCGACGGTGTATGAGAACAGGCACGCGACTGAAAGCTGGGAAGCAGCGGTCCGGCGATGGAATCAGCTTCGTGCGAACACACGATTGTATTACGGAATTGAAGGCTATCGCGACAGCATTCACAGCAGCAATCTCGGTACACATACCCGCGACCGCGGTGCCGGGTATGTAAGCGTGGATACTCGGGCACTTCGGCGATTCTCATTCAACGCCGGCGTACGGGAGGAGTACTTTACTGGCGGCCGCGCTGTTTTCACGCCTTCGGTATCTGGCGGTTATTGGCTAAACAGCCAGGTGCGTTTTCATGCTTCAGCGAGTAGCGCCTTTCGCTTACCGACGTTTACTGACCTGTATTACTCAGACCCGGCAAACCTAGGTAATCCGAATCTGAAGCCTGAGCATGCATGGAGCTTTGAAGGTGGTGCGCAGGTAAGCTGGCAGCGAAACACGGCAGACGTAGTTGTCTTTCGGCGTTACGACCGCGACAACATCGACTACGTTCGAAGCGACCCAAACAGCATCTGGCGAGCAGCCAATATCGATAACCTTCACTTCACAGGACTGGAGGCAGCCTGGCGCTGGCAGCTCAGTTCAGCGCAGCGTGTCGATGTGGCCTACGCGGGACTTCACGGATATCAGCAGGCTTTGGGTAGCCAACAAGCAAAGTATTTATTTGCTTATCCAGTGCATTCAGGAACGCTGACCTGGTGGGGGCACCTGCCTGAACAAGTTTTGACTCACATTCGAGCAGGAGTTTTGCAGCGTTATGGGCAGGATGCCTATCCGCTTCTGGAGCTATCGGTTGAACGCGAATGGACGCACGTGAAGACATACATACAAATCAGCAACGCGGCCAATGCCGGCTATCAGGAGATACCAGGCGTACGTATGCCGGGTCGAAGTTACATAGCCGGGCTGGAGCTGTTCAGCCGCAAAAGCGTCCCTAGGCGCTGAGGCTAAATGCCACGCTGTGGACGATAACCGGGGCGAGCACGAACCCTGAACTTTCTCATCGCTTCATCTGTCAGGTCGACGTGAATCTTTCGAAAGCCCTCGTTGGGATTCGGTTGCGGATAGTAAGTGACAGTGTAGCTGTTGCCCAGATCCTCACGGATTGATTCAAAAGCTTCCACTTGTTTCTGCCATGTCTTGGCGAAGTAACTCTTTCCGCCTGTATTGGTGGAAATGCGCTTGAAGATATTACTGGAGACAGAATCTTTACTCACCTCGTTGGTTGAGATCACGTAGATAGGAATACCCTCATCTTCCGCTACGGCTC
>CAXTWQ010000207.1:0-414 GCA_964248065.1 uncultured Bryobacteraceae bacterium | reverse complement strand
CGAACGTCATCGGGAGCCACCATGCTGGCGTTGGCCGGTCCATTCGAAAACACGATTACGACCTTGCGGCCAGGCACTTTGGCGGCATCGCGAACCGTGAGTAGCAGAGAGTTATAGAGGGCCGAATCATCGCCGGCAACCGCGCGGCGAAGGCCTGCAATAGCAAGCGCGCGATCGCGATTCAGAGGAACGGCGCGATTCAAATTACGGCTGTATGTGTAGACCGCTATGGAATCAGCACGGTCAAGACCTCGAATGAAATCAGCAATCGCGTCAGAAGCGTAAACAAAACCGCGGTACATGTAATTGCTGGTATCGAACAGAACAAAGACGTTGGTGCCAGTGGAATCAGCCCGCAAGTTGACCACGTTTGCCTCAGCAAGACCGGAGTCGCCTGCGTGCAGAGGGCGAGTC
>CAXTWQ010000206.1:0-2900 GCA_964248065.1 uncultured Bryobacteraceae bacterium | reverse complement strand
GGAAGGCGTTGGCCAGCTCGGGCCTGGAGGACTTCTCGATCATCTGCGGCAGCTCGCAAGCAAAGGCATCCGCGACGTGATTGTTGCTCCGCTCGGCTTCATCTCCGATCACCTAGAAGTGCTCTTTGACCTCGATACCGAAGCAGTTGAACTGGCTCGCGAGCTCGGGTTAAACTTCGTGCGTGCAGGCACCGCCGGTACGCACCCAGCGTTCATCCGGGCGATACGGCAACTCATCGAAGAGCGGCTTTCGACAGATGAACCACGACTGGCCATTGGCGAATACGCCCCGAATCATGATGTCTGCCCGGCCAACTGCTGCCCGGCACCGCAACGTCCCACTCAAGCGGCACCTCAATCGAAAGCAGTGCTTGCTGACCTGACAGTCGCTTCAGCCGGCCAAGTTTAGTCGGGTAGTCACGAACCAACTCCGTGACTACCCGATCAAAAAAGTCGTTACCTTAAGCTAAACCAGCGGCCGTTGCCGGTGAGCTAGAGGTTACAACGGCGCCATTAACACCATTCGGAAAGAATCCGCCGCTCGTCACGTTTTCCTGGTTTCCATACACCAGATACAACACTTGGCTTGGTGTGCGTGTCGCCACCAGCCCATTAACCGAGCTCGTTGAAAACAAATTAGACCCCGTTGGCGGCGGTACAACATCTGCTCCATCAAGCTGTGGCGAGACAATGCCCAGTCGAGCTAACGAAAGGCGTGCATTGGCCGCATGCTGCGCTTCCACCGCTAGAATCCGCGAGGCTGTCGGCAGAAAAGCACTTCCATTTAGAATTGAAGCACCGCCCGCATACGCGGTCGTTCCAATATCGGCGGAGATCCTGTCAAATAGCAGGAAGCCCCGCTCGTTCATCAACCCGACACCTTGAGCCATTAGGGCATCCAGATTGATGGCAGGCTTCGCGATCGGTGTAACACCATTTTGCAGAAGCACGCTACGTACTAGCTGGACGTGATTGAATTCATCCATCGCAATATTCTGGGCCGTGGTTCCTGTTAGCACCAGATTGTTAGCGAAATTTACAGCGCCAAATTGTGTTGTCGTTTGACCATACGTTCCAGTGCCAGAAAGGTCCACTCCTCTTTGCTCCAATGTTTGGCCCGTAGTCGCTATCGAGTAAAACTCTGCTTCCAGGTACTCCAAATTGAGAGCAAATTGCAAAACATCTACTGGACCCGGAGTCGGATCTGCAAGTAGACTTCTTTCGGTGGCTGCAGCAACACTAAGAGCGGCACTTACCACCCCAAGTTTCCGCAGCATGGAGCGTCGATTAGGCGATTGCGCCAAAACGTCATTCAGTATGTTTCTTTGTGTCATATAACTTCTTCGAAATTCTTTGTAGATTCAGCTTTCCTTCACAGATGTTATTGAAATCGACTTATGCGATCACTTACAGCAATCATTACTTATGGATCGTAAGGGGAGAACGCGACGGGTAGACTTGCGTGCTACAAATACCGCGCCGCTAAACGTCAGCAGCACTACTCCGGCAGTCGACGGTTCTGGCACTGCTGAAGCTGGGGGAGTAAGGGAAATGTCGAGAGCATAGTTTGCGTTTCGGATGTTCGATCCCTCATCGTTAAGAGTGGCTCCCGCAGTCCTTATGAACCCATCAGATAAATTCGTCGCCGTATCCGGCTGATAGGTTTCCCAATCGGTCAAGGTCAGGATGTAGTCGCCCGCAGCTACATTTGAGCGGGACAAATACGCATCCAGAAACAGTCCCGTCGTTGGATCGGTCGTCGCGACGGGAGATCCCGCTGCTTGACTTGCCACAAAAACTCCAGCCGCTGTATAGAGCGTGACCGAAGGCTGAAAACCTCCCGGGCTGGCAACGCTGCCGTCTAGATTAGTCCCGCCGCCGTAGGACGTTGTCGTCACCAGAAGATTCGAAGCCGCGGCTAGAGAAAACGTCTCTTCCACTACGGCATCGCTGCTTGGCAACGAACCGCTATAAACCCTGCTGAGAGTATCTGCTCGGAGGAGCATTACGCTGCTCCCCGAGAGAATGAGAAAGATTAGACACTGAATAGCTTTCAGGCGCAATTAAACTCCTCTTTAATCGCACTTATGTGCGATGGGACCTACAGACTGGACTTTAAGAGCAGAAAGAATATACAACAAGTCCGTACAAACGCCAGCGAGTTTTTACTGACTTACTTAACCTTTGTTTTGTAAGTGCAAAAAGTAACTCCATCCGTCACAATATGCATCTGCCAGTAAAGGCTGCTTACTCCGCTATGGAAAGCGTTTTAATTCCACAGATCTGGTGGACAATGCGCTCAAACAGTTCCAGGAATAGCGACGATTCCTGAAAACGGCCGTGCCGACTCTTCGAGAATGTCGAGTGATGCGGAATTTCTTGATCGAAGCCGAGGCCAGTGAACCAGCGATAAGCAAGATGCATCCCGACGTCGCCGACCAGACGGCGCTCACTCGTGATGCCGTACAGGTATCCGATCAAGAGAATGCGAATGATACTTCGGGGTCGATCGATGGCCGGCCCGTGTGGCTGTAGCTTGCCTTCAGTGCTTCGCGAACAAACGCCAAATTGATGTGACGATCAGCAAGCCGCAGCAGATAATCTTCGGGAATGTGATCTTCCAACCGGAAGTAGTAAAAGAGCGACTCAGAACGAATTGCTTGGCCCATCATAACGAGCAGCGCGCCTCCACCGAAGTTGATCAAGAACGACATCAAAGAGCTCGACAGAAAGACATTCGCTGATGCCAACTCCGGTTTGCCGACGAGTCAGGGCGAAATCGGGCCAGCACATGCTTGTGCGAAACACGCACGGGTTTTTCGCCTAAAATGAGAGGGCGGTAAGTCCTCTTCGCCGGAATCCTGTACAAGATTGAACTCAGATGCAGGAAGACATTTCTC
>CAXTWQ010000205.1:0-2908 GCA_964248065.1 uncultured Bryobacteraceae bacterium | reverse complement strand
AGCGATGATTGTAGGCTGATTCATTGCGCTTCGTCTAGCGTCCATTGCTTCTCAGAGAGCGCCGCCACGAGGAGCGCTGACATAGGATTGAAGTGGCCTGGTTGCAGTTTCTAAAACAGCACAGAGTTAAGATACTAAAACTTTGAAACTCAACGCGACAGTTATAGACTCTGCGATCTACCGCGACATTTTCAGCACCGACGCCATGCGGCAGGTGTGGTCCGATCAAAGCCGCATTCAACGCTACCTTGACGTGGAAAAGGCGCTCTCCCTCGCTCAAGCCGAACTCGATGTCATCCCTAAAGATGCGGCGGAGGAGATTGCGCAGCATTGCGATGTGGCTCAAATAGACTTCGGCAAACTAAAAGCTGTTACGGAGCATGTGGGCTACCCGGTTTTGCCCGTTGTGGAACAGTTAACCGCGCTTTGCAAGGACGGCTTGGGTCAGTGGTGTCATTGGGGCGCGACCACGCAGGACATCACCGATACCGCAACGGTTCTGCAGATCCGCGCGGGGCTTGAGCTGGTAGAAAGCGACCTGAACGCCATTATAGGGGCGCTTGTCGGGCTTGCGAAGAAATATCGGGATACGCCCATGGTGGGCCGCAGCAATATTCAGCAAGCGATTCCGATGACCTTCGGGTACAAGGTCGCGGTGTGGCTGGCTGGCCTGCAACGCCAGGCCGAACGCCTACAGCAGATGAAGCCGCGAGTGCTATTGGGTGAGTTCGGTGGTGCTGTCGGCACGCTGGCATCGCTCGGCGACAAGGGACTGCCCATACAGAAGGGCATGATGGACGAGCTTGGATTGGCCCAGCCGCCCATCGCTTGGCACACGGTTCGGGACACAATTGCAGAGGTGGGTTGTTTTCTAGGGCTACTCTGCGGCCTGCTCGACAAAATCGCGACCGACGTCAAGATCATGATGGCTACTGAACTCAACGAGGTGCAGGAACCGGATGGCGGCGGCGGCCGAGGCGCATCGAGCACCATGCCGCAAAAGCGCAACCCTATTTCGTGCGCCTACATCACGGCCTGCAGCAGCGTTGTGCGCCAACACGCGGCAGCATTGCTCAATGCAATGAATGCCGACTTCGAGCGCGCGACGGGCACATGGGAGATCGAATGGTTAGTGCTACCGGAGATCTTTTGCTACACCGCAGGTGCGCTCGCGCAAGCCAAGTACATGTTGAGCGGACTCATCGTGCACCCAGAGAACATGATGAAGGATCTCCGGTTGACCGATGGCTTGGTCAACACAGAAGCCGTCATGATGGCGCTTGGACCGAAGATGGGTCGCGGCAAGGCACACGACAAGATCTCGACCATCTGCATTGCTGTCTCGCAAGGCAAAGGCAAATTGGTCGACTTGCTCAGCGCTGAACCGGAAATCAGCAAAATCTTTGACCGTAAGGCGCTGGAGAATCTGCTGGATCCAACAAAATATCTGGGGAACTCGGGCGCTATGGTCGATCACGTTCTTAGTCTGTCGCAGAAATAGGTTTCCGTTGAGTCCTCATCTGCGACGAACGCCAGCAGTCAAACCGTTCCCTCCCATTACGAGGGAACGAGCGTTTTGTGGAGTTCCGTCTTGAGCCCACCTGCTCAGGCGAACCCGTGATGCGTTCTCAACGGAGCCGCGGCCTACTGTAGCGGCCTTCTTTCAACAGCAAAAGGAGATAGCAAATGAGCACCAATGAAACTGCACAGGACGGTTCCAAGCAGCATGTAGAATTGCAAAGGGTCTCGGCAACAAGCATCATTGTTCTGGTTTCTGGCGGCTTTCGATCCAGCTACGAGGCACTAATACCCGCCTTTGAAAAGGCGAGCGGCGCACACTTCATCATGGAAAAGAGTCCATCCGAAGGAATGACCCACGACGCCGTTACCCAGAGACTCGATCGTGATGAGCCGGCGGATGTTCTTATTATGGTCGGCTCTGCGTTGCAGCAGTTAGAGACGAAGGGCTATGTACTGCCTGGTTCCAAGGTCGATCTAGCCCTGTCGCCCATAGGCTGCGCCGTGAAAGCCGGTGCGGAGGTGCCGGACATCAACGATGATCAGTCGTTTCGCAAAGCTTTGCTCGCAGCCAAATCGATCGCTTACTCCGATAGTGCAAGCGGCGAGTACATACAGTCGAAGTTGTTCAAAAGGCTTGGAATCGAAGGTGAAATGAAGGGTAAAGCTCGCCAAATCTCCGCCACGCCCCGTGGGTGAGATTATCGCCAAGGGCGAAGCTGACATGGGCTTTCAGGAGGTTGCGGAGCTGCTTCCTGTGCCTGGCATCACCTTTGTTGGCAAGCTGCCGGTCGATCTGGAGCTGCTTACCGTTTTCTCGGCAGGAATTGTAAGGAAGTCGCAACACGTTGACATCGCAAGAAAGCTCATTACCTATCTCGCGTCCACGGATCACACAAGCACAATTCAGGAAAAAGGTTTGGAGCCTCTTCCCCCCAAAGGCTGATGACAACCCGTGAGTTACAGAGGGCGATTAGTCCCGGCCGGATCTCTTTCACACAGTTTTCGGCAGACAGTCACTGTGAACCTCGGGTTTCAGCCGCAAAGACTCCTGATCGCCCCATATCAGCGTGGCATCCGGAGACGAGCGCCCCGCGACGGAACAATTCTGAAGTCCCTCGTGTAACAACTAGCCCTCAATCAAAATCCAATCTCTCACGCTCGCGCATGGGTTGCCCACCCAGGCAGAAAGTCGCGCGACCACTGTTTACATCAATGCGGGCCAAACCTGGACGACATGATTAACAATGCACCACAGCCAGTTGAGGCGGCAACTCGACTGATTCACCCTCATCTCCAAGGAGATCTTGTGTATGGGAGAACCAGCATACGCTTATAAAGCACTTTTGCCGGCGGATATGGAGAAAAGCTTTCGTCTATGCTGTTGCAA
>CAXTWQ010000204.1:1376-2980 GCA_964248065.1 uncultured Bryobacteraceae bacterium | reverse complement strand
AAGTTCAGGCCGTCGGCGAATGCGTTCATCAGACCCTGCAACCACGCCGGACTCTCGGCATAGTGGGTCTTCAGCGCGGCAGGATCGATGAACAGCTTCATCCGCAGATCCTGATAGACTTTGGACTCGCCCTCGGCTTCCGCTAATCGTCCCAGCGCGTTGAGATAGTTCGTCTCAACACGGTTGAAATCATCCTCGGCTTGGGCATAGAGTTCCCAGCGCGCGACTTCCGGATTGTTAGGGGTCGGCGAAGCGAAAGAGGCAAGTGCAAACGCGAGAAAGAGGAAACCCATTCTCATCAGTTTGTCCCCGTCAAGGTTCTGGAACTGGGAACTACCGGCAGCCACACCGCGCTGGCTCCAGCGCCGGAGCGGAAGACGGACTCCGTTGCCTTGACATAATCCGCTGGCTGGGCAAAGAAGATGTTCGGCACAAAGGTTTGCGGATTGCGGTCATAGAGCGGAAACCAGCTTGATTGAATCTGCACCATCATGCGGTGCCCCGGCAGGAACACGTGGTTGGTCGTGGGCAAGGTGAAACGGAAGCGTTGCGGCTGGTTGGCCGGAATCGCAGAGGGGTGCTCAAAGCTCTCACGATAGCGGCCCCGAAAGATGTCCATCGAGACCGCAAGCTGGTAGCCGCCCATCTCGGGTTGGCTCGGCACTTCATCGGGATACACGTCGATCAGCTTCACTACCCAGTCCGCATCCGTGCCGCTGGTCGCGGCAAACAGGTCCGCTACCGGTGCGCCGCTGATGCGCACGGGCGTGGTCAGTACGGGCGTCTGATATGTGAGCACGTCCGTTCGGTCCGCCACCGAACGCTGATCCGTAACCAGCCACTGCTTCCAGCGCTCAGCATCGGCGAAGCGCACGGGGCGCGGCAGATAAGGCACAGGCTTAGCCGGATCGGAAACGTATGAATCAGCAGCATCAGGCGCGCTCGGCTTGTCAAATCCCAGGCCGAAATCCGCCTGCAAGTAGAGCGGCTTCATTGAGGCAGCGCATCCCGCTTCACAGGCTAACGGCCAGTTTGGAAGGCGATCCCAGTGGTTCTCGCCTGTGTTGTAAATGAAAACAGGGGGCGTGTCGGCCTTCGGAGCATCCGTTTTCAGGTACTGGTCAAAGAACGGTTTCAGCACGTCCCGGCGGAATTGCAGGGCGGTATCGCCTTCCCAGTGTAGGGGTCCGAGATTGTAAGCATCGTAGTTCACTTGGCTGTGCCGCCACGGACCCATGACCAGGTAATTATGGTCGGTTTGTCCCTTCGCTTTCAGGGCCAGATAGCTGTGGATGGCGCCCCACATGTCCTCTTGGTCCCAAAGCCCCTGAATCCACATCGTAGGCACGGCAGCGGGATGTTGCGCTACGAGTTTGTCGAGCGCCTGCCCCTGCCAGAAGGCGTCATAAGCGGGGTGCTCCATCATGCGGCGCGCCCACGGCAACCCGTCGAGACCGTGCGCCCGCGCGTAGCTGCCTGCTGAACCGGCTCGGCGGAAGGCTTCGTAGTCGTCGTAGGCATCGCGGCCAACCGATTCGCCCGCACCTGCCTGGGTTGTCTGGCTGGCGGTGTAATCGAAGTTCGATTGGCGGAAAGCGCCATAG
>CAXTWQ010000204.1:0-1366 GCA_964248065.1 uncultured Bryobacteraceae bacterium | reverse complement strand
CCCATAGTGGAACCACTCATCGCCCATCCAGCGGTCGACCATCGGGCTTTCGGGTGCGGCTACTTTCCGCGCCGGATGCGGACCGAGCAGCGCCATCACGACCGTGAAACCTTCGTAAGATGAACCGATCATGCCCACGCGCCCGTTGGACTCGGGCGTGTTCTTCACTAACCAATCGATGGTGTCGTAAGCATCGGTCACGTGATCGGTCGCGGTCGGGTTCAGGGAACCGCGCACCGGACGCGTCATCACGTAGTCGCCTTCGGAGCCGTACTTGCCACGCACATCCTGGAAGACGCGGATGTAGTTGTCGGCAGCAAACACTTCATCGCCCTGCGACAAAACCGCAATTCGGTGCGGGCTGTCACTGCGGGCGGTGCGTTTGGAAGCGTTATAGGGAGTGCGGGTTAACAGGATAGGGGCGTCCTTTGCTCCTTTCGGAACAATGATGACCGTATGCAGCTTCACGCCGTCGCGCATGGGAATCATCACTTCGCGCCGGAGGTAATCGTAACCGGTCAGAGGCGCAGCAAAGGTCTTGGGAATATCGCTTCCAGAAGAAGCAGGCGTGTGTTCGGTGTCTTTGGCCGGGGCTTTTGCCTGCGGAGCCGACAAGGTCGGGTCCTTAGCGGTTTGGGCAAAGACAGATTGCAGAATGATTGTTGCTGCGGCTAATAATCGGATCGCGCTCAATCGGTTCTCTACTGTTCCAGGAGTCATACGGTTGATTTTAAATCGGACTGCTAAGTCAAAAAGAGGAGTGGGCGTGGAAAGATGTAGGGCTTTGCCGAAGGAGCAATTGACGGACTAGGTCCTCATGGGCAGTTGTCGGCAAATTGTATTGGCGGCCCAGCTTCACAACCGTTCCGTTCAAAGCTTCGAGTTCGAGCCGCTTGCCCCGCTCGTAGTCCTGAAGCATGGAGGTGCGTGTGCCGCGCGGGTAGGAAGCGAGCAGTTCGAGAATGCGTTGCGGCTCGTCAGGCCCGAGCGCCGCGCCGTCCGCCTGCGCCACAGGGAGAGCCTCGGCAAGAATGCGTTCGGCCCAGTTGTGATAAAACGGTTCAGCAAGAATCTCCAGACCCCGACCGGCCAGAGCCGTAAGCGGATTCGAGACACAATTCTGAAGTAGCTTGCGCCAGGAAGCGGTGTGAAAATCAGGCTCCTGGCGGATTTGCACGGATGTTCTCTCGAAGAGTTGCACGAAGGGCCGGGAAGCGGAATCGGCGGGCACGCTGAAGTGAGCACGGGGCGGCGGGAAGGCGCGATAAACGCCGTGCCGGGCTTCGACGTAGACATGAGCCAGCACCGGGACCGCCGGAAAGGGCGCGATCCGCGCAGCGTGATGCACTCCATTCTGTACTACAGC
>CAXTWQ010000203.1:0-3030 GCA_964248065.1 uncultured Bryobacteraceae bacterium | reverse complement strand
GTTGTCGGACCATTGTTTAATGAACTGGACAATGCCGTATCCATGGAGGTCGCGCAGCGACAGCGTCCGCAGAATTAACATGTCCAGTGAACCGGGCAACGAATCGTTCTTCTCCGGCTTGCGTCCCATACCAAGAATTCTTAGCTTACGGCGACCGGATTACGCAAGTCAAGTTCAGCTTTGCCCATGAGCACTGGGTGGATGTCTCCCTTGCCCTTCACTAGCTTTGTCAGCTGCTCTCGGACAGCGACTTGACCGCTTGCGCGGTGGGGGAAAATGGCCGCTGAACCTTTGTAATCCAGATAAGCGTGTAGTCACCATTCTGGATACGCTGTCCGAAGTAGACCTGAAATGCAGGTCACCGCTTTTCCCTTAAGTGACTCAAGCTCTACTGTTGCGAGCGCACTGTGAAACTTGCAGCGTCCAGCCTCATCCGATTCGCATGAGCGATTGTGACGACAGTTCTGCGAAGACCCAACTAAACTGGGTAAGCACCGGTACAGAACACTCCAGCACGATTCTTCTGATCCATGCAGTCGGCTACGACCTTACGTACTGGGATAAGCAGATTGAAGCTTTATGCGATTCCTACAACGTTGTTGCATTCGACTTGCCCGGTCACGGGCGCTCTCCCGGCGCTCCGGAAGACTGGACTTTCCCTAAGGCTGTTGCCACCGTTTCTCAACTTATAGAAGATATCGGTGGGCGGCCAATTCATCTAATCGGAATCTCGTTCGGTGGAATGATCGCTCAGGCAACCGCGTTAGCTAGGCCTGAACTCATTCGCTCTCTCACGTTAATAGGGACTGCCCCAACCTTTCCCGATTCTGCCCGCGCGGCCATGAAGACGCGTGCAGAACAGACCCGCACAGGTGGCATGCAAGCCGTTCTGCAATCCAGCCTCGAACGCTGGTTTACCGGAGAGACAAGGGCGAGGCGACCCGATATTGTGGACCGTGTTTCCAAGACAATGCTCGCAAATGACCCGGCAGTTCATGCCTCGATATGGGAGATGATCTCTAAGTTCGACGTACACGATCGCCTAAGTGAGATTCGTTGTCCAACTCTTATCCTGGTTGGTGAGCACGATCCCAGTACGCCTCCGTCTGTCGCTTCCGCTTTGGCCGCGAAGATTCCAGGATCAAAACTGGTTGTTCTTCCCAATGCGTCTCACATCGCCACAGTGGAAGTGCCCGTGGCGGTTAACATCGAGATTAAGCAATTACTTGCGGCTGTAGAACAATAAACAACAGCCGAGGCCCTGCCAGCATTCCTCAGGCATATAATCCAAACACCACACATCGCCATGACGCGCAGAGATTTCCACCACCGCACCAGCGCCGCCCTCTTCGGTTTAACCGCCGCCCTTCAGGCCAAAGCCGACCCTTACGATTACCCCTGGAAGCTGGGCATCATCACGGACGAAGTCGATCCTGACCTTTCGATCGTTCTCAGCCGTTTCTATCCGAAATACCAATTGCACTGGGCCGAAATCCGCAACCTCAAACTCGACGGCGCCAAGCGGTACGTCTACAACAAGGCAACCCCGGCGCAACTAAAGCAGGTTAAACAGCAACTGGACGACGCCAGCGTCAAGCTCTCCGTACTCGATACCGGCGTCTACAAAATTCCGCTGCCTGGCACCACTCCCCTCCAGGAAAATGGCCGCGATCTCAACCCGGTTGCTGGTGAGTACGAACGGCAACTCGACGATCTGAAGCGGGCTGGTGAAGCCGCCCATGCACTCGGCACTGACCGCGTCCGCATTTTCACGTTTAAACGCGTCGCTGATCCCTCAACCATCTTCAACCGCGTCACTGACAATCTCCACCAAGCCATCGGCGTTGCCAAACAGCAAGGCATCACACTGCTGGTCGAAAACGAATTCGACAACAACGTCGCCACCGGCAAAGAGACTGCACAGCTGTTTAAAGCCATCCCTGATCGCACGCTGATGCACAACTGGGACCCGGGCAACTGCTTCGAGGTCGGCGAACAGCCGTTCCCGCAAGCGTGGGATGAACTGGATCACTCGCGCATCGCTCACGTCCACTTGAAAGATGCCGAGGGCAAAGCCTGGAAGCCCATCGGTGCCGGCAAAATCGACTTTCCCGGGCAGTTCTCCGCATTGAAAAAGATGAACTACACAGGTACGCTTTCCTTGGAGACGCATTACCTCAACGCCCAAAAAGACATCTATAGTTCCAGCGTCGAATCCATGGATGGCCTGGTCGGCGTCTTGAAGCAAGTCTGAAGATCGGGAGAAGACTCTATGCAGAGCAATATCGAAAATCCTGCCCGCCGTTCGTTCCTGAAGACCGGAGCTGTTGCAGCCGGCCTGGTCACCGCTGCTTCTTATAAGAGAGTGCTGGGTGCTAACGACCGCATTCGCATTGCTATTGTGGGCGTGCGCGGCCGCGGCTGGGACCACGTCAAGGGCTACAACAGCATCCCAGGCGTTGAGATTTCCTACTTCTGCGACATCGACGAGAACGTTTTGCGCAAGCGCTTAGCTGACGCCGAGACGATGGGTCTGCCCAATAAGCCGCAGACCGAAGTCGACCTGCGCCGGCTTCTGGACGGCAAAGAAATTGACGCCATCTCGATTGCAACGCCGAACCACTGGCACTCCCTGCAAGGCATTTGGGCAGCGCAGGCCGGCAAAGATTTCTACATCGAGAAGCCCTGTTCGCACACCTGGTGGGAAGGGCATCAATTAGTAAAAGCCGTCGACAAATACAAAGTGATTTGCCAGCACGGCAGCCAGTGCCGGTCGAGCGCCGCCATCCGCGAGGCCATGTCGCAGATGAACTCCGGGCTGCTGGGCAACGTCTATATGTCGCGCGGGCTCTGTTACAAGTGGCGCGACACCATCGGCCATGCGAACCCCGAGCCCGTGCCAGCTGGTGTTCACTACGATTTGTGGACCGGCCCCGCTCCTATGAAGCCGTTCACCAAGAATCGCTTCCACTACAACTGGCACTGGATCTGGGACACCGGCAATGGCGACCTCGGCAATCAGGGCATCCA
>CAXTWQ010000202.1:0-3060 GCA_964248065.1 uncultured Bryobacteraceae bacterium | reverse complement strand
CCAGTATGATGATGCGCTGAAAACCTATGGGGACATGGCGGAGGCTGATCCTAAAAACGCGCAGCCCTACCTTGGCATGGCGCAAATCTACCGCGAGCAGAAGAACTACGGTAAAGCGCGGGAAGCTCTGAACAAAGCCAGGGAGATTGATCCGGACAACCTGGAAATCCGGTATGACGAAGTCCGGCTGCTGCAGGAAGAAGGGAAAACGACGGAAGCGATTGCGAGCCTGAAATCCGTGCTGGATTCCACTTCCCGCCGCACCTATGACGCCAATCAGCGCACTTTCCGTGCCCAGATGCTGGAGCAGTTAGGTTCGCTTTACCGCAATAACGAGCAATATGAGCAGGCTGCCGACGCCTTCCGCCAGATCGGCGCGCTCGACCCGGAACTGATGCCGCGAGCGGAAGCGCAGGTGATCGACACTTACCGAATAGCGCGGGATTACGGGAAAGCGCAGGCCGAAAGTGACGCCGCCCTGAAGAAGTATCCCAATGACCGTACGATTCATGAAGTTCACGCGCAACTGCTGGCCGATCAGGGCAAGACGGATGCCGCGCTGGCGGAGTTGAATAAACTGCTGGACGGCAAAAACAATCGGGAAGTCTATCTGGCGATGGCCGATATCAATCAGAAGGCCAGGAAGTTTTCGGAAGCTAACAAAGAACTGGATGAAGCGGACAAGCTCTCCCAGAGCAAGGAAGACAAGACCAATGTCCTGTTCATGCGCGGGGCTTTGTATGAGCGCGAGAAGAAGTATGACGAAGCGGAGAAAACCTTTCGTCAAGTGCTGGACATGGATGCCTCCAACGCCTCGGCCCTCAACTATCTCGGCTACATGCTGGCTGACCGGAGCACGCGCCTGCCGGAAGCGCAGAGCTTGATTGAGCGCGCCTTGAAACTTGATCCGAACAACTATGCATACCTGGACAGCCTGGGATGGGTTTACTTCAAAATGAACAAGCTGCCCGAGGCGGAGCAGCAGTTGAGCCGCTCCGTTCAACTGTCATCCAAGGACCCGACCATTCACGATCACCTGGGCGATGTTTACTTCAAGGAAGGAAAAATCAAAGAAGCCATTGCGCAATGGCAGTCTTCCTTGCAGCAGTGGAACAGCGGCCCGGCTTCTGACGCGGAGCCGGAGGACATGGCCAAGGTGCAGAAGAAACTCGATAGCGCGCGGGTGAAGTTGGCGAAAGCCTCGAATCAGGGCGCGAAGCAGTAAAGAGTTGTTACGATGCTAGTCACACTCGAACTACCTGAAGATCTGGCCCGGTTGTTCGGTGAGAGTCCCACGGCGCTTAACAGAGTTACCCTGGAAGCGCTCGCCTTGGAAGGTTTGCGTACAGGCAAACTCACGGTTGCTCAAGGTCGGCGTCTTCTTGGAATCTCATCGCGATATGAAATGGACGGTTTTCTCAAGTCCAGGGGCGTGTTTCTGGATCTCTCCGCCGAGGATGTTAAGAGAGACGCCGAAGTAGCTCTTTCCTTCCGAGCGGAATGAAAGTCGTCATTGCTGACACCTCGCCAATCAATTACCTCATTCTGATCAACTGTGTTGATCTTCTGCGCGAACTCTACGCGCACATCATCATACCGTCCGAAGTGTTCGAAGAACTCACAAGCGCGGGAGCGCCGCCAGAAGTAGCTGCTTGGGTGCGGAGTCGGCCCGAATGGGTTGAAGTTCGATTATCCTCAATTGTCTCCCGTGTACCCTTGGCATTGATCGAGGCTGATCTAGAGCGCGTTGCAAGTTAGTGTAAGCTGAACGCAGCAGGAGTGTGGTATGCAGTACTCCTTCGATGTGCGTTGCAAACTCGTCGAAGCTTGGCAGGGTTGGGACGGCACGCAAGCCGAGTTAGCGGAACTGCTCGGCGTCAGCCGGAGTTGGATACAAAAAGTGCTGCGCCGCTGGGGTCAAACGGGCGATCTTGCGGCCCCGGTCCATCGGCATGGCCCGGCTTCGCATTTGTCCGAGAAACGGCTTGCCGCGCTGGTTGCTCTGCATCCCGATGCGACGGTGGGTGAGTTGGGCCGACGCCTCCACGTGAGCGGCTCGACCGTGTGCCGCGCCTTGCAGCGAATGAATCTGCCGCGTAAAAAAAGTCGCTGCATGCCAGCGAACGCGACACGCCTCGGGTCCAGCAGTTGCGTGCGCGTTGGCGGACGAGGTGCCGTCACCTGGACCCGCAACGGCTGATCTTTTTGGATGAAAGCGGCCTGAATTTGGCCTTAACACGACTTTATGCCCGCGCTCCGCGCGGCGTGCGGGCGGTCGGATCGGCACCGCAAAATTATGGCCAGAACCTGACGGTGTTGGCGGCCTTGGATCAAGGCGGGATACGGGCGGCGATGCTGGTGCCAGGGGCAACCGACAGTGACGTGTTCCGGACCTTTATCGAACAGGTGTTGGCGCCCAAACTTCATCGCGGCGACATTGTCGTGTTGGACAATTTGAGTGCCCACAAAGCGGCGGGCGTGGCCGAGGCGATCACAGCAGCGGAAGCACAACTACGCTATTTGCCGCCGTACTCGCCGGACTACAACCCCATCGAATTGGCTTGGAGCAAGATCAAAAGACAACTGCGAACGGCCGGAGCGCGCACGCGGAAGAAACTGAACCGCTGTTTGCGCCTTGCCCTGCAACAAATCACTCCACAGGAAGCGCAAGCTTGGTTTCGACATGATGGATACGGCTTACACTAACTTGCAACGCGCTCTAGACGCAGGCGAACAGGCTGCGATCCGGCTTGCCCTTGTCGAGCACGATGTACTTGTGTTGATTGACGAAGCAATGGGAAGGCCTGTGGCCTCACGACTCGGTATTGCCAATACTGGAACGCTGGGTGTTCTTGTAGCGGCTGCCGCCGTCGGATTAGTGGACCTGAAAACATCACTCAGTAAATTGCGGATCACTAACTTTCGGATTAGTCAATGGCTCATCGATAAAGTGCTGCCTGAGTCGCTCCTAAACGAATAGGATGGATAACGCGCGGGTGAAGTTGGCGAAAGCCTCGAATCAGGGCGCGAAGCAGTAAACGGTTTCAATCAGTGGTAAGC
>CAXTWQ010000201.1:1497-3183 GCA_964248065.1 uncultured Bryobacteraceae bacterium | reverse complement strand
GCTCCGGTAAGTGTAGGTGCAGGGCTGATACTCATTTGTCCCCCAAGACTCGCGTTCTGCTTCGCGGTTGTATGGCTGGCCCAGTTGTCGGGGCTATCGCTGACTCTACTGAACAGCTTCCTGTCAAACGGGGCTTCAGTTCTCCCGCCTTAAGCTTTGTGAGGGCGTTCATACGGTCCACAAATTCGGCTTCGTTCAAATACTGTTCCCTGAAAAGCTTCCGCAAGAAGTCCTCTGCGGATTGAGCGCCCTTCCTGTTGTTTGCCTCGCGTGAAGATGCCACGCAATTGCGGTAGCTGTTGTCACCGACAGGCCGAGAGAGCACGTGCTCCACTACGAAATTCGATTCCGTTAGTTGTTCAAAAGTGTAGAAACACCGATAGCCCTCACGCTCCAAGAGGAGAAGCCGATACTCGGGAACACCAAAGAAATCCATTTCTTCCAGCTCTGGGACTGTATTCGGCGCTTCGCTTGGCACTACACCGGGGATTTCGTTCGGCAGCTTCAATCGCAGGAGGCGGCCCTTGTGATGCGTGGAGACGACATCTATGCACCCCTTGCTCTGCAATGACGCAATCTTCTCGTAAGCCGTATTCTCTGACATCGGCCTGCCTCTCTCTCCGATTCCTGTTGCCATTCGGCTTCGAGCTGACTTGAAACCAATCGTCACTTCTTCAAGCCCCAGAAGACGACTATGCCGAAAGATGTAGAGGTAAAGTGCTTGCTCATACGTATCCAACTTGGGAGCAAGATAATCTTGAAATTGGATCAGGATGTCCGGTAAATCAGTAACCATCAAGTTCAAACTCCAGAAGGCTGAACGTCATGTGAGTCGTGGAGATCAAGTCGTCACAGCCCCAAAACTCGCACTACTAACACTCGCCGCATACTTCGCAAACACCCCCCGCTTATACCGCCTTTCAGGGACCGCAACCTCCTTCAGTCGCGCCGCAATCTCCTCATCACTCACGTTCAACGTAAGCTTCCGCCCCGGGACATCAAACGAAATCGTATCCCCCTCCCGCACCGCCGCAATCGGTCCACCCATCTGCGCTTCCGGGGCCACGTGGCCGGCCATTAACCCACGCGTCGCCCCGCTAAACCGTCCATCCGTCAACAACGCCACGGTCTCACTCAACTCCGGTATCCCCTTGATCGCCGCCGTCACGGCCAGCATCTCGCGCATCCCTGGCCCGCCCTTTGGGCCTTCGTAGCGAATCACCAACACGTCGTCCGGCTTGATCTCCCCCGCCTCCACCGCGTGGAAGCAAGCATCTTCCGAATCGAACACCCGCGCCGGCCCGGTGTGATGCAGGCGCTCATGCCCAGCCACCTTCACCACGCAGCCTTCCGGCGCCAAGTTCCCGCGCAGAATCACCAAGCCACCGGTCTGCTTCAGCGGCGAAGTCCACGCATGAATCACATCCTGCCCCGGCGTCTCCTGCGCAAGCTGCGCTTCTTCATGCAACGTCTTTCCCGTCACCGTCAGGCCATCCTGCAACTGCCCGCGTTCCAGCAGTCGCTGCGCCAGCACACGCGACCCACCCGCCTCCTGGTAATCCTTCGCCGCATACCTGCCACCCGGCGAAAGATCGCAGATAAACGGCGTCCGTTCGGAGATCTGATCAAAGTCCTCCATCGACAACGGGATATTCAACTCATGCGCAATCGCCAGCAGATGCAGCA
>CAXTWQ010000201.1:0-1397 GCA_964248065.1 uncultured Bryobacteraceae bacterium | reverse complement strand
TCATCCAGCCGGCCCGCCGCATGAGACCCGATCGCCTCAAACACATGCAGAATCGTGATGTCCTTGTTGGTCCCATCGGCCTGCGGCAGATGCCCCGGCATGATGCTGCCGCCATACAACATCAACCCCGGCACATCCAGCCGGGCTAACGCCATGATCGCCGCGGGCATGTTCTTGTCGCAGCCCGCAATGCAAACCAGCCCATCGAAGCTGTTGCCGCGTGTGACCAGCTCAATCGAGTCCGCAATCACCTCCCGCGAGACCAGTGATGCCTTCATGCCTTCGGTGCCCATGGTGATGCCGTCGGAGATCGTTACGGTATTGAACTCCATCGGCGTCCCCCCAGCCTCACGCACCCCTTGCTTGACCGCTTCGGCCACCTGCCGCAGATGAAAGTTGCACGGCCCGATCTCGGTCCACGTATTCGCAATGCCGATGATCGGCTTCTGCAGATCTTCCTTGCTGAAACCCACACCACGCAGCATGGCGCGCGCCGCGGCGCGTGACGGGCCTTCTGTGAGAACGACGGAAGTTGTCTTGCCAGGGATCATCTGTATTGCCCTTGTACGCAAGTGAAAAACACCGCTGTAGATTTGGGCTGCTTATCAGCGGTGTAGAACGCAATCGAAGCTTCCGTCCAAACTGCTCTATCGCCTACGGCATTGATCACAAGTGAGTGAACAGTCGGATAGAGACTGTAACCGTGAGCTGCTGCGAGTCCATCTTTATCGATGTTCGTGATCGTGTAAATGTCGGTAGCGTAACCATCGCGCTTCATCACTTTTCGCATGGCGGCGCCATTGATCGTCACCAAGAGCGACCTCGGACGACGAACGATTTGCATCTCGTCCGTAGAATTGGGCTCAGATCCATCGATCTGGCCGTCCGTAAGGAGTGCCTGCTTGGTTCCCCGGCAGTCTAGTTTCGTCCATGTGTCCGCGAGGCTAGATACCTGTGTGGCTGCTCGCGTCTGGGCCGAATCCGTGCACGCTGACATAGAAATTGCCAGTACGAAGAGAAACAAGTCGCGGCGCATCACCGGCAAATCCCCTTCGGTGCGAGCCAGAACTCGTTGTCATGCTGCAACTCATAACGGATCAGCTCATCCACGTGCAACAGCGTCAATCCGATGTCGTCAAGCCCATGCAGCAAACAATGCTTGCGGAACGGATCCATCTCAAACAAAGACCTGAACCCAAGCTCGTCCGTAACCGTCTGCGCTTCAAGATCGATGGTGATCCTGTGCTGCGGATTCGTTGTGCAACGCCCCAGCAGCAACTCGACATCAGCATCGCTCAACCGCGCCAGCATAAGCCCATTCTTACCTGCATTGGAGAAGAAAATATCCGCGAAGCTGGGCGCGATCACGGCGCGAAAGCCGTACTGCACAATCGCCC
>CAXTWQ010000200.1:0-3325 GCA_964248065.1 uncultured Bryobacteraceae bacterium | reverse complement strand
CCTCGCGCGTAGCCTTTTCGAGGTAAGGCAGCAAGCGATCTTTTCCAATCGGCCAGGCACCAATCAAGGTTTGATAGATCAAATATTCAGTGTTGGAGTCAGGAGCTTCATCTGTCTTGAAAGGAGCATTCATCTCGCTCCAACGTTTTAGAGTAGCTTCCCAGGCGTCCGGTATTTCAGATAAAAGGCTGATGCGCGCACGAACATCCTCACTGCGCTTGGTGTCGTGGGTGGATAGCGCAAGCATCGTTCTCGGGTGGGTGCTCTGTTCCTGCGCGCAGTATCTATGAAATTCTGCGGGCTCAACGCCGAACCGACCGGGATCGCCGCCCACTTCGTTCAGCGAAGTAAGTCGATTGTAGTTATAAAAAACAGTGTCTTCTACTCCTTTGGCCATGGCCGGACCCGTGAATTGCTGAAAACGCATCACGAACTCGCTTTCAAGGGGGCCACGAATCTTCAACAAGAGAATGTCGCGCATGAAGTCGAAGAACTCGCCTTCCATCTCAGGGCGATTGTGCTTGGCCATCTCGACTGCCTCATCAACGTATCGCTCGTCATCGGCTGTAATCTCGTGGCGCGAAGGAACTACATAGGTTCGATAGATGGGGAAGCAGGCTACCAGTTCGCGGATGGCTCTGATCACATCATGCCGCGTATAGTCGCGCTGGTTTCGATGCGCTTTACAAATGTCGGCCAGCAGGTTCGTCAAGCGATTAACATCACTGCCTAATAAGTCGCGGAGCACGCGATGCTTCTTGTCCCGGCAGACTGCCGCGTAGTCCGTTGTCTGACCGGTGAAATCCGAATAGATTCGATTGAAGGCTTCCTCATTCGCTGTGTCAACGAACAATCCGCCGACCTGGTTCAGATAGTCGTAGCCAGTAGTGCCATCAACTGGCCACTCGCGGCGTAGTGTTTCGCCAGGCTCCAGGATCTTTTCGGCTACTATCCAAACATCTGGCGACTCCTCACGCAAACGATCAAAGTATTGGTGGGGGTCAAGCAGCCCATCCGGATGGTCAATACGAATTCCGTCGAGAACGCCCTCACGCAACCAGCGCAGGATGAGTGCATGTGTGTCGGCGAAGACGTGCTTGTCTTCCATCCTGAGTCCGACCAGCGTATTGACGTCGAAGAAGCGGCGATAGACCAGGTCCTGCTCGGCTGCTCGCCAGAAAGCAACGCGGAAGTTCTGCCGTTCGAGAAAGCTGTCGAGCTTATCGACATCGCGATTAAGTTCTTTCAATCGTTGGTCGACTGCGTCAGCGATGAAAGGCACTTCGTGAAAGAGGCGATCTAACATCCCACGAATTACTTCCTTGTCGCGATGCCGCTGCGCCAGACTAGCCAGGTCCGTTTCGCTAGGCCGGGGCAGAAGCGTGTATGAATCTGCGATGAATGCCAGATAATCAGAACCGGTGTCATGGGCAGCCGGTGCCAGCACAATCGGCAGAGACTTTGGCGCAACGGGCAGTTCGTGATCGAAGTAACGAATAAAGAAATCTCCGCCTCGACGTTCGACTTTTATTTCATGGCGTGAGAGAACCCGCCCGTAGTGATCGCCCAGAATTGGCACCAGCGTTTTATTGCGCACAGTTTCATCAGGCGAGTTCCAGTTGATGTCGAAGTAAGGCGCATAACGGCTGGCGGGCCCATTCTCCAGCACATCCCACCAGAGGCGATTACGGCGACCGCTGATGGCCATGTGGTTCGGAACAATGTCCAGCACCTGTCCTAAGCCGACCTCGCCCAAGTGCTTGCAGAAGCGGCCGTGTGCCTCAGTTCCTCCCAGCTCCTCATTTACTTTGTGGTGATCCACCACGTCATAGCCATGCTGGCTGCCCGGAGCAGCTTGCAGATAAGGGGAGCAGTAGACGTGCGAAACGCCCAGGTCGCGGAGGTATGCGGCAACGTCACATGCCTGATCGAAGCCAAAGCCTGCGTGCAGCTGTAGCCGGTACGTGGCGAGCGGTATTCTAGCCATTGATTCGTTGTATGATCCCCACCCTGACGGATGGTTTCGTTCAAGCGGGAGATTACCGGAACGAAGTGCTGAAAAAATAAAAAGTCATCGCGAACCCCACGCCAATGACCAGCCCCCGTATGATTTCTGGCCGGATGCGCCGGGCTAGAACCGGGCCCAGATAGCCGCCTGCAATACCGGCTACCGTCATAAACAAAGTCGGGCGCCAGGCAACCTGATTGGCGGCAATGAAGATAGCAGCCGCAACCGTATTCAAGGTGGCAGAAATCACCGTCTTCAAACCATTCATCTGATGGATGTCAGTCAAACCATATAGCCGGAAAGCAGCCAGAAGCATGATGCCGATTCCGCCGCCGAAATAACCACCGTAAATGGTAACTGGAACGAGAACGGCCAGCATGGCAACGCCGTTAGCCTCAGCGCGGCCCCTTAGGACGTTGTGCAACTTGCCGCCGAAAGTAAAGACCAGAGTTGCGAATAGTAGCAGCCATGGTGCCACCTGCCGGAAAGCACGATCTGAGGTGTGCAGAAGCAGCCAGGCTCCGGCTGCACCGCCAAGCAAGCTGACTAGCAACCAAGTTCTTAGTAAGGCTCGGTCTACCCTGCGTAGATCGTCACGGTAAGCAACGCCGCTGGCGATAGAACCGGTGACCAGAGCGACGGTGCTGGATGCATTGGCAACCACGCTAGGAATGCCCGCCAAAACCAGTGCCGGAAAAGTTAGAAAGCTTCCGCCACCCGCTACAGAGTTGATGGCACCTGCTAGGAATGCTGCCACCATGAGCAGCACCAGGCCCATCACAGATACTTCACAAGTAACACCTGATTACCGCGCTCGTTGTACAGCAGTTCATCCGCGATTTGCCGGACTAGCATGATGCCGAAGCCACCCGGGCGTAACCCCATTTGCGAGCGGACCTGCGCGTGTTGAAGCGGGTTGTCCGGCGGATTGTTGACCGCCGCATGACTCAGTTTGCTCCAATTAAACCCGGGACCCGTATCTCTGAACTGCAACATGATAGAGCGGCTGGTGCGGATGTAAGTTAATTCCACTCCATAGTGCGGCTCTGCCTGGCAGCCGTGTTCAATGGCATTGGCAAGCAGCTCGTCAATGGCGACCGCCAAGCGTTCACAAAGTTCGGTAGATAGATCTGTCAGCATATGGGATCGAAAGAACTCAACAACACGCTCTTTCAACCCAAGCTGCGGCTGCACGTACAGGCAGACCCAACCGGCCGAAAAGGAGCGAACCTCGACACCCGAAACACCTTGAAAAGCTATCTTAGCGTCTAAGATGTCCATAGCTGCAATGTGACTTTCGAGTCTCTCTCTTCATGC
>CAXTWQ010000199.1:0-3386 GCA_964248065.1 uncultured Bryobacteraceae bacterium | reverse complement strand
TTCAACAGGTGCCCAATCCTTTTGCTGGAATCATCACTAGCGGAGCTCTTTCTAGCCCCACTATCGCCTATGGGCAGCTGTTGCGTCCTTTCCCCCAATACACAGGCGTTGAGAATGTGCAGCCCCCTGCGGCTTCCAGCACCTACAACGCATTCGCGGTGTCCGCCAATCATCGCTTCTCAAACGGTATTCAGTTCCTGGTCTCCTACACGTGGTCGAAGTATCTGACTAATAGCGAAGGCCCGGAAGGCTGGACGAATGGACAGGCTCAATCTGTCCAGAACTTCTACAACAATTCCTTGGAGAAGTCCGTCGAGTCGGACGACATTCCACGCAGTCTAGTGGCCAGCTACGTATACGAATTACCGGTTGGGAAAGGGAGAAAGTTCGCCCCTTCCAACAAGATCGTAAACGGCGTCATTGGAGGCTGGCAGGTCGCGGGAGTTTCAACCTTTAAGGACGGGTTCCCCCTCGCCATTACCAATGCCACGAACAATACGAACTCATTCGGCGGAGGTCAACGGCCCAATATCCTGGGAAATCCGACTCTCAGTAACCCGAGTATCTATAAATGGTTCAACACGGCCGATTTTAGTCAGCCCGCTCCCTTTACTTTCGGCAATGCGCCGCGCACGCTGCCCTACCTGAGAGCGCAAGGCACTCTCAACAGCGATGTGACTCTCCAGAAGTATTGGGGTTTGTGGAGTGAGGCATCTAAGCTACAGCTACGAGCCGAATTCTATAATTTATTCAACCGCACGCAATTTTATGCTCCGGGAACTACCTTTGGAAATTCTACATTTGGCGTTGTTCCCGGAGCTTTACCTGCCCGTTCCATACAGTTCGGGATGAAACTCTATTGGTGAGCAGTTCGCGCACAAGCGTGTTGCGCGAGCGCTCAGGGTACTGATAACAGGGTGCGTTCCATTCTAATTGCTCTATGGCTTATTAGTCTTGGCACCACTATTGACGCCAACGACTCAATAATTGACCACATCCGCTTGGCGCAACAGTCGGGCAACTATGCCGAAGCGGCAAGACTCTATCGTCAACTGATAGGGGCTGGAACCGACAGCCCCGAACTCCGCAGCAATTGTGGCGTGATGCTCCATCTAGCCGGAAAGAACCGCGAAGCGCTGGAGCAGTTTCGAGTTGCACTACGGCAGAAGCCGGATTTGGCCGCGGCCAATCTTTTTGCCGGCCTTTCGGAGTTAAACCTGGGTGAGACAAAGGCTGCTCTGCCCTACCTAAATAGAGCTGAGCAACTCGATCCGGACCGGCCAGCCCCTCTGCTGGCGCTTGGCAAGCTTTACCTTACTCTCCGCAATTACAACCGGGCGAATGAACTCTACGCTAGAGCCGTGGCACTAGACTCCCGACTGCCCGAGGCTTGGTATGGCCTTGGGGTGACCGATCGCAGCTTGGCGGAGGAGACTCTCAATCAATCGGCCCGTCATGGCGCGACAAAAAACGAGGCGATAGAAAGCCGGGTTCAAAAGCTGCTGGACGGCGCCATACAAGCGCTTACTCGGGCCGTTGAGCTCGATCCGAACTCCGCCCGCACACACCTCTTAATGGCTGAATCGCTTGCCGATGCCGGTAAATTGGTGGAGGCGGTTCGGGAGTACACCATTGCCATGAGGCTGGATCCTGAAATGGAAGCTGCCTATCTCGGGCTCGCCTCCGAGTACTGGAAGCAGCATCAATTTGAGCAAGCTCTTCCCTTGCTCGAACATGTTTTATTGAAGTCGCCCAAAGATCCGGAAGCCAACGCGATGATGGCCGACATATTCGAACATAATGAAGATCTGGGAAGTGCTCAGCACTTTGCGGAAACAGCCCTGGCAGGAAACCCCGACTTAATTCAGACACACGTTGTACTGGCCCGGATCTACCTTTCAAAACAGCAGCCTAAGCTTGCCATTGCCGAACTTCGTAAGGTGATCTCTGCAGATACCAACGGCAGCTATCATTTCCTGCTCTATCGAGCCTGTCGGCAGGCTGGCGATGAGCAAGGTGCCAAGCAGGCCATGCAAGACTTCCAGCAACTTCGCCACAGCGGAGCCAAGCAGTAAATCTTCGGCATTACCGGTCAGAGTGTAACCGCTCCTCGCGTTGTAGTTGTGCCTGCCGGATTACATTCGATTTTTTAAGAGCGGCTTCCGCTTCCTGTGCGCGTCCTAGTTTCCTGAGCGCTAGGGACAGTTGGTAATGAATGTCTCCGTGATCGTCTGCAGCGGCGGCTTTCGAAAGCTCCAGCGCTGCCATTTCATACTGCCTTAAATGAGAGTAAGCACGACCGAGATCGGCGTGTGCGGCCAGCGCGTCGGGCTGTTTTGCCAGATACCGCGTAAGTAAGGGGATTGCGTCCGAATCTGCATGACGGCGGACAGCAATGTTGGCGAGCTCAAATATGGCTTGGCTCGCATCGGGGTTGAGTGCAAGTGTCTGGTGAAGATAGGAGGAAGCGCGATCGAAATTGCCCAGTTCCCAATATGCCGTGCCCAATCCCAGCAAAGGTGCCGGTTGGCCCGGTTGCATTGCAGCCGCCCTCTGGTAGTGAGCTATGGCCGAAAGTAGGTCGCCATGTTGTCGATCCACGTCGCCCCAAAAGACAGCAGCCTGCCAGGAGTCGGGTGCGATAGCTACGAGTTGCTCAAAAGACTCTCGCGATTTCTGTGCAAGCTCTCGAGCGACCTCATACTGCCTCATGCCTTCCGCAGAAGACTCCGAAGAAGTAGCCACAGACGCTCCGAAAGCCTCTTGCGCCAGTTTGTTATCCCCTACGCTCTGTAGATATTCGGCCAGCAAACGCTTGGAGTAAGTGGCCCCACCGGGTGTTTGCGAGAGCTGTTTCGATGCGCTCTCGGCGAGATGTTCATAGCAGATGGCGCGCCCGTACCAAGCAGTTGAATCCTTTGGCGAGTAGGCAGTCTCGTTTTCATACACCTGTGCTGCCGCGGAAAACTCATGTAAGCCCAAGTAGGCGCTAGCTAATGCCAGCAGTGCGTCCCGATTTCGGGCATCTGAATCCAGCAGCCGAGTAAGTGGCGCGATCGCGTCTTTGGGCCGGTTACATTGAACAGCGGACATGCCCACGATGAGCGCCGCCGATATCAGTTCCGGGTGGCTTGCCCAAATTGGGGACGCTGTATTGAACGCGTCCAAGTACCTCCGTGCTTCGTAGTATGAAACTGCCAAGTTGTTCAGAGCTTCTGGAGCGCCCGGCCGAATCGCGAGTGCGGCTTTATACTTGATAATTGCCTGATTGAAACTTTTCTGCTGAACGTGGTTCGCTGCCTCGCGAAGTAGTTCTGAATACTCATCCGCCCCTAGAGCGGGGACTGTTATGAAGAGTAAGCAGGCGATGATGCCCCGGTTCATTG
>CAXTWQ010000198.1:0-3436 GCA_964248065.1 uncultured Bryobacteraceae bacterium | reverse complement strand
CTATTGACATTCAGAGGCAGCAGTTGCAGGACCGCGCTCATATAGCCGAGTTCTTTGCCGAAGATGAATGGAGAGTAACACCGCGACTTACACTTAATCTCGGAACCCGATACACATTGAACTTTCCTTCAACCGAAGTGAATGGTCAGGGGTCAGTATTCAACTTAAATACTCAATTGCTCGAGTTCCCTAAGACAGCGCGCAATCTTGACTGCTGCGACTTTGGACCCAGAGTTGGCCTTGCTTACCGGGCAACAGAGTCCACTGTCATTCGCGCCGGCTACGGAATGGTCTGGTTTGAGCAAACCGGCATCACCAGCCCATTCACTTTGCCCCAGTTCCCATTTGTGCAAACCGTTGGACAGCAGAGTTTAGACAATGTGAATGCGGCCTTTACTCTCTCCCACGGCCCCTCAGTGCAAGTTGTGGCTCCAGGTCCAAACGCCGGTTTGGGGCAAGGCGTTTTCGGATCGCAACGGAATAACGGCTCCGGTTACTCACAGCAATGGAACTTCACTGTTCAGAGAGCTCTGCCGTTTGATCTGAATTTTGAGATCGGCTATCTCGGGTCAAAGAACACTCGGCTCGGACTACCGGAAGCGAACCTGAATCAACTGCCTTCCGCCGATCTCAGTTTAGGGCGGGCGCTGCTTGCTACGGTGCCCAATCCTTACTATGGGCAGCTACCCGCATCATCCTCATTGGATGTGCCCACCATTCCGCTTCAGCAGCTACTCCGAGCTTATCCGAAGTTTACTAACGTGGCCCTATTTCGGGACAATGTGGGCAATTCCAGTTATCATGCAGCCCAAGCGAAATTAGAAAAGCGCATCTCGCGTGGACTTACCTTCTCACTTGCATACACCTTTTCGAAACTGATTGATGACGCCTCGAGTTACTTTTCTCAGACGATCTTTACAGGTCCGGTTCTCAATTCCACCGGTGCGGCTGACGCCTTTAATCGTCACTTGGAAAGAGATGTTTCGAGCGGTGACATTCCCCGGGTGTTTTCAGCTGGTTGGGTTTACGAAATTCCACGACTGTGGAAAGTAAGAGGCTGGCAAGTCGCAGGAATTGTAAGAATACAATCGGGAGATGCTGTTGCTGTAGCCCAGGCAACAAACGCTAATGCGAGCCTCGGGTACGCATTGCAGCGACCGAATCGAGTAAGTGATCCTAACACTCTAGTTGGTCGCTCTGCCAATGAATGGTTCAACGTGGCTGCATTCACAGCCGCTCCTCAGTTCACCATTGGCAATAGCTCGCGGAATCCTGTGCGAGGACCCGGCCTGCAAGAAGCCGATCTTATGGTAGGCAAAACCTTCTTCCTGACTGAACGATTTAATCTTGAGACTCGCGGCGAAGTATTTAACGTAACTAACACTCCGCCCTTCAATGATCCCAATGGCACCTTCGGCGCGCCTGGTTTTGGGAGTATAACTAGCGCCGGGAACCCGCGCGACTTCGAGTTTGCCTTGAAGCTACATTTTTAGGTGTTCACGTCCTGCGGACTATGTCCGATACTGCAGCTTCAGCAAAAGTCGCCATCTCTTGATACAGCTTCACTGCTTGTGAAAGTAGGTTCATAGAAAGCGCCGCACCTGTGCCTTCGCCCAGTCTCATGTCGAGGGCCAGCAGCGGGTTTGCATTTACGAAGTTGAGCATCGGTTGATGCCCCGGCTCGGCAGACAAATGCGAAAACAGTACATACTTTTCGATAAAGGGACAAAGCGCCTTGGCAATAAGGAACGCAGCACCGGTGATGAATCCATCGAGCACTACGGCAAGTCGGCAGGATGCGGCTCCAAGTAGGAAACCGGCCATCATCGCGATCTCAAATCCGGCGAAAAACGAAGCAGTAGCTAGAGGGCTTGTGAGCTTCGCCCGGTAGCCCGCGAGAGCTCGACGAAGAACATCTGTTTTGTGCAGCAATCCTTCATCATCCAGGCCTGCACCGCGACCCACGGCCTGCTCCGGTTCAATACCCGCGAAGGCACAAAGCAAAGCGCTCGCTGAAGTGGTGTTTCCGATCCCCATCTCGCCCACTCCAACCAGATTGTAGGTCTCGGCGGCTTGGCGACTTAGAGTGATTCCCCTCTCGAGTGCAGCAGTTAGCTGTTCCCTTGACATTGCCGGCCCATGTGCAAAATTCCGCGTTCCATCTGCAATGCGGCAATCCAACACTCCCGGAAGCTTAGGGCCAGCAACACCAGCATCGACCACGTGAGCGCTAATGCCAAACGACTTGCAAAGTACGTTAATTGCAGCCCCGCCAGCAACGAAGTTCTTCATCATCTCGCGCGTGACTGAGGATGGGTACGCGCTGACTCCTTCTTCAGTGATGCCGTGATCGCCGCAGAATAAATACAAGCCCTGGCGCTCAATCTGAGGCCGATGCCGCTGCTGAATCAGCGCCAGTCTGAGAACGCTGTCTTCCAGCCGACCTAAACTGCCTCGCGGTTTGGTAAGGCTATCCCAGCGTTTGCGCACGTCTGCTTCCAGCGCTGGAAAGGTGGTAGAACGTATCTGCGAAATCGTGGACGCTAGCAGCATTAGACTGGAGACATTCCAGCAAGCAGAAGCAGGTTGACAGTTTCCACCGCTTGACATGTTGCGCCCATGCAGTCGCCGTTTACTCCGCCCAGCCGCTTATGAAAGTAACTACGGGCTGCAAGCACAGTTAGTCCCGTTACTATAACCATAAGCAAGCCCGTAAGTTGAGAAAGGCCAATCGTAACCGTGGCAGCCAAGAGCACAGTTATGATGGCCGTGGTGCGCGTCAGGCTACCCATGAACTCCGCACCGAGCCCGCCGCCCGCCGGTTTGGACGTCGCTCCTAGAGCAACCATGGCACCTCGCGAGAGTGCACAAGCGGCCGAGAGCTTTGCCCAGGTATGAGATTGAACCAGGACCAGCGCCTGCCATCGCAGTAGGAACGTTACGATCAGAGCCAGCCCACCATACGTTCCAATACGGCTGTCATGGAGAATTTCCAGAATCCGTTGCGGGCTTCGCCCTGCCCTAAATGCATCAGCAACGTCGGCCAGCCCATCTTCATGAAGGCCACCGGTAATGACGGAAAGGAATGTTAGCGAAAGTAGGGCAGCTATATTCAATTGCGATTGAAGCGTCGAGAATATAAGTCCGGCGAGCAATCCCAGCAAGGCTCCAACAATTGGAAAGACCGGACCAGCTTCGCCCAGCCTCCTGCCCGTTGCACGTGAGACAGGAATTATCGTCAGGAACTGCAGGGCAGTCAGGAAGCGGGTAATCACTTAATGCGCACACCAATACCGAAGACCATCCAGTAAACTTCGCTAGCGCGTGAGGCAGCAAGTTGATTCAATCTACCCTGCTCGTCGCGAAACTGGCGGCCAAGTAGGGTAGAGGGCACAACTCCACAGCCAACCTCATTGGTCACTAAGATTACTTGACT
>CAXTWQ010000197.1:0-3575 GCA_964248065.1 uncultured Bryobacteraceae bacterium | reverse complement strand
CGTATGTACCGCGTGTATGACCAACGTAGGCGATTGAAACAATACAGTCTACCGGGGTCTGTCTGTATAGAGTTCGCCATCGTCCCCCATAGCATCCAGAATGCTTCCCGACTGCTCGACAACAAGGTTGCGAGCACTTTCGAGTTTTTTGGAGCGGGCATAAATCGCGCGGTCACCTGCCGCAGGATCTGTTGTAGCTAAGTGGTGAATCGTAATAAAAGAGCACATTACGTTTTGGCCCGGCGGAGGAACAGTAAACTGAATTGGTTCGCCCAAATCACGTCACCGACACCAACCTCAATGCCTCAATTACCTGCCTCTCCCTGCTTGCAAAAGCGATGCACTTACAGCTGCCGGCTCGCCAAGCATCTCCACTTTGCCCGCAAACTTATCTTCTAATGATCAGTGAAAACAGTCGTCACTATCCCGGCTGGCAAGTCGCCCTTGCTTCGGCTTTTTGCGTGTTCGTCAGTTTTGCCTCGCTGCTTGTGTATACCTTCGGTGTCTTCCTTAAGCCGCTAGCTGCCGAGTTTCACTGGTCACGCGAAACAATCTCAGCGGCATTCGGAATTGCTGCACTTTCGGTTGCTGCTTGTTCGCCGTTTATTGGGATGCTGCTGGATCGCTTTCCCGCGCGACGCATCTTTCTGCCCTGCCTTACGATTTTTGGCTGCGCCTTCGCTTCTCTCTCGTTGTTGACTGCTCATCTCTGGCATTTGTACGCTGTTTTCTTGGTGCTCGGCATTGTAGGGAACGGCACCGCGCAGTTGGCTTACTCTCGCGCAGTCTCCACCTGGTTTCAGCATCGCCGCGGTGCGGCCTTCGCCATGCTTATGTCGGGCGGAGCAGTAGGCGCGATGGTTCTGCCCGTATTGGCTCAGTTCCTGATCAACCGCCTTGGCTGGAGAATGGCCTTCGTCGCTCTAGGAGCTATGGTCCTCTGCATTGGCCTGCCTGCCGGACTGCGTATCCGGGAACGAGTTGCGCCAGTACTCGATTCTGAGCTCCCTGTTGAAGGCGCAACCGTCGCGGAAGCTTTGCGCTCCTATATCTACTGGATCGTGCTGGCGGTGCTGTTTCTCGTTTCGGTAGGGCAGAACGCGTCCATTGCCCATATGGCAGCTCTACTAACTGACCGCGGGATTACCCCAGCTACTGCGGCTCTTGCCCTTTCCGTCCTGGGTGGTGCGACGCTGGCAGGGCGTTTGCTGACAGGCTGGTTATTGGATCGGTACTCCGGGCCGCGTGTTTCTTTCTGCCTCATTGGTCTGGGTGCACTGGGAACACTGCTCCTCTCCAGCGCCCACTCTGCCCCACTTGGCTTCCTCGCCGCTGCTCTTATTGGGCTCGGTATGGGAGGTGAGGCGGACGTCACTCCCTATCTGCTGTCGAAATACTTCGGTCTGCGCTGTTTTAGTGTTCTCTATGGTCTAAGCTGGACCGCTTACGCGATCGCGGGAGCAATTGGGCCGGTTATTATGGGCAAGGCATTTGATAGCTCCGGTTCATATCAATCTCTGCTATTCCGCCTTGCACTGGTGACGGTAGCGGGTGCATCGCTCATGCTCGTGCTTCCTGCCTACGCAACCGGCAGACCGCCTGGCGACCTAGTCAGCGTCGAAGTTTCAGTTGCAAGCTAAAGGTACGCCTTTGGCTTTCCTCCATCGCGGTTGCTGCAGCAATTGTCCATCTGCGGAAAGGGTCGGATCAGACGGCGCTGCACTCGGCTCTGCATTGGATGTGACAGGGACTGCGCGAGCCGTGCAGCGAAGCGGCGCACAACAACTCGCGTACATGCTTCCGGTGCAAGCCTTGCGAGGTGGCGATAGACGGCTTCGCTTGGCAACAACAGATAACGCGGCCATCAACTTCATGCACTTCGATCCTGCGCATCACGGACATGGCAGGAATGGGAGGTAGGTCGGCGTGGGCGCTTAACAGACATTCGTCAGGAGAGCTTCATCTTGCCGCGCCAGGTCAGGCTGTTCCGGTTCAGCACCGCCAAAACCGGCAGGCCTTCGGTATACAACTGTTCAGCGATCGCAACGGCTCGACTCAGCGCTGGTTCGGATATGTAGCGCTCGGCTGGACGCTTTAGATGGTTGTACCAGACATCTTCAAAAGCATTATCAAGACAGATGCGTTTGAAACAGTGGTCGAGACGGATGGGCCAGCGCTCAGTGCGAGCCATGTCGGGCAATAGCTGCTCAGTTAGCTCCTTGAAGCGCATGACAGCCGCAGCTCGACCGGATGGCTTATCGGCTTCGGCGATTATGGCACCGCCACTTGCCGGACGACAACGTTATCGTTTTCGTCGAAGACTCGCACGGCTACTGTCTGTCCAGGCTCAACTGGCATGCGGTAGCTGAGCGTCTGGGAATCAGTAACCTTATTAACCGGGTCGAGCAGCGTCCAGTCACTGCCGTTCGGGGAGTACTCAGCTTTATCGATCCAGCTCAGCGCATCCTTTGCCGTAAAGGTCAGTTGTCCTCCGTTCACCTTCAGATCAAGAATCTCGGGTGGAGTGTTATCGATGGTGAACGGTTCGCCTTCCAGCGATGTGCTCAAAGCTGCTGAAGGGATGTTGCCGTTCAAATCGGTGGAAGAAATGCGCGGTATGTATGCGCCATCCTGAAATGCTGTGCTGTCGAAAGCGTAGAAGCGATCAGAAAGTTTGTCTTTCAGCAATCGCCAGGCGCCACCAGTTTTGCCTCTGATCTCGACTTTGAACAGCAGCGGGTCATTGTTGGCATCCACCGCGCTCCAGCGCAGCGTGACGTAGCCTTTGCTGTACTGCAGTGTTGCGCCCGCTGCTGCCTCTGAAGCTCCGCCTCCGCCTCCGCCCGAGCGCCGCTGACCGACCGCGGGCAGAGCCAGCGTATTGGGTGAACCGGACGGCTGCACTGCGCGTTCCAATGCTGACGAGGTGGGCGCTTGGCGATAGTTGCTGGGGGCTATTTCAATAGTCGTAATTCTTGGGGCAATGTTCTTCGGCAGATAAGCGATATCAATCGATGAAAGCTCTGGTGACGCATCGCTAGCACTGCTGTTAAATAACAGCCGGTATTGCAGAAAGCGCGCTGGCGGAGACTGCACCTGACCGCCCTCCCTTGGCACTTCGATGCGGGCCCAACTACTCCAGTTGGTCTCGGGATTATTCAGATTGCCGCTCCTGGTTTCGAGACCGATGGTGCCGCCCCGTAGAGTTGTGGTCATATGCGCTTTGCCCCAGTAAGTGAACTCGCGCGCATCCAAAACTTCGCTGGTCAGCGTGCCCGCTTTTTCCAGGCCCGGCGAGCTCGCATACAAGTTGCCCACGGTACCTGTCACGGCATAAAGTGTGTTGTTTCGGCCCTGAAGGAAAGCCGTGATCTGCGTTGGTGGAACGGTTAGAAGCTGAGTCGAAAGCTGGTCTGAATCCAGGCGATAGATGATGCCGCGATTGCCGGTGCCGATCAGAGGCTTGCCGTTTGCATCGAACGCCAATGTATAGGCAAGTTCGGTAATCGAGTTCCAGATACGCTCGGCATAGCCATCCTTCTCGATGCGGACAAGCTCCGAGCCGCCTACAACTG
>CAXTWQ010000196.1:0-3699 GCA_964248065.1 uncultured Bryobacteraceae bacterium | reverse complement strand
ATATTCGATCTGTGAAATGACGGGTTTGCCCGACTGGTATACGTCGGCAAAGGCTAGTTCAGGCCCTCGCTGCCATCGATTAACAATTTGAGTAAGCACGTCAGGCGGAATTAAGTCCTCAATTTCAGAACCATCCAGACCGGTAAACGTCCCTACTTGCAATATACGCTCCTTTGCATCCACGTAGAGCGACGACGCGAGTTGCTGGGCGGTGGTTTTCCCAGTCGCGGCGCTATCGCAAAAGGCAGTTCAGCCGCTATGACTCAGACGTTAGTAACAACGTGTCTCCGAGAGCGTTGATCTCACCCATGTCTCGGCCGGCGATACCCTGTAGATCACCAAAGATTCCAGTCGTAGATGCTAACAAGGTTTGCAATTGTGCCTCACGCTTTGCCCACCGTGTCAGCGTCGCCTTCTTTTCGGCGACCAGGTCTTTTTGCATTTCGGTCCACCTTTCGGCAATCGCCTCGATCCGCCCTCGAAACTGAGATCCTATTAGGTAGCCGTAAATCAGCTCGCTTTTGCTTTGCTGCCCTTCTGCTGCCCTCCTTTGACCAGCGAGCTGAATCAAGGAGGCCCGGAGAGCAGTGGCTACTGGTAGTGTGCAACCAAACGAAGAAACCCAGATACCGTCGACCTCGTTGAAGTGCTGTACGTCCAGTGGCATTGCTTGCGACACAATGACTGCAAGGTCGGCTTTGGCCGTTCGCTGATCCCCTTTAAGCTTCGTAATCCATGCCGCCGACCATGTTTTGGTCCGCTTGTACTCCCATAGGATTCGCCCAGCTTCTCGGCCAGAGCTGTCGCGAACCACCTGCAGGGTGTCACCACCGAACTCACCTTTGGGCACTGGACGCAGCTCATCGGAAGGAAACTGTCGTCTGAGCTGTTCTTCTAGAACCAACTCGAGCGTCTCCCCTTGCGATTGCTGTGAGCCCTGCTCAGCTTTGCGGCTGGCTTCCTTCAACTGATTTGCGAGCTCCTGTATCTGTCTGTCCTTATCAGTTAATTGGAGACTCCATCGTTCATGAGCCTGATGTGATGCAGTGGCGCGGACTTGATCGAGCTGGCCGCTGACCTCCTGTTCAATCTGCAGTTGAAGCTCACGTTCACGGTCTTGGAACTGCCGTTCCCTGCGCATTAGCTCGGCTTCTGCGGCTTGAGCGGCTGTAAGCCTGGATACGAGTTGAGAAATCCTTTCTTCCTGAGCAATACGATCCCGATTACGTTCCGCTAGTTCATCCTGAAATAGCACGGTTGCGCGCCGTTGCTCAACTTCACTAATCCTCTTCTTCTCGATGGCCAGAAGCTCTGGAAGTTGATCATTCAGCCCGGCTGCAACTTGACGGGCAATCTCTGTTTCAATGCCGGCCTGCTTAGCAGCCAGCTCGGCACGTGAAGACTCCTCCATACGGTGTAGGGCCGCTTCTCGGAGCGTTAATGCTTCAGACTTCTTCGCGGTGGATCGCTCTTGTTCTTCGAACTGTTCGGTCCTCAGCCGGAGCTCAGAACCTTGTTCCTGCAGTCTGGATTCGTATTCCGCTTTGGTGGCTTCGATCAGAGGGGCTGCTAAAGCTTCTGTTAGCGGAACCGGCGTTCCACACTTCGGGCATGCTACCGTCGTTTCCAGCATCGTTGCTATAGGCAAAGGCGTGAACTCCTTGTGACCTCGATCAGAGTATAAGGCGTATCTATCATGCTTTCCAGAATTGAGGATGTGCATGAACTCCTGACCGCGGTGAAACTGTGTAGGTCAGCCTATTCAACACACGTGAGAGCGCCTTCTAATGAAATCAGCATAAACGCCTGCAACCGCAGTGCCGCATCTCCCTCGATCCCAGCTTCTCCCAGTCTCCGTTCAGGCCCGCTCTAATCGAGAGGCCCATTCCGTCGGCTAGCAATAGTCCGGCAAACATTCTTGACCATGCTTCCAACGCATGCCGTCTCGAACGCTGCAAACAGAAGGTAAGGATGTCCTAGGAAGACGGTAGCTAGTGTAGTAACCAAGTTTGGCGTGATCATAGGGTGTTTATGCCTCAACCTTGCGAAGTAGGGCAAAACTGATTCCCTGGGCTGAGGTCCTTCGCGTATGTGTTACGACAATCACCCCGCCTTATCTTCGGTCCTCAGCATCTTCCCAACCGCTTATGCGCCCTTCACGGAATAATTGCCTTCGGGTCGAAAGAGTTTGGCATTACCGGAGACCGTCTGCACGAAGCCATTCGCAGCCATGGGACCCACGTGGACAAGATTCGCGCCGCCCTCCATATGGGCTAAATCCACGACGCCCTTGACGGTCAAAAAGGCGGCGGGTGAGCTTTCTTTTCCGGCCATCACTTTCGTGAGCCCGTCTGCCGCTTCAGAACCAGGTATTCCTGCTCGGTGAGGGACAGCCAGACAGAGCCGCGGCCAATCTCGATGCCACGATCGAGCGCTTGCCGTCCCTCAGCAAGCCGGCAGCTGTAGCGCTCGACCATGGTCCGGATCTTTGCGGAGTCTCCAAAAGTCAGCTTGCATGGCAAGGAGGTGCGGCAGTCTGCCTCGAGAAAGCTGACACGCCAGCCGTCGCGGTGCATGAAGTTCATCAACACCCGCCGCATTTCGCGTGGCAGAGATGGACTGCAAGCCTGGCAGTAACGCTCGCCGCCCTTCCGGTCAGGCGACAGGGGAATCGCACATGTACAACACATCAGACCCAATAACCGCCGCCGTGCATTCGACGCCCTTTCGTTCGCAGCCATGGACCGCAGTGTAGGCGATCAAAAGGCGAATATACTGTGGAAGAACTTTAGGCGTCAGCCTACCCCTATGCTGAAGTGAAACTACCCGGCGGAGGTTTTATGAGCGATGAAGAGTTTGCAATGCAGTACAGCCTGGACGACCTGCCGGCCTGCAAGGACGGCATGGCGCTGCTCAAGCGTTTCGCAGAAACCTACCCCACCGTGTACGCCTTCGTTCGCCCGGAGGACTTCCTCGACCTCCACAACGACGCCTTCGTTGGCATGCCGGAGTGGGACGCCTTTGCCCAGCATTGCGGCGCCTGTACCGCTTGTCACGAAAGCTGAGGCCCTAGCGGCCCTCCAATGCCGGCACCACGTTTCCTGGCCGGTCCCACATCTCCGCAAAGCGTGTCAGGAAAAGCGTCACCAGCGCGGGATCGGAGTCGTAACGCAGATCGTTGTCCTGCCGCTTTAGACCGGTCGCCGACCAGTTGGCGGATCCCGTTCGCAGCACCCTTCCATCGATCGCATAACTCTTCAGGTGCATCAGGTCAGAAGCGCCCTTAACGCGCACCTCAACTCCAGCTTCGAGCAGCATCGGCACGACCGACAATCCCCGTTCCACCTCATGCGCGTACTCACTCCGGTCCCGGTATACGCGCACCCGTCCGCCGCGCCTGGCCAGGCGACCAAGCTCTTCCGCCAGTTCCCTATCCGTGAAGCTGTACATGGCGATATCGACGGAAGTCCGCGCTGTTCTGAGTTCTTCCATCTCGCTCCGCTCAAGATTCGATTCCGGCGCGTATAGCAACACCGGACTGTTTGACGGCTCCTGAGCGACAAGCCGCCCGCCGCCGCGAACAACGAGCGCGGCTAAGAGAAAAAGCTGCCAGCCGGGCCGGGACCATCTTCGGGATATACAGAACCACATGCGACGAGTGTATGCAGATTCGCCTAGGGCCAAATGACACCTTCGGCC
>CAXTWQ010000195.1:2131-3705 GCA_964248065.1 uncultured Bryobacteraceae bacterium | reverse complement strand
GTGCGTACGTTGGTAGAAGATGTCAACAGCGCCGGCGAGACGCGGTTCGCGCAGGAGATCCGGGTGGATGGCAGGATCTGGCGGGTGGTTGTGGAGCAGCTGGCGGGGTGAGGCTGCACCTCCGATCCTCTTCGCTCCGTGCTGAGACCATCTAAGCGTACATCCTACAACTTAAGTGGTAGGGTCTTAACAGTGAAGATGGACGCATGATGCAATGGAGGTTGGCATGACGGAAGAACTGGAATCCTTAATTGAAATGGCGAGAAACCGGCCTTTTCCCGAAGCAGAGCGCCAGGAGCAGCGGCGCAGTTTTGCGTATGGGAACGCAAAGATCGAGAACGATCGCATCACTTGGGAGATGGTTGTACAGGCGGATGAGCGCATCAAGGCGGGTTTGCCGCCACGCTGATGCCGGACGCGACTCGTCACAGCCGTGCTGAGAAGATCGAGGTCACTGACGACCCAGATCAACTTGCACGGCTGGAGATCTATAACACGGTTCAGCAGTAACTCAAGATTGACGAGATGGTTGGGCATTTTCTTGATCCTGACCGTCCCTTTAAGCTGCGCCCATCGCACATTCTCAGCCTTCACCGGGCGGCCCTAGATGGTATCTCCAGCACAGCCGGAGTTTGGCGGCCTGCTGGTATCGAAATTGGTGGAAGTGAGCACACGCCACCGCAGGCTTTCGAGGTTCCCGAGCGGATAGAAGAGCTCTGCGACTATGTGAACGAGAAGTGGACAGAGAAGAAGCCACTCCACTTAGCCGCTTATGTGATGTGGCGACTGAACTGGATTCATCCTTTTACGGACGGAAATGGACGCACTTCGCGGGCTGTGTCGTACCTTGTACTTTGCGTTCGGCTGAAGGCACTGCTTCCTGGCAAGCTGACAATTCCGCAGCAGATTGAGCAAGATCGTACCCCGTACTATAAGGCCCTCGAAGAATCGGATGTGGCGTGGGCTGCTGGGCGAATCGAGCTGACGGCGATGAAGCAGTTGCTTGGATCGATGCTAGCAAAGCAGCTGCATGCGATCTATGAGCAGTCGGAGGCTGGCGCGGAGTAGTTGTGGCGGGGTAGCGGAAGGCAGTTTCGTCGTTCCGCTGCGCTCCACTCCGGCCTTCGGCAGAGCGGCACCCACTCATGCGCGGCGAGGCCTGCGCATGAATGGGGCATCCGGTCGTCCCCCGGGTGGGATACCCGGTGTAGGACATGAGTTGGCACCCGCCCTGCTTTGTTATGAGGTTTCGGACTCTTTTATTAGATAAGGGAATGTTACCTTCCCTGTTGCTGGATCTATCTCGAACAGTTTCGTTGTAAATACACTTGGAACATCGGGGAAACTGAAGCTGGGCGCCGATCCTGGGTAGACACTCTTAATCTCCTCAAGTAAGGATTTTGCTCTTGTGAGAATCTGAGCGTCGTATCTCTTGCGAGTAGCCTTCTGAACACTGCTCCTAATGAAATCTTCGATTGCCTTTGGCTGAGCGGCTAAGGAAACATAAAAGACTAGAACGTCTCTCCACCAAACTTCGCCAAGAAGGTACGCATTCATCGCCGTGATCAATTTGT
>CAXTWQ010000195.1:0-2121 GCA_964248065.1 uncultured Bryobacteraceae bacterium | reverse complement strand
AACGATAAGTGCGCAAATGCGAAGCTCACCCCGACTTGAATAAGCAGTCCATCTTGGAGAATCTCTTGAAGTATTATCTCGCTTTGGCCCAGCAGCGAAGGCAGTTGTAGTCGAATTACCTCCTGAAAATCATGAAGGGATCCATCTCTTCTACCGCCAACTTGCAATCGCCAAGCGAGAGCTTGGAGAGCGATCATTTTCGGCTGCGGGCCGAACAGAGAACCTCGTTGAACATGCTTAGCAATATCCCACCCGCCCGCAAGTAGAGACACGAACATATCATAAATGCGAATACGCGATTCAGGGATCGTGCTGGTTGTCGAGAATACGCTCAAGATCAGCGTCGCTAGAAGGGGAACACGCATCAATTGATCCAGTGAAGCGACTTGGCCCATCTGCATTTTAAAGTGGGATATTCTTGTTGCGTCTCGGGACAGCCAGGATTCTATGAACTGATTACACTGCGCGTCGTCCATTTCAGATAACGTAAGCCGCGTAAATGATTGCAGGTGGGTCCCGGCTACATGTTCTCTGCATGTTGTAACGAATTGCGTTTCGGGGGCAACACGTTTGATCTCGGCTGCGAAATTCATCAAAGTTATCTGTTCGGCCTCATTGGGTATTTCATCTAGGCCGTCTAGATAGAATCTGAATCGTCTTTTCCTACCGTTTTCGTTCCTTGTTCTCCAAAGGTTTACAAGGCCTTCAGATTGCAGGAAAGCGGACTCGAAGCTAGTGAATTGCTTACCAGCCAAGCTGTGGAGTTTTATGAGGACTGGCACTACATGCTTGGATTGTTGCTTCAAATCGCTAAGATCTTGTAAAGCACTTCTGTCACAGAAGGAACTCTTCCCAAAACCTGCTGGTGCTACGATTACAAAATCAGCCGAGCTGTCGAAAAGTTCGCTGCTGTCACTTATTGAAAGGTCGTAACGTCGCTGGCTGCTAATGAGACCGGGGCTTCTTGCAGCTAGGCCGGCCACATATGAGTATGATGTCGCCTCAGAATGTTGCAATACGGCTTCCAGATCTCGAGGCTCACTGATTGCCAGTAAGTTGGCGCGATCAATGTTATCTTGAAATCGATCAAGCTCGGATTGCAGAAGGAAAGTAAGAGTTCCGAATTCCTCGGTTATCTTGGTCCCATCAACTAACGCTAGCTTTGCCTCTCTTCTGGGGATAGGTACTTCACCCTGCGATGAGCACGATGCTAAATAATTCTCATAGGCCTGGGCCCACTTATGGCGAAAATCCTTCGCGAGTCGATTAAAATCCTGCCTCACAGAAGAGTTTCGGATTGCTTGTGAAAGACCGGAGATGCCGTTAATTAGGAGTTTGGTTTGCGAAACGAACTCTTTAAGCTCGGCCTCTGTGATTAGCCTTTGCAGCTGTCCGCTGCTTGGTCGGGAAAAGGCGAAGCTGAAAACCGCTACTCTCAGGCGCATCTTGGGCGCGACGTAAACTTGACGAGCCATGTCAGCGCCACCACCCACTCCATGGCGGACGAGTACATTCGCTACTGCATTAGTACTATTTAGTGCTCCAGACTCGAGATCTCTTACATAAGTCGCGAACAGCCCCGATTTGAAGAGCAAATACTCCGGGTAGTGTTGCTCAAACAAGTCAAATAGTTCAATCCCAAACAGAAAGCGAACACGGCTAGTTGTCTTGAGGAGCGAGGAGATTGAGGCAACTGCAAAATCATCGCACTCAAATGGTGTTATTACGTATACCTGCTGCACAACCTCTTCCGAGCCAAGCGCGTTGACAATCGGGGTATCAAGGCATTGTTCCGCTTGATGATATACAGTTCGGGTACCGCGGTTAGAGTCGACGGCTCCTCTGATGGCTGCATTCTTAATTACGCAGGCAACAAGCTCTTTTCGAGCAAAAGCCGTCTCGATGTTGAAGACGATGTCTTTACCTTTCTCATTTGGACCATGAGGGTGGCGAACGTTGCTGTGACCTTTCAATCTCTCAAGAAGGGTGATCAATGCGCTCCGTAGTTCTGCTTCCGAAGCAAAGGAGTTAGCAAATTGAACAGCCTTCGACATAAGGCTATTCCGGTCAAATTGTCTGTTCGCGCTCATGTCTCTCTGTAAGCGGGAGTTTGTGCTAACG
>CAXTWQ010000194.1:2818-3806 GCA_964248065.1 uncultured Bryobacteraceae bacterium | reverse complement strand
CGATAAGCGTTGTAGCCGATGCCGTTGCCGACGTTCCCGCACGAGACGCGGCCGTAGCCGAAAGTGACGCCAATGGTTTTGTCCGCCTGCCCAGGAAGGATCCAGGCTGGCCCTTCGATGCTTGCGCCATTGACCGTCACACGCAGAACGTCACCGGTAGAGATGCTCATCTTAGCGGCGCGGCTTGGGCTGACGGTAACCGCGTTTTCCCAAGTCAACTTGCTTTGCGGCTTCGGCAACTCCTGCAGCCAGCTGTTATTCGCCCAGCTGCCATCGCCGACTGTCGGGTCCGGCCTCATAACAACTTCGGTGTCTGCCGTCACAGGAGTCGGCAAAGCGGGTACGGCAGGAACAGCACCGGTCGCTCCGAGAGGTGCAATTGCTGTTCCGGCAACAAAGCCGTCGTGCAACGACGTTTTCCAAGTCCGGTCGAAATCGCTCTTGATCTCGTTTTCCCAGAAAGCTTTCACTACTTCGTGAGAGTTCAGTTCAGGCTTACCTTGCAAGATCGCGATGACTTCATGCGCTGATCGACCAGCGTAGAGCGGTTCGATCAACGGTTGCTGAATGGTAATTGTGCCGTCGAAAGCCCGGACGTCGGACCAGGTTTCCAGGTAATGCGCTTCCGGGATATGCCAATGACTGAATTGTGATGTCTCATCGAAGAAGTTCGCGAGGGCCACAACCAAACGGGCTTTGCGGATGGCTTCCTCAAACTTGAGCGGAGCAGGTGCAGAGTAAACCGGGTTACTGCTGAGAGCAACCAGCACTTCTACTCGTCCACCGTTTAGATCGTCTGTCAGCTCTTGAATGGAGTGAGTGTTTTCGGGCTCCAGACCGGGCATAAGGCGAACAGTCTTGCCGACATTGCCCAGCGCAGCATTTGCGGCATACGCAGCCAGATGAACGCCCTCGGGTTGAAATTCTCCGGGCAGCACGACGCAGCGGCCCCTTGCCGATTGCAGATCCTGGGCCACAGTCGCCAGCC
>CAXTWQ010000194.1:0-2808 GCA_964248065.1 uncultured Bryobacteraceae bacterium | reverse complement strand
GCAGGAGCCGTGCTGCCGCTATCGGGCACCGATGCGCCACAAGCCTTGGCCAATTGATAAGCAATGGAGGGAACCTCACTGCTCGCTACCGGGAAGTGATGATCTGATAAGGAACCGCTAACTGTTGGGATCGATTCGATGGCATACAAACGGTTCGGAACCTTGCCATTATCGACATTGCGCCTTCGCGCAAACTGCCGTGCATAGTGTAGGGAAGCCGGGCCTTCGTTCAACAAGTCGCTATCCAGGCTGACAATGACATCAGCTTGCGACAAGTCGTAAACTACCGAGGCGCTTCGTCCTGCAATCTTCTTTGCCGCTGAGCCAATCGCCGGATTGACAGCCGGTTCATGCACATACCACTTCGCCGATGGCCACTGGCTCAGCAGTGAGTTGATCTGAGCTAATAAGGTAGGCGAAGTCGTAACGCCGGTCAGAATCGCCAGACCCTCGCCTCTGCGCGCGCCCAACGCCTGCGTTTCGGAACTGAAAGCTGCCGTGAAATCTCCCCAAGTGCTGGTACGGCCGAGATTGCGGACGTTCTCCGACCTGTCAGGATCATAGAGACTGAGAAGTGATGCCTGTTCGAAAATGCCAGTTGCACCAAGGTTGGCTGGGTGATCGGGATTTCCTTCCACCTTTGTCGGACGATTCAGGTGACTCTCAACCAGGACGCCGCGTGCGTAGCCGCTAATGGGCATTGCAGTCGCATAAAAAAGACCAAGACCGGGAACAACGTTCTCAGGCTGGCGAACGTAAGGGACAATCAGCTCTCTTGGCTGCTTGGTGCAGGCCGCTGCTCCTGCCATGGCAAGAGAAGCCGCCATCACCTTCAACATTTTTCGGCGGTCAAAGCCCTGCGGAATCTGCCCGGATAAGCCCGGGAACTCCTGCTCTACATATTCAACGAGGCTTTCGCTTTCGGCTGCTTCTTCAAGCGTCCGCCAGAATAATGGGCCCTTGCCGGCGGCCAGCTTCTCACGCAGGGCCTGAACATCGAGAGCCGCTTTCTGCGACGGAGGCGGATCAAGCAGGGAACTCAGGCTGATCAGGCCATTCTTCGAACCAGCCTTCGCCTGGTGAGAATGTTCCCCGTCCCTGTGTTCATGATGATGATCATGATCGTGACCTGCACCACCGCCATGCGGGTGATCATGATGCTCGTGGTGAGCGTGGGGCTGCTGTGGTTCTCTCATCGGTGGCAAGTCACACAGTCAGTTAGAGACTGAACGTGATACTCCTTCACTAGCTTCGGGCCTAACTCGGCTTGATTTGCGGGGTACTTGTAATTGATGTTAAATACTTCCGAACGCGGGCGGACAAACTGTCCGGGGTTGCGATGACAGTTCAAACACCAGTTCATATTCAAAGTATTGACCTTATAGGTCAGCGCCATCTCATTGATCTGCCCATGGCAGGTTGAGCAACCGATGCCCTTGTTGAGATGGATACTGTGATTGAAGTAGACGAAATCAGGAAGATCGTGAACCCGCGTCCACTCAATCGATTTGCCCGTCTGCCAACTGTCGCGGATCGGCTTGGTAACAACGGCGTTTGTCCAAATCTGAGAGTGACAACTCATACACGTTTCAGTTGGGGGAATACCCGCATAACCGGAGTATTCAACCGACGTGTGGCAATAACGGCAATCGATACCGTCGTCCTTGACATGGTGTTTATGGCTGAAGGGAATTGGTTGTTCCGGCGCCATCTGCACGGACGTGCTCCATGGTCCACGGTCCACTACGTAAGCCACCGCAATGGTGGAGCAAACAAGAAGCAGAACCGCTGCAATTGAGACGTTTGCATAAGTGTTCGAACTTGGTCTAAAAAGTTGTGCCATAACCTACCCGGGCAGTACCAACCGATACATAGTTTGAAATCAAATGTCGATTATACTCACATTGCTTTTGTGCGCTGTGACAGGAATCATTCCGGTCTTGATGGAAATGGTAGCGAATTTACTACCAAGTAATTTCCTGGTTGCGAAGGTGTACTATATAAACCTTACTAGAGCGCAACAATCGTCTTCTTACGGTTGTGGCCAACAGGATAATTCCGCGTCATCAACATTGGTTAACAACGTGCAATCCAGCTGAAACCAGAAGAGCTTAGAGGGAGCGCCAGCGCCGCTCTGGGTGCAAAACTTACCGGGTCTTGGGTGGTATAGTGCGGAATTAGGAAGACTCTTTCTGCCCGGTTACAGTCCTTACTTAGCAAAGTTGACCCCGGGGAACGAACCACATTGAACTTTTATGGCATCACCATCCAGACGAACTGAACCAATTGCCTTCGAGGCAGGCTGGACGAGTCTTTCAGGTCGCATCCTGGCAGGCGGGTTTGAGCTGCAGGAAATTCTGGCAGCGGACGAGTGGCAAGCAAATCTCAAGGTACGTGTTCTAGGTGACCGCGAACTGGATTGTGTAGCTCATTGCTTCCGCCTTCCACCAGACATCGCTGATGCGCAGGTAGCTCTTTGGCAAATTACGCGGGAACTCCGGCATCCTAATTTGAGTGCGCCGCTGGGTGCGGGAACTCTGGAAATTCAGGGTGAAGTGGCCGCATACGCTGTCGTTCGGCGGGCAGATGAGTCGCTCAACTCGGTGCTGGCCGAGCGTGCCCTGACTATTGAAGAGACTCGGGAAGCTCTACGCAGTATTGCGCGAGGTCTGGAAGCTCTTCATGTGAATGCTTTAGCTCATGGATGCCTGTCCCCGTCCCAGGTGCTTGCGGTTGGGGATGCGATCAAGCTGCCGGTCGGATGCGTGCGGGCGTTCGGAGTGCCGCCTTCTCTCGAAATTCAAACAC
>CAXTWQ010000193.1:0-4078 GCA_964248065.1 uncultured Bryobacteraceae bacterium | reverse complement strand
AACGCATCTGTGAAAAAGTGTGCTCTAACAGGTTGACTCTTGGACTCAGAAGTCTGTACGTCTCCAAAGCATGCATCGAGGCGGCAGCGCTAAAGTGAACGGAGGCGGCGCGATGAATACTTCCGATGTCGGTAGCGCATCAGAGCCGTACCAGTAAAGGCATTGGGCGCTACCAAAGTGTACGTGTTATTTCTCAAACGGTATCGAGTAGTGCTCATGTTCGATTAACCACCGAGCGCCGATCTTGTGGTAAACCTGACTGGTACGCATGAACGGTTTTGGGAGTTCACCATTCTTGAGGGTAATTTCCTCGACTTTAGTGTAGTGAACGATAGCCACTCCGTTGATCACGGTAATTGAAACGTCATGAGGTTCAGCGCGAAACGACTGCAGACTTGAAAGAAGTGGTCCCAGTCTCTCCGAATTGCTGCCTTGCCAATGATTGCTTGATGTGGACCTGGACTGAAAACTGAGACCTCGGGCGTATCCGCATAGCAGTCCATTGTGTGGTCGAGGTTCATCGATTCAATGGCATGTGTGTAGTTCATCAGCGCAGCCCGAACCTCAGCCTCATCGCTGGCGAATAAAGAAACAGAAAATGCGGCGGCAACGGCAAGGCAGATGGTGAGGCGAAGCAAAGTTGGTTTGACTAGCATGCAATCTTGCGAAGGGAAACGATAATATGAACCAACGAACTGACATGGCAGCAAGTGGATAAAGAGCGCATTGATAAATGTCCGCCAGGCGTGTCAGTCACTTCGTCTTTCGGCTCTTTGGTTTGAGATTGGTCTTAGTCTGATTCAAAGCTGGAACCTATTGAGTCTGACCGAATAGCGGACCGTTCTGGCTCATGCCTTTCGCGCGCCGTTCCGGTGATTCGATTTCGGGCAGCTTATCCTCTGCTCTGTCGAGATAGAAGTAGGCAACTGCGGCCCAGTCATCCTGTCTCTCAAACATTCCCCGTTCACCTCTTTTCATCTCACCCAAATGCGGGCCTGTTCGATAGACAGGTGTTCCACTTTTAAAAAGGACATCGCTGTCGTCGAGAACAAAACCGATCTGCTGAATTGTCACTTTGATACCGCTCTGAAAGTAAATAGGGTCAGGAACATGGAAACGATAGAAACTATAAACACCGTCGCGCTCATCAATATAGGCTGCGCCCTGGTAAAGATGAGAGAACTGACCCAACCCCCAGCCACTGCCAACATAATCTTCTGTTCCGGTGCCGGCCAAGGTGGGTAAGGCTTGGTCGCCGTCGACATAGATCTTGACCTCGCCTTCTCCCCACCAGTTGTTCCCATAAAGCTTCAGGTTCGCCCGGACTCCGAAGCTCGCACCCAGGAAACGGCCCTTTCCCTCCGTTTTAGGTAAAACTTCAAAATCATGTCTCAGTTCGGTTGGGTCTTGGTGAAAGTAGTGCGCGTGAAAGTAAAGATCCTCTTTCCCGTGCTTATCGCCAATCGTGTAATCCACGTCGTAGAACAGAAGTTGCAGATCCTTTGCGCTCTCATTCTTGACCACAATTTTCATTCCTGTCGTGAAGGGCATGGGAATGACGCAATCGAAACTCTTGCCCTCTGGACTGGAAAAGAGAACGGATTGAAACGCAGCCATGTGCCCGGAACCGAAAGCGAAGAAATCTCCGAGCGGCGCGCTCACCGCTGGCCTCTTCGATCCGTCCCAGAACATCTCAATTTTTAAGCCCCTCAGCATGGCCGGGCTTCGATCGCTTACTGTGATCCAAATTCGTCGAACAGTTCCGCTTATCCCTTCCGAGTGCGCCAGCACCAATTCCTCATTCGCCTTCAAGGGAACGGCGGCAGCGCCCTTGCGCCCGCCGTTTGCCCGCGCCCCCCGACTAGCCTCGGCGTTCGGGTTCTCCGGACTGGCCCACCTGGTGGAGACCCCGTCGGGAACCTGATACAGGTTCTGAGCATTCGCCAGGATCGCCATACTCAAGACGAGCCCAGATAGGAACGCAATGTTTGTCATGGTCGACATCCCTCGAATACGCCTTTTGAATTCATCGGGAAGAAGGCAGTTCCAAATTGTGCCACACCGCAATTAACCACTTGCCGTTATCTTGAGTCACTATCCAGCTCAAAATCCCACGACGCGTTCCCCACGGCTTTCCTTCCGGCGATATGGCGCCCGTTTGTTCCCATTTCACATCAACACTGGCAACATCGGAGCGAACCAAGCGAACGCTGGTGCCCAGTATCGTCAGGTGAGCGTGTGCAAAAGACGGCCGGTTCGATTCCGAGAACAGCGCCGCATGGAACTGCTCGATGGCTGTTCTTCCATTGGCGGACATGCCTACCGGGTTTGTGAACTCTCCATCTTCCGCGAAAAGGGAGCCAAATGCTTTGGCATCCTTGGCTTTTGTTGCTTTGGCAAAGCGTTCAACAAGCTCGTGTATGGCGGTGGTTTGCGCGTTGTCATCGGGCGCGGCGGAAATGCCCGGAGCCATTCCGAACGCGGTCAATACAATAGAAGCCAATGTAATGGGAAAGCTGAAGTTGGTCATCGTTGGTTCAGTTTGCCACGGTTGCTGCGGAACCGGACCTTGGAAAAACCTTGACAGACAAAGAGTAAAGGGGGCAACAGGTTGCGATATCAGTTTGGATCTTTCGAGGTAGACTCTATTGCCGGACACCTTCTGAAGAACGGTGTTCCAGTCCTTCTACGGGAGCAGCCGTTCCAAGTCTTAGTGACGCTACTAAGCAGCCCAGGGGAGTTGGTCTCTCGTGAAACCCTGCGCACCCGGCTCTGGGGTGACAGTACATTTGTGGACTTCGAAAACGGCTTGAATTCGGCCATCAGCCGACTTCGCGATGCGTTAGATGACGTAGCGAAAGCGCCAGTCTGGATCGACACTGTTCCTAAGCGGGGTTATCGCTTCATCGGTCCGTTGCCAAGGTCAGCGGCGGTGACAGCTTACTTGAAGGGCCACCATGTTATCTCTCCCCACAGCCACGAGTCGATGCTCAAATCGCTCTGTTATTTCGAGGAAGCGATTCAGCTTGATCCAACCTATCCGTTGGCCTATCACGGTGCGGCGCTCGTTCACATACTACGTTGTCTCATTGACGACCTCCGCCCATTCGATGCGTTTGCCGCCGCCGACGTTTACCTCACTAAAGGTTTGGAATGCACGCAGAAGTCTGCGATGGTGTACAACACTCTTGCAATGCTGAGAACCTTTCAACGGCGCTGGAAAGACGCAGAACGCGCGAGCCAGGCCGCAATGAGACTGGAACGTAATAACCCTTTCGTGCGAATGATCCGGGCTCAATTACTGTATTGCCGCGGACAGCACGATCAGGCCATCAGTGAGGCAAAGACAGCGGTCGATCTGGATCCCACGCAGCCACGAACGCATATGCATCTGACCAAAGCCCTCTACTACGCGAGGCGGTTCGAAGAATGCGTTTCCGCCGGAGAGGCTGGTCTGGACGTCTGCGCCGATTCTTACACGGCTTTCTATTCGGCTTTCGCTCTTATCGCTATAGGTAAGCCTGACCAGGCGCTCCGTCTTGCCGACCGCTTCAGGCGGCCAGGAACTCCACAAGTGATGGAGTCGGCAATGTGGGCGTTTATAGCAGCCGGCGCTGGGCATGAGCGTGAAGCGGTAGAGGTCTCCCGCCACTTGAAGCAACGGAGAGAAGCCGGTTATGCTCCGGCAGTCGCAATCGCCTGTTTGGAGATTGCGCTGAAAAACTACGAGAGCAGCATAGATTGGTTAGTGATTGCGATCGAGGAGGGTGAACCGTACTTGGCTTCGGCCAGCGTTTCTCCCGCTTACGATCCGATTCGCGAGTTTCCGCGGTTCAGGAAGTTGTTGGTGCAACTCGAAGCGTCAGAGCTGTGAGCCTTTAGAGCGCACCGACTAAGACTCCTATGGATAGGGCGACTTGATACTCCCCAAAGGGCGGAATAACAATCGTACACTTGTCCGTAAAACGCGCATCCCGTCTCTTTGATTCAAGGCACGAACTCACAGCACAAAGAAGCAACGCCGACTTTTCTCCAAGTGGCTTTAGTAACGCTGCGCCAATACTTACTAGAACTGACC
>CAXTWQ010000192.1:0-4094 GCA_964248065.1 uncultured Bryobacteraceae bacterium | reverse complement strand
ATCGGATATCTGTACGGCATCACGAGTGAGCGCCGCTTGGTTGAGGACGTGGGAATGCACTTGGCTTATCGTTGGTTTACCGGTTTAGGGTTTGATCAAGAGGTCCCGCACCACTCGACATTCTCCAAGAATCGACACGGCCGTTTTCACGAGTCGCCGCTCTTCCTTGAACTCTTCGAGCGCATCGTCCAGCAGTGTATGAACGTCGGGCTGTTGAAAGGGGCTGATCTGTCAGTGGATAGCACGCAGATTCGCGCCGATGCCAGCCCTCACCGAGAGATCACTCGTGAACAGGTGCCGGAGATTGCTCAAGTCAATCGCACCGTACGCGAGTACGTCGAGCAGGTCGAGAGAGAAAACGTTGTCGCGGAGCCGGAACAGATTTCTGATCCGTCTTTGTCTGAAGCGGAAGATCAACTCGAACTGCGCCGCACGTATGGCAACTCGCCACCCATGAAGATCTCGACAACCGACCCGGAAGCAGCCCTGTCGAGCAAGCGAGGAGCTTCCGAGTTCGCTTACTACGATCATTACCTAATCGACAATCGAAGCTGCATTATTGCGGGCGTCATGGCAACCCCCGCACGCCTCAGCCAAGAAATCATTGCGGCCCGGCAGATGTTAGAAAGAGCGAAAGAACGGTTCGGGTTGCAACCGGTCAGCGTCACTGCTGACAAGAGCTACGGCACGGGTGAATTCCTGTCCTGGCTTTCCCATCGGGGGATGACGCCATACATACCCGTGTTGGATCGAAAGCAACAAACAAAGGGCTTCTACACGCAGCATGATTTCACTTATCTGCCGGACGAGAACGCGTACCGCTGTCCAGCTGGCCACCGGCTCCACCCCATTGGGTTAAGTCGAGGTTCACAGGGCTTCACGTATAGCGCAAAGCCCTCCCAATGCCGAACCTGTTCTCTCAAGCCTGAGTGCACTCCCTCGTCGAGCCGCCGTACGCTGAGAGTCAATTGGTATGAGGACGTGCGCGAGCAGGTGCGGAAGCTTAGCCAAACACCAGAATTTGCAATGGCTCGCCGCACTGGAAATAAGATCGAGGCATTGTTCTCTGAGCTACGCAATCAAGTCCAGCTACGCAAGCTACGGCTGCGCGGTTTGCGAAACGCCAAAGAGCAATTTATCCTGGCAGCAACAGCCCAGAACGTCAAACGGCTAATAAGACATCTGAGCCAACTGGAAGAACCGTCAAGAGGAACGGCCTGAAAAAGCCTTTCCTCAAGTAAAAGCACTTTCAAATTACCTTTAATCCAGTCCGACGACTTCGCTGAAGAGAGTTTTTCAACAGCATCGAACGTTTGCGCAACGATCTCAGGGCAGGCTCAAAGCCCAGCAAATTGAGTTGCGAAAAGGTGTTGCAGTGATAAAGTCATTGGCAATACCTTCCGCAGCTATGCTCATCGGCTATGCCCGCCTCCGGAGTTGCTGATCCTCCTAGCCCGGCGCCTGTGGCAATTTGTCCACGAGAGTGCAGCGTGGGATTGCGCACCGTTGGGTACACATCCCGATGTGTATTGCCCAACCGCCGGGTTCATTATCGAGTTGATAATAAATTACCTCGCCAAGCGTCGCGTTGCCGAACCCTCAGGAGTAGATGCTGAATCCAGTTTTGCTGGAGTTTGCCGATGTGGTTAGCGAAAATATTGTCATCACCCAGTTGAGATCCGCTTGCTGCATTGGGATTGTTTGCGCCCGCAACGCTCTTTCCACAATCGTCGTTATCAGCGTGCACGTACGCGGTTGGTGGATTGTTGGACACCGTAAACCGAGACTGGAAAGCTGCAGCTCCAGGCCGACGTACTGTGGCGATTGGCTGCCGCGTTTACCATTAGAGTCGGCGCGGGAATCTGAGCTAATAACAGAGCTCCACTTAAGCAAAGAGACGAATTCTTAGAAGCTGCATGTGTTTCCTTGCTCCCATGCTCTTCATTTCAAGCACGATTGCCAGTTCAGCCAATTCCTATGCTGCAAGACACAGTAACGTCCCTCACTTCAGCAACTTAAGGCGTTAACTACAAAGCAGAAGGGCCTTCACCCCCGAGGGAGAAGGCCCACAAAGCTAGCGTGTTTTCGTTTGCTATTTCGAGGTTTTCCGGCGAGCCACGAAAGATAACGCAGATAGTCCTAGGCCGAGCAGTAACAACGTCGCCGGCTCGGGCACGGGGTTGGCTTCCGGGGCAGGCGGGGTCACCTGGAAAGAGGCCGAGAAAGTAATTCCCGACAACGCCTGTCCGCTCTGCAGCAGGTTTACGATCTCAGGGATATTTCCATTCAGCACTGTTTGAGTAGAGAAGATGCTGGTTGCAGTTGAAACGCCATCACTTGCATTGCCCGTATAAGCAACGCCGTTTAGCTGCAAAGCGGCAATCACCGTATTACTCGAAAGCTGAAACAAGCTAAAAGGCGAACCGAAAGGAGTACAGGAGGAGCCAGGTGATGCGCTGCCACATCCACTCAGGGATCCAACTCCAGGAGCAATGTAATTTAGGTCAAAGTGAATCGGCGTGGCCAAACCGCTAAAGATGATGAAGTCCGGGACCGAGGTCGCGCCAGTAACCGGACCATTGCTAAGGCTCATCATGGTGCCGCCGGTCAATCCCGTGAAATCCCCGGTTTCCGTTGCGTTGCCGGTGCTCTCAAACGTAGGCATAAAATTGATACTGCTGCCCGAGACAGTCACGTTTCCGGCAATGTTGGCGAGGCCGGTAACAGGCGTTGCGTTTGCGGAATTCGAGAAAAAAGAAGTCGATATAGCGACAAGGCTAGCTAAATGTATTCGGTTTAGTCTCATTGGTTGGTGATAATACTATGGCTCTCCAAGATGATTATAGCGATTTACTCATAATTGGCTTCCGGCTGAGCTCGTAAGGTGTTAATAACACTCAATGAAAGCTCTAATGCACGCCAAGCTGGCGTACTTACTTTCCTGGTGAACTACTCTTTAGTACTGGCACCCGCATGACGTTCTCAGACAATCTTCCAGTTGCACATTCGATTCATTTTCGTCGCCATGCCGGGCAATGGCTCAGCAGAGTGGCCTACGCGCTACTGATCTTTCTTACAGCAGGCGCTCCCGTTCGCCCGGCAACGCCTGCAGGCCCGGTGCTTCTGAGAGCTGCGCGCATGCTCGACGTGCAGGCGGGACGCTTGATCGAACCTGCCGAAATCCTGATCGAGAACGAGCGAATCAGCGCCGTTGGACAGCAGGTAGCCCATCCATCCAACGCGCAGGTGATCGATCTTGGGAACAAAACTCTTTTGCCAGGTCTGATCGACGCACACGTTCATCTCTTCCTGCATCCGGGAGCTGAGGATCTGCAGACAGTAGAGGAATCCATCCCAGAGCGCGTGATTATTGCAACGTTGGCCGCGCGTGAAGATCTGCTCGCGGGATTCACGGCTGAGCGGGACATGGGAACAGAAGGCGCCGGCTCAGCTGATACCGCCATTCGAAATGCTATCGACAAGGGCCTGATTCCCGGCCCCAGACTCCGAGTTTCTGGCAATGCCATTGACATTCTGGGCGGTCACGAGGATGCGAACCGGTTTAACCCGGAGCAGCACGTGTTATCCAATGCAAGCCGTGCGAACAACACTGATGAATTGCTCGCGGTCATGCGCCAGCAGTACAAAGAAGGCGCTGATTTCACTAAGATCTATGAGACGGGTGCTGATCGGCTCGTAAACGCAACCCTTTTAACACCCTTTCAATACTCAGAGGCCGAGTTGAAGGCGGCGGTTAACGAAGCCGCACGAGTCGGGAAGATAGTAGCTGTCCATGCCACAGGCGAACCCGGCACTGGTTTCGCGGCCAGAGCAGGAGTAGCGTCGATCGACCACGCCAACCAGCTCAGCACGGAGACCATGGCGCTCATGAAAGAACGCGGAATCTTCGCCGTACCAACCTTCGCCATCTCCGAATATTTTGCCGCTCATGCTGCAAGCCCGGTGGTGGCCGACCGCTTACGCCAAGAGCTGGCTTTACACGTTGCTGAATTTCATAAGCAGCTGAAGGCCGGTGTTCCCATGGCAGTCGGTTCAGATGTCGGCCCGTTTCCGCACGGAACACAAGCCCGGGA
>CAXTWQ010000191.1:0-4221 GCA_964248065.1 uncultured Bryobacteraceae bacterium | reverse complement strand
GAAGTCGCGGAATGCAGCCAGAAAGATCTGAAGCGTGGTCAACCGCTGTTGACCATCAATGACTTGGCGTTTTTCAACATGGGTAATTGGTACCTGCTTCTGATCGACAACCATGGCTCCGAGGAAATGAACCGGCGCATCCTTCCGGCCCTCCAAATACTCGTTGAACTTACGGGAAATGTCCTCCCAAAGCGGTTCCCATTGATGCTCCAAACTCCAAACGTACTGGCGTTGAAATAACGGCACCTCCAACCGGAGCTTTTTTTCAAAAATTTCTAAGAGTGGAACGGCATTTGCTCTCATGCTTATTACAAATTAAGCTGATTTCAAACTTCATTATGACTTGTGATGATCTTGTAATCTGACAGCAGAAAACATTAAAACCGTCTTGCACGCCACGTTGCTTCAGGCCGGTGTTCGCTATTTTCGGATCTACGATCTAAGATCAACGTACGCCACACGGCTAAGTGCGGGCGGAGTGGCCGATGAATTTGCGACGCGGCTCTTTGTGTTAGGGGAACACTAAAATGTTCAAGAAGTACTCTCAGATGCGATGGGAGACGTTGATAGGTTAAACCGGAACGCCAATGGAAACAGGAAGGGGTTTGACACAGGTAGGTTTAGAAACAGGAAAACAAGGCCAGGCAGAGATCAAGTTTTTAGAATTAGCGAACGATCTGGTCGGGGCGGTGTGATTCGAACACACGACCCCCTGCGCCCAAGGCAGGTGCGCTACCAGGCTGCGCTACGCCCCGACAGGCGGAAGCCGAAGCAATCGAACCGGTGCAATACTGCCGGCTTCGATTAAGTCAGTCATCTGTCATGCTAACACTCCCAGGCAGTTGAGAGCCGCGTGGCGTAAAGTGCAACCTGAGGGTGGAAGAACATGCGTGATCGAATCAGCCGCAGATCTGCTATTAAGGCGTTGAGTGCTGCTGCCGGATCGCTTGGCCTCGCACCGGTTTGGGCGGCAGCGGAAGGTGAGAAATCAGTCGAGTTGCAGGTCCACCCTGACCGGATTCTTGGGCGCACTCCAAGCAACTTTCTCGGTTTCGGGTACGAGATTTCCGCCGTTGCACAGAAGGGCCTGCTGTCTGCTCAGAACAAGCACTTGGTTGCGCTATACCGGCTACTCGGTGCAGAAGGCGTAGTGCGGATCGGTGGGAACACGTCCGACTTTTCGAGCTACTCCACGGACGCGCCGGCTGTTTCTGCTCCGAAAGGCACGGTCACAAACCGGGAGGTGATTGACGACCTTGGAGCCTTTCTACAAGCGACCAACTGGAAGCTAATCTGGGGACTGAATCTCGGCGGTGGAACTGTCGAGAACGCAGCCGAACAGGCAGTGGCCGTTGCCGCAGCGGCGAAAGAGAATCTGCTTTGCTTTGAGATTGGCAACGAGCCTGATCTATTTAAGATTGAGCATCGAACCGGTCCTTACAGTTACGCCGATTACCACCGCGAGTTTGAGCCCTTTGCGGCGGCACTTCGCCAGCGCGTTCCTAACGCGCCCATAGCGGGGCCAGATGTAGCGGACGCAACCGACTGGGTACCCTCCTTTGCCGAGGACGAAGCGAAGAACAACCTGAAGCTGCTGACCCATCACTACTACCGCTCCGGCCAGAAACAACCGGCAGCCACCTTTGAAAACCTGCTGCATACCGACCCGCGCTTTGTGCAGATGATCGGCAAGATGCGCGGATATTCGCAGCAGTTCGGAATACCGTATCGTCTGGTTGAGCTTAATTCTTTCTCCGGTGGCGGCAAACCCGGCGTGAGCGACACGTTCACATCGGCGTTGTGGGCGCTCGACCTCTTGTTCACATTGGCTTCTTCGGAGGGCGCCGGCATCAATCTCGAAACCGGTGTCAATCAGCTTGGGTTTGTGAGTTCCTATAGCCCAATCTTTGATGAAGCGGGTGGAAAGCTGACCGCGAGGCCTTCCTACTATGCAATGCTGGCGTTCGCGCAGGCGGGTGTCGGGCAACGCGTAGAGACTACACTTGCCGCCTCCGACGTGAACATGACTGCTTACGGCGTTCGGGGAAACTCGGGCAAGCTCTGGGTGACGCTGATTAACAAAGATCAGAAAAGCAGTGCACGGGTGCGAGTAACAGGCCTGGGAGTTAACGGTCGAGCGAGCGTATTGCGATTAGTTGCTCCTACGTTCGACAGCAAAATAGACGTAACTCTGGGAGGCAGCGAAGTCTCGAACGAAGGACACTGGGCTCCAAGAAGCCGCGAGTCAGTGGCGATTCAGGGCGGGGAAGTCGAGGTCACAGTTGCGCCCTGCAGTGCACAGCTCATTGCGTGCTCGTAACCGTGCGGAAGTCTGTTTATCCCGTGCGTGCCTTAATGTATTCGTGACGAGCTATTGAGAAAGGCGCAAACTGCTGAGAGCTGCGGAGCCAAACGAGAATGAGTGCTCAGATGGAGCAGCACGTAAAGCGAATATCAGATGATCGCCATCCAGGTTGTAGAGGTAAGGATTCGGTCCCTCTACGAAGGCGGCCATCCTGTTCCAGCCAGTTCTCGTCGACCATGTAAACCAAGCAGAATCGATCTTGCCCTGATCTCTCCAACTAACATCAATTAACAACATTCCATTCGGCAGCAGCACTGCTTTTCGCGCTTCGAAGACAGGCTTGCCCGGAATGGGTGGGAACCCGGTGTGCTCGACAGTGTGTTGCCCGCTCAGGGCATCAGCCTTGATAAGAGTCCTCGATTTGGGCAACCAGGTCCATAGCGTTTCGCCGCTCAATCCGAACGAGACACGGCCGCCAGTAAAAGAACCTTCCCCGGTTGACCAACTGCGCTTCGGCTTCACCCATTGCTGAACGACCGAACCCTGGCTATTGAATTTGGTGAAGACAAACTTCGCCGAGTTACCGCGGTCGAAGTCATTCAACGCCCATACGTTCCCGGACTCGTCCACCTGCACCAAGTCCAGTTCTGTTGGGTCAGGGAAGCGAACATGCCGTAAGAGCTCACCTTTCCAATCGAAGTACAAGAGCAAAGCGCAGGGAGTGTTCTGTCGGCGTGTGTAAACAGCAGCCACTGCTATGAAGCCAGGCTTGCGAGCGGAGACATCATAAACACTGACCCCGGTGATTGCAGGATCGAGTGTCCGGATTGCAGCAACGGTGTGAACCGTTACAAGCCGCTTCGTAGCCGTCTCAAGAATCTCGATCTTTGCCTCTGGGTCAGTCAAGTCGAGGTTGAAATCGCCCGGCGACGGTGTACTCTCCCAATAGATTTGGAAGCCATTCTCGAATTTACTTGGACCAGAAGAATAAGCAGTTGGAACGGTTTGGGTCTGGCTTAAACCGCTGCCCGGCGTAGACAACCCTGACAGCAGGGCGTAAATCAGTGCTGAGCTAAAGCGTGTTGACTTCATCCCGACCTCTTGCATTCACCGGACGCTGGTGAACGGTCGGTGGTTTCTTAGCCAGCCTAATTGTCAGTTTTACTATCGAGCCCGTAAGGAAACGGCTGTGGCCTGGTGCGCTATCAACTGCTTGGCGCATGGGGCGAGAATCCGCAGAGCCAGATTCCTAGAACGAAAGCAAGCGGTCGCCTTCGCGCACCAGGTCGGCTACTTGGGGCAGGATTTCGTCTTCGAGCGTGGGGCTATAAGCAACCCACGTGTCTTTGGCAGCAACGCGACCTACTGGCGCATCCAGGTTCGAGAACAGCTCGTCTGCGATGCGGGCAGCGAGTTCGGCGCCATAACCCCAGGACAGCGTATCTTCATGAGCAATGATCACGCGACTTGTCTTAGTCACCGAGGTGCTGATTGCTTCCCAGTCATAGGGCGAGAGTGATCGCAGATCGATCACCTCTACCGATACAGCGTGGCGCTGTTCTAATTGCAGGGCTGCTTGTAAAGCTTTCTGCACCAGCGCACCGTAAGTAATGATGCTGAGGCTACTTCCAGTTTTCACAACGCGCGCTTTACCGAAGGGGATCGTGAAATCGCTGCCTGGATGGGGCGCTCGGTTATAGGGTTCGCGGTAGAGCTTCTTGTGTTCCAGGAAGAGTACCGGATCGTCACTGCGAATAGCCGTTCGCAACAGGCCGCATGCATCGAGCGCGTTGGAGGGAAACACGACGCGCAGGCCGGGGATGTGTGTAAAAGCCACTTCGCCGCATTGACTGTGGTAAACCGAGCCGCCGGTAAGATAGCCGCCGATGGGAACCCGCACCACCATGGGGCAGGAG
>CAXTWQ010000190.1:0-4233 GCA_964248065.1 uncultured Bryobacteraceae bacterium | reverse complement strand
ATGCCCGGCCGCACCGTGGTGCAGTGGGACAAGGAAGACTGCGCCGACATGGGCCTGATCAAGGTCGATCTGCTCGGCCTCGGTATGATGGCGGTGCTGAAGGACTGCATCGACATTATCCCGCGCCACTACAGCGAAACCGTCGATCTAGCGCAGCTGCCGGAGGACGATCCCGCAACCTATCGCACCCTGCGTAAAGCCGATACGGTCGGCATGTTTCAGGTGGAGAGTCGCGCGCAGATGGCCTCCCTGCCACGCAATGGGCCAACAAAGTTCTATGACATCGTGGTGCAGGTCGCGATTATCCGGCCTGGGCCGATCGTTGGCAAGATGATGCATCCGTACATGCGCCGGCGGCAGGGTAAGGAGGCGGTGACCTATCCCCACAAGTCGCTGGAACAAGTGCTGGAGCGAACATTAGGTGTCCCCCTCTTCCAAGAGCAGCTGCTTCGCATTGCCATGATCGCTGCCAACTTCAGCGGGGCCGAAGCCGAGGAGCTGCGCCGCGCTGTCGGCATGCGACGGTCGATGGCGCGGATGCGCGAGCTAGAGGTCAAACTACGTGAGGGCATGACTGTGAATAACATTCCGGTCGAAACGCAGGACAGCATCGTGCAGAGCATCTCCTCCTTTGCGTTATATGGTTTTCCCGAATCGCATGCAGCCAGCTTCGCTCTGATCGCCTATGCCTCGGCCTACCTGAAAGTGCACTATCTCGCGGCGTTTACCTGCGCGATGCTCAATAACCAGCCCATGGGTTTCTACATGCCTGCCGTGCTGGTGTCCGATGCCAAGCGTCACGGCCTGCGCATCCGCCCCATCGATATCGCCGCCTCACAGTGGGACTGCACGCTGGAACACGAGGCTGCCGACGAGATTACCTTGCGGCTCGGCTTCCGCTACGTCAAAGGTTTGCGCAAGCAAGCGGGTGATGCCATCGTTACCGCGCGTTCTGCCGGTGGTTCCTTTCTCTCCGCCGATCATCTCGCACGGCGCGTTCCCTTGCTGAACCGCAACGAACTCACACAGCTGGCCCGTGTAGGTGCGCTCAACAGCATCGATGGCATCGCACACAGGCTCGATGCGCTCTGGCAAGTCGAACAAGCAGGCAGGCAAGTCGGTCCGCTGCTGCAGAACATCGACGAGGACGGAACAGAAGACAGCTCGCCCCTTGCCCAGATGTCGACCGAAGAGCGGCTGGTCGCCGACTACTCCACCACCGGCCTGACCATTGGCAGACATCCCATGAGCTATCGCCGTGCCGATCTGCGCAGTGCGCAGATCTTGTCAGCCGGCGAGCTGGCCCGGATGCCCGATGGCGCCTGGGTGCGCACCGCCGGCTGCATCATCGCCCGCCAGCGCCCAGGCACTGCCAGCGGCTTCATCTTTCTCAGCATGGAAGATGAAACCGGCATCGGCAACGTCATCGTCGGACCCGATCTGTACGAACGCGAGCGACGCCTAGTCACCCATGGCAAGTTCCTGCTGGTCGAAGGCACACTGCAGAACCAGGACACTGTCGTCCACGTCAAGGCGCACAAGATCAGGGAGCTCGCCATCAGTAGCGCCAATACGCAATCCCGTGACTTTTATTAGAGTGAGAGTGCGATCATCTTCGGTGAATACCGCAGCCATGAAATGGCTAGCAGGAGAGCAACAAGAAATCAGCGACTGCCGTGCGATTCAGCACGCATTTTGCGGAATCGGTAAGACTTAGGCTCCTCCACTTGACAACCTCAACGTTTCCTTTCGGCACATTGGCTATCAGATTTCTGACATCTCGTATCTTAATACCAGAGAAGCCACCCTTCTGATAGCATGTCTGTCACACGTCCACTGTGCCGCAGGGGTATACCCAAAACTACAGGGCTTAAGCTTTTCTGATCGATATAAACCTTATTGCATGCGGGTGACGTTCGACACAAGTGTTTGGAACAGGATGGTGTCCCTGACGCTTGGTGCGCGGAACCGAACTTTCCAGCACTCAAGGCGCTAAGGGAGGTGGTACGGACACATGTCCTGGAGAGTCTAATCTGCGAAAGCTTTGCAACCTCAGAAGCGATCCAAAAGCGCAGCCGTGCCAAGCAATCGCCATGCAGCTCAATATCGGTGCCAAACACGAGCAGCATCCCAACCTTTGAAGCCATTTCGAGCGTGAACTCACTGAGGCGCTTGCAATTGGAATCAAGTTGCTATCGACTCCTTACATCGGTCGGGGCCCGAGATGATCCAGAGATCTACCTAAATGAGGTGTTCGCTACTTCTGAGTACAGCGAGCGCTTTGGCGTAGCAGCTACCACGATCGTTGCGAAAGGAATCGGAGGGGGTGCATTGGCCAGCCTTACGGCAAACCTAGTCGCACAGTTGGACGGTCCACGGCATGTCGGACAGAGCTCTTATCTATGGTATTTACGAGTACGCACTTTCTTCCGGACAGAAGAAGTTACAGCGGGAGATCGAAGGTGCCTTTCCGAGGCGCCGGACGGCGATCTTGTTGCTGCTCACGTGGCGAGCGATGCGCAATACCTCTGCACCGAAGATCATGGCAGATCAGCCATCGCGGCCTCTATTTTCGATCAAAAACGCCGCACATGGCTGACAGCGACCTTTGGCGTCAAGATTGTTGATGCCGAAGAGCTTATTTAGCTCGTTAATAGCTTTAGCTTAGGCGGCATTCACTTCGCGCCCTGAAGCATTTCGAATCGACTACTTGCCAGCCGCTTGCGCTGCGCTCTCTACCCACGTTGCGAAATTACTGTACCCGTCATTTATCGACCCAGTCGTATATCGTAGCGACATTTGCAAACAATACGTCCTTGCCTTGGACATTCTTTCCCAAGGAACCGAAGGTCGTCTCGCCCTTACTGTCGGTTTTCTTGTCCTTATCTTTAATGTTGTGAATGCGATGTCCACAATGGCGTTCCACGGTCAAAGCCTCTTGCACGATCAACATAGTCCTGTCCGAGTAGGCGGCGCATTCATAAATCGCACTAATACAGCGGACGGAGACTTCATGGTGGAATCGCATACGGATACGGTCTGCCTTCACGATCATCGGTCCGAGATCATGCGGACACATGCACGTTCGGGGTAGAACCTCCCGAGACCCGCTGCTAAGAAATCACCACCCAACGCTTCGTGCCGCTTTAATGTGTTGAAGTGCTCAAGCGACATATGAGCGCTGTGATCTGCAAAGAAACCCTCCTTATGTTCTGAAGGAGGATAAGCCTCGGGCCAGACTTCGTGTAGTGACTCGTTTTGAGGTTCGATCCGAAAGGACCGTCAACCAACGCGTTCGGCACCGGAGCAGCAAGCTGCGCCGGTGTAGCCCGCATCCAAGTGAACGGAAGCGCAGGCAGCAGAGTCGCATCAGCTATCCTTGGCGCTTTGTACTTCTTTTTCCATTGCTCATTCGTAGGCGAGTTCGGATTGTTCCCAGGCTTGTCGGCGGGCTTCGAGGGTGCGGGTGAGCAGGGCTTCGCCGGACTCCAGCTCCCCCGCGTGTTCTTCGCGCCACTTTCGCGTCAGCTCGCCCGTAACCGCCGCCTTCAACACCGCCGATACCGCTCCACCAGCTTCGACCCGCTCCAGCGCCCGCTCGCCCTCATCAATCCTGCTGAACAGCTCGTCGATCTTGGAAACGATACGGGCCTGTTCAGCAGTCAGCGGCAGCAGTAGCGGATGCGATTCGAACGCTCCCCGTTTAATGTGAACCATGCACGAGCCGTGAGCGCGATCGTAACGCTGCGCAGGATGTGAGTTAGGGCATACAGAAGAAATTGCTTCAGAAGTAAACGATCTTCTATCTCGACATGGAAGATATGCTGATTCAGCCATGCGGGACCGCGCTTCCATAGATAGACACCTAGCGTAGCTGCCCAGGCGACAGAAGGTCACCATTCTGTACTCGGTATTTTGTCTTCGTGCTCCGTTTCGGAGTAGTTGAACGCCGCATTTTCATTTGTAAGATTCTGGTTACGAATGATCGGTAGTCCATCAGACCGCCACTCCGACTCGTTAAAGCCACGACCGTTGATGTAGCGATCGACTGTGCCAAGAAGGATGTCTACCTTCTGCATCGGCAAGTAGTGCTGGGGCGCGTCGGGTGGGCGGAGAGCACCATCACGATAGTCATATAACCCCTTCCGCCTAGCGCCTGACGGTGCCCGAATCGTCCCGAAGCGGCAAGCGGGCAGCGTTGTTGCGGGGCAGCAACTGTGGCGCGCTTCGCTG
>CAXTWQ010000189.1:0-4298 GCA_964248065.1 uncultured Bryobacteraceae bacterium | reverse complement strand
GGGAGATCCGCACCAAACGATCAATCGGTGCAAACACCAGAATGATGCCGGGACCTTTGGGTTCGCGAAGCACTCGGCCTAGCCGAAATATCACTCCACGCTCGTATTCGGCCAGGATCTTCACTGACGAGAGCAGATAGAAAAACAGCACTACCAGGGCCAGCAGAAACACACTGGGAAAGAGTTGGGCGAACATGCAGTCAGTGTTCCACAATGGCGGTGGCGCTTATGGGGTACCAAAAACGCGGGATCCAGCCTGAAGGAACTTTAACGCTCGAAGAGTTACCGGCCCTCTGTCCTATTCGTCTCATCAATCGAGAGGCTCAAAGACCTCTAAACGGAGAAGAACAAATGAAGAAGCTAATTGGAACGTTTGCGTTATCAGCCCTGCTTGCTGTAGCAGGCAACGCGGTTGCCCAGGATCAGCCCGCCGCAAGTGGAAGCGGATCGGACAACTCAGCCCAACACCAGCACGCACAGCGCCAGGTGGACCCACAGCAGCAGGTGGAGCACATGGCGAAGAAGCTGAATCTCACCGCCGATCAGAAGAGCCAGTTGCTGCCGATTCTGACTGCTCGCCGCGATCAGATGGAAGGTCTGCGCAGCGATAGTTCTCTTTCACGCGAGGATCGCCATGCCAAAATGCAGAGCATCCGCACTGACAGCGAATCGAAAATCCGCGCGGTGCTAACTGATAATCAGAAGCAGACCTACGATCAAATGCAGCAGCAAATGCGTGAGCGCCGTCAGAACCATGGAGCGCAGGCTAATCCTGCGCCAAGCGGCAACTAGTCAGCTCAAGCAATAACAGCTGAAACATATGGGTGAGCGGTTGGGATCAGCTCTGCGGAAGCTTGCTGGTATCCCAACCGCCTCCCAATGCTTTGATCAGCAGTACGCTGGCGCTCATCCGACGCCTGATCAGATCGACTTCAGCGCGCTCGTTAGCCAGAGCGAGTTCCTGGTTCGTGATTACTTCCAAGTAAGTGACTAAACCGCCTTTATAACGGTTCGTTGCTAACTGAACTGAGCTTTCGGCAGCTACTGTGGCCTCGTGCTGCTTGGCCGATTCTTGCTCTAGTACGCGCAGACTTGCCAGGTTATCTTCCACCTCGCGAAATGCGGTTAGTGCCGATTGTCTGTAGTCAGCAACGTTGATGTCATAACCTGCTGTTACGCTCGCCAGCTGTGCCCTCCGCCGGCCTGCGTCGTAGAGCGTTTGTCCTAACTGAGGCCCAACTGCCCAGAATCGGCTTGGCCAGGTAAACCAATTAACGATACTTCCACTCTGAAGCCCACCACTTGCGGTAATCAGCAATTGCGGGTAAAAAGCAGCGCGCGCAATACCGATTTGTTCGTTAGCCGACGCCAAGCGCCGCTCCGCCACCGCGATATCGGGCCGCCTCTCCAAAAGCTGCGAAGGAATACCAGTGGGAATCACCGGCGGAAGCAGTTTCAGCGGCGCTACGGGAATTTTGAATTCTTCGGGATTCTGACCGATTAGCACCGCAATCGCATGTTCAAACTGCGCCCGCGCCTCGGCCTGATCAATCAGCTGCGCCTGCGTCTGATCCAGCTGTGTCTGCGCTTGCGTGACTTCCTCTCTTGAAGCTATACCGCCGTTGTATCGATTGACAGTAAGAGTCAGGGCTTTCTGAAATGCCTCCACATTATTGGTGAGAATCTGAACCTGTGCGTCGATGCTGTGCAGTTGGAAGTAGTCGGTTGCGAGTTCGCTCTGAAGAGAAAGTTTTACGTTCTCGCGGTCTGCTGCAGAAGCCTGATACTCTTCCCGAGCCGAGGCGATGCCACGGCGCAAACGTCCCCATAGGTCAACCTCATAGTTGAAGTCGACAGGCAGATCAAAGTTGCCAAAGGTGAACCCCTTCGAACTGAGGGAGCCAGTTGGGGAATTTGCCGAGATGTGATTAGAAGAGATTAAAGGACCAGTTGTGATTGTCGGTCGCAAGTAGGAGCGCTGGATTTGAACAGCTGCTCTGGCCTGCCGCAGATTGGCATCCGCAGCTCGTAAAGTTTGGTTAGCGATCGGTACTTGTAGCTCTAGCGCACTCAGCAGCGGATCACCGAACAGTTCCCACCAGTTCCCGCGCAAGGTGGCGTCGGATGGTTGAGCAGCTTTCCAACCGGGCGATTCGGTGAACTGAGCGGGTGGCTGCTCACTATAGGCAGGGGCAGCTGGAACCGACGGCTTCGTATACTTCGGGCCAACCATGCAACTGGTGAGCAGGGTGGCCAGAGCTGCCACCAAACCCTGCCGGCTAAGTCTGCGGGAGCTCGGCCCCCTCAACTTTTTACTCCCGTGCGATCAGCCTGTTGGACTGGTACTGGCTGTCCGGTCGTGATCAAGTCGCTTGGATTCACAATCACCCGATCGTCAGGGGCAACGCCGTGAACAATCTCGAGTCCGCCCACATTGGTCGCGTAACCAAGCACAGCCGCCAGTAGCAACAGGATAAGCAAGACGCCCCGCACCAAGCTCCGAGGACCACGCTCCAGTTTGGCCTGCTTCGCCCGAACTTGCTCCGATTTATTCGTTATCTCTTCAGCGGTCATCGTTTGGGATCTTATAAACATGAATGAGCTTCAATGTCGGATGAGGCCAAAGCTTCAGCACAATGCTTCTCGCTTCGAGCAGCGGAATGGAGAGACCAAAAGGGTTAAACAAAAGACCTTGAATTGAGTTGCAATGCAATCTAAGCAGTCGTTAAAGCCGTCCTCCCAAGGATCATCGAGTTTCGAAGACGCCTCCAACGCTCCCTAGCGTACATGGTCGGCACCGGGAATTTTTCCCCAGTGTTTTCACAAAAGCCGCGAGGGACGGTATCACAGGTATGTCGTGAAAGAGTTGCAGGGCAGTCGTCATTGGGCGGCTAAATTCCAGATTGTACGGTAATCATCCAAACCGTCCCAAGCACCGTGGTAAGTCCGCCCTTCATCGACATCGGCTAACCGGCATTTAGAACCATTACACCTAGTAGCAGACACTCGGATCGCCCCGTTTGAGAGCTAATGGTTCTGGTACCTACGGTCGGTAATACCGTTGTCACAGAAAGCCCCTAATTGTTACCTTTACCAGGTATAAATCGCACGCCGTTGTAAGCTTTCCGGCGCCCAATTTGGTGAGGAGCCTTGTGAACCCATTGTGTCGCCGAATGACAGCGAACTCGAACCTCCCTGCGCTGTCCGCAGGATTACGACCTTCCGTCCTCTTGAACCTTCGCTGCGCGATATCCGCCCTGTTTGTCTGTCTGGGTCTGATTGCAGCGGGCCCTCTGCACGGAGCCGTTTCTGCCATCCAGACGGCGACCTTCAGCCGACAGCCGACCGCGGGCGGCACTGTAACCCTCACTCTGCCCCAAGCCACAGGCGCTGGACACACGTTGATCGTCGGAGTGAGCTTCTGGCCCCTTGATATCACCAATGTCAGCGATGGATCAGGCGACGTGTTCACGCGTGGTCTTGCGACGTCGATCTCCCATGATGTCTCCGGCAGCTCCATTTACAGCAATTTCTACTACGCCAAGTCCACGGCCGGCGGCGCCAACTCGTTGACTTTAAGCTTCAGTGGCGGCAGCACCTATCTACTGGTTAGCGTAGCGGAGGTGGCCGGACTCGATCCTTCGGCTCCACTCACCCAATCTGGCTTCCACGATTCCCTCACTCCTACTGCGGCGTGGTCCTCCGCCACCGTCACAACCACGGCCGCCAACCAGTATCTGTTTTCCTGGGGCGCGACAGCGGCCGGGAACCCTTCTTGCTCCGGTCCTGCGAGCGGCTGGACAATTGAGAGTCAAACCAATGATTCTGCGGGAGCCACGGTCTGCTTGCTCGACCGCGTCGTCTCGGCCACCGGGTCCTATCAGGCCTCCCTCACTGCGGGGTCGGCGCAGAACTATGCCATGGAGATCGTCGCGTTCCAGAGCGGCTCATCTTCGCCCCCACCACCTCCGGCGCCGGTCCTGACCTCAGCGAACCCCAACTCGGGCACGCAGGGTCAGACCCTCCCCTCGGTCATCCTGACCGGCAGCAACTTTCAGAGCGGCGCCACTTGCAATTTCGGATCCGGCATCACCGTAAATTCCTGCGCTTTCAACTCTGCCACCCAGCTTACCGCCAGTATTGCCATTAGCACCGCTGCTGCCGCTGGCGCCCACAGCGTCACGGTGACCAATCCTGGTAGCCAGTCCAGCACGCTTTCTAACGGCTTCACGGTCACCACCGCCGGTCCGCCGCCCGCGCCCGCCCTGACCGGAGTCAACCCCAATTCCGGCGCGCCG
>CAXTWQ010000188.1:0-4930 GCA_964248065.1 uncultured Bryobacteraceae bacterium | reverse complement strand
ACGGATCCGGACACGAGCAAGGTGTATCACGTTCATGGCTGGATCGACCCTGATGGCATGTGCGGCGGCTCGTTTGTCTTGACTGAATCGCAATATTTTGAGTTGTTCAGCCGTCAAGGTCAGCGCCCTAATCAGATGCTCGACTATGCGCTGACAGCCGGTGGGGCGGTCCTGATTCTGGGCATGAGCCTGGCTGATGTGAACCTGCGACGTCACTTGTATTTGCGCTCGCTCAATCGGATTTCAGACTCAACCGAGATTTACGCGGTCTTGCGAGTGCATAGCCGCAAGCTGTTGGATACTTATCAGACACTGCACTGGGCCAATCGCGGCGTTCGCATCATTTATGTTGAGGACTATGACGGCATTCCCAAGATGCTGCGTGAAGTGAAGTTTGGTCTGCCCGCTAACGCGACCGATCTCTTGCCGTGGATGGCTGAAACATTCCGCTGGGTTCAGGAACGGCTACCAACCGGCTTGATATTTACGGATCAATGGCAGACCAAGGCAAGCGAGATTTTGAAGCGCGTGGTTTCCGGCTTTCGCGAGAGCTTCGCCATTCCGCAACAGGAATCAATCAACCTCACGTTGATGGGTCAGATTGCGTTAGATAAGATCACGATCTTTGCTGACACGCGGCATCAGAATACCGGCGCTGAATCTGCTGATGCAGCTACGCGATTTCAGCTGCACGTAGGTCAATCTGCGCAAGGCATTGCAGGTAACGCTTTCTCAAAAGGCCGAGCCATCGAAGTTCTCGATAATCCTGAGGTTGCCGATGAGAACTTCACGCCGGAGATGAAGAAGTACTATACGACTCGGCTTCGAAGCTGGCGTTCGCTTCTTGCCGTGCCGCATCTGGAGACCAGTGACCGGCTTCCTGTGCTCGTCATTTCGGTTACGTCCAACGTGGCCCAACCATTCTGGACGCGCTTCGGTGAGAAGAGGGCGGAGTATCGGGACGAAATGAACCAGGCACTGGAGCTTACGGTACAGGAAATATTAACAATTTCTCAACACAAAAGCGCAGGATCACCCTAGAATAAAAAAGAGAGTGATGGGTAAATTGACCTGGGAAGAAGCTGAAGCACTTGTGGAACGAGCGTATAATCCGTTCCCTGACTTACATCCTTCAATGCGAATACTACCGGGGTCTCTTCAGGTTAGTAACCCGAACAGCGAATTTGCTAGGGAATTCTTACGGAAACTGAGACAGCGGGTTTCTGATTCCGAGTCGCAGAGCAAGTAAGACAACTTAGTAAGTCATCTACATAGTTGGGCCTGAGATCGGCAATTTCAACCCACCAAATCTATCTTCGCCTTATCTTCTCCTAATCTGCAAAAGAGATCCGAAATAAGTATTTACTTAGCTGGATTAGATAAGTGGGGTAGCCAACGAGCAGGGCTTTGAATCACGGACTTAAATTGTCGTTTCATGCCAGCCAGTTTTCTCAATCGTTCCATCCTTATCAGGCTTGAGTAGGCCCAGCACAACCGTTTATCGGACTGCATTGAAATAAGGACAGGCAATCCTCTGTGCGTCGCATGCCCTCACCATCTTTGATTGTGAACTGCCGAACATGGCCAGATCTGTCGCCCCGCCACAACGAGACGCTCCCGTAAGCGCCATCCTTACGAAGGATGTAATAGACCATCTCGACAAAGCGTAGAGCGGTCATGTCGTTGTTGTACCAGCGGGCAATCCGGCGGAGAGCATCCATACCAGCGTCTTCTGGAGACATGCCCGTCCGCATGTTCTCAATAATGGTGTGGGCTCCTGATATTTTGATATTGGCTTCGGCGTTGCCGCTAGCCCCAGCGGAGCCCACCTCTGGATCAACGAACGAGCCGGCACCGATGGCAGCGACGTCACTGGAAATCCCGGGCATTCTCCAGGGCAATCCGCTCGAAGTGCAGGCTGAGGAGAGTTGGCCTTTGCGATCAATCGTCGAGATGTATACCGGTTCGGCGGCAGGAGCAAGGGCATCAAAGACGGCGCGCCAGGTAGATTCGGGGCCGAGACCTACCTTCGTAGCAAGCGGCTCGAGCTTGTGGACCAGCAGATCGAAATCCCTTTGAGAGCCAGGCAGAAAGTGCGCCTTGCGGGTTGGCTCGGGCCATGAAGGGTTGTAGATACCCGTTCCCAAGAGGTTCGGAGTGGAACGGATCTGCTTCCAGAGCAGGTAGTTTTTGTGGCTTCGATCGGTCAGCAGATCCTCATTTGAAAATCCCTGGGCGACCGCGAATGCCTGTGCGTCGGAGCCGACCAGCAGGGCATTCCCAGTGTGGTCCATAAGAGCGCGGGCGAGAAGGGAGGCATTCCGGATGCCGCTGACCGAAGCTACTGCAGCAACGCGACGCGTCGGCCCATGCCAACAGCACGCGTCGAGTTGGACTGCGCCGTTTGCGTTAGGAAGGCCGCCTAGACCCGTAGAGTGATCTCTGGGGTCATCCTCCTGAGTTTTACAGACATGCAGTCCGGCATCCAGCGTGTCGCTTCCCTCGATAAGCATCTGGTAGGCAGCATCGATTCCCACGGTGGCTGTCACCTTGCAGATAAGAGCGGGCAATCTGGGAACTGCAGGCCGCTTCGGTTTAGGCTCGTCGTGCTGCATGTGATCCATGTCTGGAATCTGAGCGTCGCCCCTGGAGTCAAGCGCGGCCAATGCCGACGACATGGCACCACTAGCTAGAAAGTGCCTGCGGTTGAAATTCATGAACCCCTTTAGATAAATTGAGGCATGCCTAAGCACGGCGCAATTGCACCGTGCTCACAGCTACCGGGCTACAGGATTTCGGCTGGATCTACGGAGCCTGGAAGATCCATTGTTGCCAGGGATTTCCCTGGTAGGGATATTGGTCGATCATCGTGCCATTGGCTTTGTTTGCGGTGTCCACATCCAGCGCCAGACTGCTATTCACATTGATCAGTTCGTACTTACCACCACCGACTGAAATCACACGCCATTGCTGATTGGTTTGACCATTTGCGCTTAGCTGTTCGACTAGAGCGCTGTTAGACGTAGAAGCTCCAACAACGTCAAGCAATTGACCACTTGCTTTGTTGGTCAACGTGATTACATTGTTACCGAGGTTGGTCACTGTCCATTGCTGATTCGTCCCGTTGTTTACGGTCCAAATATCCATAACTTTGCCCTGCATGGTCGAAAAGCCAGGATCGTCGATAGCCGAATTACTGTTAGCACTTACGATCACATAAGTACCGTTGGAGATCAGGTTCGTATTGGGAAGTTCTCCATAGACACAGACCTGCCCGCTCCCCGTCTGGGCCGTACCAAAGCTGGGCAGGTATACCTTTCCGTTGGCAATGGTCGGCGCGGTGAACTTGGCGTAGTTATTGCAAGAGTCGCGCCCAGAATTTTGCTGGCTATTCCAGAGTGGGTTCATGTTGCTTGCGTCATAGGCGTAGAGGATGCCGGGTACGGTCGCGTGCCATGCCCCCGAGCCATCAGGCGCGCTGCCAGTGTTAGTCGCTGCCCAGAGAATCCCGTTGGAGTTGCCGTTAGCGGACAGCGACAACGATCCTCCAGGATGAGCAATCGCTTTGAGTGACAGTTGGTACTTAGGGGTCGTGCTAAATGTTGTTCCATTAAACGGGTAAACCCTCAGGTAATCGCCCTGACCCCAGAGGTAAAGGTTGCCGTTCCAATAGTTCATGGAATGGATATGAGAAGAAGTGGCCTTCCATCTCAGCACGGCACCAGCATCGCCAAGATGGCCCATTGCATTGGTCTTGATTAAATGCAGGTAGCCGTCCTTGCCGCCGCCGACAACAAGACCGGTACCTGGAATCAACAGAGGACCGGAGGAGGTGAGGTCGGCATCTCCAGAGTCCAAATTCGCATAATCAGATGGTGTATGCCAATCTTGCAGATTGAGATTGCTATCTGTTTTGAGGAACGTCTCACTAAAATCGGTCTCTCCATCCCAGGAGCCGTTTCCAGTAATCAAATAGACACTGCCCGCTGCATCAGCAGCAGGACCGTTTCCGGATTGCCACAGCGCGGCGCCATTAGCGTTCGGAGAAGCATTGAAAACGGCGATTTGCGCAAGACTTGAAGCACTGTAAGCCATGGTGTAGCCGGCCCAGGCACCCTGGTCGCAATGGCCAGCAAAGGTAATGTAGATGTTGCCGTTGGCAAGTAGCAGAGCAGCCCGCTGGTTCTCATGCGCGGAATCGAACCCGCTCGCAGCCAGGCTTACGGGGCTGCCAGATTTGTCTGTCCCGGTTGCGATATTGAGCGCGTGCAGTTGATGAGAGGCTCCATTATTGACCCAAGTCTCGGCAACCACATAGATTGTATTAGTGTTGGCGTTGATAACGGGCGTACTCATGATGCCGGAGCTGGCCAGAATGTCATTGCAGGTAAAGCCGCCGTCCTGAATAGTAAAGGCGGTGCCGAGGTTGGTGTGCCAGTACGGCGTGCCAGAGTCAGCGTCAAAGGCATAGACACTGTTATTTGTGGTGGCGACAAAAAGGACGTTGTGACTTCCGCCGGAGATGCTGACATTAGACATGTAAAGCGGTTGAGCGTAAACTTGGTCGTCAACCTGGACTTTGAACAACATGCCGAACTGGTTCCCGTTCACATTAGAGGGAGCAAGGGTTGTCTCGGTCGAATTCAAACCGTCTCGGTTATTGTCGTTGTGCTGGGTCAGAACGTTAGTCTGCGCATGAGCTTCTCCCGTACGCAAGAGCGAGATCATAAAGATACAACTTAGAAGTGCGACTTTTCGCTGGGCTGAGGTTGTTTTCTGAAACATGCCACTCCTTTGGGCTCTGTTATATGCAAGCGTTGTCACATTTGGCAATAGTTATCTCCTGAATGCTACTCACCATGCATGGGCTTCTGAATCGACTTTGCTGAATCGACTTTGTAAGATCAGTCAACTAATCCGCCTACTCAGT
>CAXTWQ010000187.1:0-4954 GCA_964248065.1 uncultured Bryobacteraceae bacterium | reverse complement strand
TAGGGGCATAGGCTAACGGTAAACCAGCGGTCTCCAAAACCGCCTTTGGGGGTTCAAATCCCTCTGCCCCTGCCAAATTAGAGCCTTCCTGAATCGCCCAGCCGGGTGAGCCCGGTAAGTGCAAGACCTGGCAGTGCGAGACGTAGATTGAAAGATTCTGGAAGAGTGTTATGGAATTGACCAAGGCTGTGAGTTGGCCCCAGCAAACCAAAGACTATATCGAAGATGTGAGGGCGGAGATGCAGCGCGTCTCCTGGCCGAGTTGGCCCCAGGTGCGTGCCACTACCGGCGTAGTGATTGCAGCTGTTTTTCTGTTTGCCGCCTACTTCTGGGTGGTAGATGCGGTCGTTAACGCTGCCATAACCAACGTAATCAACTACTTCACGCACCGGTAAGGCAGGCATACCCGATTCATGGCAGAACCACGAGATATTGACGAAACAGTAATACGCGAGGAAGAGGTGCGTGAGGCCGGGCATGAACCGGAGCACGATCTCCCCATGCTGGCCGCGCATGAAGCCGATCCGCTCGAGACAGAAGACGTGGCCGGCGATGATGATCTCCATGGCGAACATACCGATGGAGTGCACGACAACCATGAAGGCGAGCTTCCTGAGCCTTTGCCTGAGGGTAATGCCACTGCCGAAGAACCAGCTGCTCACGCGGCTGCACCGGATGAGCCGACCGGTCCGCTTAAACATTGGTACATCATCCACGCTTACTCGGGATTTGAGAATAAGGTAGCTGAGTCCTTGCAGACCCGGGCGCGTGCGTTTGGTTTTGACCATCGGCTTGGCCAGCTGCTGATTCCAACCGAAGAAGTGATTGAACTCCGCAACGGCAAAAAGGTCACCAGCAAGCGGCTTCTCTATCCCGGCTATGTGCTTGTCGAGATGGAGATGGATGATGAACTATGGCACGCGGTCAAATCAACTCCGCGGGTCACTGGCTTTGTCGGCGGTGGCACCAAGCCGGTCCCGCTCACTGCGGACGAGGTCAACGCCGTTCTTTATCGCCAAGCTTCAAGTGCGGAGCGTCCGCGTCCCAAGATGACCTTTGAGAAGAACGAATCCGTGAAGATTGTCGACGGGCCATTCACCAACTTCTCCGGCAAGGTAGACGAGATTAACATGGAGCGCAACACGCTACGTGTGATGGTGACAATATTTGGAAGATCAACTCCCGTAGAGCTTGATTTCCTACAGGTCGAGAAGATCTAAACGTAAGTAAGATTGAGATAAGAAGGATCAGTAAATGGCAAAGAAAGTACCCGGTCAAGTAAAGCTGCAGATTCCTGCGGGCAAGGCAACACCGGCCCCGCCAGTTGGTACAGCATTAGGTCCGCAGGGCGTGAACATCATGGAGTTCTGCAAGGCGTTCAATGCCAGGACGTCGGCAAAGGATCAGGAAGGGCTGATCATTCCGGTTGTCATCACGATCTTCTCGGATCGCTCGTTTACTTTTATCACAAAGACTCCGCCAGTGGCTATTCTTGTTAAACGGGCGGTGAATCTGGCGAAGGGTTCAGCCGAACCTAACAAGACGAAGGTTGGCAAGATAACCGAGAAGCAAATTGAAGAGATAGCCAAGATCAAGATGCCTGATCTAAACTGTTTCACGGTAGAAGCGGCAATGGAGCAAGTGCGAGGCGCTTGCCGAAGTATGGGCGTCGACGTTATCTGACATTGGTTGATACGGGCACAGCAACTTACTGTGCCCGTAGTTACTTTCGATTATTGTAGTTACTCCTTTCCTCCTGTAGTATTGAGTTACATCATCAGGATGTAACTTGCTTTCCGACGTTGTTCGGACGCAACATTCCTTCATTGCCCCAACGGCCTCGCAGACCGTTTCATTTCCCCGCTTGAAAGACTGTCAAAGTCAGACTGATTCTATGTAATCAGAGTTTTGCCTCTGGTTTCACCGGTGCTCCGTCAGCTCCCCTGTGTTTATTCATTCAACTCTGAGGAGAAACATCATCTATGAAACTGTTCCACAAATTATTGTTTACGAGTGCGCTCGTTGTTCCCGGGCTGGTTAACGCAGCGTCAACATCGCGTATGTTACAGGTCCATGTGCCCTTTGCATTCATGGTGGGGTCGCAAGCGTTTGGGGCGGGCGATTACCGCGTTCAACAAACCGAAAACGGAGTTATCTACGTGCAGGGCGAAGGGAAAGCAGCCGTCGCTATCTCCTCGCCCAGCGAAGGCAAGCTGGCAAATTCCAGCGCTCTTCGTTTTACCTCCAGCCAGCAACATGAGTACCTGGTGGGTGTTCAGGCAGAAGGGGAACCGTCTCGGGCGATCGCCATGCCTGTAACTGAGCAACAACGAGTGCTGCTCACCTCCAGCCGATAAATACCGTTTTGTATTCACCTCCGGCTTCGTCTGCCGGAGGTTGCTGCCCTTCTTGTTACAGTCGATAGGATGGATCGACGTGACATGCTCGCCTCTTTGGTTGCGACTTCGTTAGCTAGTGTTCCCGGATCAGCTGAGCCTTCTCACCCCAACACTTATCTCGAGCTGAAAACCTGGTATCTCCATAACACTCCGGAAAATCAAGCTCCTCGCCTGAGCGAATACTTGCAGCATGGTCTTGCCCCGGCACTGGACCGCGCAGGAGCCAAGTTAGCAGGCGCGTTCTCTGTTGTGGTCGGACCAGACAGCCCATACATTCTCACGCTGACGCAATTTTCATCATTGACCGCCATGCAGGATGCGCTTACTAAGCTGTCATCCGACCAGGAGCACACCGCCCGGCTGCAGAGCTTATCGGCAGGCTCAGGGCTTCCATTTGTTCGTGTGAATAGCAGTCTTCTCCGAAGCTTCGACGTATTGCCTCAGGTTGCCATACCGCCTGCTGGCGAGAAGCGCGAATCACGGCTTTTCGAGTTGCGAAGATATGAGTCCCAGACCTTTACAACGCTGACCCGCAAGGTAGGAATGTTCAACGGCGGCGAGGCCCAAATTTTTCAGAAACTAGGTATGCGTCCGGTCTTCTTTGGGGAGACACTGGTGGGCGATCGGCAGCCTAACTTGATGTACATGCTCACCTACGATAGCTGGGCCGCGCGCGAAGAGCTCTGGAAGGCGTTTGGTTCCGATCCGGATTGGAAGAAGCTCAGTACCGTTCCGGAGTTGAAGGATGCCGAGATCGTAGCGAACATCAGTAACGTACTGTTGCACCCGCTTCCGTTTTCCCTTGTTTAAGTGCACGTTTATCGCATTACGAACCTAAGCGTTCGGCTTCCGTTAAAACAGGATCTGCAACCAAGTAAACAAAGCCAGCTACTTGCTTTCAGCGGTCTCTTTTGCTTGGTGCTGCTCGCGTGTGCATCCGGCTGCCGGACCAAGGAACCTACTGCTCTAAGTGACCTCAGAATGGGTCAGGCTGCGGCGGCTCACCAATTAATTGCAGGATTCTATGAAAGCGGTCCCAATGACTGGCGATGGACCTCACGCCAGTTTGCTGTCGTTCTCCTGCCGCCGAAGGGTGCAGATAAGTCAGGAGCCACATTGCGAGTAAAGCTGTACATACCGGAACCGGAGATGGCGACACTTGGGCCCATGACGCTCAGCGCTGACGTGGGCGAGTACTCACTGGCATCCCAGACCTTTTCGAAACCTGGTAGCTGGGAATATAAGCGCGATGTACCCTCCGCTTTAATTCCTGCGGATGGTTTGTTGTTGCCCGTGGTCTTTCATTTTAGTAAGGCGCTGGCGCCGTGGCAGGCCGATGGCCGCGAGCTTGGTGCAGTTGTCTCGGAGATCTCGTTAGAATAAAGACCTCTATCACACAGGCGGGCACAGCTGCACGAATACGGTCGCATCGTAAGAATACCCTAGTTCCTGCAGTGATTGCACGGCCAGATCAGGTGTCATCATCATCAAGGAAATGCAAGTTGCACAGCACGGGTTTGTCCATGTACCAGACTGGCCAACTCTCACCAAATTTGTGCGTATTCAGTTGGAGCGGCCGTTTGATTCCGATCTTCTGCGGTGGGAATGGATGACACTTGTACTCTGCCTCTTCATCTTCACTAACACTTTCCTGATTAGTGACCGTTGGTTGGTTGCAGGTCGCCGCTGGTTTGCTGAATACGCGGCGCGCAAGACACGCGCCATCTGGACATGCGCGCTATTTCCCATGGTGGTGCGGGTAGCCCTGCTTCCCTTCGCACCTTTGAATCCGCCGAGCGTGCATGACGAGTTCAGCCTGATGCTGCTTGCCGATACTCTCCGGTCGGGCCGTCTGACCAACAAGACTCACTTGTTCTGGCAGCACTTTGAGACCATCCATGTCATCCAGCAGCCAAGCTACCAATCCATGTACCCGCTTGGTTCGGGCGTGTTCATGGCAATTGGCATGCTGCTCGGTCACCCCTGGATTGGAGTTCTTCTCAGCGTGGGCTGTATGTGCGCGGCGCTGTGCTGGATGCTGCAAGCCTGGCTGCCTCCGGGCTGGGCTATGGCCGGTGCCCTCTTAGCTGCACTTCAAATCGGGATTGGAAGCTTCTGGGTAAACAGTTACATTGTTCCAGCAACGGTGCCGGCTATGGCTGGGGCGTTTCTGCTTGGAGCCATCCCAAGATTTCTAAAACGACCGAGCAAGCAGATGGCAGCGCTTTTTGCAGCGGGAGTGATCATTCTGATAAACACTCGCCCCCTGGAAGGCACCATTCTCTCCGTGGTGTGCTTTGGCGTCGCCGTACTTTGGCATCGCAAACATGTTTTCGGAAGCGCAGCTTTCCGCTTACGAGTGCTGGCGCCAGCAGCGGCTGTGCTTCTAGTGGGGATTGCGTTCACCGGATACTACGACTGGCGCGTTACCGGAAACCCGCTTCGAATGGCATACATGGTCAACCGTACAACATACGGCTGGCCTGAAAACCTCGCCATTCTCTCTCCAAAAAAGATCGCGTTCCGTCACACGAACATGGCTGCCGTGTATCAGG
>CAXTWQ010000186.1:0-4957 GCA_964248065.1 uncultured Bryobacteraceae bacterium | reverse complement strand
GGTGAGAAGAGTCAAGCGGCGCAGGTTTTCGGTGGTGTAGATCTCGGAAGTCCCCGAAACATAAAAAAAAAAATCTTCCAGGTCGCGCCCGTTCATCACAGTCGAAAGGTCAAGATGATGTTCAATCAGGAAGAGCACTGTTTGCTGTATTGGCTCCGGAGTTCGCAAATAGTCCATAATCTGCCGGGCGGCTTTGACCGAGCCGCGGAGGTGCTCGCCCGGCGTGGAGCCCTTGCCGACATCGTGAAGCAACAAGGCCAGACGCAACTCAGGCGAGATACCTTCTTCTCGAGCGAGGACTTCGAAACGGCCAGGCTTATCGGCCTTCGCAAGCCCAAGTGCATCCAGCTCTCCGAGAGCCACCAGCGTGTGCTCATCTACCGTATAGCGATGGTAGAAGTCACGCACCACCAAGCTATCGATGCTATGCCACTGCGGAATGGCCGCACCCAACACCCCGGTTTCCTGCATCTGTCCGAACGCAACGGCAGCTTGCGGTTGAGCAAGTAACTGCTCCCAATTTGACCACGACGGCGGTCGTTTTGCGAAAGCCTCTGTCACCTTGCCTATGCTTTGCTGTAGCTGCCACTGTATGTCCCACGAGAGCTGTAGGCCGTGCTTCGCGGAAAAAGTGAAGAGCCGTAGCAACTCCGATGGATCTTGCACGAATGGCTCAAGGTCTGAAACGCTCAACCGCCCGTGAACCACCTTAAACTCAGACGTTGCAATGCGACTCCGCCGAGCTTTGAACTGCTGGAGAAACGACGGTTCGCCTGGATCAGAAGCATACTCCAGTGCCCGCAAGCTTCGTTGGAAGACGAGGCGTGCATGTTTGTAATAACCGCGCATCCACGTCTCTGGATTTTCGGGCTTGAGCGGCAGAGCAGCGGCGGCCTCGTCCTGCATCTCGAAACTCAGCAGATTCGCATCACGGCCCGCACTCAAGTGCAGAAAGCAGCGAAGGGCGAATAAGGAGCGCTGTGCGTCCACGCTGCCGCTATCTGAGAGTGATTCCTGAAGAAAGGTCTCCTCAGGTTGGAGCTGGGCAAGCCAGCGCAGCAAGTGCAGGTCCCGGATGCCGCCTGGAGATTCCTTCACGTTCGGTTCCAGATGATAGGGTGTTCCGTTGTACTTGCCGTGACGCTGCCGGGCCAGATCACCTAATCGGGCGACAATCGCGTGTCTGTTGCGAAAGTACAGGGCTGGTAGTTTCCCGGCGAGCTGCTCGAAAAGCATCTCGTCACCAGCCAGGAAACGGTGGTCGAGAATACTGATGTGAAGCTCAATGTTGTTCGGGTAAAAGCGACTGCAATCGCTGATGGTCCGGGTGGAGTGACTAACCCGAAGACCGCTATCCCATAGAGCACTGAGCAGTGCCGCTAACGGATTCTTCAACGCAGAGAGGTCCGATTCAGTCGCGGTTACGATCAGCAGATCGATATCAGAATAAGGGAACAATTCCTTCCGCCCGTAACCGCCAACTGCCACCACTGCAGTTGGGATGCCTGACAACTGTTGTTGAACGAAGGACCGTACCAACTCATCAACGAAAGCTGTGCGCCTTGCCAGCAGCCAGTAAGGATCGCGATTGTTCCTGAAGGCAGTCGCTAGTTCAGAACGCTGGGCGCTGGTTGGCGATTGAGAGGCGGACACCCCTAGAGTGCGGCCTCGCCAGTATCGCCGTTGCGGATACGTATCGTATTCAGCACGTCAAAGACAAAAATTTTGCCGTCGCCAATCTTTCCGGTCCGGGCAGCAGCGGCCAGCGTGCCGGTGACCTCGTCCAGACGCCCATCAGGGATGACAGTTTCAAGCTTGATCTTTGGCAACAGATCTACCTCATATTCCATGCCTCGATAAACTTCTTTATGGCCCTTTTGCCGGCCGTGCCCTCGTACTTCGGTAATGGTCAGACCGTCAATGCCAATCGCCTTAAGAGCTTCTTTGACCTCGTCAAGCTTGTGAGGCTGGATGATCGCTTCTACTTTTTTCATCTTGCGCGTTCCGCTATAGCCGAGTGTACTTGCATTCTAGGCATCCAGGTTATAGCCTTCCTCTCCGTGCATCGCCAGATCGAGTCCTTCCACTTCCTGATCCTCATTGGCACGTACGCCCACCAGCAGATCGACTACTTTTAAAATGACAAACGTTCCAACGACGGCTAGAACAATAGCGATAATCACGCCGACACTCTGATTCAGTATCTGACGAGCATTGCCATCCACTAATCCAAGTGGCAGCACCTTGCCTGAAGCATCTTTGAAACCGTCATTAATCGCATTCGTTGCGAAGACACCAGTGAGAAGCGCTCCCAGAGTTCCGCCTGCGCCATGGACGCCAAATGCATCGAGCGTATCGTCATAGCCGAATCTGTTTTTTACGGTTGTCACCATCCAGAAGCAGAAAAGACCCGCGAGGAAGCCGATTAGCAGGGCAGGGAAGGGCTTCACAAATCCCGATGCGGGCGTGATAGCAACAAGTCCGGCAACCGCGCCTGAGATGCCGCCCAGCATGCTCGGCTTACCGTGCTTGAACCATTCGGCAAGCATCCACCCGAGCGTTGCCGCTGCAGCTCCAAAATGTGTCGCAATGAAAGCACTGGTCGCAAGACCCGAAGCGTTGACTGCGCTACCGGCATTGAAGCCAAACCAGCCGACCCACAGCAGGGATGCGCCGATCACACTCAGCACGAGGCTATGAGGCTTAATGGCCTCGCGAGGGAAGCCGATGCGCTTGCCTAGGTAGAGCGCACACACCAGGGCACTCATTCCTGAAGTAATGTGAACCACTGTTCCACCGGCGAAATCCAGGCAAGGAACAACGCCACCCAAAGCCGCATTGAGAAAGCCGCCCTTACCCCACACCATATGTGCCATCGGAAAATAAACGATTGTTGACCAGAGGCAGGTGAACAGAAGCATAGCGCTGAATCGCATGCGCTCAGCAAAAGCACCCGAGATGAGGGCCGGGGTAATGATGGCAAACATCAGCTGATAAATCATGTATGTCGCATGAGGGATGGTGGCCCCGTAATCAGCGTTGGGCGTGTTCGTGACGCTGTGCAGAAGAAAGTATTGTGTTCCGCCTATAAATGGATTGCCTTCGCTGAACGCAAGGCTGTAGCCATAAATGGCCCAGAGCACTGTGACAACAGCCATTAAAGCGAAGCTGTGCATCATGGTGGACAGAACGTTTTTACTCCGAACAAGACCGCCGTAAAACAGTGCCAGGCCAGGCCCGGTCATCATCAACACGAGCGCTGCGCAAGTCAGCATCCAAGCGTTATCGCCCGCGCTCTGAGCGGACTTTGCAGCCGCTTCTACAGCGTCAAGACGCGAGTCCACGCTGACAGGGACTGCGGCGAAAGCAACAGTACAGAGGCTACAGATAAGGGAAACATAAAGAAAAATGCGTCTCATAGGCCCAAAAGGTATTGAGAAAGCGTAACAGTTTAACAACGCTCAGGGCTATCGAAAAATCTAATGCTCCTTGTGCGATTCGCGTTCAGGCCGGCAACGACGAGAGTAGAACGTCTGCAACATCACGCCGCCCGTCGAGAATGCGAACTATCTCAATGGGTGACGCCTCTGCGTTGTAGATGATCAGATACGATATGACTGGCCAGAATCGTACTTGCCTGAAAGTCAGGTCTTCCCGAACATGACCTGCTCGTGGTGTTGCCGCCAAGAACTCGATTGCTTCCCGAAGTTGTCCTGATATCTTCCGAGCGGGCTTAACTCCCGCATGAAGCATTAGGTAATCCTGGATTGCTCTTAGATCACGCGTCGCTGCCGGAGCTAGGATGAAAGGACGTTTCAATGCTTATGGTCGTGCTCGAATTCATCAAGGCTGGCGTTGAGTTGTGCGAAGACTGCTTCGCCGTCGATTCCTTTGCCTTCGCGTAATTCACTTAAGCCTTCTTCTATCTGTGCGTTGACCCAAGTCTTGTACGCCCCTTCGCCTTTCTCCCGCTCTTCCATCAACCGCAACGCTTCCTCAACCACAGCGGTCGCCGACTGATATCGCCCGGTTTCAACGCGCTGCTGTATGATCTGCTCTAACTCTGGGGAGAGAGTAATTTCCATATCGCCTCTTTTATTTCTTCTTCGGAGTAAACTCGGTGCCTTCGCCCGGGAACGGCCAGTTCTTATCCAACAATAACTGCCTCTCCCGTATGTCATTGCTCACCTCATTCACCTTCAGGTTCTCAATCAGGTGTACGCCCGTCTTGCCCGCCACTACGACATCGGTATCGCCATCGCCATCAACGTCCATAGTGACGAACTGAGTGCCGGCTCCAGCTGTCCCGTTGTAAACAACCGGTACCCGAGTGAACTTGCCTGTCTTGGTATCGATTTTGTAGTAGTAGATGGCGAGCGGATCATAAGACCCTGGATCATGTCCCTCGTGCCCGCGATATCGTTTACCGGCTAGCAACTCCGGCTGCCCATCACCATCAATGTCGACGAGCTTGAGTACGTGCACCTGCGAAAACGATTCATCCACAGTGTGCTTGGTCCACTTACGCGCATCGCCGCTGCCGGTCTGCTCCAGCCAATACAGCCCGTAACTGTGACCTCGACCGTAGATAATGTCGGTCTTGCCATCAGCGTTCACGTCATAGCCAACAATCGGGAATCCGGTTTCTCCTAGATCCCAATCTCCGTGCCAAGTCCACTTGTCGTTACTGGCATCCACATTCTGAAACCAGCCATGCGGAGTAAGCACGTCCATCTTGCCGTCGCCATCGATATCCGCCATGCCGACCCCGTGGCCATCCTCATCATGGCCACCGAGCTTGTGAACTTTCGGTTCGCTTCCGGCGAAGTCAACCCAGATCATCCCCGTCCGCCCGTAGTGAGCTAGGGCCAGTTCCGGTTTGCCGTCGCCATTGAGATCGCCCATCCAGCCGCCCTCGGTATCGATGGTGTCCGCGATGTGATGACGCTGCCATAGC
>CAXTWQ010000185.1:0-4974 GCA_964248065.1 uncultured Bryobacteraceae bacterium | reverse complement strand
ATCTAATCGTTAACTCTCCACGTAGCGGCTACCCGAACCTGTGGCTGCTTCGTACTACTGACCTGATCCACTCGAACCTCACAGGCGGACCATTCGTCGATCAACAGGCAGTTTCGATCCCTGGAACCCGGTCAATGGTGCTGTCTTCCAATCGTTCGGGCCCATTCAAAATTTGGCGATTCGAACCCGATACGAACACCTATCGACAGCTAACGTTCGGGGCTAATCACGATCAGTCTCCGACCGTCTCTTCAGACGGGCACACACTGATCTACACCAGTTGGAACGGATCAGCATCCCACTTACGCTTGCACGACTTAGCTTCCGGGATAGACAGAGACTTCGGCAAATATGCTGCCCATACGCCCCAGTTCTCACCAAATGGGGAGAGAATCGCGGCTATGGTGCAGAATGCTGACATCTGGACCGTTGCAGTGATTAGTCTTGCTAGTCCTGACTCCCCAAAGCCGGTTGTTCAAGCCCGTCTTCCAATGGCGTGGGCTCCTGATAGCTCTGCGCTTGACTCAGTGATCACGGACAACCGTGGGGTATCAAATGTCTGGCGCGTTCCGCTGAAGGGCGATCCCTCTCACCAGATCACTACCTTTGATGAAGGACAGATTGCCAAGTTGGCTTGGTCCCCAACCGGCACTCAACTCGCTTGCATTCGAACAAGCTTTGGCTCTGACGTAAATTTATTTACTCGGGCACATTGAGCGTCGGTACTCTGATTGCAGAGAAAGAGACGTACTGAGTAAAACTTATGGACACAACTGACAAACCCGATATCGCCGACGCGTCAACTAATCTCCCTGCTCCAAAACCAAATCCCAAAAGTCCAGATAGGGGCAATGGAGATTCGTCAAAGACAGAAGACGAAACCACTATTACCCAAAGAGGTGAACAAGGGCCACATACTTAGCGAGTGAAGCTGAACGGCGTAATTGCCACCGTTCTTTAGGACTCTGTCGTAACTCGCCCTGAGGCTCTAAATCAGGCCTAAACTCCCAACCGTAGTCTAAGGGCCTAAAATGCCCTAAACTGGGGATAGCACCTGCTATCCCCCATGAATCTAAACGACCTGGAAGCTCGCCAGGAACGCCAGCGCGCTCTTGAGGACGCCCTCTCTACCCGCATCCTTCTGCTCGATGGCGCAATGGGCACCATGCTTCAAGACCGTAACCTGACCGCATCTGACTTTGGCGGCCCTGCGCTGGAAGGCTGCAACGAGATTCTCGTCCTCACCCGCCCTGACGTGATCCGTGACGTCCACCGTGCTTACTTTGAAGCTGGCTCCGACATCGTCGAAACCAACAGCTTCGGTGGCACAGAAGTCGTTCTCGCCGAGTACAATCTCCATGCAAAAACCGACGAGTTAAATCATGCGGCTGCCCGTCTGGCCCGCGAAGTGGCCGATGAGTTCACCGCGCGCACCGGACGGCCGCGCTTTGTCGCCGGTTCCATGGGCCCCACCACGAAAGCGCTATCGGTCAGCAGCGGCGGGTTCACTTTCCCAGACCTTGTTGCCAACTATTATCAACAGGCAAAAGGCTTGATCGCCGGGGGCGCCGATATTTTACTGCTCGAAACCTGCAACGACACCCGCAACGTGAAGGCCGGTTTGCTCGCTATCGACCGCCTTGGCCGCGAGCTCCATTATCCAATTCCTACCATGGTATCCGGCACCGTAGAACCAACTGGTACCATGCTCGCCGGTCAAACCGCCGACGCGCTCTATATTTCTATCTCCCACGCCAAGCTTCTTTCCATCGGTCTGAACTGTGCCACAGGCCCCGAGTTCATGACCGACCACCTGCGTACCTTGAACGAACTCGCCACCACGCGCCTGTCCTGCTACCCCAACGCCGGTCTGCCGGATTCCGACACCGGCCAGTATCACGAAACTCCCGAATCGCTCGCCAGCCAAATGGAACGCTTCGTCGCCCAAGGCTGGCTGAACATCGTTGGCGGCTGCTGCGGCACACGGCCCGATCACATCCGCGCGCTCGCCCACATGATTGACGGCAAAGCGCCCAGAGCTGCCAAAGCTAATTCGCACCGGACTTATTTTTCGGGTATCGAGACTGTGGAGGCCGAACTCAGCAACCGCCCGCTCATTGTGGGCGAGCGTACTAACGTCATTGGCTCGCGCTTGTTCAAGAATCTGGTCGGGGAAGAGAAGTGGGAGGAGGCAACCGAGATTGCCCGCCGCCAAGTCCGAAACGGCGCCCAGGTGATCGATGTCTGTCTGCAAACCAGCGATCGCGATGAGGCCGCTGACATACCGCCCTTCTATGAAAAGCTGATTCGCAAGATCAAAGCGCCCATCATGATCGACACCACCGATCCCAAATCGGTCGAGTTGTCGCTCACTTACTGCCAAGGCAAGAGCATCATCAACTCAGTGAATCTCGAGGACGGCGAAGAGAAGTTTGAGCTCATCTGCCCGCTGGCTCGCGAGTATGGTGCCGCGCTCGTGGTTGGCTGTATCGACGAAGATCCGCAGCAGGCGCAAGCCTTCACTCGCGAACGTAAGCTAGCGGTCGCTCAACGCTCTGTTCATCTGTTAACCACCAAGTACGGCATCCTACCCGAGGACATCATCATCGACCCGCTTGTCTTCCCTTGCGCTACTGGCGACGAGAACTACATCGGCGGTGCGGTCGAGACAATCGAAGCGCTACGGCTCATTAAGGAGCAGATCCCGTATGTCAAGACGGTCCTCGGCATCTCGAACATCTCGTTCGGTTTGCCCGCTACTGCTCGTGAGGTCGTCAATTCCGTCTTCCTCTACTACTGCACGAAGGCTGGCCTCGATCTCGCCATCGTCAACGCCGAAAAGCTCGAACGCTTCGCTGGCATACCCGAGGAAGAGCGTCGTCTGGCCGAATCCCTTTTGTTTAACCGGCGTCCGTTGAATTTGCCCCTTGATCATCGTGACGCTCTACTACTTGAGACGGCTTCCGATGACTGGAGGGCGCAAACTCGCGAACAAAAAATTGCGATTAATCAGTTTCATATAGCTGCAATCACCGAACATTTTCGAGGTGCAACGGCCCGGGTTAAAAAAAAGGCAGCTGATTTGCCGCTTGATGAGCGCCTGAGCAACTACATCATCGAGGGCACCAAAGATGGCCTTATTCCTGACCTTGATTTGAAACTGAAGGACGGCACGTCGCCGCTGGATGTGGTCAACGGACCGCTTATGGCTGGTATGTCGGAAGTGGGACGGTTGTTTAACAACAACGAGTTGATCGTGGCCGAGGTGCTTCAATCAGCCGAAGCCATGAAAGCTGCAGTAAGCCATCTGGAGCAGTTCATGGAAAAATCGGATACGACAGCGCGCGGAAAAATTGTTTTAGCCACCGTTAAGGGTGATGTGCACGACATTGGAAAAAATCTTGTTGAAATTATTCTAAGCAATAACGGCTACCATGTGGTAAATCTCGGCATTAAAGTTCCTCCAGAAGACTTGATTCGCGCTTTCCAGGAACACTCTCCCGACGCTATTGGTCTCTCCGGGCTGCTTGTAAAAAGCGCACAACAGATGGTCACCACCGCAGGCGATCTAAAAGACGCTGGCATTCAGGTTCCCTTGCTGGTGGGCGGCGCGGCGCTCTCTGAGACTTTCACTAAGTCGCGCATCGGTCCTAATTATTCTGCGCCGACCTTCTATGCCAAAGATGCCATGACCGGCTTGCGCTTAATGAACGAGATCATGGACCCGGCATTGCGCGAGCAGGTTCTTTCGCAGCACATTTACGGCGAAATGCCCATTGCGCCAAAGCTTCAGGCCGAGGTGATCGTGATTCCGTCCGGCGAGTACCGCAGCCCTAAGGTTCACACGGACATCCCTATTCAGGCCGCTCCCTACTTAGACCGCAAGGTGCGAACAGCGCAGAACCTGACCGAGATCTGGAGCTACATTAATCCCAACATGCTCTACGGTCGTCATCTCGGGTTCAAAGGCCGCCCTGGCATGAACTTCGAAAAGTCACTCGCCGATCGCGATCCCAAAGCGCTCGAACTCTTCCATACCGTGGAGGACGTCAAGCATTTGGCTGCGACGTTCATGAAAGTTCGAGCGGTGTGGCAGTTCTTTGAAGCCGAGCGCCAGGGCAACTCGATCCTGCTCTTCTCACCCGGTGGAACGACGCCAATAGAAGAGCTGGATTTCGGTCGCCAGGCCAAGTCCGACGGTCTCTGCCTTAGTGATTACGTTCTTGATGCGCAGGATGGTCGCCGCGATCACGTTGCCATGTTCGTCGTCACGGCCGGCGAGGGCATTCTGCAGCACTCGTCTGAAGCGAAAGACAAAGGCGAGTACGTGAAAGCGCACGCACTGCAGGCGCTTGGCATTGAGACCGCCGAAGCCGCAGCCGAGTGGCTCCATCGCCGCATCCGCGAAGACTGGGGCTTTCCCGACCCTCCTACTCTCACCATGCAGGACCGCTTCACCTCGCGCTATCGCGGCAAGCGTTACAGCTTCGGCTACCCCGCCTGCCCGAACCTGGAAGATCAAACGAAGCTATGGCAATTGTTGCGGCCCGAGGACATCGGCGTGAACTTGACTGAAGGCTTCATGATGGACCCCGAAGCAAGCGTCTCTGCCCTGGTGTTCCAGCACCCCGACTGCGCCTACTTCAGCGCCGCCGAAGAAACCGAACCGGCCTACGCGTAAGGGAACCGGGCATTTCTAGACACCAAGCAGCCATTCTGGGACACCCCGGCCGAGTGTCTACGGGCTTGCAAAAACCGACACAGTAGGCGTGTCCCCCAACGGACAACCTTCACCGCGATCAACCCAGAAACGCGCATGCCTTTAACAGTGAAGCAGGCCTACATCCCCCATTTACGGCAGTCCCCGCACTGCCACCGGCTGCCGATTGCAGGGCTCATGAGTATCTTCCAGCCTTCCATTCGGAATCGAGCAACTGTTGCGGCTCTCATTTCCCGTTTGAAACAGCCCATTGT
>CAXTWQ010000184.1:0-5222 GCA_964248065.1 uncultured Bryobacteraceae bacterium | reverse complement strand
CGATTGGTTGGACTTCGCGAGGCGATGCGGATCTGCCTATCGGGTGAGCCGGTGCCGGCTGCTGAAGCCTTACGGCTGGGCATTGTTGACCAGTTAGTTACGGGCGACCTGCAAGGCGAGGCTCTTGCGTTTGCTCGGGCGGTAGCAGGCAAGCCATTCCTTGCGACTCGGGACAAAGTTGCGGAAGACGGATTCAAGTTAGACACAACTGGTTCTGGAGCTGCGGCCAAAGCGGCCGAGGCGATTACGGCTAGTGCGCGGTTGTCCTTTGAAGAAGGCTGCGCGCTGGAGGCCCGGCTGTTTTCTGAATGTGTTCACTCAACCGAATCGAAAGCGTTAATTCACCGCTTCTTTGGCGAGCGGACAGTAGCGAAGATTCCGGGTTTGAGTAAGTCGACCGTGCCGTTTCGCGTGGCTCGGGCGGCAGTGGTGGGAGCGGGCACCATGGGCAGCGGCATCGCTATGGTGTTTGCAAATGCCGACATTCCGGTGCTGCTAAAAGACACCTCAGCCGAGGCTTTGGAACGCGGCATGTCTACCATTCGAGCCCAGTATGAACGGACTGTTGCGAAAGGCCGACTAACTGCCCAGACAGCGAGCAGGATGCTGTCTGCAATCACGCCGCAACTGGGTTGGGACGGATTTGCCCAGGCCGACGTTATCGTGGAAGCGGTTTATGAAGACATGGAGGCCAAGCGCGAGGTTTTCAGGCAACTGGATCGGATTGCTAAACCGGGGGCGATACTAGCTTCGAATACATCATCACTCGATCTGGACGCGCTGGCCCGGGAGACTGACTGTCCTGAGTTTGTGGTGGGAATGCACTTTTTCAGTCCGGCAAGCCTGATGCGGCTGCTGGAAGTGGTGCGCGGAGAAGCGACTTCGGACCAAGCGCTGGTGACTGCGATGGCGCTCGGAAAGCAGTTGGGGAAGACAGCGGTAGTGTCGAGAAATGCTGCTGGATTTATCGGCAATCGGGCGTTTGCCCCTTACCTGCGGGAAGCGCGACTGCTGGCCGAAGAGGGCGCCTCGGTGGAAGAAGTAAATGCGGCGTTGCAGGAATGGGGGATGGCCATGGGCCCGCTCGCGGTGGATGATCTGACTGGGCTGGACGTCTCGTTTCAGATTGAGGAGCAGTTGCATAAACCAGGCACGCGCAAACCGCTGATGACGGAGGCGCTGTTTCGTGCCGGGCGGTTAGGGCAAAAATCAGGTCGGGGCTGGTCGCGCTATGACGAATCGCGACGCGCTTGGGCTGATCCGGAGGTTGCTGCTTTGATCGAACAGGTTGCTCGGAAACACGGGATAAGCCGGAGAACGATCGAGCGAAAGGAAATTGTCGAGCGTTGCGTGGCTGCCTTGATCAACGAGAGTGCGGAGTTAGTTAGCGAAGGAGTGGCATTGCGTCCGGTCGATGTGGACGTTGTGTTTCTGAACGGGTTTGGTTTCCCAGCATCTCGGGGTGGGCCGCTGTTCTATGCCGATACAATTGGGCCGTCCGTGGTTTTGGAGCAAGTTGAGCGATGGGGATGGCACCCAGCACCCTTGCTGAAATCGCTGGTCGAGAGCGGACGGAGTTTCTCATCAATGAACGATTAGTGCGCGTTCCCGTTCACAGGAAGCTCTTCAACTATTGCAGTCATATTCACGCTGCTGCCGTTCTTGGTTTCGCGTTTCTGAACGCTATGCACGTGGATATAGAATTACACTTCCAAACTGTTGTGTCAGGAGATTCCTTGGCGGCGTTCTTGAAGCCTCGGCTGCCCAGGAACTCTCGAACCGTCTTCGCGACGGTGCTGCAGTCTGCTTCTACGGACTGGGTTAGACCTTTGTCTAAATACCCCGGACCACTCTGTGCCGAGAGGTTGAATACGCAAGCAAGTGCGACAAGAACTGATTTACCACTGACCTTCATCGCGCTGTCATTATCAAGCTTTCGATGAGGAGGAGCAATCGAATGAAGAATGCTCTGGTTCTAGAACTCTAAGACTTGCCAACCGAGGCGAGCCGGGATTCAGATTTAGGCTGTTGATCGGGATGCGTGGCCAAGGGAGCGGAGTCGGCGAGCGAGACGGGTGGTTCGGTCGTTTGCAAAGACCGTTTCGCCTTGTCCCGTTTGATTTGGAGCAGCTCGAGCTGTAAAAAGTGGCGATCATCGTTGCGGTGACCGTTGGCAATTCGCATTGTTTGCGAAACGAAGCCATCGTGCTCCTTTTGACGTTCACGGCGGATCGCAATCAACTGATTGAGGCACTTGTGGAAGGCTCTTTCGTGATGCGTTTGATACCGCAGGTAGACGGAGAGCAACTGGTCGGCGCACTCACCCGGACGCGTGCCGTCAAAACAAAGTTCCTGAAGGGTGGTTGCCCGATCAGATAGCCAGCGATGCTGGGCAAGAGAATCGACCAGCAGACGTTCGGTAGGGCTGGAAGGTTTGTATTCGGCGTGAAGGTCGGCCAGGAGCTGGTCATAGTCTTCCTGAGTTTCCCAGGCAAGAACGACGAAGTTTTTGCCGCTGAGTCCGTGACTACGGCTATTTCGACTGGAGGCAGCTTTACCGGCTTCGGTGTTCGGGCCGGTGGAGAATTGAGCGTTGGTGCGATTGGCTGCGAGTTGGGCGACGGAGATTTCCTTGTTCATGCTGCGAGGTGTAGCAGCGGGCGGAAGGACGCAGGCGGAAAAGCAGAGGCAACTTCCAGGAACGATGAGAGTTAGATGATTTCAAACGGCTGGGAACGGCACTTTCACGTAGACGTCGGAAAGCCGTAGGAACGCAGGGATGGATTTCAGATCGATCACCGTTTCGCGATCTGTGAACTGGTGCATGATCCAGGCCTTGTCGACACGAACATGATGTTCGACGTATACGCGATCTTGAGTGACAACCATGTACTCAGAGAACGATCTCATTTGCCTGTACAGTTCGAACTTTTTGCCCCTGTCGTAATTCTCTGTGCTCTGAGATAAGACCTCCACGATCAACACGGGATTCAGGAGAAAATTGTTTTCGAACTGTTCCTGAGCGCAGGAGACGACAACATCAGCATAGGAGTAGAGGCTGCCTATGGCGGTGCGAATCCCCATATCGGGACCGCGTACGTTACAGTCCGTTTCCCTAAGCTGGACTGTGAGACTCGCATTGATCTGAGAAGCAATTTGAGAGTGGGCAGGGGTTCCACTCGCCATCAGGAAGATCTCGCCGTTGCAGTATTCGTGGCGATCTAGCGATGTTGCTTCCGTCTCTAGATACTGTTCAACAGGGATGTGTTGAACAGTATGGGTTGCCATAGCCAAATTTTAGCGTTCGAGCAGTAGTTTAAGTTGCTGGAGAGGTTACGTTTCGCGTTGGCGACTTTCCCTTCGTAATCTATTTCTATATTGAGGATTTGTCTGTGAATGTGTTTGTTCGAGGACACGCCTGCGAGTGGCTTTCCCATTTGTGGCCTGTATACCGATGTCGGGGTGTCCAGCGACTGATCACGCAAGCGGAAGCAGCGACCGAACTGGGCGTCAGCGTGCGGCATGTGAAGCGGTTAATGAAGAGGCTGAAGAAGCGGGGCGACCAGGCCGTTATTCATGGCTTACGAGGAAGCCGTCGCCGCACAGGCTGCCGAAGCAACCAAGCAGGCAGCTATCCGGATCTTATCGGAGCCAGTGTGTGCGGGGTTTGGGCCGACTTCAGAGTCTGAGTACTTGAACACAAGCATGGACTGAGCGTGAGCAAAGAAACGCCGCGGCACTGGATGAGGGAAGCCCGTCTTTGGCGTGGCCGTTCGCGGAAAGCCGAGCAAGTGAATGTGAGAAGAGCGCGTGTACGCGCTGTGACGAACTGGTGCAATGGGACACCTCGGATCACGACTGGGTGGAGGGAAGCGGCGAGCGGATTAATTTGATCTCGATGATTGTGGAACAACGTCAGATCAGCAACGGGTACACGGTCCAGCCTCAGGGCAAACTTACCAGATCCCGTCCAATCAGGTGCGCACCGGGATGTGTGGCTCCCAGGTGCGGGTGAAGGCCCGGCTGGATGGAACCGTCGCGATGCGCTTTCACACTGAGTACCTATGCGCCGAAGTTTGTGCACCAGCGCAACGTATTGCTAAGCCGAAGACGACCGCTAGGCCGCGGCAGTCGGCTCCGCGTAACAGCCGGTGGATGGAAGGCTTCTTTACCGGCCTGCCTTGTCGCTCGGCAAGGCCTTAGCCATCGCCAATGCAACCAGCTGACGAACTGCAAAGGCGGGATAAGGAGCGTCGGGCAAACACCGGGCGGCGGTCGTCACGTTTACTGCCCAGAGCCTACGCTCGGGAGACTTCACGAAAATGATCGCAAGACAGCAAAAGACCCTCGCGGAGGCCTCACACTAACACGCACTCGCAAAATCCAAACTGCAAAGGCGACATTTCCCCTTTGCCTTCACAGCGCCGGTATGAGTTGAGGCGCGTTTCTCTGCTCGGCCATCATACTGAGCCCGATATTATGTTCGGCGTATTATCGGCAGCATATTGTTCGCCGTGCTCGTTCCTTATTGGCAGGAATATTGGGAGCAGCTTCCGGGTCTGCTGAACCGACCGGCGGTCCTGTTGCAGAAGGAACCGATGCTGTTGAAAAACTCTGGCCAGCTTTCGATTTCCGGGTTGCCCGCGCCTCGGGACCAAGTCGACGAATCCGGTCCGCGAGATGCCGTTTCAAACCGGCCAACGTTTGAGAGAAGAGATTAGCGTGGGGAGGAGAAGATACGATATGTAAGTTTCGGCAGGCCAAGCGGCTGCGGAGAACTTGGCTCCTTGGGTGCGAAGCAGTCTAAGTTGATTGCGATCGAAGGCGTTACTAACGTACGAGTTTGTGAGCTTGTTGGTCATCGGCAATACTGTCTGCCGTTGCCAAAGCCTGGTTTCGCCAACGGTCATCGGCGTTCCTCATATAAGTGGCGAAGACATAGGGCCACGGGATCACAATGGGCTCCAAAAGAACTCCCATGAGCATCGGCTTCATGTACCACGTGGGTGCTCCGGTGGAGAGACGAGGAAGCGCGACGGCCAGCACTCAGATCAACTTATAAGCAAACTGTAGAAAGATCAGCGGCAGCATCTTCAGCGGGTAACGCACGCCGATGATGCAGAGGAGAGACAGGGCGCCCCAGAAGGCCACGGCCATGCCCTCCAGCGGATTGGCCCAGCCGTTATGCCTGAGAATGCCAGGCCAAGCCGACAGTCCAAGCA
>CAXTWQ010000183.1:0-5308 GCA_964248065.1 uncultured Bryobacteraceae bacterium | reverse complement strand
GCGGCGATCGCGGCCGTGGCGGACCGGGCGGCGGGCCTAATCGTGGCGGCTTCGGTGGCGATCGTGGACGCGAGGGTCCACCGGAAATCGATCTCGAAAAGCTGATTGCCGACAGCCTCTACCTGGACAACCAGGCCCACGTTGTGGTCAGCCGCATGCGTGACATGGATTCGGGCACCCGTAGCCAGTTGCGCCGATTGTACAACTCGGTGCGTCGTGCGACACGTACGCCTGAAGCCGAACGGCAGCACGAGTTCGTGATGGTCCGCGCACGGCTCGCCTATACGATTGCGCGCCACTCATTGCGCAGCCTGGACGCGTTGGAGCGCCTGCTGCTGCAGGTGACCCGCAAGAACGATATCCGCGGCTATGAACGGTTTCGCGATCTGTTCGAAGCCATCATTGCTTACAACGAATAAGGCTTTAACGAGTAGGCCTGCCACCAAGGCTTTTCAGAAATAGGAAACACTACAGAATGAGTTCTCATACAGCCGCAACCGAACTGACGTTCCTCGGCAAGCTGATTATCGAAGGCGAACTGCATTGCCAAACGGGCTTGCATATTGGAGCCGGCAAGGGCTCGCTGGAAATTGGCGGAGCCGACAATCCGGTGGTCAAGGACGCTTTCGGCATTCCTTATATTCCGGGCAGTTCGCTCCGCGGGCGCCTGCGTTCGCTACTGGAGCAGACACTTGGGCTGGCCGTGCCAAGCGAGCTTGTGTATCTTTCCAAGCGCCGTGGTCAGGAAGTGCGAATCCATCACAGCGACCGTCCCGACGATGAAGTTTGCATTCTGTTCGGAAGGACTCCGGGCCGGGTGGAGAAGGTATCCGGTGAGTTCATTGAGGCTGCTACGGCTACGCCAGCGCTTGACCGTGTACGATGCGCCGCTGGTGGTGGACAGCATCACGCCGCAGATGCGCGAGAACCTGGATGACGAGCTGACCGAAGTGAAAAGCGAGAACGCGGTGGATCGCATTACATCGCAGGCGAACCCGCGCACACTGGAGCGCGTGCCGGCTGGTGCTCGTTTCAAACTGCGCATGGTGTTGGATGTTCTTTGTCCGGAAGACCGGCCGCTGCTGGCGCGCGTTGCGGAAGCATTGCGCCTGCTGGAAGACGATGCTCTGGGCGGCGGTGGGAGCCGGGGTAACGGGCGCGTGACCATCAGCGGGCTCACGCTTACTTGGCGTGGCAAAGACTATTACGCCAAAGGCGCGGGTGAATCGACGTTGTTACCTGCCTCCGATCTGGCGGCTTTGCAGCAGTTGGTAACCGCTGACGACTTCGCCGAAAAGCTGACGTAGATGACTCCGGCAGTTCTTATTCGCCTTCGTCCGCTTGGACCTTGGCGCTATGGTCCTGGCGACGGTGGGGTAAACCGTGTCGATAAGCTGTTCCGCAGCGATCGGCTGTACTCGGCCGTGACGCTGGCCATGCAGCAGATGGGGCACTTGGACGAGTGGCTCGGGGCGACGGCGCAATCGCATACGCCGGCTATTGCCTTCAGTTCGCTGTTTCCGTTTCAGGGCGATACGCTGTTTGCGCCCCCACCCGCAACGCTATGGCCGCCTCCGCCATCGCTAGTGACCAGCCCCAGTCCGGTTTTCCTGGCCAAGATGCGGTGGGATGCAGCGCACCTGCTTCCGCTCGGCCTGATTGAGTCGCTTGTCTTGGGCCAGAACATATTGGCGGATCAATGGGCGATAGATGCGGAGAGCGGCTGCCTACTTCGGCGCGATCGCCCGAGCCAAAGCCCATTTCGATCCGTTCGACGTTCGCGGGTGCCGGTGGATCGGCTCACCAATGCTTCGCAAGGCCCGGACAGTGCTGCTTGCGTGGAGTTTGAAGCTGGGGCGGGTCTCTGGACGGTGGTTCGGTTCGCAGATGCAGCGGCTGAACAGGCCTGGAGTTTACGGATTCGAAGTTGCTTTCGGCTGTTGGCCGATACAGGCTTTGGTGGTCGCCGGAGTGCGGGTTGGGGACAAACGGCTGAACCGGAGTGGCAGAGCGGGGCGTGGCCGGGTATTCTGCTACCGAAGGTTGCTCGCAACGCAGCTTCCGACGATGAGAGGTCGTCGCTCTTTTGGCTGCTCTCGTTGTATGCGCCGGGTGCTGCCGACCAGGTGAACTGGAAGAGCGGATCTTATCGGCTTGCGCATCGTGGTGGGCGGGTGCAAAGTTTGGCCGGGTCGGGAGCATTGAAGAAAACAGTGCGATTGGTGGAGGAGGGCTCGGTGCTGAGTGCCTCGGTCCATCCGATCGGGAGTGCTGTGGATGTGGCGCCGGACGGGTTTGCGCATCCGGTGTATCGATCAGGATTTGCACTGGCGCTGCAGTTGCCCATTGTTCGCCAGAAGCCGATTGAACCGGTGGAAGAGACGCCGACCGAGGGCGTTGTGGAAGCATCCCGGGAAGCGGAACAATCGCCTGTTGTTGCGCGTGTAGAGTCCGAGCCCGAAGCTCCGCCCGAGGAGACGGCAACACCAACAATCAGCCTGGACGAGGTCGGCGAATTGGAGCCCGCCGTGGAACCGGCCAGCGAGGTAAACCTAGCGGCGGAACCTCAAGAGGAAATGACGCCAGTGCCGGAGCCAGCAATTGAGGTAGAGCCAGCGGCTGAACAACCAGCGCCTGAACCCAGCGAGGACGAGCCGCCGGCGATGCCTGCCAGCGAGGCTGCAATGCAGGAAGAATCGAAAGAAAGCGAGCGCTCGGACAATGAACTATAAGCTGACCGCGCTGACGCCCATGCTCGTTGGGGACGGCCGTGAGTTGTCGCCAATTGACTACATGGTTTGGAAAGACCAGGTTAACGTTCTCGATCAGGCACGCATTTTCAAGCTACTGGCGCGGGGCCCGCGGCTGGAAGGTTATCTGGCGCAGTTGCGGAAGGCCACCAAGCTGGACTTTGCTTCATGGGGCGGGTTTGCCCAAAACTTTTCGCAGCGGCGCATCCCATTTGAGAATGCAGAATCGACCAACATCTGGAACGCGGCTAATTCCGAGTCGTTGTTTATACCGACGTTTGCAGCCACGTACCGCGGTCCGTACCTGCCGGCTTCGGCCCTAAAGGGCGCTTTACGGACGGGGTTGGTGTTCTCGCGCTGGTCACCGGCAACGATGGATCGGGTTGCCTCGGCACTCGAAAACGACCGGCTGCCGCGGCGGACGGGCGAAGCAACCGAGAATGCTGCGGGGGCGACGCAAGTAAGGGTGCTGGCTGTAGCAGATAGCCAGAGTATTACGCCGGCTGCGTTTAAGGTGTACCTAACGCGCACGGCTTCGCTGAACAACAGCCAGCTTTCCTGGAAGGTGATCGGCCGGGGCAGCGTTCCTCCGCAGCGGATTAACGATGCGACTCCGGTGTTTGCGGAGATGGCCACGCCGGGAACTTCCTTTACCGGCAGTTGGGAAGAGCGGACGTTTCTGGAGAACCCGGAGTTGACGCGTGCGCTTGGGTGGCGGTCTGCGCCCAGTCCGAAGGTGATTGTAGAAGCGGCTAATCAGTATGCGGCGGCACAGATCGAGTTGCATCGCCAATATGCCGAGGCGGCGGCTTTACCTGCCTTGCAAAGGACGATAGACCGGTTGACGGGCGAACTGGACACGGCGAGCAAGAGTCCGCTGAGCTGTTTGGTGAATCTGGGCTGGGGCGGTGGATTTTTGTCGAAATCCGCTTTTCTGCAGACCGGGAATGAGTCCTATCAGAAGATTCTGAAGACGGTGCCGGCTTTGCGGGGCGGCTTGCGGCCGGGCGCTCTCTTTCCTAAAACACGCCGAATCGTGTTTACAGGCGGCCAACCGGCAACGCTGGCCGGCTGGGCGCGTGTGCAATTTGACGTTTAGCCCTAAAGCTTGAGGCCCTAACCGTCGATAATTCCACTATGATGGGATATCTGGAGAGATCTGAAGGGGCTCTCCAACTTCCTAGGCAGAACTGAGTTATCTAGACACCATGCACAACGCGATCTATAACGCGTATTTCGGCTTCGCGGAAAACCCGTTTAACATCAGTCCTGATCCAGAGTTTCTGTACCGCAGCCCTCAGCACGAGGAGGCGCTGGCGAACCTGATCTATGGCGTTCGAAGCCGTAAGGGTTTCATTGTGTTGACCGGCGAAGTGGGAACCGGCAAGACGACCATGCTCGAGTGTCTGCGCGACTACCTGGAGTCGCAGCGGACCGAGTTTGCGTTTCTCTTCAACTCGCGACTCACCCCTGACCAGTTTTTTGAAATGATGGCTTTCGACTTCGACCTGCAATGCAACCGCAAGTCGAAACCGGAGATCCTGGTAGCGCTGAATGCATTGCTGGTGCAGCAAGCTGAGCGCGGCCGGACCAGCGTTCTAATTGTCGATGAGGCGCATAATCTCGATTGGGAAGTGCTGGAAGAGATCCGGCTACTGGGTAACTTGGAGAATCGGCAAGGCAAGCTGCTGCAGATTATTCTGGCGGGTCAGCCTGAGCTTGATCGAAAGCTAGATGCGACTAATCTTCGTCAGCTAAAGCAGCGCATTGTGTTGCGGTGTTCGCTCCATCCGCTCTCGCCGGAGGAAGTGGCGGCGTATGTGGAGGCACGACTAGCGCGGGCTGGAATGCCCAATCAGCAAGTGTTTTCGCCTGAGCTGCTGGAAGAGATTTACAAGCGTTCGCGAGGCATTCCGCGTTTGGTGAACCTGCTTTGCGACAACCTGCTTGTGACGGCTTTCGCGATGGAGCAGAAGACGGCGAATATCGACATGCTGGATGAGGTCTGCGAGGATCTGCGGCTGGAGTGGCCGGGCAGTACGCGCGACCGGCGTGGACGTTCGCGCTACAGCATGGCGGAAGAAGAGTACCCGGAAGCTCCGTATCCAGCGCGCGGTGACTGAAGTCGCGAGAACTGACCGGGTTCGTGGCGCAGTACATTCGGGTTGAGCATCTTGCGGAAGTGGCGGTTGTCACCATTGACAACCCGCCGGTAAACGTTATCAGTACGGCAGTGGCGGTTGAGGCTGCGTCAGCCGTGAGTACTGCTGAGAAGGACCCGGCGATTTCGGCCATCGTTCTGATTGGTGCGAATGAGACCTTTATCGCCGGAGCAGACATCCGCGAGATTGCCCGGATTGCGGCTGGAAAACAGGGTCCACTCGATCTTTATTCGCCGCTAGGAGCTATCGAGAACTCGCAGAAGCCGGTGATTGCCGCAATTGCCAAACAGGCTTTAGGCGGTGGGCTGGAAACAGCACTGGCCTGTCACTACCGGATTATTGACGTTAGTGGGCAGGTTGGGATGCCTGAGGTGAAGCTGGGGCTGATGCCCGGCG
>CAXTWQ010000182.1:3294-5658 GCA_964248065.1 uncultured Bryobacteraceae bacterium | reverse complement strand
CAGGCAGAGCGGGCTAACCCGGACGACCTCCTAAAGAAATACACGGAACAGCCTCACAAAGGCAGCCCAGCGTTCAAGAAAATCCCTAACTCGTTATGGCGAGTTGCTGGAAAAGAAAAGACTGCGGTGATAGCTGCACTGGAGCCTTACCGGAACCGACTGGCGCCTGAGCGGGTTCACCTGTTTGACTTCTACAAAGTCCAGTCTGTCGGATTCATAGTTGTCGGATCCGGCAGCGGTGGACTTCGAGATTACGTCGTGCTCCTTTTTGGTAATGGCTACGAAGATCCCTTGTTCCTGCAAGTTAAGCAGGAGGTACCGTCAGCCTATGCTCCCTATTTGAAGAATGGTCACTCGTCTCCGGTGCACGAGGGCCAGCGCGTCGCGCAAGGACAGCTTCGTATCCAGCCGCTTTCCGATCTAATGCTGGGTTGGACTGAATCCGAGGGCCATCACTATCTTGTAAGACAGCTGAACGATCACAAAGGGTCCGTCGATTTACAGCAGCTTAAACAGGATGGATTAGGAGCCTTGGCGACGGTAGCAGGGCAATTACTGGCACGAGGGCACGCCCGGTCGGGTGACGCGCTGAGAATCAAGGGATATATTGGCGGTCCGGAGAAGGTGGTAGACGCCCTGGTTACTTACGGGCTTGAGTACGCCGGGCAGGCTCAGGCGGACTACGAACAATTTCAGAAGGCAATACGGGAAGGAAAGGTCCGGGTCTCTGCCCAAAGCTAAGACCCGGGCTTAAAACGAGTTACTGTTTAGCTGTCACGCAAAACTCATCGAACGCACTCGTCAGGATTTGCGCAATCTCCGGAGCTTGGCGCGATTCAATCTGATGGCGATGCAGCATAAACAGCGGCTTACCATTGCGGAACAATGCCATGGATGGTGATGATGGCGGCAAGCCGGCGAGCAGGTCCCGAAGATGGGCCACTGCTTCCACATCGGCTCCTGCAAACACTGCCCCTACTGCGTCCGGCTTGTGCTCGTTGGCCAGCGCCATACCGACCGCAGGACGTGCCTTGCCGGCGGCGCACCCGCACACTGAATTAACGATCATCAAAACATTGCCACTGTTAGGTCCAAGCAGCCGATCGACATCAGCCGGGGTGCGCGTTTCCACCACTCCGTATTGAGTCAGGTCTGCCCGCATGGGTGCGATAAGTGGTTCAGGATATCTCATAGTTTTCTCTCCGGTTCGGTTAAGCCCCTGCTCGCCCGTTCTGGACTTTCGGGGTTGCTAGATAACCGACAATCTTGTCTTTGCTGACCGAGTTAACAACAATCTCATCGGGCTGCCGAGCCTTCAACGTATAGAACTGAATAGGTTCGTTCAGCGTACGGTCTCGTTTTTCGACAACCTTGTCATCGGCAGTGATCGCGATGGTGAAGCGGTTTCGCTTCGGATCCACCTTCTTCAATTGAACCATGACATCACCGACGCGGGTCGGGGTCTTGTCTCTGTTGATAGTGAACTCAGCATAGTTGCGCTCGCCTAGATCGCGCAAAGCCTGCAATTCTTTGCCATTAGTGGCAATCAAGCTGGAATGGCTGTCGAGTTCGCCTCGCGCGCTTTTCAGGTTCGAGACAGTCTGGTCTAAAGTTGTTTTAACCGTGCCGACATCGGTCGAGACGCTAGCAATCTGAGTGGTTGCCGTATCGGCAGTTTGCTTCACTGCTGCAATAGCTTGCTGTTGCTGCGCTTGCTCTTCGGTGACCTTGGCTTGCAGGCTGTCAACCTGGCGCTGGGCGTCAACTTTCGCCTGGCCGACAGCGCGCTCGGCTGCGTGGCGTGATTGAGCCAACTGACTCTGCAAAGCTTCCACGCGCTTTGAAGAGCGCTGAACGGCAGCCGAAGAATCGAGACGCATTTGCGCAATGGAGCCGTTGATTTCTTGGGTTAGTTTTGCCATCTCGCCACGGCTATCAGTTCGAGCGTGTTCGAGTTGAACGTAAAGAAAGATGTTGGAGGCGGCCAGCAGAAGAAGAACAATCACCAGAAGCGGTGTCTTCCAGTTCGGGCCGGCGGGAGACGGAATGATGTACGTGGGCTGTGATGCGGTGCTCATGGGCTTTGTAGCGAAGGACGTGCCTGCTTACTATTATGTTTCAGATGGCCCGGGAGTTGCACCTATGACAGTTGCCGGTCAGATTAAACATGTTTGCCAAACGCTTGATACAGCATGAGCTGCTCGACAGTGCCACGCCGGAGGAGGCACGTCCAAACCTTCAGGATCTGATCCGCATCAATCGTAACTTCGGAGGCCACTCCGCCATTCGAAAGACACTGGCTCAAGCCGTTCAGCCTGATGCTGCTTTTACCCTCCTGGATATCGGAGCGGCATCTGGCGATAC
>CAXTWQ010000182.1:0-3284 GCA_964248065.1 uncultured Bryobacteraceae bacterium | reverse complement strand
AAATACCCCAAAGCAGCAGTCGTAAACCTGGACTACAATTTGACCAATTTGCTCGATGCTCCCATGCCGAAAGTGATCTCCGATGCGTTCAGATTGCCCTTTGCCCCAGCAACTTTCGACTACGTGCTGTGCTCATCGTTCCTTCATCATTTTCAAGATGAGCAGATTGTAGAGCTTCTCCGCAGCTTCTATGCGATTGCCAGAAAAGGGCTTTTCGTTTGCGACCTGGAGCGCAACATACTTCCGTATCTGTTTTTACCCGCGACCAAGCCACTATTCAAGTGGGGACGGCTGACTGTTCACGACGGCCTGATCTCGGTCCGGGCAGCTTTACGAAAACATGAACTGCTGGAACTAAGCCGCCGCGCCGGTATTGCAGGGGCACAGATAACCGTTCATCGCCCTGCGTTTCGCCTAACGATGATCGCACGCAAGTAGACATGTTCTGAGTGGGCAACTCGGAGGAAAGAAGCCCACCCGGTGACACACATGCACAGCAGGCCAAGGCCGAACTGACACAGCCTAAGTGCTTACAGATGCAGGATCAATCACAGTATCCAACGGAAGCGAGTCTGTTCGCCACCTGACTTGGTTTGGCTCGCCAACCACGAGAGAGAAGCCAAGTACTCCTACTATAAGGACCACACCCGCGATCATGAAAGCGACGATGAAGGAGTGAAACTGGTGAAGCGCAAGCCCGGTTACTGAGGGTGCAATTACGCCGGCAAAATTTCCCAGGCAGTTCTCAAAGCCAGTCCACTTTCCCGCAGCCTCCGGCCCGGCAAGGGTCTGAGTGAAAGCCCAGTGATTTGAAGAGAATCCGCCCATGCAGATGCTGGCAAGGGCAAAGAGCAGGTTGGAAATCCAGTTCTCCTGGACGAGCACCGCAGGAATCATGAATAGGCAACAGCCGGCCAGTCCAGCAGACACAAATGTCTGACGGACGCGGCCAGCAGGAAAACCACGACGGATCAAAGCATCTGCAGCCAAGCCAAAAAGCATGGACGCTATCGAAACTGACCAGAAGGGCAGGGAAGCAATCCAGGCCAGATCGCTCTTCGAATAGTGACGATCGTTTTCGAAGTAGTAAGGCAACCAGGTCAGAAAAAAGTACCAGGTGTAATTGGCCCCGAATAAACCAAGGATGGTGCCCCAGACTTTCCGTTCCCTGATTAGGCGCAAGTACGGGGGTGACCATTGTGACGCTTCCAAAACTTTGCGGTAAGGCAGCCGCGGCACAATCAGACACCAGGGCAGAAGCCACAATAAACTGGCGCCGCCAATGATCAGAAACATAGGACGCCAGGAGAGAGCTTGGATCATCTTGACTCCCAGCAAAACGCCGAGAGCAGGACCGATTTTAGAGCCGCAATCGATCAGAGCATTAGCGGTACCGCGCAATGTCTCAGGGAAGCTGGTGGCAATGATTTTCGAATAAGCCGGGTAGGCAATGGATTCGCCCGCTCCGAGCACAAGACGCAGAAGGAAGAAGCCAGTAAACGAAGTAGCCAGACCTGTTAAGCCAGTAGCGGCGGACCAGACCAGAAAGCCAGCAGCGTAGACCCAGTTCACATTCCAGCGGTCAATCAGCTTGCCGGCAAGGAGCTGAAAAAGTGAGTACGTCCAGAAAAAAGCGCCAAGTAAGCCGCCCAGGTTGCCTGCTCCAAAATGAAGGTCGTCCTGGATACTTTTGGCAGCCACTCCAAGATTGCCGCGATCAACGTAGTTGATGCAAACCGAAAGAACAAGCAAGCTTAGTGCTACCCATTGCAGGCGATGCGGGCGTAGTTCTTCAGTGGCCATCCCAGGAAAACTGTATCAGACCTAGCGAGAGTCGATACACCGAACATCTGGTCAAAGTTGTGCTAAGTATCCATTCAACTTAGGGCTTCAAAACCTTCAGTCAAGGCTAGCTGTCACTGAGGTGCGGATGTGAACGGTGGAATTCTAAGAGACGACGCGCTCCCCCCTTGCCCGTCTTCTCGATCAGGGCCGGTAATAAGGGGATAGGCAAAGCAGAAATGGTTATGTCATCGGAGCTTTCCTCTAACGCCCGAGCAGTGCGAGCTACCCGAAATAGTGCGAGGATAAGTGTCCGAGCGGAATGTTCCTCATAGCAGCCCGACTCGGGAATCTCTATCCTTAGATCTGGTCCCCCCCCCCGCGTGTTCCGGACAAATTCATCAGATCCTCGCCTTACAGCAAGCCGGCACCATGGATATAGACATTTTCAGAGAGCATATTCGAAGCCTTAGCGTTGAAGAGTTAGCAGAGCTAGTCAGGCTAATCAACGCTCGCTTCCCGCCCCGGCAATCAGCGCCGGCAACTGCAGAGCGTCCGGTTGGGTAACCGCGAGTCCGCTTATCGAATGAGGTTCTGGACCAAGTGCCAGTTTATTCCAGCCACCAGGAGGAAGGTGGCATACATCGTTGCTTGAGAGTCAAGACTAAGTCTCGAACTTGGCGCTTGGTCGATTCGTGCCTAGTGCAGATAGAAGAGGCTGAGCCGTGGAACACCCGAGCGTTCCAGCAACGCATTATCCAGATAGCGGCGTTCGAGCGTGGCAAGCTGGTCGGCGTTCATCTTACTGCGGTAAGGCTTCAGTTCAGCCGCTAGAGTTTGTCGAAGAGCGAAGAGTTGCTCATCGGTTTGGTTGGCGCGTAGGATGGCAACTATCTTTTCCTCGGATGCTGTAAGGCGCTGTTCCAGTTGCTCCAAATCTTTGACAAGAGTTTCGGCCTGAGCTGCCAAGTGTTCCAGCGCACCAGCGACTTCGGCCAGGGAGGGTTCCGGTCGGTCACGTAAGCTCTTGGCCGCCTGCGTCAGATGTGTGGCAATCTGGCCTGGCTCAAAGAGTGGATCGCCGGTTGTGTCTGTCGCAGCAGCGCGCGAGGACGGCGTTCGTTCCGCTGCCTCCATCACTGCCTGTGCACAGTAAGCGAGCGAGTTTACCAGTCGGCGTTTGTGCTTGCGGCTGCGCCACTTCTCAAAAGCTTCGTCAATGCCTTTCAGAACTGCTTCCAACGGCACGCCGCTTGTTCTCCAGCTGTCGATCAATGCCCAATCAAGGGGCGAAAGCAGGAACAGGCCGGTGCCACGGGCCCGTTGAAACCGCTCCTCTACTTCGGTGAAGTAGTTGAAGTAGTTTCCCGTCCAGTCCTCTACCAGTGGATCAGGCAAGCGGCCGAATCCCCCCGGAAGCAATGCGCTCAAACTTGCCGGAACTGGTACGAAGCAGCAGAAATCCATGCTCGTCAAGGCCGGCAGTCAGGCCCCGTGCGCCT
>CAXTWQ010000181.1:0-5748 GCA_964248065.1 uncultured Bryobacteraceae bacterium | reverse complement strand
GTTGCCCGTAGTGCTTTTCTTATAAAACCCAAAGCTGTTCTTCCCCTACTGCTCACCCGTCTCATACAAAAACGAGACCCGAGCCAGGGAGGTTCCCAAATTCGTTTCCTTGATTTTTCATGGTAACGCAGCAAACATGGCCGTTTTCACCCGTGCGGAAGCGAGTCCGGTCATGGAAATGGTGAAAGAGCAAGTTGTTTTCCAATTTCCGACTGCCAGCAAATCGTTTATTTGCTTTGCATTATGCTCTGCTGCCAGCCGCCTATGAATCGGCGCTGTCCGGTTATGGGAAAACGCCGGAATGAAGTTGGGACGGGGAGAGGCATTTACTGTTCCTCACCTGTGGGGCTCGAAGCGACGCAACGCCGCTCCAGCGTAAACGGCCGTCCTTTGCGGGCGCTTGTTATCCTTGCGGCTGTGACGCCGTCTTCGGTTCTTGAACTCTTCCGGAAAACCGGTGCGTATCTGCAAGGCCATTTCCGCTTAACGAGCGGCCTCCATAGCGGCGGGTACCTGCAATGCGCCAAGGTGCTGGCCTACCCGCAGTACGCAGCACGGTTTGGCGAGGAGCTGGGCGGATTGGTCAAGGCCCTAGTCGGCGATTCGGCGCTCGACCTGATCGTATCTCCTGCCATCGGTGGAATTGTAATTGGGCATGAGGTGGCGCGTGCTTTGGGTGTGCGCGGCTTCTTTGCCGAGCGCGATGCCGCCACGAAGAAGATGGCGCTTCGCCGTGGCTTTCAGGTAAACGAAGACGAACGGGTGGTGGTCGTAGAGGATGTGATTACCACGGGCGGCAGCACTCGAGAAGTGATCCAGTTAATGCAGGCCCTCGGTGCCCACGTTGCTGCAGCGGCGTCGATCATTGATCGAAGCGGCGGCAGCGCAGATGTTGGCGTGCCGCGCTTGAGTCTCGCCACCTTGCATCCGGTCACCTACGAACCCGGAAATTGTCCGCTCTGCTTGCAAGGCGTGCCGCTAGTTAAGCCCGGTTCACGGCCCGTCTGACACTGCCGGGAGAATGCGTCGCTTGCGTTTTGATGTGGCCTACGATGGCACAGACTTTCACGGTTGGCAGGTGCAACCCAATCTATCTACGATTCAAGGCACGCTTGAGACAGTGATTGGACAGATAGAGAAAGCGCCGGTTCACGTTGCCGGTTCTGGGCGTACCGATGCCGGTGTTCACGCCTCTGCGCAGGTTGCGGCTGTCTCGCTGGAAAACCTGATTCCGGTAGATAACTTTCGCCGCGCCGTGAATCGCCTGCTGCCCCGCTCCATTCGTATCAGCAATGTTTGCGAAATGCAGACCGACTTCCACCCGCGCTTTGACGCCAAGCGCAAACAGTATGAATATCGGATTTATCGCAATGAAATCTGCCCGCCCTTTGATCGCCATTTTGTTTACCACCATCCTTATCCGCTTAATGAGGATGCAATGAGCGCGGCGGCTTTGCTGCTAGAGGGCGAGCACGATTTTACTGCCTTCGCAGCAGCCGACGAGAACGATCATCCTGACCGCTCCCGGGTTCGCCGCATCTTTCGATCACATCTGTTGCGCAGCGGCCCGCAGCTGACCTACCAGGTATCTGGTTCCGGATTCCTCAAGCACATGGTTCGGAATATTGTTGGTGTACTGCTACAGGTCGGCCGCGGCAATCTTGGGGAAGGAGACATACTCGCCCGACTTCAACCCGGCAATGGCATCGCGCCTGGACCAACTGCGCCGGCATCTGGACTCTTCCTGATGTCGGTTGATTATGATTCCGCTAAGATGTGAGCCACCGCTGCGATGATTGAGATCACTGACTATCACTAAGGCGATCGAGATGGCCATAAAGAGACCCCCACAAGGCTGGAGCATTGAGCGAGCACCAGTTCAGCCCGGTGAAATGCTGCGGGAAGATTTTCTAATTCCACTGGGCCTTAGTGCCAATCGCCTTGCCCTTGAACTTCGTGTTCCGTCATCTCGGATTGCCGATCTGGTGCATGAGCGTCGCGCTATGACCGCGGACACTGCTTTACGTCTGTCCCGCTATTTCGGAATGTCCGCTGATTTCTGGATGACCCTTCAGACCAACTTCGATCTGCAAACTGCACGGCTTGCCGATGGCGCCTCCATTGACGCCCAGATTAGACCCCGGCCAGCAGCGATTGCCAGCTAGCGGAGTTGAGCGGCGTCCCTTGCTGTAATACAAACAGCAATGGCGAAACTGGATTGTAAGTTATGCAGCGGAATGGGATGGACCGTCTCCGAACAGGACGGCATCAGCTCTGCCGAACGCTGCTCCTGTGTCGCCGAATCTCAGGCCGAGCAGATGGAAAAGCTCGCTCAAATTCCAGAGAACTATGGACGTGCATCGTTCGAGAACTTTCTTCTTCCTGACGACAACCCAACCGCTCGACGGGGGCTCTCAGACGTTATGCTGGCAGTCTCCGGCTTCACTCGCATTTATCCGAAGAACCCAAAGCCGGGCTTGCTGTTGGTTGGCCCGCCGGGTACCGGCAAGACGCACCTGGCTGTAGCGGCGCTGCGACTTCTGCTAGCTCGGGGACACGAAGGTGTGTTCTTTGACTATCAGAATCTGCTGGAGCGCATTCGATCGTCTTATAACGAAAAGCTTGGCACGAGCACTCGCGAAGCCTATCGTAGTGCGCTTGAAACGGAAATCCTGTTACTCGATGATCTCGGCGCTCATCGCGTGACCGACTGGGTGGAAGACACTGTGACTTCCATTGTCAACTTCCGCTATAACCATCGCAAGCCGCTGATTGCAACAACCAATCTTGTCGATCCGGACATTGGAGGAGCAGGTCCGGAGAAGTCACAAGTGCCTGGGGCGCACTCCTTCCGCACGACATTGGAGGAGCGTGTCGGCGAGCGTGCCCGCTCTCGTCTATTCGAGATGTGCCGGGTGATTCGGATGCCGAGCGTGAACGATTACCGGATTAAACCGCAGCGGCCAGATCGTTAAGCAGTTGCTGCTGCTCCAAAGCTTGCCAATGCTGATTTCTCGTCCCCATAGGAAGGGAAGATCGTGTGGAGCTTGGTGATCGTCATCAGATCTTTCAGCTTGCCCTGCATGTTCAGCAGTTTCACCGAGCCGCCCTGATTCGCAGCCGTCGTATAAGCGCCGACAAGCTCACCTAAACCGGCGCTGTCCACATAACCGACGTCCGCCATGTTGAGAAGGACGTTCTTCTTGCCTTGCGAGAGCAGGGTCGTGATTGCATTTCGCAAGATGCCCGTGTTCTCTCCAAGGGTGATCCGTCCGTTCAGATCGATGATTGCGACATTTCCTATTTCTCTGGTCTTTACAGTTAACGCCATGCCCATCCTCTCTGTCCGTTACCGTGCAGGTAGCGGCGAGCCTCATTCTATCGTGATTGGCAAAGAGCCGTTAGGCCAGTCGCTGAGCAGGTGGCAACCGTATGGCGAGCGCGACTAACGGGCCCGTTCCATTGCCTGGCGTAGCAAATCGTTGATTCGTGTTTGATAGTGTCCTTCCTGCGATTGCAGCCAGAGTAAGATGTCGACATCCAAACGCAAAGCGATGGCGCGCTTATTTGGCCGATACACCTCGTGAAACGGTTTGCCCTTGGCCCATTTTTCTGGACTAAGCGGACGAGAATCAACGTCTGTGGTATCGATTTCCTCATCTCGGGTCGCGTCAAGCCGAGCAAGCATTTCACCGCGGTCAGCCGCGGTTGGAGAAGTAGACTTTTTGTTCATACTTTGTGGCCTTTCTGAGTGACATCACTCGTAGCAGATTGACTCCTTCGACAGTCCGATAAACAAAAGCAATCAACACGAGACGGCCCTCAAGCATTGCTAGTGCCTGATATCTAAGTTCGCCATTGTCGTCGAGGAAGTCTTCCCCCACAAATGCGTTTGGATCTTCCAATGCTTCGGCTGCCAAGCTGAGCGAAAGGCCATGCTTTTGAAGATTGATTCGTTCTTTGCTCGCGTCCCATTCGCAGAGCATCTATACGAAATTGTATAGACATTCAGGCGAAAGCGCAACCATGTGGGACACCAATGCTCCTGGTCGTACAACTCACTTCGGCTGGCGGCGCCCTTGCAGGGAAACGGACAACGATAGGTCGACCGTTCCTGAACAGCCTTGTGGTAGCCTGAGAACGTTTCGCCCAAACACGCTTAGCCTGTTTAGTTCAGCAGGCCGCCACGACCCTTCTTTTCACATGTCGCTGCAAGTTTTCCTGCAAGCCCACCTCGTTGGTGCCAACTCCTTCCTAGCAACCGCCAGTGCTGACTATTCTTCTCCCGATGCCTTTCTGGGCCGCTGTGTTTGGCTGACTCTCCTAGCTGAAGTTCTACCGCGCGCTCTGTTGGCAGAACTCAAGCTGTCCCCAATGCTCTTGGGTTCCAGCAGCGCCGAACAGTTTTTGCTGGTTCTGGCTGAAGAAGATGTACCGCGTGCCAATGCGTTGCTTCAGCAAGCCTCCGAAGCTGTTCGACATCTCTCGGCCGATACGCTTCGGCTGGTCTGGTCCAGCACCGAAAACCTCGGAGCCTGGCCGGTTGCCCGCAAGCGCCTGGACGATGCACTGGAAACACAGACCTCTACTCCGCTTGGCTTTGCCGATGTGCAAGCCGCTTTCCAGCCAATTGCGGATGAGCCCGAAATTGAGTCAGCAACCGAGTACTTTGCCGCATTTGCAAGAGGCCAAGTTTCAGCAAGGACTATCGGCTGGAGTGCAGACGAGCCGGCGAAGCTGCATTGGGATAGCGGCCAATATACCTGGATCATCAACGAACACACCGCTCTGGAAGTGACGGGCATTCCGTTCCCGCGCCGAATTGCGCTGGATGACAACGGAGCACGGGCAGACTTACAAGAGTTGGCATCGCGAGCCAGCGGGGCTGCTCGTTGGGGCATCCTGCTGGGCGACATAGACCAGTTTGATGCGCAGTTGAAGCAGGTTCCCACGGTGGAAGAGCATATTCAGCTTTCAATGCTGCTGAAGGACTTCTTCGCGGGCGAGTTGGCGCTGCTCTGTACCATGCCTGATTTCTGGCGCAAGGTGACGGTGCTGTACCGGGGTGGCGATGACTTTGCAGTTCTCGGTTCCTGGGATGCGCTGCTGACGCTCGCTCGGGAGTTTCAACGCCTATTCGAAAAGTTTGCCGAACATAACTTGCAGGCTGGCTCGCAGATTGAAGGCAAGACGGTCAGTATGAGTCTGGCAATTGCGCCGGAGATTGACGCCGACCCTGCCGCAGTTTATGAGGAAGCCTGGACCGAACTGCAAGCAGCCAAGGCCACTGAGGCAGGGACATTCCGGCTCTTTGGTAGGGCGCTGGAGTGGAAGCGGCTGGCCGATGCCGAAGAGTTGAAGGCAAGCCTAGTGCGTCTGGTGAAAGACTTTGGGTTTTCGCCGGAGTACATTCATGACCTGGTTTCGGTGTACCGGGAGGCTTTGCCTGCGCGAGCCTCGCGTCGCAAGGCTGCCCGAGTGGACCGTCCATGGCGCTTGTATATGCGGCTTGCCTCGGTGATTCCACAGGCGCGCGGCAAGGAACTAAATAACGTGCGAAATAGTGTGATCGCCAGTTTGATCGGCAAGCGGACCGCATCGCTGAAGCTGCGTCCATCCGGGCGAGTCGGGCTTGAGTGGGCACGTTTGGCCAGCACCAGAGAACAGCAAGTTTCACAGAGTTAGAAAGTGACAGCAATGGCAGAAACCGAAGAGAAGAAACCAGAAGAACGTCGCGGTGGCGAAGGC
>CAXTWQ010000180.1:0-5814 GCA_964248065.1 uncultured Bryobacteraceae bacterium | reverse complement strand
GTTCTGGGCGGAAGTCAGGATGCGAGTATCGCAGTAGGCGCCCATGCCACCCGTATTCGGGCCGCAATCGTCGTCAAACAGGCGTTTGTGGTCCTGGGTCGGGGCAAAAGGCAGCAGCAAAGAACCGTTGCTTAACCCGATAAAGCTGACCTCCTCGCCTTGGAGGAACTCTTCCAAGACAAGAATTGGGCCGAGGCGCTGAATGGCAAGTTCCCCTTCTGCGCGGTTCTGGGCAATGACCACGCCTTTGCCTCCGGCCAATCCATCGGCTTTGATGACAAGCGGGAACTCAAAATCCTTCAAATGCGTGAGCGCTTCCTCAAGGCTGCCGGTTTGGACCGAGCGCGCTGTCGGAATGCCGGCCCGGGCGAAGAACTGCTTGGCAAAGATTTTCGAGCCTTCCAGACGGGCAGCGGCTTGGGTAGGTCCAATAATTTTGAGCCGCTTGCGGTAGAAGTGATCAACGACGCCATCGACAAGCGGCGCTTCTGGCCCAACGATGGTCAGGTCCACCCGATGCGCGGCGGCAAGATCCGCATAAGCCGCGGTGGACTCAGGTTGAGGAAAGCAGGTGGCGACCTGGGCAATGCCCGGATTGCCTGGGCAAGCTAAAACGTTCGAGACCAGGGGCGATTGGGCAAGGCGCCAAGCTAATGCGTGCTCGCGTCCACCTCCGCCGATGATTAGTATTTTCACGACCCTCCAGCGCCCTTTGCAGGCCCAACCCTGAGCGCAAAGAGACTAGAATAGCGAATGAACCCCGATGCAGATGAAGTATGACGTGATTGTGGTCGGTGGCGGGCACGCGGGCTGTGAAGCCGCCCGGGCATGCGGCCGATTAGGGCTGAAGACTGCCCTAGTGGCGATGAACATCGACATGATCGGGCAGATGTCCTGCAATCCTGCCATTGGCGGTATTGCCAAGGGCCATCTGGTGCGGGAGATCGACGCGCTTGGTGGCGTCATGGGCGAATTGACGGATGCGGTGGGTATCCAGTTCCGGCTTCTCAATACCAGTCGTGGACCGGCAGTGTGGTCTCCAAGGGCGCAGTGCGATAAAAAGCAGTATCGGATTCAGATGCGCGCGTGGTTGGACCGGGAGCCGAACCTCCGCATTCTACAGGGCGAAGTGGGAGAGCTTCTGTTTGCTGAGTCGACCGTTCCTCAGCAGAGCCGCAAAATGCGGGGAGTAAGACTGCGAGATGGCCGCGACTTGCTCGCTGAAGCGGTCGTCATTACAACGGGTACGTTTCTGAATGGACTCGCGCATATCGGCGAGCAGAAGAATGCCTGCGGGCGCAATGGCGAGGCGCCTTCAAACACGTTGGGCGGACAACTACGAAGCTTAGGGCTTCAGTGGACGCGTCTCAAGACTGGTACCCCGCCACGGCTGGACGGGCGCACGATCGAGTGGAGTGCGTTTGAGGAGCAGCCCGGAGATGACAAGCCAACCCCGTTCTCGTTTCTAACCAAATCAATCAATCGGCCTCAAATCAAGTGCCACTTGGCGTTTACGACTTCAGAGACGCATCGAATTCTGGCCGAGAGTGTTGCGCGTTCGCCTTTGTATAGCGGTCAAATTGAGGGAGTTGGACCGCGCTATTGCCCGTCTATCGAGGACAAGATTGTTAAGTTTCCCGATAAGCTACGCCATCAGATCTTCCTAGAGCCGGAAGGCATCGACACAAACGAAGTTTATGTAAACGGCATGTCGACCAGCATGCCTATCGATGTTCAGGCAGCGATGATTGCCTCGATTCCGGGACTGGAGAATGCTGAGATGGTTCGGCCGGGTTACGCAATCGAGTACGACGCGGTTGATCCACGCGAGTTGACGCATGCTCTTGAGGTGAAGTCCATAGCGGGCCTGTTCCTGGCGGGGCAGATCAACGGAACTTCGGGATACGAGGAAGCCGCCTGCCAAGGCCTTATGGCCGGTATCAACGCAGCGCAAGCTGTTCTCGGCCGACCGGCATTCACCATCCCAAGGAGCTTGGGCTACACGGGCATATTAGTGGATGATCTGGTGAGCAAAGGCGTGGATGAGCCATACCGGATGTTCACTTCGCGCGCGGAGTTCCGGCTGCATTTGCGGATCGACAATGCGGATCAGCGCTTAACGCCACTGGGACGCGAGTTGGGGCTGGTCACCGATCAACGATGGACAGCGTTCGAGGGAAAACAAGAGCAGGAGTTGGCCGTACGAGCGCTGTTGGAGAAGACCCGGGCCAGGGAACTTCCAGATGAGGTGGGCACCGAGACTGCGACGGATAATCCAACGCTAGCGGTCTGGCTACGGCGACCCGAGGCCAAGATCGAGCGGCTGGAGCGATGGATCGCTGGGCGACTCGGGCAAACACTGAGCCACGGCGTGTTGACCACAATTGAAACCGGGCTAAAGTATTCCGGATACTTATCGCAGCAGGAGAAGCAGATTCAACGCCTGCAGGACTCCGAGCAGCGGACCATACCGGCAAGCCTGACCTATGACGGCATACCGGGGCTGTCGAACGAAGTTCGGCAGAAACTCGGCCGGGTGCGCCCGGTCACCTTGGGGCAGGCAAGCCGTGTACCTGGAGTAACGCCGGCGGCAGTTGCGGTCTTGGACATGTATCTGAACTTAAATTAGAGTTCCACGTGGAACATCGGCCCTAAACTCTCAATGACAGCCCTGTCAGTCCAGCATCGCTACTTGACCCTTGAGCTGCAGATTGGTTCGGCAGTATTTCCTCCCACCCGACGGCTCGCATAATCATCCGTAATTCATTGAACTCGCGCAGCCTTTTTCCCGTATCGGAGTGAGAACTCAAGGGAGATTGGCCTCGTGCAGTTCTTTTCCAATCAAGGCTTTCTCAAAATCTACTCAGGGCTTTTGACCGCGGTATTTGCTACGACGGTTTTCGGAAGCGCTGCTGGCCCTAACCAAAGGAGGTCGTAGGGAAGTTAAATGTTCAACGAATCAACATCGTGGAGCCGGACGGAAAGATAAGAATGATCGTCTTGAACAGGACGAGTGCCCCCGGACTGAATACTAAGGCAAAGAGTATCCCCATAACAATCGAGAGACTGCCGGGATCTTGTTCTTCAACCACGAAGCTACCGAAAACGGTGGACCATCTTTGGTGGGATGAAGGGCAGAGACGGACGGGTTGAAAGCTGAGACATTTAAGTTTCGACCAGTACGAGCAAGATCAGGTATTTACGATTGGTGCTGGTGAAGAAGCTGGCCGTCGAAAGTCTGGGCTTGCAATCTGGGATAGGGAATACTATTTGGCCCACGAGGCTGCGCGATTCGAGAAGCTTCCTTCGGCCTAGCAGAAGGCGGAATGGAAAACGTTTGCAACGACACATCCCGGTGATAAGCAACGAGCATATCTAGGGCGTGTGGGAGATCGAAGTGCCGGCCTAAGACTGATGGATGAAAACGGACGTGATCGGTTGAGTTTGAAGGTCGAGCCTAACAAAGCAGCAGAAATCCGGGCGACGCTGTCCGGAAATTGGCGCCAGGAACCACATTGGGCGGGATCATGCAAAGACACCTTCGACACCTGCAAGGGCAGCAGCCAGGCGGTCATCGTAGTTGACAATGACAATCTCGACACACTTGTCCTCCAAGCCTGCGCTTTCGAATCGTTACGGATGATGCTCACGAACCTCTGCTCCATGCTGGAGGAGAGTGTTTGCCAATGCTCCGCTCACATACTGGTAGTTCCCATTAGTGCAAACATTTGTGTCGTCCTTTTAACTTGGCTTCATGTGTCAGGCGGTTGATCTACGCCGTTAATTACTCGATAAGTTTGGTCTTGGAGGGCAATCTATAACGAACTTTGTTAATCGGCCCAGTCGCTGAGTAAGCTACGTTAGTCAGTCATGTTTGCGGTCGTGATAAAAGCCTGGGAGGAGCTAATCTATTCTGTTCCACGTGGAACAGAGACGAGAAAGCCAATTGCACCGTATCCTCATTTGCGCTGATCTGTGTTCATCGGTGGCTAACGTCTCAGGGAATCAGCCGTGCTAGCATCGTCTCCGTACTGTGGCCCGGGTTATTTCGATTGCAAATCAAAAAGGTGGCGTTGGCAAAACCACTACCGCTATTAATCTCGCAGCGGCGCTCGCCGCATCTGAATTACGGATTCTGCTGATTGACTCCGACCCGCAAGGAAACTCCACTACCGGCATCGGCGTCGAAAAAGTTGTTGACCGCCCTACTCTCTACAATGTCCTGCTCGGAGAGTCCGACATTTCCTCCGCTGTGATCTCAACCAACTACGATGGGCTGTTCCTGCTTCCCGCTGATCAGAACCTGGTTGCGACAAACTTGGATTTGGTGAATGCTGACGGGCGTGAACATCGACTGCAGGTAGCCTTGCAAGCCGTCAAGCCTCACTATGACTACATTGTGATTGACTGCCCCCCCGCACTCGATTTGCTCACCATCAATGCCCTCGCTGCTTCGGATAGCGTGTTGATTCCGATTCAGTGCGAATTTTTTGCCTTGGAAGGTATCTCGCAGTTGATGGACACCGTCGACCGCTTAAAGGAAGCTTTCAATCCGGCACTGACTGTCGAAGGCGTCCTGCTGACGATGTACGATGACCGAACGAACCTGACCAGGCAGGTGGAGGCGGACCTTCGTGAGTTCTTTGGCAAAGAGGTTTTTAAAACCGTCATCCCTCGCAGTATTCGCCTGGCCGAGGCGCCCAGCTTCGGCAAAACCATTCTGGCTTACGACCCGCGTTCCCGAGGTGCGGAAGCTTACATTCAACTAGCAAAGGAGATCTTAGCCCATGCCAAAAGAGCCAGACCGAGTACCGCGCAAGGTGCTGGGCAAGGGACTGTCCGCGCTTCTCCCCACTAGAACTGCTGCCGCAAGTCGGATTCAAGAGCTCCCGGTTGGCGCCGAAAGCTCCACAAGCGAACCCGCCACTTCCGAAGCGCCGGGCACACTGCAAAATCTTTCTCTGGATTGTATTCGGGCAAGTACTGAACAGCCCCGCACAGCTTTCCATCAGGACCGGTTGGAAGAGCTGGCTCAATCGATCCGCAGAAACGGATTGCTGCAACCGATCACCGTGTCTGCTCTCGGCGATGGCCGGTACCAGATCATCGCCGGCGAGCGACGCTGGCGAGCTGCCCGCCTAGCCGGACTGGAGTCGATTCCAGCCATCGTCCGTACTGTCCAGCAACAGCAGTCACTAGAACTGGCCCTCATCGAAAATATTCAGCGGGAAGATTTGAACTCGATTGAGATTGCAACAGCTTTTCAGCGCCTGATCGACCAGCACTCGTTAAGCCACGAACAAATTGCCGAGCGGACCGGCAAAGAGCGGCCTACCATCAGTAACTTGTTACGGCTGTTGAACTTACCGCAATTAGTTCAAGATGCGCTGGTGCGGAATGAGATCAGCTCCGGCCATGCCCGCGCCCTGCTGGCTTTGCCTGAGCCGGACCAGCAGATCGAACTCTGCAAGATGATCATCGATCAACAGATCTCAGTTCGAGCGACCGAACGTCTCATCAAAGATCTACTCAATCCACCGCCGCCACCGCCCCGGCCAGAAAAAAAAGGGAGCGCTGAGACGGAAAGCCCGGTCCCACTTGACCCAAATATTAAAGCTGCGCTCGACGAGATTGCTTCCAGCCTTGGAACCAGAGTCAAGCTCTTCGCCAAGTCACCGACCCGTGGTCGGCTGGAGATTGAGTACTATTCCCAGGAAGATCTGGATAGAATCTACTCGGTCATAACCAAGCAGTAAGCCTGGTGCCGGCGGCAGGAGTTGAACCTGCGACCTACGGATTATGAGACCGTCGCTC
>CAXTWQ010000179.1:0-5831 GCA_964248065.1 uncultured Bryobacteraceae bacterium | reverse complement strand
GGTGTTACCCGCTAGCACCTCAAGCTAGTGCGTCTGCCAATTCCGCCATCTCCGCAAAGTCGCCGCGACTACTTCTTGTTCGGCTGAGTCGTCTTGGGCTGTGGCTGCGTGCTCTTGGTCACCGTCGGGTTCCGCCGTTCCAGAACACTGCCCGAACTGGAGGTCGTCCGGTCCGTGTAGATTGCCAGACTCAGCGCAGTCAGCATAAACAAAATTGCCGCGATCGTAGTAGCTTTCGATAGTACTGTCGCTGTGCCCCGTGGTCCGAACACCGTCTGTGAGCCCATGCCGCCGAAGGCACCCGCCAGATCAGCCGCTTTTCCACTCTGCAGCAGAACAACGATGATCAGAAACAGGCACACCAGGACGTGCAGGGTGGTTAAGAGATACACCATGCCGTTCTTGAGTATATCAATCGGTCAGATAATGCCAAACTAGAGGAGTGTCTACGAGCACCGCCGCTGTCGATTCGCCTGGAATTTTGCTGGAAGACCTGCGCGAATCCTACAAGCGGGGAGAACTGGACGAGTCGCATTGCTATCCAAATCCGATGGTTCAGTTTCAGACTTGGATGAAGGAGGCGCGGGACTCAAAACTAAAAGAGCCGAACGCCATGAATCTCTCGACGGTGTCGGCGAACGGCCGTCCCTCGGGGCGCATTGTACTTTTGAAGGAAACAACAGCGGATGGTTTCCTGTTCTACACCAATTACACCAGCCGCAAGGGCCAGGAAATAGAAGCCAACCCGCACGTTTCCCTTACCTTTTACTGGGCCGAACTTGAGCGGCAGGTTCGTGTGGAAGGTTCGGTATCGCGGGTTGATCGCGCTAAATCGGAAAAATATTTTAACGGTCGGCCAAAAGGAAGCCGGTTAGGAGCGCTCGTTTCGCATCAAAGTGAAGTTTTGCCGAGCCGTTTGCCGCTGGAACAGAGGCTGGCTGAACTGGAATCTGAATATCAGGACAGAAACGACGTTCCTACGCCTGAGTGGTGGGGCGGCTACTGCGTCGAGCCTTCTGCTATTGAGTTCTGGCAAGGGCGCGATAATCGGCTGCACGATCGGCTCCTTTATCGCCGAACTGCTGGCGGGATGTGGGCACTCGAACGTCTCTCGCCTTGAGCATGGTTCCCCAGAGAGATCTTCAACGAAGTCCGCGGCTCATACGTCTTTCCTATTTGATTCGCCGCTTCATTCCCGTCCTCATTGCGCTTGCCACCGTCGCCGCCGCTGCTCCGGGGCAGGCGCCCTCAACGGACCTGCTGATCCAGAATGTAGAGAACCACTACAACAGCGTCCGTACTTTGAGCGTCGAATTCACCGAGGACTACAGCTTGCTGGGCCATCGACGGCCCACCGAATCGGGTGTGCTGACGTTGCGGAAAGTTGGCAAGATGCGGTGGGATTATCGCAGACCCGAGGGCAAATTATTCATTTCCGACGGTAAGACTGTGTATCTTTACACTTCGGCCAACAATCGCGTAGAGAAAGTATCGTTGAGGAACACGGAAGATATGCGGGCACCACTTGCGTTTCTGCTTGGTAAGCTCGCCATGAAGAAGGAGTTTCGAGATTTCAGTACGCGAACAGACACGGAAGGAACCTGGCTCCAGGCCAGCGCCAGAAGCGACCGCGAACCATACAGCAGTGTGGATATGCAGTTGAGTTCAGACGGCAGCGTTCGTCATCTGATCGTGCAGGGCCGTGACCAGTCCGCGATTTCCTACCGGTTCGAAAACGAGAAGATTAATCCAAAGATTGACGACGCCGCGTTTCATTTTCAGATCCCGTCCGGAGCGCAAGTAGTGGACGCATTGGAACAGGCCGGACAAGGCCCGGGAGAAGGCCGCTAGTGGCGGAATTTTTGCTGCGGTATGCCGATGGGCGTGGCCAAATGCACGAGCAGGTGGCCGATGCTCAATCTGAGCGTGAAGCGCGGGAGCGTTTATCGGCGCAAGGCTTCCTGGTCTACTCGGTTCGTTCGAAAGATCTCGGCGCCCGTTTCGGCGATCTGACTGCGCGCAAAAATACCGTCAACCTTGAAAAGTTCCTGATTTTCAACCAGCAGTTTGTCACTTTGATCCGCGCCGGGCTTCCCATCCTGAAAGGCCTCGATCTGCTTGCAGACCGGCTTACCGACGAGCGCCTCGGCCGCTACATTAAGTGCGTTCGCGACGAGGTCAAGACGGGAACCGTGCTATCGGATGCCTTTGCGCGCCAGAATGTTTTTCCTGCTATCTACGTCACCAGCGTGCTTGCCGGCGAGAAGAGCGGCTCTCTTGTAGAGGTGCTGGAGCGCTTCATCACTTATCAGCGGCTTACGCTTGCCTTGCGCAAGAAGCTGCTGGTCTCGCTTCTTTACCCTGCTGTTCTGGTCTTCCTTGTCGTCTGTCTCATCGTCTTTCTGATCACCTACGTTGTGCCGAATTTTGCTGCGCTCTACACCAGCATGGATGCCAAACTGCCAGCGGCAACACGGCTTCTGATCGCGGTCGGAACCACGGCGCGCACTTACGTTTTAGCTGGTCTGGCCGCCGCGATGTTGGCTGTTGTAGGTGCCTACTTTTGGGCGCGCCGCCCGAGTTCGCAAGAGACTCTCGACCGCGTCAAAATGAACACCCCGCTGGTTGGCGAGGTCTGGACCAAGTATCAGGTAGCCCAACTGTCACGGGTCTTGGGCACGCTGCTGGTGGGAGGCATTCCTCTCGTGCAAGCGTTGGAGACAGCGGGCCGTTCGCTAGGTAGCGTGCTCCTGAAGAAGACACTGGACCGGGCCGCGATTCTGGTGCGCGAAGGTAAGTCTCTTCATGCCTCGCTGGCAACCACCGGCATTGTTCCCCCGCTTGCCATCGACATGATGGAGGTGGGCGAGTCGACCGGTGCCCTGCCCCAAATGCTCACTAGCGTAGCCGAATTTTACGATGAAGACGTCAACACCCGTATGACTGCCATTCTCTCGCTCATCGAACCGATCATCATGATTTTCATGGGCGCCTTTGTGGCCTTCGTCTTAGTCGCTTTATATCTACCTATCTTCTCGCTCGCCGACACTATTCGTTAAGCCTCAATAGACATCATGGCCACTGAAATCATCAGACCGAAAGAAATCGACATCGAAGCCGACCAGGCTCGTGCTCTGGCGAGGCGCTACTGTTGCGATTACGTCGATCTCAAAACGACAAGCATCGATCACGAACTCTTCCGAACCGTTCCGGTGGACCTGATGTTCCGGTATCACTTCGTCCCGTTGCAGGCGTACCCCGGAAATCTTGAAATTGCGCTGGCCGATCCGCGCCAGATTACAGCCATTGACGAGCTGGCAGTGCTGCTCGCGAAAAAGCTCAAGATCAAGATCGCCACTCACTCGCAGATCTCAGATCTGTTAAAGAAGACCGAGCAGTCACAACGCGTTCTGGAAGAGGTGACCGAAGGCTTCACGCTCGATGTTGTCGGAGACGAAGAGAATTCGGACGAGAATCTCTCTATCGATCGGCTGGCCTCGGATGAAGGCAGCATCGCCCCAGTCATCAAGCTGGTTGATACGACGATTTTTAACGCTCTGGAGCGCCGAGCCAGCGATATTCACATCGAAACGCGCGATCAGGAAGTAGCGATTAAGTACCGCATTGACGGCGTCCTGCAATATGCGATGAGCCCGATTGCCAAGGAGTGGTATTCGGCCGTCATCTCTCGTATCAAAGTAATGAGCGAGCTGGATATTGCTGAGCGCCGCGTCCCGCAAGATGGCCGTTTCCGCGTCCGCTACAAGGGTCGGCTGATTGACTTCCGTGTCTCGATCATGCCCACCATCCACGGCGAAGACGCTGTGCTTCGCGTGCTGGACAAAGAGTCGATGAGCGAGAAGTTTTCGCGTCTCACGCTGGACGTGGTCGGCTTCGCGGAAAACGATATAGTCAAATTTCGCCGTTATATCAAGGAGCCCTACGGTATGGTGCTCGTGACCGGGCCTACCGGATCGGGCAAGACCACTACGCTGTATGCGGCGCTGAGCGAAATCAAGAACGACGAAGACAAAATTATCACAATCGAAGATCCGGTGGAGTACCAGATCAAGGGCATCACGCAGATTCCGGTGAACGAGAAAAAGGGCCTGACGTTTGCCCGAGGACTGCGCTCTATTCTGCGTCACGATCCGGACAAGATTCTCGTCGGCGAGATTCGCGATCAGGAAACTTCGCAGATCGCGATCAATGCGGCGCTCACCGGGCACTTGGTCTTCACCACGGTCCATGCAAACAATGTGCTCGACGTTCTCGGGCGCTTTCTAAACATGGGAGTGGAGCCGTACAACTTCGTTTCCGCGCTGAACTGTATTCTCGCCCAGCGTCTGGTGCGCGTCATTTGTCCGCACTGCCGCCAACCGGCGCACTACGAAGACGATTACCTGGTCGAAAGCGGGCTTGACTTAAGCGAGTGGCGGCACTTTCCGTTCTACGAAGGTCGGGGCTGCATGGAGTGTAGCGGCACCGGTTTTCGCGGCCGTACGGCAATTCACGAATTGCTGGATTTGACCGAGCGCATCCGTGAAATGATTCTCGAGCGCCGTCCAGCATCAGAAATTAAGCGCGCGGCTCGTGAAGAAGGTATGACGTTCCTGCGTGGGTCTGCCCTCGATCGGGTACGCGAAGGAGTTACCACTTTGCGCGAAGCAAACAAGGTAACGTTTATCGACTAGGATTGGTATCGCGCTCTGGAATTCTTTGATCGCATTCAGCAATTGGTGTCGGAGCCCCCGCCCGATCGCATCTTCGAAGTAACGGAGAACTCTGTCGCGGTTGTCTCGCCGCGCGAGCCTGCTCACCAGCGGCATGAAGTCCTGGTCGAACGTGCCGCCGCCTCATCTCCGGCAGCCGCCAACGTGCTCAAGCCTCAGCTGTACCGGGACGCTCTGGCGCGTGTTGCTCCTTTGCAAACCGCCAAACGTGCCGCTGCTGCGTTGGTTATTCCTGACTATGCTGTTCGCATGGCAATCATAGACCTTGAACAGTTCCCCACCAGCGAAGCCGACCGATTGGCGTTGCTGCGCTTCCGCTTGCGCAAAACGGTGCCGTTTCACATTGATGAGGCGCAGCTTTCTTACGCAATTCAGTTGAATGAGCCTGGGCGCCTGGAGGTGCTGACCGTAGCAGTTGCCCGGCCTATTCTTGAAGAGTACGAACACGTCCTGACTACGGCCGGCTACCGGGTCGGGCTTGTCACTCCCTCTTCCATTGCTGCGTTGCCGCTCTGCTTTCAGGCTGAACGTGGATTGACCATCGTTGCCAAAGCCGCCGGTTCCATTCTCACTATGTTGCTCCTGGAGCGTGCGCGGGTTCGTTTGGTTCGCTGCGTAAACCTCGCCGGTGATGGCGCTGAAGGCATGACTTCCGGGCGTGATGAGCAAACCATTCTTCCGCTGCTGCAGCAGACTCTTGCTTATGCCGAAGACCAGCTTAAGCAGCCGGTTTTGCGACTGTTACTCTGTGGATTCGGCACCGATACAGACGCTCTTGGCACGCTCGCCCAGCGGGAGTTTGGTGTCAGCTACGGTCCTCTTCGATCAAAGTTCGGAGCCGCCTCGCAGGCTAATACCGGTCTGCTGGGCTTATTAGAGCAGTACGCCGCATGACGCCGCTTTCACCCACTTCTATCAATCTCGCCTCCGTTCCGTTGCGGCGCGAACGGGCCCGCAACGCCGTGCTGGCTGCTACTGCTGCTGCCCTTCTCTGCACTTTGCTGATCTTAACGGTGTTGATCCTGCATTCCCGCGCCAAGGCGGCCGATCTGCGTCGTCAAATCGCGGCCGAACGCGCGCAGTTGCAATCGCTACAGG
>CAXTWQ010000178.1:4493-5875 GCA_964248065.1 uncultured Bryobacteraceae bacterium | reverse complement strand
TTCCAGAACTTGCCAACCACAGCACCGGATGCGAGGTTTGGTCAAATCCGTGAACTGACCAACAACGGATTTTCGAATTACAACGGTCTAACTAGCTCCTTAAGATGGCGCATTGGTTCCAGCTTCACAGGTAGTGCTTCTTATACTTGGAGCCATGCCTTGGATACGTGCTCAAATGAGTGCCTAGAACCGTTCAATGCCTTAAGCGCTGTCAGCTACCGATACCAGCTCAGCCCAACTTCAGCACGGGCGCAAAACTATAGTTCAGCGGATTACGATGCTCGTCATTCCGTAAATGGGAATTACGTTTATACGGTTCCGACTTCTTCCTTCCATAATGGGGTTCTGAAGAATGTGCTTGGTGGATGGACTGTCGCAGGAACGGCTTACTTTCACAGCGGATACCCGTTTAGCATTTCCAACAGCGCCATCAGAGGGTACAAGATCAACGGCGTTGGACAAATTGCGAACGCAGCGGGTATCGCAACTCAACCCATTCTCGCCGATTACATCAGTCCGGCCAGTGTTGCCGGTTGCAGCATTCCTAGTGGTGATGGTGTTTACAGCTGCTACTCCAAATCGAGCTTTGCTCCAGCAGGAAGCCAGAAGGACTTCGGCAATCTGTCCCGGAACTCCTTTCGCGGACCGGGCTACTTCGATACCGATCTGAACGTTAATAAGACGTTCGTTTTCCATGAGCGCGCTCGGCTACTCATCGGCGCTTACTTCTTCAACATCCTGAACCATCCAAACATCGATCTGCCCATCAATAACGTGGCAGCGTCCAACTTTGGCCAGATTATCCAAACCGTATCAGCGCCTACCAGCGCCTACGGTTCCTTCCAGGGTTCAGCCGTTTCCGGCCGCGTAATCCAAACTCAAATAAAACTCAGCTTTTAAACCTGAGTTCTAACCAAAACAAAAGGGGAGCCGAAAGGCTCCCCTTTTTGTTATAGTCACTTCAAACGTATCCATGAAGCCATCGCAGGTGCGAACTCTTTTTCGATCATTCTTAGTATGTGTGTTCGTTGTTTGCATCATTGACACGGCTGGACTCTTCTGGATTATGGGACCGCACGCCTTTATGCCGTGGTTGCTCCTGCCATTTTGCGTTTACTTCCTGCTGTCCTGGCTCACTAAAAGCAGCATAAGTTCCGTGTACTTAGTGGGTTATGTGTTGGCACTAACTGCGAACAGATTGTATGGCGGTGCTCCCTTAGGACAGGAAATCTGGCTATTGATTTTTCTTTGGCTGCTGGTGCTATCCGTTGTTGCTCTTCCAGTCTGGCTGCGACGCCTCGGTAAGCTCCCGCCTCCGGGTCGGCTCTGGGATTAGTCCTTTGTTCGGCAGCTTAGATGCTAGGCTTTTCCCTACCCGGGAA
>CAXTWQ010000178.1:0-4483 GCA_964248065.1 uncultured Bryobacteraceae bacterium | reverse complement strand
AAACATCGAATAGACATCATGGTTGCCACCAGCACCGTCGTCGACGAAATCCTGGAATGGAAAGCTCGCCGCAACGCTGTCATTCTGGCGCACCATTACCAGGATGCCGAGATCCAGGACATCGCTGATTCAGTTGGCGATAGCCTCGAACTCGCCCGAGTCGCCCAAAATTTCGACGGCGAAGCAATCGCTTTCTGCGGTGTCAAGTTCATGGCCGAGACTGCCAAGGTTCTCAACCCAAACCGCGCTGTTGTGCTTCCCGACCTCCACGCGGGCTGCAGCTTAGTTGACAGCTGTCCGGTTGAGGGTGTTCGCGCTTTCAAACGCAAAAATCCCGACTACGTGGTTGTCAGTTATATCAACACATCTGTGGAGGTAAAGGCCGAGAGCGATATCCTCTGCACTTCCCGTAATGCCGTCAAAGTTGTAAACTCGATTCCGGCAAACAAGCCGATCCTCTTTCTCCCTGACATTAATCTCGGCAATTACGTGAAGGCACAAACGGGTCGCCAGAACATGAAAATTTGGCAGGGTGCCTGCATTGTGCATGCGACCTTCCCCGCGCGACGTTTAGCCGCAACTCGAGCCGAGCACCCGCAAGCTCTGGTTGCTTCCCACCCGGAGTGCCCCAGCGATGTTCTGCGCATGTCCGACTTCATCGGCTCCACATCGGCCATCATCGACTGGTGTACAACCCAATCTGCTGACGAGTTCATCATCATGACCGAGAGCGGTGTTCGCTACTCGCTTGAAAAACTCTCGCCCGGCAAGAAGTTTTACTTCGTTGCGAACGAAAACTGCAATTGCAGCGAGTGTCCGTACATGCGCATGAATACGCTTGAAAAGCTCCGTGACTGCCTCGCGACTCTACAGCCGCGCATTGAGCTTCCGCCTGAAATCATGCAGCGCGCACTCCTTCCCATTGAGCGCATGTTAGCTCTCTAGCTCTTTCTCCGCGATAGTCGATGATAGAGAGAGTAGCGCTCTGCTGTGAGTACACTCGTTCAACTCGGCCCGCCTGCCTACCCGCCTCCGCCCTCGTCCTTTCCGGCGTACGGGCCGCTGGTGGACAGCTTTGGCCGCATCCACTCCGATCTCCGCATCAGCGTTACCGACCGTTGTAACATCCGCTGTTTCTATTGCATGCCCGAAACCGGAGGGATATTCACTCCTGCTTCGCGCCTGCTCTCTTTCTCTCAAATCAGCGACTTTGTCGCCGCTGCTCTTCCACTGGGCATTTCCAAGATTCGGTTGACTGGAGGCGAACCGCTCCTCCGTCCGCATCTGGCCGAACTGGTTTCCGCGCTGGCGCCCTTGCCCGCAATCAAAGATCTCGCGCTGACCACTAATGGCGTTCTGCTTGCCGGTGCCGCCACTTCGCTCTATCAAGCCGGCCTTCGTCGGCTCAACATCCATTTGGACACCCTTGACCGCGAACGTTTTCGCACCATTACCCGCCGCGATGACCTGCCCAGAGTCCTCGCTGGAATCGCAGCGGCGCAGGCCGCGGGCTTTCGACAAATCAAAGTCAACGCTGTCGCCATTAAGGGCCTTACCGAACCCGACATCATCAGCCTGGTTCGATGGGGAAGAGAGCATGATATTCAGGTCCGGTTTATCGAGTTCATGCCGCTGGATGCCGACCAAATTTGGTCCCTGGATCGCGTCTTAACTGCCGATCGAATCCTTGCGATTCTGACCGACGCGTTCGGTCCTCTCCAGCCAGTCCCTGAATCCGACCCAGGAGCCCCCGCCACCCGGTATCGTTTCGATGACGGCTTCGAAGTTGGAATCATCGCCTCGGTTAGCCGACCGTTTTGCATGAATTGCAACCGGCTTCGCCTGACCTCGGACGGCAAACTTCGCTACTGTCTCTTTGCCCGAGAAGAGACCGACGTCCGTCAGTTGCTTGAGACCCCTGGTTCCCGGCACGCCGTTCAAAGCGCCATTCGTTCAACGATTTGGAACAAGTGGATCGGCCACGACATACACCAGAACACTTTTTCCAGTCCCGACCGCGGCATGTACTCCATCGGCGGCTAAACCGACCGGCACACTCCAGCCCTTAGCTTCCGTCCTCAGCCACAATCGGCATCCCCGGCTCCATTCGGGCCATGGAGTTGACGTTGTATCGGGCTCGAGCCGTGAAAAGCTTCTCCACTTCCTGCCGCGGCAGCGCTTGCGCCCCGCCCATCATTTCGGCCACGAATGTGATCCGTGCAAAGTGCTCCACCATCTCCATACGGAAAAACGCAGTCCAGACATCAGCGCCCCAGCATGTACACCCATGATTCTCCAGCAGTAGCGCATCGTAATTCGCGATAAACGGCATCATTCCATCGCTCAAGGCCGGCGTTCCTGGAATTCCGTACTTCGCCAGAGGAACAGCCCCTAACTGAATCACCACTTCCGGCAAAAGTGCCTTGTCCAACGCTCGGCCAGCCGTCGCAAATCCGGTTGCCACTGGAGGGTGTGCATGAACCACAGCCCGGACATCCGGCCGATGCTCGTACACTGTCATGTGCATCGCGATCTCGCTCGTGCACTCGTGCCTGCCCTCGATTTTGCAGCCTTTTCTGTCGCAGATAATCAAGTCGTCGAGCTCCAGAAAGCCCTTGCTCATCGCTGTCGGCGTACACAACAATCGGTCATCTTCCAGCCGAATGCTGATGTTGCCATCATTCATCGCCACCCAGCCCCTCTCATACACCAGGCGGCAGACCCGGAGAAGATCCTCTCGGTGCTGTTGCTCACTTCTACTCATGGAAACTCCCGAGTTTATCAGGCGAGGGTTCATGCGTCGCTACAATAAAGCCGTGGAAAAGCGCCGTATGTGCCCGAACTGCCGGGCCTTTATTGAGATCAACGACCGTGTCTGCCCTTACTGTGATGTTCAGCTTGGGCCACGTGCTGTCGATATGCGGGAACGGGTTACCGGCTCATTCATGCCGCGCGCCAACATCACCGGTGCAGCTATTCTCACTCTGAACGTAGCCTTTTTTCTGCTCGAGCTCTTCATCAACGCAAATGTCTTCCACGGCTCTGCCCAGAACATCAACGGCCAGACCCTTGTCGGCCTCGGCGCCAAATTCGGACCGCTTATCCAGGGAGGCCAGTACTGGCGCCTGATCACCGCAGGTTTTCTCCACGGCGGCTTCTTCCATATTTTTATGAACTCCTGGGTTCTCTTTGATCTGGTAGGTGAGGTCGAACAGTTCTACGGCACTAGCCGGCTGATCTTCACTTACATCCTGTCCACCATCACCGGCTTTTGGCTGAGCTACTACTTCTTACCCAACACCCCGTCTATTGGTGCCTCCGCAGCCTGCTTTGGCCTTATCGGAATGATGCTCGCCATGGGCATGCGGCGGCGTACTGACCCACTCTCACAGGCCGTGCGCAATTACTATGGACGATGGACCGTCTATGCGCTGATCTTTAGCTTTTTACCCGGTTTCAATATCGACATTGCTGCGCACATTGGCGGATTAGCTGGCGGCTTTGCGGTTGGCTGGCTTGCCGGTCTGCCGTCATTGCCCAACACCCCGCGCGAGAACCTCTGGAAAGGTCTGGCCGGTCTTGCCATTGCTGCCACCCTGTATGCTTTTGCCCAGGATTTCCTTTTCTATAGTAGTTTTGCGCGTCAGCTGAGCAATAATTGAAATTGACTCTGGCTACCCACTCGGGTACCGTCCGCTACTTGTGGCGCAAACCATCCTTCTGCGGGGAGCCAGCCAACTGCTTACGTTGCGCGGTCCAGCGAACGCCCGTCGTGGTTCTAGCCTCCAAGATCTCGGCCTGATTTCTGACGGATCTATGTTGATCCGGGACGGAGTTGTGCTTTGCGTCGGCTCAACCCGCCGTATTGAGAATTTGAAAGCTGCCAAGACCGCGCTGGAGATTCCCGTTTTTGGCAAGGTTGTCATGCCGGGACTGGTTGATGCCGCTGTCCACCTTAGCCTTCGTTGCTCGCAAAACCTGCAGCGGCTCAAGCGTGTCGCCGACTTCCACGACGATAGCCTCACCTTGCTTCGCTCCTGCCTGCAGCATGGCACCATAACCGCAGACGTGAAAGCCAGTGCCGATGGCCGCGATTTTCATTCCGATATCGCTGTCCTTCGCAAGCTCGTGCGCATCGGCAGCAACCCCGTTCGTGTGACCCGTACCTGGCGCATCGGTCACGCCGACCAGTTCCCCGAGCCATTGAATCCAGAAGAGTTACGAATCACCTTCGACACCTTACTCCGCCGGAAATTCATCGATGCCATCCTGTTGACGCCTTCTTCGGAAACCGATCTCGACCGCGATCTACTTGTCGCTGCTCATGAGGCTGGGATTGCTGTGAAGCTTGCCTGGACCGGCAGCGACCTATCGATCTTTCAGCGCTTTTTGGAACAGCTTGCTCCTCAGACCGTGGCATTTTCCCACCCGCCTCGCCCTGCCGAGATCACCGCCGTCGCTCAAACACGTGCTATCACGGCAG
>CAXTWQ010000177.1:0-5920 GCA_964248065.1 uncultured Bryobacteraceae bacterium | reverse complement strand
TGTCTGCAACTCGGGAATAGTTTTGTAGTAGGTCTTGGTGTCAGAGATGCCACCGGCGGCAAGCCAGACCAGCGAACCCACAATCAGAGTCATGAGAAGGGCGAAGTTCACGTAGGTTTTCATACGGCTTTTGGGTGGACAAACTTAGTATAGCTATGTTTCGCTAACTGGTATTCAAATGTTCAAGCACCGCAGCGAATTGATACAGACACTAATTCATTGCGGTATTTTCGATGTCCCAAGCCTTCTTGCAAGCTTTCCATGAACTCTGCCAGCCTAACAAGCCGGGTTCCACGATACTGACAGAGCCGTAATAGATGGTTATCGCCTGTGACAAGGAATGCGATTAGCTCTTGTATCCTCTGGGGCGGCCATCCTTTTTTAAAGGCCAAAACCTTTGCAATCTCAGCTAAGATCTCGTCCGACACTGCTAACTCGAAAACTCCGGCTTCGGCTAAGCTCAGAAATCGGCGGGGCTCGCCTCCGAAGTTTAGGCCCGAAATATAGACCTTTGTATCGGCAGTGGCTGAGAGCAACTAGCGCTGCTGCTCCGCAGTTCCAGAACGCACGGCAGCAATAGCTTCCTCAACATCGGCCTCGGTGAGATGGCAAGCCTGGGCGTGGCGTTCCCCAAACAGAAGCACTTCTTGCCATTCCTTGCGATTCAAACGACTTTCTACCGCATCCTGCACCAACTCATCCACGGTTATGTGCTCGGCTTCGGCAGCGCGCTCGATTTGCGCAAGCAAGGACGACGGGATAGTGGCTTGGAGATTTTTTTTTGGGATCATGGTTCAGCTTTCGACTTCAACTGTCTATCTCAGTTTTATGACTGCCGAGTAAGCTCCGCCTGGTATCCACTAGAATGGCGGGAAGCGGTAAGCAATGGAACAATACGTTGAGCGAGTGGTGGATCTGACCGAGCCCGGGGCGACTCAGTTGCTGGGGATGACAGCGGAAGAAGTCAAAGAGATTCTGCTGCGAGGTTTGCCCGAAGATTTACGACACATTGCGGGGTCGTTCACATTGCTGGTCAAGTCGGGTAAGAGTGTTCGGATGGCTCGCTCACTGGATCGGCCCATGCGCTACTTCCTTGCCAAGCGGCAGGAAGGTCCGGCCTTGGTAGTCGCGCATCGCATCGACGCAATCTATGACTGGCTGAAGAGCGAAGGGCTCGATGGCCAGTTTCATCCGAGCTACACGCGTATGGTTCCGGCGCACCATGTTGTGGAGCTGCAATTGATCGGGTGTCCTGACCCTGATCCGGTCTACACGCGCTTCTTCACACCCGAATCCAACGCGCTGCCGCCGGACTTGGATGTTATCGGCAAAGCATACATTGGTGCTACTGCCCGCGAGATTGCCCGTTGGTTGCAGAGCGTTCCGGAACGTGAGCCCATTGGGGTCTGCTTCTCTGGCGGGATCGACAGCGGCAGCGTATTCCTGACTGCTTATCACGTGATGCGAAAGTTAGGACTTTCGCTCAGCCGGTTAAAGGCATTCGTGCTCGATCTGGGTGATGGACCGGACGTGCAGCAGGCGCGGGCGTTTCTCGAAGCATTGGGTTTGGAATTATTTCTGGAGCCGATCGAGGCAGATCCGGCAAGGCTGGACGCGGGGGAAACGATTCGCATCACGGAAGATTACAAGCCGCTGGATGTGCAGTCGGCCTCAATGGCGATGGCTCTGTGCCGGGGCATCCGAGAGCGGTATCCGGACTGGCGATTTCTGCTCGATGGCGATGGCGGTGACGAGAACCTGAAAGATTATCCGATTGAGGAGAATCCTGAACTAACTATTCGCAGTGTGATCAACAACCAGATGCTGTATCAGGAAGGCTGGGGCGTAGGCAAGATCAAGCACTCGCTCACCTATAGCGGTGGGTTGAGCCGCTCGTACACACGCACGTATGCGCCGGCGCATCATTTCGGATTCACCGGGTTCAGCCCGTTTACACGGCCCGAAGTGGTGGCGGTTGCCGAGGCGATTCCGTTTATCGAAATGACTAGGTACGATGTGCCAACGCTGTACAGCTTAAAGGGCGAGATTGTTTCGCGCGGCGTCGAGGCGGTAACAGGGTTTAAGATGCCGGTCTTTCCGAAACGGCGATTCCAGCATGGAGCGTTGGAGCAATCGAGCATGCAGCAGCGATTGCCACAGGTGGAAGCGGATTACCGGAAACAGTTCCTGTCGATGTATCAGTAGGAACAGCGTTGCTGTTGAGAGAGAGTTTCGAGGTACTGGAGCACACAGGGCGCAATTCCAATCTCGACCCTTGGCGCCCGAACGGTTTTTTTGTCGAGCCCGAGTGCGCTGCGGACGGCTTTGTAGTGGATGTGGCAACAGTGCTGCTGACAAATCGCGAATGTCCCTGGCGCTGCGTGATGTGCGATCTCTGGAAGAACACGCTGGAAGAAAGCGTGCCACCGGGGGCAATACCAGAGCAGATTCAGTATGCATTAGATCGGCTACCGGTGGCGCAGCAAATCAAGCTTTATAACAGCGGCAGCTTCTTTGACCGGCGAGCGATTCCAAACGAAGATTTCCCGGCCATTGCAAGGCTCGTAAGCGAGTTTAAGAACGTGGTTGTCGAGAGCCATCCGGCGCTACTTGGAGAGAGCGCGCTTCGATTTCGTGATTTGCTCATTGGCGGATTGGAGGTGGCTATGGGGCTGGAGACGGCGCATCCGCAAGTGCTCGCGCGCTTGAGGAAAGGCATGACGCTCGGGCAATTTGCCAATGCTGCCGAATTTTTGGACGGCCATGCAATACAGTGGCGGGCATTCATCCTGCTGCAGCCACCGTACATGCAGCCTGAGGCATCGCTTGAGTGGGCCGCGCGTTCGCTTCAGTTTGCCTTCGATCAAGGCGCAGGGGCAGCGACGCTGATTCCGACGCGGGCCACAACTGCCGAAATGAAACAGCTGGAGCGAGCGGGGCAGTTCACCCTCCCCTCCTTGAGCATGGTGGAAGCAGCATTCGAAAGCGGGTTGGAGAGCAAGCGCGGACGAGTGTTTCTTGACTTGTGGGATTTGGAGCGCAATCTCAAAGCGAGAGAGTGTGCGGATTGCTTCGATGCGAGATACGCTCGTTTGCAGCGGATGAACTTAAACCAGGCCACGGAACCTCTCGTTAGCTGCGACGTGTGCGGAGCGCGTTAGTGGAAGCGCGCTGTGATGTAGCCGTAATCGGGTCGGGCTTCGGAGGCTCGCTTCTGGCCATGATTGCTAAGCGACTTGGACGATCTGTACTGCTGCTGGAGAGCCGTCGGCATCCACGGTTTGCCATTGGCGAATCATCGGTGCCGCTAGGAAACCTGCTGTGGGAGGAACTCGCTTGTCGCTACGGATTGCCCAGGCTGGCCCCGCTTGCAAAATGGGGAACGTGGCAGGCGAGGTATCCGGAAATCAGCTGCGGCCTGAAGCGCGGTTTCAGCTTTTTGCACCATCGTTTGGGAGAGCGTTGGGAGCCGCGCGAAGACAGAAGCAACGAGTTGCTGGTGGCAGCCAGCCCGCATGACAGGATTGCCGATACGCACTGGTATCGGGCAGATGTGGACGCTTGGCTGGTAGAGGAAGCGCGCGCAATGGACGTGCAGTATGCAGACCAAGTAACGATTGAAGGCGCCGAGGAGGATGATTCGGGTATGCGCCTGAGGGGAACGCAACGCGGAGAGTCAATTACCGTTGCGGCCAAGTTTGTGGTGGACGCGACTGGTCCGCGCGGGTGTTTGCATCGCTGTCTCGGACTGAGTGAGGGCAGCCTGCCTGGCTTCCCACGGACGGAAGCGTTGTACACGCATTTTACGGGAGTGGACCGATTGTCGGCGGCGCATCAAGGCAAGGGTGCGCCCTATCCGATTGATGATGCGGCCGTGCATCACGTGTTCGACGGCGGCTGGATATGGGTGCTGCATTTCAACAATGGGGTAACCAGTGCAGGCGGGGCAGCTACGGCTGGGGTTGCTGAGCGGTTCGGGTTTGCAGAAGGCGCACCGGCTTGGGAGAGATTGACGCAAGCCTTGCCACTGGTTGCAGAACAGTTTACGAGAGCGCAGCCGATGCGTCCGTTTGTCCACTCGACGCGGCCCTCATTTCGCGGTACGGTAACAGGACGGAGTTGGGCGATGCTGCCATCTGCCGCTGGCTTTGTTGATCCGCTGCTCTCGACTGGATTTCCGTTAACGTTGTTGGGCGTAAGTCGGTTAGCGGCCTTGCTGGAGAACTGGTGGGGGACAGACTGTTTCCCAGCCGGGCTAACTAGCTACGCACAGCAGACAGATGGGGAGTTGCTGGCGGCGGCGGACTTGATTGCGGGGCTGTATCGAAGCATGAACAACTTCGAGGAGTTTGCGCGTTTGTCGCTGCTTTACTTCGCCGCAGCAAGCTATTCAGAATCGGCACGGCGGCTCGGCAAGGCGCATCTTGTTCCATCGTTTTTGTTGCATGACCATCCGGGGTTTGGTCCGGCTATGCAGGGTGCGCTTCTCCATCCAACAGCCAAGGACGTAAAGCGTGCTATTGAGCTGATAGACGTGGCCGGACTGTCTGACCAGAGGCGGGGTAATTGGTACCCGGTGGACGCTGACGATCTATTGCGCAACGCTCATAAGGTGGAGGCGACCCAGAGCGAGGTGCGCGAGTTGTTGCGGCAGAGCGGATTCTGGAACTAATGCGAAGGCTGGCAGGGTTGGGAATGATTGCCGTGTTGTGCGGCTGTGGGCGAGGCGGCGGCATTCCGGAACCGGGCTCAAAGAATTATCGTGACCTGTTATCGAACTTCTATGTCGGGTTAGCAGCATTGCAGGCAGGCGAGGATGTACGGGCTAAACAGGGATTGACACTGGCATCTCAGCTTGCGCCGGGAGAGCCCGCGAGCTTTGCGAATTTGGCCGTGCTGGAAGTTCGGCAGCAACAGTACGAACAGGCCTTCAAGGATGCGGAAACCGCGCGCTCGCTTGCCCCTGATAATAGTCACGCGGAGGCCTTGCTAGGCCTGATTGAAAGCAAGCGCGGCAACCTTTCGCAATCCATCGAACACCTGCAGCGAGCGGTGACGCTGGACGCGAATAACGATAAAGCCCGTTACGAGCTGGCGCAGGAGACAGAGCGGCAAGGGACGCCAGAAGCTAACCGGCAAGCGCGCGATCAGCTGCGCAGTTTATTGCAAAGGCAGCCAAATAATACGGCCGTGCTGCTGGATGGAATTCGGCTGTCAGCAAAGCTGGGCGACACCGGTGACGTCCAGAGCGATATTGCCAAGCTCAGTACGCTGTCGTCAGCGTGGCCAGAGGTAGCGAAACATCAGCTGAATGGATTGCAAGCGGCTGCGGCGGCGAACGTTCGAGGTGCGGCGGTGCAGGTGCAGTTTCTCCGGAACGTGCTGGTGCGTGATGCCGCGTTCCGGCAGAGTCTGGATGCAATCCGGCCACCCGCTGGCACCGTTGGAGAGCCGTTCCTACGCTTTGTGAAGATAGAATCGCCCAGTTCCCTGCCCTCGCCTCCGGATCTAGCCATGACGTTTAAAGCGGATTCGGCGGCGGACGCGCAGAGTATGGACGTCATGTGGGCAGGCTCACTGCTGCTAGAGGCCAAGGCGGATCCGCGGGTGATCTGGGCTGATGGGAAGTGGTTGCATACGGGCAGTGGAGCGACACTGCCCATTGCTGCGCCGCTGAATCGGCATAGCGTGGCCACGGGCGATTTGAACTACGACTTCAAGAGCGATCTAGTGATTGCGACGGTCAAAGGAGTGCGCATCTATCAGCAGGAGTTTTCGCCCTTGTTCAGCGATGTGACCCCTAAGACAAAGCTGCCGACTGAGATTGTCAATGGCTCTTACAACGGCGTCTGGTTATTCGATATAGACCTGGATGGCGATCTGGATATTGTGCTGGGTGCGACAGTTGGACCACCGGTTG
>CAXTWQ010000176.1:0-5952 GCA_964248065.1 uncultured Bryobacteraceae bacterium | reverse complement strand
GGAGGGGAAACGGGAAAGGGGTGACCGAACTTTCTTCCTTCGCGTTCTAAAAATCCTTGACTTCGAATATGAATGCTAACGCCCTGAAATCAGAGAAGCCCACTTCATTGGCTCCCGCGAAATGCGTTCACCTTACCTGATAGGTTAAGTAAATGCGAGATGTTGGCCGCCCATTGAGCCTGCATAATATGGCGACTTAGATAACCCGAGGTTGTGGATGAAGCGAACCATCGCTGCAAACGGCCTTGTCACTCCGTCACGGGTGTTAGTGAATCCGATAATTACCGTCTGCGATGGCCGAATTGAAAGAATTAGCAGCCGTAATTCAGATGCGACTGCTCGGGTCGACGACGATTTTCCAGGCTGCACGCTGACTCCCGGTTTCTTTGATATCCACTTTCACGGCGCTGGCGGGCACGATGTTATGGAATGCCACCCCGATGCATTACGAACAGTCGCCAGATATCTTGCTCGAGCCGGAGTCACCAAGTTCCTCCCCACCACGGTCACGACTTCGCTGGACGCAACTTTATCAGCTCTGGATCGGATGGCTGACTTCATAGAAGTGGCTGCTCGTGCTGATGCGGCTGAGGCAGTGGGCATCCATATTGAAGGACCTTTCCTGTCCCATGCAAAGCGTGGTATGCATCCTGCGGAGTTTCTGCTGCCTCCTTCTCCGGAACATTTAAAGCGGTTTTGGGAGGTCGCACGTGGACACCTGAAGCTAATGACGATCGCGCCTGAAGTGCCGGGCGCTCTGGAAACGATTGCTTATGCGGTGACTCTGGGAATTCGTTGCTCGATGGGCCATTCTGCGGCTACGCGGGCTGAATCACTGGCAGGAATTGAAGCGGGAGTGGTTTCGGCGACGCACACCTTCAATGCCATGCGTGCTTACGATCATCGGGAGCCCGGCATTTTGGGAGTCGTTCTGGATCGCACCGACTTGTATGCTGATCTGATTTGCGATGGCTTGCATGTGTCTCCCGAAGCCGTCCGCCTTTGGCTCAAGGTGAAAGGCCCAGAGCGAGGGATTCTCATCACCGATTGCCTCGAAGCAGCCGGCATGCCCGACGGCACGTATAAACTCGGCCAGACCGCGGTCCACGTCACAGGTGCAACCTGTACGACGGATGATGGTGTTTTGGCAGGGAGCGTCATCAGCTTGGATCGCGCGGTAGCCAACCTCCAGGAGATGACAGGTGTGGGATTGCCCATAGCTTCGCGGCTAGCGTCGGTAAACCCGACCAGAATGCTTGGGCTACAAGAAATGCTGGAGCCCGGGTCCGCAGCAGACTTCAATGTCTACGATCATCAAAGACAAAAAGTGGCAACAATCCTCCGTGGCCTTCCACTGTGATTGATTGGTAGTGGCCACTGGGGAAGCGTTCATAGGTACTGTCAATGCGGGCGCATGAGCGAAAGCTATATAGGGCGTCAAGAATTAAGGCAGCCCGTCTCGCGTTGCGCAAACGAACGGTTTCGCAACGATGCACTTGACAGCGAATGATCCCCAGAGTAGGTGACGAGATGCGCGTCTCTCAATACTAATCCCGGATGACAGCTTACTACAGCGACAAATCAGCAGAACGCGGCATTGTAAAGTGCTTTGCCACTGGGTTATGAATGGGAAGGTTTGTCTCCTAGCTCGGCCCGAAATGCTGCTGCCATTCAGGCGCTTGCTTCGTTAATCACCGTCATCCTAACGTTCGTCCTGGTTAGGATAACGCAGAATACGTTCGTTCTGACTGGCTAGATGTCGAAATCGGCCATGACGAAAGGAACTTGCTCGTCTGGCTCGGTTCCGGCGAGATATTTAGAAAGTCGCGTTACATAGATTGCATGTCGATGAGCTTATCGGGTGACTCGCTGTCCAGGAACGGGGCACCAGCCCCCGACCGCTCCATGCGTGATTACGTCCGGTCTGTTCAAGCCATCAGTGTCGGTTCTAAAATTTAGCTAGACGGATGGCCAGTTCAAAGGAAGAAAAGAAGATCGCTACAGCTCGGAGGCTGGAAAGACTTCTACTCGATGACTGGAAACACAAACTGTCTGAGTCATTTGTTGGTGCAGCTTCGATACCTTTGTTGACTCCCACATCCAGAGGTTCGGCATTGGAGCCGATTTCATCGGCAGTTGTCATGAAATTGAGGGATCACGTTTTTATCTTCACAGCGGTACATTCTCTGAAATATCTCGCAGAGAAGCCAGTCTTTATTCCTATCCGTGATGGTTCGCTTGTCCAGATTGAAGGACAAGCACACGGAAAGACAAGTGAAGATGCTGGTGTTTTCCGCGTTGAGAATAAGGATCTGGACCCCATTTTGGATATAGCCGTACCCGGAGGTGCAGTTTTTGCTCAGACTAATATCCTGACTGACCATTTAACTGTCTATGGTTATCCGGCGCGAGAATACAGCCGTGACGCCAAGGCGGGATGGATAGACACGCCGCCTCGCGCTTATCAAATGAGCGGCCTGAAGGAGAAGGCATATATGCGTCGAAAGCGCAACCCCGCAGATTACATTCTCATCAACTGGCCCAAAAAGGTGCTAGGCCCGAAAGGACTTGTTGGATCGCCAGACTTAAGGGGCATGAGTGGGGCCGGCGTTTGGTATAACCCGTTCGTGAATAGTAGACCTCTCTCGCTTCATGCGGCCGGACCGGCACCGAGGCTCGTCGGAATCTTCATCGAACAGTGGCGAGAGCGGGCCATGCTGGTCGCGACAAATGTACGCCACCACGTCGAAATAGTCTGGTCGGCATATCCGTATCTCCTAGACCGATATCGGGAAGATATGAAGCGCGAGGTCGCTGAGCAGGCTGAGCTAGAGGAGCTCGTTCCACCAAGTGAATTCTGGCGACGATAACCAGACGGCGTCCGAGGGATTTCGAAACCATGTGGACGCTCGTAGTTGGCTCGGCGCTTGTCACCGGTCTTCGGCTTGGTCCTTGATCTAAACTCTTGTGCTTCTTTGGTCTAAGTGTTAAAGCGCACAAGGCTACGGAGCAAACAACACAGGTCACACTGGAGAAGAGCGCGGCACGCTTCATGCATTATTGACGAAAGGTGATTAATAACGGCAAGTCCGCTTTTCGGAAGTATCCGATCCAGATGGAAGGGCAAACCGAAAACGTGCGCCGGTGCTCGCCTTATTGCGGAAACAAGGGATGCTGTTGAAAAACTCGGTTTTAGACCGCCCGCGATTTGCCCGTCGAACAACGACGCGATCAGGCGCGATATGAGCGATCGAGAAGTGCAAGGTATACATTTCTGATCCCATGAAAGTGGCAGCTTGGAGAGAAGAAGAGTTTTTCAACAGCATCAAGGGTTTATGCAAGCATGCAGCTCGGCCTCGATAGTCTCCGATCACGATCTGGGTGCTACCAACACAACGAGGCTAGTCGGTCGGCATTCGCTGGGCGAAGAAATCCACCAGTTGCATTGCTGAGGGCGGATCGAGATTTGCCAGCGCAACAACAACGGTATTCGTGCGGATATAGACTTCCAGTTCCCCGTTCATTCCAGGAGCTCCCCCGGTGTTGCCAAAACTTTTACCTTGAGGACCTTCAGAAACATGAACACCGAAGCCGTACGCAGAACTTGGTGGCATTCGGGCGTTCTTCACTTGCTTAGAGATCATCTTTTCTACTGACTCACTGTTGACCAGCTTCCCCCCGCATAACCCTTGTGCAAAGCGATAGAGGTCGCGAACTGTTGAATACCCGCCGCCGGCAGAGGTGCCGCGCCACGGCAGCGTATCGATGTTGTTCACCCACACACCATGCTTTGCCGTGTAGCCGATCGATCTTTTGAGAACGTCTACGGATTCCAGTACAGAATCCGTGTCGATCATCCCCAATGGCTCAAAGATATGGATGCGAACGTAATCGTAATACGACATTCCAGCGACTTTCTCAATGATGCGACCCAGGAGTATGTACCCATAGTTGGAGTACGCCCACTGAGAACCGGGTTGGAACGCAAGTCCGCGCGAACCGAAGAGTTTTACGTAATCAGCAAGAGTGCGAATGTCCAGACGCTGTTTCTCATACTCTGGCGTGAAAATGTCTCCTGTTCCGCCTGTGTGAGTGAGTAGCTGACGAATCGTGACTTGGGTGGCAACGTCAGTATTAGGATAGTCGGATAGATATTGCCCAATTGGTGCTCCAATATCCAGTTTTTCTTTCTCTGCTAACTGCAGGATCGCCACGGCCGTGAACATCTTGCCCATAGAGCCTATGCGGAATTTAGTATCGGTCGTATTTAGGACGTGATTGCCACGATCCGCAAAACCATAAGCCTTATTTAGGAGGATCTTGCCTCCCTGCGCAAGCAGTACTGCACCCGCGAATTTATCCAACTGAGCCAAATGCGTTGCTTCTTTATCTACCGCCGCCGCCGATTGGTTGAGGGTGAGGCGTCTCGGAGAAACTCCCTCATTCGACGGGCTACCTTGCGAGCCACAGTTTCCGGCAAGCATGAGGACGCCCGTCGCAAGAATTGTTAGTCGTTTCACAGCTATCGCATTACCGCTGTGCGGATTCACACCCATTTTTAATCTCCGTCAGCACTGTTTGAACAGCTCGCACCACCAACTCCGGTTGTTCGTCAGGAATGTCATGGCCCTCTTTCGGCGCCTCCCACAATTGTGCGCAAGTAGACCGGCGGGATAGGTCGACCTGCATCTCATGCCAGGCCTTATCAACTGGGGGCAGAGTGTTCGTTGCTCCAGATGAAGGAGCCGCCGCCTTCGGTGGTGGCTCCTTGTGCTCGATCACAACAATGGGGAGGTCAACCTGCCAATGAAGTGTTTCACCGGGACGTACCTGGCCGTATAGCCGGTACATATCATCGTAGGTGTACCTTCCTCCTTGCGAGGCGAACTGTCTTCCGAGCTCTGGAGAAAGAGCAGTGTATCGATTGAGCTGTTCCTCATGAGATGAGTCGACCAAGACCAAGCCTTTGACAAGCTGCGGGTAGCGCCTCTGGAAAGCTCGCACGTAGACTCCGCCGAGAGAGTGGCCAACCAGGACGTACGGACCGGCTTCATGAGCGTTCACAAGCAGTTGCTGCAGGTCTTCAACAATACCTATTGCGCTTTCTTGACCCGACGGCTTATCGCTCTTACCCAATCCTGCACGATCGTAACTACACACGTGGGCAAACTTCTCGACCTGCCCCTGGACCTTGGCGAAATTGGTCGAGTTTGCACCTGCTCCCGCTTCGAGAACTACAGTCGGGCCTGAGTTTTGCCCGGAGCAGTTAAGGTAAAGCTCATGCTTGCCAGTGCTGACCATCTGGCCTCCGGAGAGCCAGCCCGCGGCGGTGCGCCTCATTGTCCCTCCTCGAAATATCAACACCCAAACCAATTTTGAAAGACGGTGAATCAATCCCACTCCTACCCTCCTTGATAAGTCGCCTGACACCGCCGGGGTGTCCCGAAAGCTATCGATTTCGGACCCCGTCGGTGTTTACCAATCCGCACCGATGGACCTACTGTTTGGGCCGCTGCGAGACGGATGACAACGGAACGATGGTAAAAAGAATGGGACTGATGCCCGGCAAGAAAACTACTCACGACGTGCCCAAGCCCCTGAACCGAACTGAATAGTCTGCTTGATAGTTGGGTTCGCGGCAACTCTGCTCAAGCCGCAAGGAGTCGGCCAAGATTTCTGAACTTCAGAATTCCCTCGCACCGATGCGTTAAAGAGCAGTGCGACACAAAACATAGCCATCGCCAAAATCCGCGCTAAATCTGGAGAGGGCGCTATCTCCACATACAGCGGTGCATCCTTCGGAGTAGGAGCTAATAGGTAATCAATCCGTTGTCTTGCAGCCGAAAGGAGCACGTCAGTAAGCAAATGCAAGGAGCCTTGTGCCACTCTGCACTCCGCAAACATGTGCAGCATTTCATCCCCGAACTCCATTCGAAAGGGTTCGGGGTACAG
>CAXTWQ010000175.1:0-5984 GCA_964248065.1 uncultured Bryobacteraceae bacterium | reverse complement strand
GTGTTGAGAGCCTTAAGCTGAGCGTCCCCGGCAATGTGATCTTCATGTGCGTGAGTATGAGCGACAATCAGCTCAATTAAACTCTTTCCATTGCGGGTCAGCCATTCGTTAAGAAGACGCGTCATCAGCGGGGCGATTTTTACTTCGCCCGATCCAGTGTCGAACAAGATGGCGCGATCCGTGCCAAATAACAGATATAGGAATGGCTTCTCGTAATTTACACAGCCTGATTCGCGAATGATGAAAAAGTCGGGATTATATTCATGCACCTGCCATTCCGGCGATTCCATACACTTAGGGCCGCCTGCAATCCAACTCTTAGGCAGCGACCCCAGCCGAACGCCCGCACCGGTCGGCTCGAGCATCTGACCGCTAGCAAAAACGCAGCAGAGCAAACCGAGTAAAGCAATGAAAGCAGATTTCATGGAGGTCTCCTGACTCGGCAGCGGGGCCAAGGGACAGCCAAACGGGGGCAATTACTCTGGACTCAGCGGAATTGAGATACAGCTTCTTAGCTGCGCTCCACCAAGCACAGGACAAAACGCAAGATAAAGCTCTGGCGAAGAACCAAGTCTACAACGATCCCACAAAGCCGAGCAACCGGAACCAGTGGATTTGTTCTAGCCGAGAGGAAAGTAAGTCAGGAATCAGAACAGTTTTCAGTAAGTGACCTAGTACCCACCGAACTTAGTTGCCCGCGACAGTAGCCGCAATCAGTTTAGGATCAAATTTAAAGAGCTTTCCATTCTGCAGATCACATAGCCATACAAAACCTCTACCCACCCGAACGGCATCGCCTCCTGGCCCAACAAATTGCTGAGCGACTTTATTGGTGTCTGGGTCGATCCGCGACAGAGGGTACTCAAATGAGGTCACCCAAACTGAGCCCTCGCCAACCGAGATATCGCCGCCTGGACCTGGGACACCGACCTCGATCGTGTTCGTAACCTTGTTCGTTTGAGGGTCGACACGGCTCACGTTTCCAGCGGCTTGGTTCAGTGTCCATACTGCTCCTTCGCCGACGGCCAGGAAACGCGGCTTGCCTCCCACTTTGACCTGCTCCGTTATCAGGTTTGTCGCCGCATCTACACGGATCAGCTGATTTGTCTCAGTACAGGTGACCCAAATTGCACCCAGTCCGTAGGCAGGGGTGTAGCACCCAGTTGGAAGAGGAATCTCGGCCACAATACGGTTGGCTAGCGGATCAATTCGCGCCAGGGTACTGTCGGGTTTGGTGAGCATCCATACACTGTCGGTACTGATCGCAATTCCACCCTCCGAGTTAGCTACGCCGGTGTTGATGGAGGTACCAACCTTGCCTGTTTTCAGATCGACCCGAGTCAGCATGCCTGTGCCGCAGTTGGGAACCCACAAACTTCCAAAACCGATGGCGAGACCAGAGCAAGGCTTGCTGAATCCGGTCACCTCCGGCAGGATTTGGCTGTGCTTCGGGTCTATCCGATCAACAGCGTTCTTGGGCATGTTCGAGACATAAACCAGCTCATCGACGGCAATCCAATCGGGAGAACCGCCGACAGCAAACTCTGCTTCCGGCTTTAGTTTGGCCATCGATATTTGCACGCCGGAAGTAGTGACGCCAGTTTTCTTCTTCCGTTCTGGTCGCATTTTTTGGCCGGTTGACGCAGGGGGTGGTGCTGCTTGTTGGACAGATAAAAAACTTAGGAAGCTCAGAAGACAAATCGTGGAACAGCTGAACATGTGACACGGAAGTATAGCGGAGGCACGGGTGCTGTTTCAATGCTCCATCGCCTTGACATCTGAAGGGCGGGGTGATGCAATGGTTGTGCCTCGTGAACCTTGGTGTTCTACAGCCTTGTCGCTGTTGGTCTGGGCGTTTCGCTCTTTCCTGTGATGATTTGAGGCCATTCCATGAAGCTTCTCAGCTTCATGCGTTGTTCACGCTCACCTCTCCGTGTGCGTGCTATCGAGCCCTCTCATCTTCACATCTATGTTTGGTTTACGAGTAGCATCCGGCAGGTTCGCAGTACTAACTCTGTTTCTAGTTCCGGTCTTGTTTGCGGCGCAGTCCTCCCCGTCCCCTGATTTATCTCCCAAGTCAGCTGACTTCTACGAAACGAAGATCCGTCCGGTCTTGGCGACAAACTGTTATCCCTGCCACACAGCTTCTCAACTAGGCGGCCTGCGAGTGGATAGCCGTGATGCCTTAGTGAAAGGCGGAGGTCGCGGCCCTGCTATCACTCCGGGCGATGCCGAGAAAAGCTTGCTTGTGAAAGCGGTCCGACAAGTTGATCCCAAGCTCAAGATGCCCTTGGGTGGCAATAAACTGGATGACGCAACGATCAAAGACATTGCAACCTGGATCAATGCTGGTGCAGTTTGGGCAGCACCAGCCGCGACGACGCCCGCTCCTGCCGGTTCTCCTGCGGCAACAGATTTTTTTGAGGCCAAGGTTCGACCGGTTCTTGCCACGAACTGCTACACCTGCCACACTAATTCAGCCTCGGGCGGTTTGCGCCTCGATAGCCGCGATGCCCTGGTCAAAGGAGGCGGTCGCGGGCCTGCCATCGTTCCTGGCGACCCGGAGAAGAGCCTGCTGATTAAGGCTATTCGTCAAACTGACCCGCATCTGCAGATGCCTATGGGCGGCAAACTCAAGGACGCTGAAATCGCCGACTTGACCACTTGGGTAAAAGCCGGCGCTGTCTGGCCAGCATCGAGCAAAACGGTAGCGAATGGCAAATTCGTCATTAGCCCAGAGCAGAGGAACTTCTGGTCTTTTGTTCCCTTGAAGAAAGTTGCCGTACCTGCGGTACACGACACCGCTTGGGCCAAAACCGATATTGACAAGTTCATTCTGGCCAAACTGGAAGCGCAGGACTTGAAGCCTGTCGCGCCAGCATCGAAGCTTGAGTTGATTCGCCGCGCCACGCTCGATCTTACGGGTATTCCGCCCACTACGGATGATATTGCCGCCTTTCAGAAAGACGAATCGCCTGAAGCCTTCACCAAAGTAGTAGACCGTCTGCTTGCCTCCGAACACTACGGCGAACGATGGGGCCGTATGTGGCTGGACGTCGCACGTTATGGCGAGGATGATTACCGCAGCCTTGACCCAATGCGCCGCGGCTACAATCCATATCCTTACGCTTACATTTTTCGCGATTGGGTTGTTCGCGCCTTCAATGACGATATGCCATACGACACATTCGTGAAAGCACAGTTAGCTGGCGACTTGATGGACGAAAAAGATCGCGCACACCTGCTACCTGGCACGGGCTTTCTGGGCTTAGGGCCGTGGTATTACGACAACGGCGCCGTGGAAGTCACGCGGGCTGATGAGCGTCATGACCGTGTTGACGCTGTTTCCAAGAGCTTTTTAGGCATGACTGTTGGCTGCGCTCGCTGCCACGATCATAAGTACGATCCCATTCCTTCCGCCGATTACTACTCATTGGCTGGTGTATTCGCGAGCACAACTTATCACGAATACCCAACTGCTCCCACTGCGGCCGTTGAGCAGTTGATGCAGTACACCAAAGAACTTGAGAATAAGGAAAAGCTAGTTGCTTCGGTCGAGAGCAATGAGACCAACGACATGGCTCAGGCGCTCGCTCTGCAATCGGCCAAGTACATGGAGGCAGCTTGGCGCATCACAGGCAAGCCAAAAGACGAGATGCCGACCGTAGTAGAGGAGGAGAAGCTTGATTACGAACTTCTCGACCGCTGGGTTAAATTCCTTGCAAAGCCTCCCAAGTTTTACCCATACCTGAAAGATTGGCAGGCGATGATTGCACGTGGCGGCACACCTGCCGAAGCCAAGAATCTTGCCGAAGCTTTCCAACAGAAGCTGGTTTCGGTGATGTTTGCCAAGCTTGAGAACCGTGAAGAGAACGAGATCATCGCTGCCAAGTCATTCACTGGCACAACTAAGCCCAAGCGCGCCAATAAGCCGAATGAGTTTGTAACCAACGATGATTTTTGTCCTGGCTGCGGTTTGCAGTTGAAGACGTTGCCATTGGATGACACCAATCTTTGGACCGATGTCTTCCAACATGAACTGACCAATGATGACGAAGCTGTGCAGATCGGTGTTCATTCTAAGCCTGGCCTTCTGGCGTTCCGCGGCTGGTCGCTTCAGCGTCGGCTGGGGAGTGAAAAGCGCGATTACATTGATGCTCTGAACGCGAATATCACCGAATTGAAGAAGAAGACTGACGTCTCTTACCCTTATCTGCACGGCGTGGAAGAAGCAGTCAAGCCAATTGATCTTCAGGTCAGTCTGCGTGGCAATCCTTACAACCTTGGCGATGTGTCACCCCGGCACTTTTTAAGTGTGCTCTCGGGCGAGAATCCGGCACCGTTCAAACAAGGAAGCGGCCGGCTTGAACTTGCCGACGACATTGTGAGGCAGCCGCTAGCGATGCGGGTCATCGTGAACCGGATCTGGAAAGAACATTTCGGTACTGGCCTGGTGGATACGCCAAGTAACTTCGGAGTGACAGGTGAACGTCCTACGAACGCCGACCTTCTGGAATATTTAGCAACGCGGTTCCAATCCGATGGAATGTCGATTAAGAAGCTCACTCGCGAAATCATGCTGAGTAACGTTTATCAACTCAGTACGACCCTCGATCAAAAGGATTTCGCGGTGGATTCCGGCAATCGTCTCTACTGGCGCGCCAATAAGAAGCGTATGACAGCCGAACAGCTTCGCGACTCTGTCCTGATGGTTGCAGGCAATCTCGACGATTCCGTCGGTGGGCCTTCCAAAGATTTGACTCCGGCTTACACGCGCCGCACTATCTACGGACGAGTTAGTCGTTATCGACTGGATGAGTATTTACAGCTCTTTGACTTTCCGCCGCCAAATATAAGTGCTGAGAAACGATTCAGCACCACTGTACCGCTTCAACGGCTCTTCCTGATGAATAGCGATTTCATTCAGGCCGAATCCGAACTTTTGGTTAAGAACGTTGAGGACGCTGGCGACACGCCGGCAAAGATCCGCAAGCTGTACCAACTTGTTTACGGCCGCGACCCTTCAGAAAAGGAAGTCGAACTAGGGTTGCACTACATTCAGTCAGAACCGATGCAGGAGTACCTGGAGCAGAAAGCAGCAACTGCGGCCGAAGCTGAGAAAGCTTCTCGTGCTGCGTTGAGCGCCAAAACTGCAGACAAGAAAGACAAGCCTGGTTCGGTGAAGAACGTGACAATGAATGGGCCAGAGACCGACGGTCAACCAGGAGGCGCCGACAAGGTGATTCCAGCGGCAGGCGGGCCGGCAACCGACGAAGAAATGGGAGAGGGCATGATGGCCGGAGTGAAGAACTCAGCCGAGCGTCCGGGCCATGTTCCTAATTCACCGAAGGACGTAAAGTACAAGCCGACGGCTTTGGGCCGCTACGCAAAAGTGCTTCTCAGCTCTAGTGAATTCATCTACATTGACTAACTCTATAAGTAACTAGTTGTACAACCGGAACTTACACACATGTCTTGCAATCGAAGAACAGCCCCACTCTCTCGTCGCGAAGCTCTCTGCCGAATGGGCAATGGCTTTGGCATGATGGCCTTTGCCGGGCTACTTGGCGAGTCACTCGCCGAGGCAGGCGTTACTGCCGGCGCTGATGGAAACCTTAGCGTTCCCTATAAGCTCGACTATCCGCAAAAGATTAAACGAGTCATCTTCCTGTTCATGAACGGCGGCTGTTCCTCTATCGACAGCTTCGACCACAAACCTGGGCTTGAGAAGTATGCCGGCCAGCCTTTGCCAGGCGGACATATATCTACTGAGCGCAAGACCGGTACTCTGATGCCTTCACCCTTCGAGTGGAAAAAGTACGGCCAGTCAGGTATTGAGATCAGTGAATTGTTTCCAAATCTCGGCGAAGTGGCCGATCACATCAGCTGGATCCGTTCGGTCTATACCCATATTCCCAATCATTAACCGGCAAACCTGATGATGAACACAGCGTTCAGCCAGGCTGCTCGCCCTGCCATCGGCT
>CAXTWQ010000174.1:0-6182 GCA_964248065.1 uncultured Bryobacteraceae bacterium | reverse complement strand
CGTAAGCGCAAACCAGTTTTCAGATCTCGTCGGGAATCCCATTACGTTCACAAGCAGGAACGGTACGGTGGCTGCCACTCTTACTTTGCAAGGTGAAACATACTTCTCAGGCAGCAAAGTGTCCGACGTTCATCTGCGCGAAGATGCGCTGAGAAGACTTGCTGGGGATTACTTTAGCGATGAGCTGGAAGCGACATACCGGCTAGCGCTGGTTGACGGAGCGCTCATGCTTACTAAGGGCAGCGAAATCCGTTGAAGCTGATTCCAATCACCCCTGACGAGTTCCAGGCGGGAGACATCGGAACGGTCGTTTTCGCTCTTGACAGCAACAAGCACGTGCCCGCAATGACTCTCTTTACCCAGAGAGCTGGCGGCATTCACTTCAGAAAGAATTGAATGGACACAGAGGCTCGTCAAGAGAGTCGTCAGTCAAGCAGACTTACAGCCTCGCCAGACAGAAGCGGGCGTCAGGTGCGGCCAATGGTGTCAGCTCATCTTCTAAGCCGTAGGCGATAATGCTCGCGTAGACGCCCTCGCTCGGTTCGCGGTGCACAATCAGCCGATTACCGAGAATGTCAATCACCCAGTATTCGATCATCGCCGGTCGTGCGTACAAAGCGGCCTTCACTGTCAGGTCAAAATTGAGGGTTGAATCTGACACTTCGACGATCAACTGCCATAAGATATGCGACCGTCTCTTGCCTCTGCGATCGATTAAGTCCCAATTTGTCCCAAGTACAATAAGCATCGAACTCACGCCATGTACACCGCCACCGCTGATCTACTCCTGCCCAGCACCACCACCGGATCGTTCCCGCGACCTCGTTGGTTTGACGAAAGTATGTGGGGACGGCCGCTTGATACCTGCATGCTCGATCTGCGCTTTCGCGAAAAGTTTCAGGATGCACTCGCGGTCGTCATCAGCGATCAGGAACGGGCCGGGCTCGATATCCTTACCTCTGGCGATTTTCACCTGGACGAAGATCTGGCCGGCCGATCTTGGCATCACTACCCGATTCAGCGCTGGGCGGGCTTTCGCGGCGATGAACTGCAGCCCGACTCGAGCACTGCGCCTTGGCTTCACTATCCGCCCGGAACCTTGCTGAACGAAATCTATACCGGATGGCGCTGGCCGCATGTGGTCGACAAGATTGAGCACCGTCCGCTCGACTACGCCAAGATCTGGCGCATGGCCCAGAGCAAAACGCAAAAGCCGGTAAAGTTTGGTACTTGCTGCTCGCAAGTGATGGCGCTGTTTCTTGACATCCATACAGACAAGTACACCGATAAGCGCCAGGTGATTTGGGATATGGCCGAGGCCATGAACAAGGAGTTACTGGCCTTGCAGGCAGCTGGGTGCCGAGTCATTCAGATCGAAGAGCCGACATTTCACTTTATGGCGAACACCTACGGCAAAGATCACGAGGAAGTGCAGTTCATGATCGAAGCCTTCAACCGCGAGGTGCAGGGGTTGGACCAGGTAGAACTCTGGATTCACACCTGCTGGGGCAATCCGAACATGCAGCGCGTGATGGAAGATACCAGTTACGCCAACTCCATCGAGATCTACCTAGAACGCTGCCGCGGCGATGTCTGGACGTTGGAGATGAAGGACCGCAATCAAAAAGATCTGGAATTGTTCGCGCCGTTCAAGAACGATCTCAAGAAGAAAATTTGCATGGGTGCGGTAAGCCATCGAACCTTGCAAGCCGATCGGCCGGAGGAGGTAGCGGGCGAAATCCGGAAGGCTCTGAAGTATATTCCCGTCGAGAAGTTAATCGTTTCCAGCGACTGCGGCTTTGGCCGGCAGGGTTGCAATCGCGACATTGCCTTTTACAAAGCAAGCTCCATCGCGCAAGGCTGTAACATCGTCCGCAAAGAACTGGGGCTGCCAACCACCGCCGTTCCCGTTACAAATCCGAAACTACAAATCGATGTGGTTCATGGCCGCGATGCGTAGTTGTGAAACCCACATCGAGATCAGAAATCACTGTTTCTTTGAACAGAGCGATCAACCGCCTTACCGATTTGCGGGTAGCACATTCTTCATATTCTGGGCACGAGCCAAGTGGCTTCTCTCGTTTGCACCTTTAGCCGCGAGTGCCTGCGACAACGTCAGAATTGCTGCGGATAGCTACTCTAGAACGTAATGCGCAGAACTCAAGCGTTCCAGTTCGCTCCTGACCGCGTTTCGTAGTAGAACTAACTCTGATGCTTGCCGGGGCGCTGATAACGGCAAACGGGTCAGATACTCGAGGTTTTCGACCTCTGCCGCGGGGACTTGCTAACTCTGAGCCGCACCTGAGACCCACTTCCATCCGGAGCAAGAATGGGCAAGTTCTTCCCCAAGAGTCTCGGTATTAGGGAGAACCTGCACCTCGGTGCCTTCCGTGGTGCACCTTGCGTGCACCCATAAGACCTTTAGGACACTATCCCCCCAGGTTAGCTATGCCAATTTGGTATAGTCGTAAGCGTTAATGGACGTCTCGACGCTACGGTTGGATGAACGCTCCGGCACACCTCTGTATCGCCAAATAGCCGATTGGCTTACTGTCCGCATTCAAAATGGTGAGCTTGGCTCGGATGGACGGCTACCAGCCACCCGGGAATTGGCTGGTCAGTTAAAACTCAATCGCGCTACTGTATCTGCTGCTTACACTCTGCTGGAGGAATCAGGGCTCCTGGAAGGCCATGTAGGCCGCGGAAGCTTTGCGGTCAGGCAATTGAAGCCAACATCCGCCACTCCGGTGCTCGATTGGAGCGCCATCCTTCCACCTTCCCAACCAGCGGAAGCGCAACCGGCATTGGGTTCGATTCGCATAAACTTTGGCAGCTCGCGCCCAAACGACCAATCTTTTCCCGTCGCTGCTGTTCGCGAGAACGCCCGGCAGGTGCTCGAAGGTTCCGGAGCGTCTGAAATTCTGCAACTCGGCTCCTCCTATGGGTACGGCCCGCTGCGCCGTTTCCTGCTTGAGGAAGCAACAGCCGATGGCGTGGCTCGTCCAACTGATGACGTGATGATTACCAATGGGTGCCAGCAAGCATTGGACTTAGTCGCACGTCTGTTTGCCGGAGTGCCGGGCGGCGTTGCGCTGGAAGACCCTTCCTACCATGGACTTTTGCGCGTTTTTGCTCGCCAAGATCTGCCGATTTGGCCGATCTCCGTCACTGCGCAAGGGCTGGATTTGACCGCGCTGGAAGAGACACTCGTCCGCCACCGGCCTCGGCTCTTGGTTGTGACACCCAGCTTTCAGAATCCGACTGGTGCAACCGTTCCCTTGGCTTCGCGCAAACGCCTGCTGAAATTAGCTGAGAGCTATAGGCTCGTTCTCGTCGAAAACGACATTTACAGTCAGCTTCGCTATACCGGGAACGCTTTGCCCAGCCTTAAGCAATTGGACGAGACCGGCAACGTCATTCTGCTGCGCAGTTATTCCAAGGTTGCCTTCCCCGGCCTGCGAGTAGGCTGGGTGGTTGCGCCACGGGAAGTAGTCTCTCGCTTAGCCGAAGAGAAACAAACAGCCGACCTGCACTCCGATCAGCTCTCGCAGGCGGTTCTCCTACGGTTCGCCCAGTCCGGCGAGCTGGCGCGTCACTTGGAACAAACTTGCCGGGACGGTGCTGAACGACTGAAAATTGCATTTGAAGCCTGTGCGCGTTACCTTCCTGCTCGAGCTACCTTCACCCGGCCCGAAGGCGGCATGAGCCTATGGATTGAATTGCCTGCTCCTCTGCGCGCTGAGGCTGTTCTTGAGCGCTGCCGCCGTTCGGGCGTTGATTTTCTGCCAGGGCAGACGTTCTCAACCGGAACCAACCACAACCGCGCATTCCGTCTCTGCTTCGGCGGTCTCCCGCCGGAGCGTATTGAAACCGGCCTTCGTCTGATAGGCGAGGCCATCGGTGGCGAACTGGCCTCTCACGAAGCTCGAAAATATGCCGAACCAGCGGCGGCACTGGTATAGTCCTAACCCAATTTGAATGAAGGAGATTACACGATGACCTTTGGAAGCGATCAGTTCCGGCTGAAAACCGGGCTTGCCGAAATGCTGAAAGGCGGCGTCATTATGGACGTTGTCAACGCGGAACAGGCAGTGACTGCCGAGCGCGCCGGTGCCTGTGCTGTCATGGCGCTCGAACGCGTTCCCTCCGATATACGTAAGGAAGGAGGCGTCGCCCGCATGTCGCAGATTCGAATTATCCGCGACATTATGGCATCCGTTTCGATTCCGGTTATGGCAAAAGTCCGGATCGGGCACTTCACCGAGGCCCGCATATTAGAGGCGCTTGGGGTTGACTACATCGACGAGAGCGAAGTGCTGACTCCGGCCGACGAGGAGCATCATGTCGATAAGCACGACTTCAAAATTCCTTTCGTTTGCGGCGCCCGCAATCTCGGCGAGGCCCTTCGCCGTATCGCGGAAGGCGCAGCCATGATTCGGACAAAGGGCGAAGCGGGCTCGGGAAACATTGTCGAAGCCGTCCGTCATATTCGGACTATCGTTAAAGAGATGAAGCAGTTGACGGTTCTTAGTAAGGAAGAGCTGTTCCGGGAGGCGAAAAACTTGCAGGCACCGCTGGAACTAGTCCAGTATGTGGCCCAAACCGGCAAGCTCCCCGTTCCTAACTTCTCCGCAGGTGGTATCGCGACCCCGGCCGATGCCGCACTAGTTATGCAGCTTGGCGCTGAAGCAGTTTTCGTTGGCTCCGGTATCTTCAAATCATCGGACCCGGAAGCGCGCGCCAAAGCCATTGTCAAAGCGGCAACTTACTATCAGGATCCAGAGAAGCTGCTCGAAGCCAGCGAAGAGCTCGGAGAAGCCATGCCCGGCCTCGACATTGCCAAAATGCAGGAATCTGAACTTATGCAGGTGCGCGGCTGGTAAAAGAAAACGAGGGTCCTGTCATTGGAGTGCTTGCTCTTCAGGGCGACTTCAGCGCTCACCGCGATGCCTTGGAGCAGGCTGGCGCACAAGCTGTTGAGGTTCGTACCGCCGCTCAACTAGACACCCTGGATGGCTTGATCATTCCGGGCGGGGAAAGCACGACCATGTTGCGGCTGCTCGGCGTAGAGCATCTTTTCGATCGCATCCGTGACTTCGGCCAGCAAAAACCGATCTTTGGTACTTGTGCAGGTGCCATTTTGCTGGCCGATGAAGTGCTCCATCCCGCTCAGCCCTCCCTTGGCCTGCTGGACATGACAGTCGAGCGAAACGGCTATGGCCGTCAGCTAGACAGTCACATTGCTCAAATTGAGATTAACGGCAAGATGGCAGAGGCAGTTTTCATTCGTGCGCCCATCATTCGTCGAACTGGTCCAACGGTTTCTGTACTGGCTACTTCCGGGGAAACTCCGGTGCTAGTGCAGAGTGGTAGGCATCTTGCTTCAACTTTCCATCCTGAGCTGAGCCGGGGCAGTTCTGTACACCAGCACTTTGTCAAAATGGTCCAGGAAGCAGCGCAAGGCCCGCAAACATGACCGAGTTGAAGCGCGTTCTATTTCTCTGCATCGGGAACTCTTGCCGAAGCCAGATGGCAGAAGGCTTTGCTGCCCGGTACGGAAGCGATGTTTTGCAGCCGGTGAGCGCCGGTTTATCTCCCGCCTCTATTGTTCAGCCGCTTACTAAACAGGTGATGGAAGAGAAGAACATCAACATCAACCACCAGTATCCAAAGGATTTAGCCTCGGTCGATCCGGCCAGCTTCGATCTCATTATTAATATGTCTGGCCGCAAGCTGCCTTCCCGTGGACCGGTTGAGATTCGCGACTGGAAGGTGGAAGACCCGATCGGTAAGGAAGAATCTGTTTACCTCGCTGTTCGAGATCAGATTGAGATGCAAGTGATGAGCTTAATTCTGCAGCTCAGGCGCGTTCAAACTCCGCCCGAGCCGCCACAGCGCAACAAGCGGAGCATGAACCTTCCGGATGCCTGATTCATTCTTCGGCTAATTCGGCTGACACTCAATATCTATTTAGTACAGCTCCAAAAAAAAACGGGTTGCGACGAAGACATACTCGGCTTCTAACCGATTTGTCATTAAGGCTCTTAAAGAGCCAGGCAACTACTTGGAGGTGCTGGTCGAGGTGGTGGAACCGGACATGGTGCTGCCATCGGTGCCCTTGCTCTTCTTGCTCTTCTTGGTCTTCTTGGTCTTGGACATACCGGAATCGGTGCCGCTCATCG
>CAXTWQ010000173.1:0-6435 GCA_964248065.1 uncultured Bryobacteraceae bacterium | reverse complement strand
ATGCGCTGGAACGAAATGAGTCTTGCGGCGGCCATTTCCGCGAAGAGTTTCAAACTGCCGATGGAGAGGCACAGCGCGATGACGAGCACTATTCGTACGTTGCCGCTTGGGATTACCGTGGCCCTGGTAATCGCGAGGAGCTCATTAAGGAGCCGCTTACATTCGACTACGTGCATCCGAGCCAGAGGAGTTACAAATAAATGAAAATCAAGCTGAAGGTCTGGCGTCAGGAGGGCCGAAAATTCAAAGGCAAGTTCGTCACCTACCTTGTTGAGAATGCCAACCCGGACATGTCGATGCTGGAATGCATTGACGTACTGAATGAAACGCTGATAGAGCGAGGGGAAGATCCAATCGCATTCGAGCACGATTGCCGTGAGGGCATCTGTGGTTCATGCGGGTTCATGATTAACGGTATTGCCCACGGTCCACTACCAGCGACTACGGTCTGTCAATTGACGATGCGTCATTTCAAAGATGGACAGGAGTTGATTCTTGAGCCTTGGCGAGCATATCCATTTCCTGTCATTAAAGATTTGATTGTTGATCGTCGATCTCTCGACCGCATCATTGCCTCTGGCGGCTACATCTCAGTTTCTACCGGCAGTGCGCCTGACGGCAACGCGATCCCGGTCGCCAAGGAATCTGCAGACCGGGCGATGGATGCCGCATCCTGCATTGCTTGTGGTGCCTGTGTCGCTGCGTGCCCGAATGCCTCAGCTGCCCTGTTCACCGGATCTAAGATTACTCATCTCGGCATCCTTCCGCAAGGCAAGCCCGAGCGTGACCTTCGAGCCTTACGCATGGTTGTGCAGATGAATGAAGAAGGCTTCGGAGGTTGCACCAATATCGGCGAGTGTACAGGTGTCTGTCCCAAACAGATTCCGCTGGAAGTCATTGCGGCTATGAATCGCGATTACTTACGCGGTAGCTGGCGGGAGCGCGACAACAATGTTACAGCGATGAAGCCGTTTACCGAGTGGAGCACTGGTTCCAAGATGAAGGTTGATCCTCACCCATAAGCTGGCGCAGCCCTGAGTCTGCGCCACTGCTGATCTGCCAAAACGCTCGACGTCTCTATCTGGCGGTCGGGAACTGTCCAGTACTTACGGAGGAGTCGAATCTTTTCTTCTTGGCTTACTGGCTTAAAGCCGTGTTTCTCGTAAAACTTGATCGCCCAAGTAGCATCAGTCCAGGTCCCAACTAACATGGGACTGCTTGCCACAGTGCGTAAGTGAGAAAGCAGGTACCCTCCCAGGCCCTGCTTTTGACTGCGGCTTCGCACATACGCATGCCGAATGAGAGCAACGTCCTCAACGTTTTGGCGACCCATCACGGCCAGCAGCGTCCCGCTTTCCTCATACGCCCAGAACTCGACACCTTGCTCGATCTCGTGCTGCAGTTTCCCCTTCGACATATACGGCTCTTCCAGGCAATCAGCCGGAATAAAGCCCTTGTAGGACTGCGCTCCGTCGTTGATAATGTCCCAGATTTGTTGGAAGTCACTCTGTTCGCAGCGTCGAATCAAAAAGTTCACCTTCCGGAGTTTATCTCCGAATCTATAATGACCGGGTCAGGTACTCTCTGGTGACACTGCGATGCTGCTTTGTAATTATTCTGCAAGTGTGCATGATGTCATGCGCCTTGCACCGGACCAGGACGTTTCAAGTTGTCCCTGACAGCCCAGCTTACTCCTTACGTTTTCCCAACGCTTATCAAACCTCATTTCCAGATATACTGCGAGACTATAACGGGTTCAAACCAGCTGACAGCTTTATTGATTTGCGTCCTCTGATGGAATTGCGAATTGAGAATGCATACTACGAAAAAGGCTCATCTCGAAAATTGGTGAAAGGCTTTCTGGGAACCGAGACGGCGCACTACGAGATACTGCCGCAAGGACTGCAGATGATATCCGTGCAGCCTATGCTCAATCGCCCTGTTGCAGATCTACCCGTTCAGCAGCTGATCGCGCCGCCTGTCCAGCACGGGCGCTACTACCGGCTCTACTTTGAAATTGTCTTCAACTCCGCTGATAGGACACACGGGTCAGTCCTTCTCAGTGCAGATTCGAAGCAGGAGATGGAGCAGCTTTCTGCTCAGCTTCAGAATCCGGAAACGGTGTGCGGCACCGGTTCCACTCACTGCGCAGCCTTTCCCGAAGCTTGCTCGGTATCGGTAGAGATGAAAGTGGACGTGAATGGGAGAAGCGAGGTGCTGAACTGGGGCAGCTTTCTGAGCAGCCTGACCGGCGACCGTCCGAAGCACGTTGAGCTTAAACGTCTGTTTGAAGGCCGACTTGTTCCTGTGCGAATAAAGGAAATTGATGCAGCATCATTGCGTCTTCCCTTGCTACCTGGCGACTCTGTTAGCTGGAGATAGTGACGGCTACCGGCGTCTGTCGCGGTAAGCCTCCATATCGGCGATCGCGATTGCGAAATCTTCGCATGATGTCTCTGAGTTCTTCCGGTCCAAAGTCTGGCCAAAGACACGGCGTAAAGAACAATTCTGCATAAGCGCACTCCCAAAGCAGGAAATCGCTCAACCGCTGCTCTCCACCGGTCCGGATCAGCAGATCGACATCCGGGCTACCAAGGCAGCTGCTGACGCCGGCGCGATCTGCCGTTGACATCTTTGACCAAGCTGAAAGAAGCGCGTCGCGGCTCGAGTAATCCACTGCAATGCGCAAGTGCAAACGCGATCCCAAGCGTGTCTGCTCCTCGGCTTGCTGGACGGCTTCCAGACAACTCGCGGGAATCCGATCTCGCCGCCCGATGACACTCAATCGAACATCATCGTCACGGCAGGACTGCACCGAGTTGGCCAGATGAATTTCCAGTAACTGCATCAGCCCACTTACTTCAGCCGGTGGTCTCTTCCAATTGTCGGAAGAGAACGCATAGACGGTTAGGACGCCGATTCCGCACTCGGGCGCTGTCTTGACAATATTGCGGAGCGTCTGCTCGCCCTCCAGATGCCCGGCTACTCGAGGCAGTCCTCGCCGTTCCGCTCAGCGTCCGTTGCCGTCCATAATAACGGCTACATGTAAATGCTTGTCTCTCAACTTCATCGTCCTCGCATCGCTTGAATCAGCGCTTCCATATGATCTAAGTACTTTTCGAGCATCTTTCTTCCGGTTAGTGCAAGCCGATACTCTGTTCGGGGCGTGCGACCTTCAAATGACTTTGTGCAAGTGATATACCCAGCTTCTTCCAGCTTTCGCGCATGCACGCTCAGATTGCCGTCGGTAGTTTGCAGGGACTCTTTCAATTCCTTGAAGCTGAGGCATTCTGTTACAGCAAGCGCGCTCACGATCCCAAGTCGCAGCCGCTCATGGATTAACTGATCTACTTGCGGCAGGTGCAAGTCGGCCAGCTTGTGCGGGTGGGGCCCGGCTGCGACGCTCTTGTCGTTCTTGCCTGCTCCCTCCTTTTTCGCAGCTGCCGCTTTACCCGCCATATCTGCTCGCAATCACCAACCCGAAAACAATATGCAAGCCTCCAAAGCCCAGCGCCATCCAGACGTTTGCTTCGCCCATGCCGGTGAGCAGCGCAATTGACCCGAGTCCAGCAAAGCAACATCCCATCACTGGAACCACTCGCACTGAGTGTGCGCCCGCCGCAATCACGGCCGCTCCATACAGCAGCAGCCACATTCCGGCTAATAGTTCAAACTGATGCTGCCCATACAATCGCAGCGTCAATACGGCGCTGGCGAACAGTGGTGTTACAAAGCTGACCAGCGCCCGCTTCCCCGGCCTCGACGTTAGTGGAATCCCCATCGCTTTTGCCTTGGAGCATACCCCCGCAACACCAATCAGCACTGCCAAAAACGCCTCGGCGATCCAGATCCAAAATTGCCGCTCAGCCGTACCGTCCTGGGCTATGCCCGCAGCCGCGATTGCTGTTAACCCGATTGCCACTCCTGCCCGCCCCGGCACAGCCGTAAAGACGGCAGCTCGCTCCATCGTGTCTCGGATGAAACGCAACTGCTCGGCGGCATGAATCTCCATCGGAGCAGGCTTTCCAGGTATGGGCCTTTCCTGTGTGCTCGCAGACGACATCACTCTCATGAGGGCAACTGTATCGCAACCGCTTTGCAATGTAAAGTACTTGGTGTAATAAGGCCAATTGTGTCATCCTAAGCTAACTCACCAAGCGAAAGCTTATGACGACTAAAATCGGTTCTCTTCGCCTGCTGCGTGCAGCGGAATTATTCTTCGCAATAACGGGCGGTGCAGGTTCCCTTTGGTTTATGCTCCGGGTCGGCCACCGCAACCAATCCCAACTTCTGGTCGCGCTCTTCACCGTTTGGGTGCTCTCTCCATTTGCGGCCCTGGTGATCGCCCATGTGATTGCGAAGCCCTGGCAAGCGCGTACTCGAGCAACTCTTTGTATCGTGACCGTCCTAATTAGCTTGGGCTCTTTAGCCATCTACGGAGACGTTGCATTTGGGCCACAACGCGCCCAGCCCGCTTCTTCTTTCGTCCTTGTTCCTCCGGTGTCATTGGCCATCATGGCAATAGGTATGGCGATGGCCACACGGAGTAAACGCTCTCGGCAATTAGATCCGCCCGAGGTTCCTTAACATTCAACTCTGATGAAAAATCGTGCGAGTTTGAAATGCGGGTTGATCGCCATTTTCGCTGATTCTACGGTTTCACAACCCGGAAGCTTGTGCTTGAGAACATCAGAAACGTAGAAATGCAAGTGCTGACGAGCGCCGTTAAAAGTAAGACTTGAAGAACAATGTGGCACGCGTCGGGAGAGAGGTGCAAAGTGTCTGAGGGAAGCACTTTGACCGTTGCTCCGAAATATCGGGCGTATGCGGCTTTCCAGCCCCGGCGAGGCACCTCGGAAGTAAGGCACCCACCAGCTATCGATCTGCAACCAGGTCCAAAGGCCGAACAGTCCAACTCCGATGGCCATCACCCAACGGTATCTGCGCCAACTTGCGAGTAATAATGCCGCCAGGATTGCGGCTACCATGAGATCGAGCGAAGATTGACCATTTCCGTGCCTGATGTCGTTCCATGGAAATAAGTTCACCCACTCGATCACCTGGTAATAGACGAACAGAAGTCCTTGACTTAAGAGCGACAACCGAACCCAATCGTTGATCATGTGAACTAATTGCGAGCATTGCGGGAGATGGTTCCGACGAAGGTCCCCGTGTCTTTTCAGCCGTCGCAAACAGTTGGCGGCAATTGAAGATCACTTGCGGAGCGCGAGGCTTTTTCACGTTGGCACAGCCACACAAGGTAGCCTAGGTACGTCCATGGCGTCTCCGGTTTCTCCCACTCGTCCTGCTTCGCCATTTGGTTGGCTGTTGGATGCCATCCGCGGCACGCATCGGGATTTCACTACCGGCTCAATCGGTCGGGCGGTGCTTCTTCTCGCCACGCCCATGGTGCTTGAGATGGCTATGGAGTCGCTCTTCGGCATCGTTGATGTTTTCTGGGTCACACGGCTTGGCGAAAATGCGATTGCGACCGTAGGGCTGACAGAGTCAATGCTGTCACTCATCTTCGCTGTTGCACTAGGATTGAGCCTGTCCACCACGGCCATGGTGGCCCGTCGCATTGGAGAGAAAGATGGGGAAGGCGCATCGGTTGCGGCGGTGCAGTCTGTGTGGCTGGGCATTGCGATCGCACTCGCCATCGGTCTTCCTGCCGCCCTGCACAGCGCAGACTTGCTCCGAGCCATGGGCGCCTCACCTTCCCTGATCGCAACCGGCCAACGCTACACGGCGATCGGTCTCGGTGGCAATCTTGCGATCATGCTTCTGTTCCTTAACAATGCGATCTTTCGCGGCGCCGGTGACCCAGCTATTGCCATGCGCGTACTGGTTGTCTCCAACTTGATTAACCTGGCACTAGATCCTTGCCTCATTTTTGGCCTCGGGCCCTTTCCGGCATTGGGTGTCACCGGCGCTGCAGTCTCCACATTGATCGGTCGCTCCTGCGGCGTGCTCTATCAATGGTGGCTCCTCACAAATGGGAGCAGCCGAGTAGTCATTCGCCGCAACAGCCTGCACATTGTGCCCAAGGTTATCGGAACCTTGGCACGAGTGTCCACGACCGGTATTCTTCAATTCGGCATTTCCCAGACTAGTTGGATCGTGCTGGTGCGCATCATCAGCGAGTTTGGCAGCTTTGCCGTGGCAGGGTATACCATCGGCATTCGCATTGTGATGTTCGTCGTCCTGCCCGCCTGGGGACTGAGCGGGGCGGCCGCTACCATGGTGGGGCAAAACCTGGGAGCAGGCAAGCCTGAGCGTGCCGAACGCGCGGTCTACGTAACTGGCCTCTACAACATGATTTATCTGGGAGCGATCTCAGTGCTTATGATCGGCATGCCTCGCCAGATAACGGCACTCTTCACAACCGATATGCAGGTGGCGCAGGTGTCTGTCGATTGTCTGAGGATATTGGGC
>CAXTWQ010000172.1:0-6485 GCA_964248065.1 uncultured Bryobacteraceae bacterium | reverse complement strand
CGCGTTTCACGGTGCCGTTCCTAATCTCAGCGGCGCACTGACGCAGTCGTGTCAGATCCGCGCTCGGCCCCGCGTTGCCGAAAGCCGCGAACTTCGGCGCGACGCGCTTCCTGACCGCATCTCCGTCGGGGATCGCGGGGTCAACCAAGACCATTCCGACCACGGCCCTTGGGTGCTGGTCGGCGAACCGTAGAGCGACGTACGCCCCGGCGGAGTGCGCAACCATCACATAAGGACCATCGAGATGCGCTCCCTTAAATGCCTGCCCGAGATCTTCGGTTTCGTGAACTGCGTCCTGCGGTTCGGGGCTCGGGCTGCTGAAACCGAGTCCGGCCGGATCCCAGGCGCAAACGCGCGTTCTGTGTGACAGTGGGCCCTGAATCCGGTTCCACACCACCGACCAGCCTCCCAACCCAGCCGTCATGACGACGGTCGGCGAGCCTTGCCCAAGGCAGACGACATTGATCGTGCGCCCTTCCGCGACACTGATCAGGCGCTGGGGCTTGAGGTAAGGATCGACTTGCTCGGGGACTTGGGGCTGAGGTGGCGCTACCTCCTGCGCAGCCGTCGATATAGTCAAAAGAATCAAACTGACGACCGCCAAGAGCCTATTCATGAGGTGCTCCGTCTGCTGATTGAAGTGAACAGCCTGCGCGTAGATTTGGTTCGGGGCAGTTCTGCTCCAACCGCAAGGCCTCGCCCACGATTCATGAGCATCGGGTTTTCCTCGTCCCGCAAGCGCGCTCGCAATCAGCACGACACCAAATACGGCGATCGCCAGAACCCGGGCTAAGTTCGGAGACCACGCAATTTCCAAGTAAAGAGATGCACTCTTCGGCGCAGGAGTTGAGAGATAGTTAATCTGTTGTTTTGCAGCCGAAAGGAGCACGTCGGCAAGCACGTGCCAAAAGCCTTGTGCCATCCTGCACTCTACAAACATGCTCAGTATTTCGTCTCCAAATTCATGCCGAAAAGGTTCGGGGTACAGCAGCAGAACCTGCCGATACAACTTGCGTGAGATTGGTCCAGTCACTCTACCCTTCTCGGTTCCATTCCCTTTAGGTAGCGCCTCGTTTGACGAATCAAATCATCAAGACGACTAATCTCGCATGAAAGGGCCGCTTTGCCTCCAGCGGTTAAGCGATAGAGGCGTTTGTCGTTCTCAGAGGCAGGTTTGAGATCGCGGACCCACCCATGTTCCATGAGGCGTTTTAAGTTGTCGTACAGGGTGCCTGGACCAATTCGAATCCTGCCGTGCGACTGAGCAGACACCGCCTGGATGATTCCATAACCGTGAAGATCCTCAGTCGCCAGTGCAGCCAAAATCTGAAGTGCAGCGGGTGATAAGGGCGATGGAGTCTTACTCTTTGCCTCCATAGTCGAATCCCGACAATATCGGGACTCGAGTATTCTGTCAACTTGGCGAGTTCGGATGCTCGAAGTGGACGTTCCTGTAAGCGGATGCCCGGCAAACAAGAAACTGATCCATCGATAAAGACCCGCCAGAAAAAGACGCAAATTTACATTGGGGTCACTTTGGGCGGGTTCGCTGGCGAAGAGTTTTCAACAGCGTCAGTTGCGACCGCAAGCATCTGCCTCTTCGTACTCGACCTTTTGGGCGTTGCCTGCAACGCTATTGTCGGGTACTGCTGCTCGGGCCCCAATCGATCCCAGCCCTTATCCCCTATTCTGAATGGCTTGGACTGCACCTTTGGCGTCCAGATTCACTCCAGTGGTTCGGCCGCCCTGCTGTGCAGCGCTGATCCTATCGCAATGGCGCTGTTAGGACCCGAAGATTTGAGTGATATCGAACATAAGTACGGGTAAGCGGCTTTGATTCAGCACACAAACTATGGTAGTTCTAGTACTTATACTCGCTTTACTTCCGTTGTATTTTCTTTTGTAACAGTCGATAAGTATGATGATGGATTTGTCGATTCATAGGTGGCTTGGGGAGCCATCCATTCTCGCTAACGGGACTTCGTCTGCCGAGATGACAGTCACGTCTCGGCGTCGGTATGTCCTGGTGTGTCTGCTGCTCGTTCTGATCGGCGTGTTCTACTGCGCGACCATTCGGCCAGGGCACATCTGGGGCGATGATTTCGCGCTCTACGTTCATCACGCTGAGAACATTGCTACCGGACATGCTTATGGCGACACGGGATATATCTACAACCGCGCTTTTCCTGGGGTTGGCCCTCGCACCTACCCGCCGATCTTCCCGTTGTTGCTCGCCCCTGTTTATTCTCTTTACGGAATGAATCTGACTGCCATGAAGGTAGAGGGCATAGCGCTCTTTCTACTGACGCTGCTGGTGGTCTACGCCTTCTTCCGAAGCGAACTTCCTTTTCCCTATGTGCTAGCGCTGCTTGTTTTGTTGGGTATGAATCCGTTCCTTTGGGAGTCGAAAGACAATCTTGTATCCGACCGGCCATTCGTGTTGTTTTTTTACCTAAGCGCTTTCTTTGCGCAGTACGGGCACAGGAACGGCCGTACCTGGTGGCGTTGGGCCGCGCTGACGGGCGCGGCGCTGTATCTCTGTTACGGAACGCGGACCGTTGGGCTGATGCTGCTACCCGGATTGGCCTTGTACGACCTACTGCGCTGGCGCAAGCTGACGCGCTTCACCCTGCTGGCAGGCGTTACATGCGTAGCGTTGATCTTCGTTCAGTGGCTCCTGATCGGTGCGGGGGAAGGCAGTTATGCCGACGAATTTCGCCCTACAGTTATGGCGACTGTTCACAACAGCCTCCGGTATTCAACGGAGATGTTCATGTTTTGGTATCCGGGTCCTTCGTTGTCGTACGCAAAAGTCTTTTATGGGCTGACCACCTTCCTGGCCTTGGTTGGAGCGTACCTCCGCCTTCGGAAAGGCTGGACGGTCCTCGAGTTCGCGCTGGTGTTTTATGTGATCTTTATTGTGTTGTGGCCCAAGAATCAAGGGTTTCGCTTTCTTCTGCCGGTTGTGCCTCTTTATCTGTATTACATGTTGTTGGGGCTGTTGACCCTGACGCGCCGGTGGAAGGGTTGGCGTCCTGCGGCGGCTTTGGGAGCGTTACTGCTGTTGGCGGGAGCCGATTACGCCGGCACCTACCGGAAGACCAATTTTGGAACCATCCAGGAGGCGAACGGGAACCAGAGTTTCAACGATCTATGCCGGTTCGTCCGCGCGTCCACCTCTCCGAAGGATGTGTTCCTCGTCTGGCGACCGCGCGCCTTTGCACTGTTTACGGACCGGTCCGCTTCCGTCTATTATTTAACGGGAGCTTCGAACGACGACGCCATGCTCTGGCGTTATCTAGCGCAGATTCACGCGAACTACATTGTCATGAGTGATGTTTTTGACAGCGACCGCCGCTTTCTCCGTCCGTTTCTGGAACGGAACCGCCGGGATTTAGATCTCGTGTTTCAAGATGCTGAGTTCCGGCTCTATCGGATCAAGCGGTTCGAAGGATAAGCCGCCACAGTCACTACAACGGCCGTGGAGGTCCCCGGCTTGGCGTTAACGACGCTCCCGCGAGTAAGCCGCCCGGTGAGTCTCTGATTTCTCCATTGATGTTCCCGGCGTCTGCTCGAGCAGAACGGTCGGCAGCGTAAGCAGCCCTAACAAACACAGAGGTTTTTAGCACGCAAGCTGAGCTCTCCTCGCGAAGCAGGCTGGACCTACCCGGTTGGTCATAGCTCGAAATCGAGTTAGCCAGACTATCACCACGCTTCAATCGAGGAAGCAAAACGCTGCGGCATGGTATGTAAGATGTCGGGATTTGAACATGACCACGAGCAACGCGCAACCGGGCCTGACAGGCAAAATCGCCCTTATTTCAGGGGCAAGCAAAGGATTAGGAAGAGCGATGGCTCTTGCGCTAAGTGCCCAGGGAGCCTCAGTCGCACTGGTCTCACGCAACCGCGAGAAGCTCGAAGAAGTGCAGCAAGAGATCACGACTGCTGGAGGAAAAGCTACCATCTTCGCAGCCGATGTGACGGACGAAGCGGCTGTCACCAAGCTGGAATCGGAAGTATTCAGTCAGCTTGGTAAAGTACAGATCCTGGTGAATAATGCTGGAACAAACATACGCAAGAATCTGATCGAGTTCTCACTCGACGAATGGCGCTCTGTTCTTGACACAAATCTGACCAGCGTCTTTCTCATGTGCAAGGCGTTCGTTCCTCACATGCGCGGCACCGGTTATGGCCGCATCCTGAGCATGAGCTCCATCATGAGCCACGTCTCTTTACCGGGCCGAAGCGCTTATTCTTCGAGCAAGGCGGCGCTGCTAGGTTTGACGCGCGCCTTAGCTTTGGAATTGGCCGGCGAAGGCATTACCGTGAATGGCATCAGCCCTGGCCCGTTCGCAACCGAAATGAACCATCCTGTCATGCAGAACCCGGATGCAAATGCACAGTTCCTAGCGAGTCTTCCCGTGGGCCGATGGGGCAAGCCAGAGGAAATAGGAACTCTTGCTGCCTATCTTTGCTCCGATGCAGCCGGCTTCATCACCGGTACCGACATCCTGATCGATGGAGGCTGGTGTGCGCGTTGACACTCATGTCCGAAGCAGGTCGGCTCCGTGATCAAGAATCCTCCTCCCAGCATCGACTTCGAAAAGGCACTCTACGCCAGAGTTACGTGGCGCATCATTCCTTTTCTCTTCTTGTGCTACGTCTTCGCTTACATCGACCGCGTTAACGTGGGGTTTGCCAAGCTGCAGATGCAGCAGGATCTGCGCATCACCGACGCTGTGTATGGCATGGGCGCCGGTATGTTTTTCCTCGGTTATTTCTTCTTCGAAATTCCTTGCAATATGGCGTTGCAGAAAGTTGGAGCCAAGCTTTGGCTCGGTCCCATCATGGTGGTCTGGGGTCTAGTCTCGGGCTGCCAGATGTTCGTTAGAAGTGCGAGCGCTCTTTACATAGTTCGCTTCATTCTGGGCGTTGTGGAGTCGGGCTTTTTCCCCGGAGTCATTCTCTATCTGACCTTTTGGTACCCGCGCCAGTACCGCGCCAAGATGCTTGCTGCATTCATGACGGCGGTGCCTCTCTCTGGCGTTCTTGGCGGACCGCTGTCGGGCTGGATTCTTGAAACGATGTCGGGCGCGGGCAAGCTGAGAGGCTGGCAGTGGCTCTTTGTTGTCGAAGCCATCCCGTCAGTTATTGCCGGTTTACTAACTCTGTATTTCCTTGAAGATGGTCCGCGCAAAGCACGCTGGCTTAACGAAGAAGAGAAACAACTATTAGAGCAACGGCTGCGCGAAGAGGAACACGCAAAAAGCCTGGAAGCTCCCGGTCACCATTCGCTTGCCGACGCCTTCCTCAGCCCCAAAGTTTGGCTGCTCTGCCTAATCTACTTCGGCATGGTGATGGTGAACTATGGCATCAGCTTCTGGCTCCCGCAAATTGTCAAAGACACGCTGAGCAAAGACCCGTTTACCATTGGCCTTCTCACTGCTATCCCGTGGGCGCTCGCTGCTGTGGCGATGGTAGCCGTGGGGTCTCACTCTGATAAAACGGGCGAGCGGCGCTGGCATATCGCACTTACCAGCATCGTTTGTTCGGCAGCATTCGCAGCTTCTGCCATGCCCCATATCTCCGGTGCTCTCAGCTTGCTTGCCCTCACCATAGCAACAGCGAGCATCGCTTCTTCCTACTCGACCTTCTGGGCTTTACCCACAACACTTTTGTCGGGCACTGCTGCCTCAGCCGGAATCGCATGGATCAACTCAGTGGGCAATCTGGCCGGTTATATCAGCCCATATCTGGTGGGTAAAATCCGCGATACTACCCACAGCATGGTTCCGGCATTGCTGATGCTTTCGCTCTGCTGCCTTGTCTCTGGGCTGTTAACTATCGCCTCGTTCCGTCCGGCAGCCCGGGCCTGAAACCCCTTACCTGAAGGTTAACTTTTCCGCATGGCGTGTATGACTGGTTCCTAGTTGCCGATTCATCGACAAGCTTTGGGCGTTAGCCTTTACCCTGGATGTAGAAGAGTATTAAAGCGCTATGCTGCGCTGTTGAATAGCAGTCGGTGCTGCCGCATACACGAGGATGTCGCATCAGCAAGCGACGTTCATCCCAGGTCATCCGTAAGTGTCTCGACGCCTGAGCGAACCGATCACTGCACCGCGTTCGGGGAAAGCTGTACTTCAAGTGTCATGAATACGCCCAGAAGAATGGCGGAAACTAATGGGAGTCGAACCCACCCGTGACAACGTTAGTGCCGCACGCCGGTTTTGAAGACCGGGCCCTGCACCGGCAGAGTTTAGCTTCCAACTGCGATTGTAGCGTTCTCTTTGGCAGCAAGAACTCTGTCACTAATGGCAAATTTAAGTGCTTCGATGTTCTCACCCGTTGCGCTCGAAATTTTGTAAAAGGGCAGGTTATGTTCAGCTGCCTTCAACCGCACGCTCTCAATTCGCGACTCATCCTGGCAGGCGTCAATCTTCGAAGCAACAACCAGCAGCGGCCTTGCTATAAGATCCTCACTGAAG
>CAXTWQ010000171.1:956-6506 GCA_964248065.1 uncultured Bryobacteraceae bacterium | reverse complement strand
CAATGGCGCGCTCGGGGAGCGGAATGTAGGCATCCACCCTCGCCATCAGCTCATCCACCGTTGCCTCCCACTGCGCTTCGCCGTTCAAGGCGCCGAGCGCACTGACGCGAACCACCGGGATATCATCCCCTGGAAACTGATAGCTCGACAGCAGCTCGCGGACTTCGAGTTCGACCAACTCAAGCAACTCGGCATCGTCCACCATGTCGACCTTGTTCAAGGCAACAACGATGAACGGTACACCCACCTGACGGGCCAACAGAATGTGCTCGCGCGTCTGCGGCATCGGGCCGTCAGTAGCGGCCACCACCAGAATCGCCCCATCCATTTGGGCAGCGCCGGTGATCATGTTTTTGATGTAGTCAGCGTGACCCGGGCAATCGACGTGCGCATAGTGACGGTTCGCCGTCTCATACTCGACATGCGCCACCGCGATTGTAATCCCGCGTGCCTTCTCTTCCGGCGCGTTGTCGATTGAGTCGAAGCTCCGGAACTTGTTCTTCGGATTGTGCTTGGACAGCGTCTTGGTGATGGCCGCCGTTAACGTCGTCTTGCCATGATCGATGTGCCCGATCGTCCCAATATTGACGTGCGGCTTGCTGCGGTCAAATTTCTCTTTCGCCATTGGTGCCCTCTAAAATGTGGTTGGTCTGGTTCCCTGCAGGAAGGAGGTAGACTGCGGTACATACGCACAACAACGGCGTGGTACCTGGAATTCAGATTATCACGAAGGCAGTGCCGAAAATCAGTCTTAAGAAAGCGGCATCCATTTAGATTTATGAACTTTGCTGTGAACTACCGCCGGAGCCTCAAACCGGCTTGATCATCACCGGAACTGGCGATGCTTCCGAAAAAGGATCGCTGCAGAGAGTGCTCCTACTCCGACCAGCCATGCTAATCCCGGTTCCGGAGCGTATGCGACGGTTATCGAGTCAATTCCGTTTGACCCGGGAGGATAGGTACCGATGTTCTCGAGATCAACATTCGAAAGATAAACAGAAGTTCCAGCAGGCTCTCCTGGATCAAAGCGAAAATGTTCAGTGGTGTAAGCCACTACTTGATTGTTGTATCGAGCAAATCCGTAGCCGTCGCATACGTAACCGTACGGAATGACGCAGAATACTCCGTATGCCTCAGCACTTACGGAAGCAAGATCCGGGCTTAGAAACCCATTATAGGTTTCCAACCGAAAACTGTAATAAGGATCTTGAAAGGTGTACACCACGGGTTGACTCAATGCCGTTGCACAGAGCAGCGCGGCAAGGAACATCGGCTTGACCATCTCGGCAGAATATCAATTGCTGCTCCTAGATAGTTAGAGCTAGTCGACAATCTGGGAGGTTACTCAGCCTCTAAGTACGCCAGAAAATCATCGAAGCCTCCGAGATCGATCCAAGCTGCACAAATTTCTGTCTAGTTTTGCACATTACCGGATCTGCGAAATGGAGTGTTATGTCGGGTACATTGCAAGCACTCTTCAGGCACAAATCGCCTTCTCGCTGGATGAATATCAATTGCCGCTCGCAGGCAACTGAATATTAAGGAGATCTCTGGCCTGAAAGTCCTGCAATACAATCACTGTAGTCGCAGCAGTTACGAGGTCATCATTAATCCACGGCATTTGTCAGCTTGCAGTCAAGCGCGCCTTAACCGAGCAAAGCCACTCTACTCATTGGCAGTGGATCTTCGAACTGAAGTTCAAGTGCTTCCTTAAGATTGGCAAGCGCCTCCTCCTCGGTTTCGCCCTGACTCGCTACATCGATTTCTAAGCACTGTGATACGAACCAGCGGCCTTCCTGCCAGGTAGTCGCGATGAACGGACGTGTCAAGTTACTCTCCTCTCTGCAAGCCGCACTTTATGACACCTGACGACGTTGTTTCGGCGTCAGCAACAACGGCTCCTCCAGTGTCACCGAGCCATTTCGAGCCTTCAACTCCGCCAATAATCGATCCACGCGCTCGTCTCGCTCGAGTTGCTCCATTCGCCCATCGAGACTTGGCTCATCCAACGCGGCTGCACCTACCGCCTCAGCTTCTTCCCTAGCCACCTTTTTGGCGATCCGCTTCATGGTCGTGCCGGTCTCTTCCCTGCCCTGACCAGCCTGCCCTAACTCTTTTGCAATGCGCGCACTCCGCCGCCTTGCCAACAGCAGTTCTGCTTTCGTCTCTGTGTCGACAATCTTGGCCTGCAGGCCATCCATTGCATCGCGCAGAATGCGCACTTGATGTGCCTGCAGATCCCGCTGCTCAGCAAACCCCCGGGCAGCCGATTCGCAACTGAGAGAGCGCTCCAGCGCTTGCCTGGCCAACTGCTCTTCCCCTTTGCTTAACGCTAGTTCCGCGCGCCGCAGCCAGTCCCGTTGTTCCTCTACGCTGCCGAGGTGCTTCTGCCGCAAAGAGTGCTGCTCAGCGATAGCGGCGGCGGCCTGCGTCTTCACCTGAATGAACTGGTTCTGGAGGTCCAGAACCAGTTGCGCTAAGAGCTTCTCCGGATTTTCCGCCTTGCTAATCAGGTCATTCAAATTCGCCTTAATCAGCGTCGCGACTCGCTCCAGTAATGGCATGTTGCTTCTTTCGCTAACTCGCGCGACCGTCGGTAGGTCCGCCTGTTCCGTTCGGTTTGATGCTTTTAATGTTGCCGAGCAAATCTGACATTTTCATGCCTGACAGCGTCTCGAACAGCACTGGAATCTGCGCCGCAATCTTGGTCATGTCGCCGGTCACCTTACTCATACCCGTTGAGTTACCGTCCCCTGTCGAAACAATGGTGATCTTGTCAATGTTGGCAAGCGGCGCAGCCATCGCCCTGACCATCTCCGGCAATCCTGTGATCAGCTTGTCGACCACCGCTGCCTGGTTCCATTCCTGGTAAGCCTCGGCTCGCACGTTCATTGCTTCGGCTTCGGCTCTGCCCTTCTTCAACGTGATTTCAGCATCCGCTTCGCCCTGTAGTCGAGTAGCCGCTGCTGAGCCTTCTGCCTCGATGGTCATCTTGCGCCGGGACGCTTCGGCTAACATCTCAATCCGTTGCCGCTCCACTTCAACGCTCTTCAGCACTGTGGCAATCAGCTCTTTCTCATGCCGCAGGATCTCCGCTTCCTGAACCCGAACTTCGCCCTCTTTCTCAACCTGGCGAACTTTGACTTCCTCCAGCACCACCTGCTGCTTCATCATGTTGGCCTGAATCTCATAGGCTTTGTCGGCCTGCGCCTGTTGGCGCTTCACTAGCTCGCTGTACTGTGCCCGCTTGATTTCAAGGTCTCGTTCTGCTTCAGCCTGCGCCGCCATCGAGATTGTCTCGGCCAGCACGCGCTCCTGATCCGCCCGGGCCCTGGCTATGGCGGCTTCCCGCATCGCTTCAGCACGTTTGATGGTCGTGTCACGCTCAGCTTCCGCAGCCGCTACATCGGCATCACGCCGAATGCGTGCAATGTCAGGGCGACCCATGTTGGTGATGTATTCGTTTTGATCACGCACTTCGCGGATGGTGAACGAGATCACCTCGAGTCCCATCTTGCTTAGATCTTCGGCGCACGTAGCACGCATGCGATCGCCCACCATCTCGGGCTCTTTGACAATCTGCTCCACCGAAAGCTGCCCGATGATGCCGCGCAAATGGCCTTCCATCACCAGCCGGATCAGGCCTTCCCGCGCCTGGTCGGATTTAGTCAGGAACTGTTCCGCCGCTGTCTGGATCGACTCCGGGTCACTCTTTACTTTGATCTGGGCAACTGCCTCTACCGTTACAGCAACGCCTTGCCGCGTATACACGTCCTGCTGCGGCGCTACATCAAACGACATCAGCTGCAATGAGAGCTGGCGGTAGCTCTCAATCATAGGAACAATCAGCGTGCCCTTACCCTTGACGATTCTGGTGCCGCGCAATCCGTAAACAATCAGCGCTTCGTGCGGCCCTGCCTTCCGAAACAGCGTTGCGACCGCCATCATGATAGCCAGCAGCGAAACCACTGCTACCGCGGCTATAATCAAAACCTCACCTGACATTGTCTTTCTCCTCCTGCGCTGATTGCCGCATCATATTGCCTGCGGATTCCTGGGTCATCGCATCCCAGGTGCGAACATACGCAATACCTTTTGCAACGCGAGTGACAATCACCTCGACCCCTCGCTCAATGGCAAGCCCGTCCTCGCTGCGCGCCGGCAGCGGCGTACGCGCCCCGTTTCGCAAATAGATCAGCTCGCCTACTCCATCACGGCGAATCGGGCTGCTCACCTTACCTAACAAGCCGACCATTTGGTAATCAACCGGGTCTAGCGGCTGCTCATGCTTTTGCAAATACCGGATAAAGGCAGCTATCACCCACGCGCCGAGAAACCCAACTCCAACCGCTATGCCCAGTGCCACAACCAAGCCAAAAGTCGAGTGGCGCATCAGCAGGAATCCAACGGCACCGAACCAGGTCAGAAACAAAGCCGCAGCACTCGGGCTCAGCAGTGTTCCCATCCAGCCGTCAATCATTTTGTTTGCACTGTGTGCGGTGCCATGCGCATGCGACACAGCGCCTTTTGCAACCCCGGCGCTATGGCCATGCGCTACATGACTTGCGTGGTGACCGTGCCCGCCGTGCAACCCGCCCAGCAGAAGCGTCGCAATGTTCCAAAGAGCACCGAACCAGAACGCAAGAAGGAACAAGTTGGTCCAGGTCATACGGTTGTTGTGCCATCCTTTCTGCCCAACGCTGTCCACAGCCGGTCCACTAACTCCGGAGTCTCAAGTACCGCAGCCAGCAACAGAATGCATTTCCGGGTATCCTCATGCCGAGCTATTTTCAGAAGACTCTCTGCTAACGCCCCATCCTGACGAAAGCGCTCTGCACCCGCTATCATCCATAGGTCCAGCTTGTCCTCGCCATCGCGCAAGGGCGTGATCAACTCTACTTGAAACCCCTCCGGATCATCCACCAGATAGCCAGGATGCACCCCAAAAAACTTTGATAGCAATAGGCGCGAGGTGTTGGTGAGGTGCTTGCGCCCGCCATTTTCCAATTGAGATAGATAGGACTGGCTTAAGGCGCGCCCCTGCTCACTGCGGAGTGCAGTGACAACTTCGCTCTGGGTCATCTCGCGCTCTAAGCCGCGAAGATTGCCTTCTACCACCCGGAGATACTTAAGCTTCTCGGCCACTGTCATATTGCAATCTGTGATTACTATATCACAAATTGCAATAAAGAATTCGTAAAGGAGTACGCTTGCAAATCAGCACAGACTTATGCATACTGATATGCATATGAGGACCACATTGATCTTGGATTCAACACTGGTTGATCGCGCAAAGGAGCTCACCGGCATTGACGAGAAGACTGCTTTAGTCAGAGCTGGACTGGAGGTATTGATCGCCCGGGAGTCGGCTCGCAGGTTGGCGGCATTGGGTGGAACCGAGCCTGACCTGATGGACGTACCTCGCCGTAAGGCCGCTGTAGCTCAATAGTGGTTTTGGTCGACAGCTCAGTCTGGGTTGAGCACCTCCGAAGGACAGACAAGCATCTGAGCGCATTGTTGGAAGCCGCTCAGGTGTTTATACATCCGTTT
>CAXTWQ010000171.1:0-946 GCA_964248065.1 uncultured Bryobacteraceae bacterium | reverse complement strand
GAACTGGCCTGCGGCAATCTGAAAGAGCGAGAAATGATCTTGCAATATTTTCGAGCTATGCCTTCAGCTTCCGCGGCTACGGACGGGGAAGTCATGAGCTTACTGGAAAAACGCAAGCTCTGGGGTGCGGGCATCGGCTGGACCGATGCCCACCTGCTTGCTTCCGCGTTGCTTACCAGATGCCCTCTATGGACGCTGGACAGAAGCTTGAACCGGGTTGGCGAAAGCCTAGGCGTCCAATATCAAACCTTTAATCATGAAAAGCTTTGAGCACTTTGTGTTTGACTCGGCGCAGGGTGGCCACGTTAACCTCATCTTTGAGCAGGGCATGTACTTCGTCGCAGAAGACCTGGAAAAGTTGCTGAGGCTCTTTGAAGAGGCACAAGTGCCATTTGAGGTTATCGGAGGTGTCGCAGTCAATGCACATCTTCTTGCTGCGGCACAGAGAAGCAGATCGTTTGTCACCCGTGACGTTGACGTCCTGATGCATCGGTCTGACCTTGATCGAATTAAAAAAGTCGCAACTCAGCATGGGTATCAGACTAAGCGCATGATTGGCGGATATGCACTGATCGGCGAAGGGCAGCATCTTTCCGAAGCAATCCACATTCTGTTCGTCGGTGAAAAGCCTAAGTCCTCCTACCCCGCCTCCAACCCGCAGCTCAATCCGCAACCGATGTCGCTCTTCGATCTGACTCTACCGGTTGCCCCTTTACGGGATCTGCTAGTTCTTAAACTCAATTCGCTAAGGCCAAAGGATATCGTTCATCTCGAGATACTGGACGAGGTTGGTTTTATAACAAGAGAGATTGAGGCAGAATTGCCTTCGGAGTTACAGGAACGCCTAACACTCGCTCGAAAGCAATTTGAGTACGGGTTGGACGATGAGGCTGGAGAGTTTGACCGGAATTGAACCGGTGACCTCTTCCTTACCAAGGAAGTGCTC
>CAXTWQ010000170.1:3316-6696 GCA_964248065.1 uncultured Bryobacteraceae bacterium | reverse complement strand
GGAGGGGAAACGGGAAAGGGGTGACCGAACTTTCTTCCTTCGCGTTCTAAAAATCTTTGACTTCGAATATGAATGCTAACGACTAATCCCTGGGCCTAATGCTCACGCTTGCCCTCCGGATCAGGATCCAGGCGAAGTGTCGGAGTGCCATCCTCGGCTCGCGAGCCAATCCTGCCACCATTGCTGATTCTCACTCCTGGACTGTTGTTCCTCCACGGGTAGATCAGGTTCTGGTTCCGGGATCGGGTGCAGCGGTCCCAAGCCTACGCTTGCACGAATAGTATTTACGTTCTCCGGCTCTTCTATCGGCCAAGGCCTGATGCGTCCATCCCGGGGATCATCCAGCCACTGAGTGCCGTATATCTGGAGACGCTGTTCGTACATCGCGATACGATCCTCCAGATAAGCCGCATGCCACGCCGGAACGCGCCTCTTTGAGGCCTCTTTCTGTAACAACGGAAGAATCTGCCGTTGAAGACTTGGACTGCCTATGCCGTGTTGAACGATTAGCCAAGCGGCATAGGCTCCGTCCGAACCGACCATCTCTTCATGAGGCCAACCATGGTCTGAAACAAGCTCGCGTAAGCGAGCAGCATTTTTGTCGTGGACCTCTTCCAGACAAGGAACGTAATGGCCCGCGAGGGCACCAGCATGACTTAATTCCGTGTGCAACTCTTCATCTTCCGACTTCATGAGCAACAGCTCGGAACGCAACTCTTGGTTGATCATGTCAGCACAGCTTTCGTCAAGATGGTACAGCTTTCTCACCTAATCAGCGTGTAGAGAAGCACGGACCGTTGCCATCCGGATCAGTTACCGCAAATTTCACGCAGGCGCCAGGTTTGATTGCCTGGCGCGGAATGAATCGGAGATTCGTGGAACTCGATCCATGTCCGAGCCAGCACGTCAGCCGAAGAAAGATTCTGGTGTTTACCGTTGCGCCCGATGGTGACTACATGCGGATGTTCAACTGAAGCCATGCACCTGGCGATCATCTTGGCAACCTTTAAGTCGAGTGAACAGTAAACGGGCGCTGATGTAAGCTGCCGGGTATGAAAATCTGATGCTTGCTTGCCCGTTGTCATGTTGGATTCGGGATCGGTGGATTTGTCCGCGCAAAGCGCCGCTCCGACCACCGCTGCCGTTTCGCGGGTCCATCAACTTGAGATTGAAGATCAGTCGGAAAATCCGGGAACATTTGGCCGGCGGATTGTTACCGGCATGAAGAGGCGCGCCGTGCGGAAGTTCGCAAGCTACTTGAAGAGGGAAGCTTACCTCAGGCGAAGACTTCTCCGACGCTGCGCTGATTTTCAACATGGACAGACGCCAGAGGACTTTCTGTTCGCGCATGCTCTTGCAGTCGAAGCACTGATTCGCGGGGAGTCGGCAGAAAAGTGGATTGTCGCTGCGACACTTGATCGCTACCTTCAGGCGGGCTGCAGGTCGACCCTTGCGACCACTTGCACCACATCCTTATAACTCGCTTTACCAGAAGCGATTCGCGGACTCGTCAAAATTGTACTTAGGGTCACAGTTTCCCGGATGTTGCTGGATGTGAAGAATTGTGGGAACGGTGGAAGCCGATTTTCAGCGTTCCGTCCCACTGCTTGCTGTCGTGTCTGGAAATGACTTGGATTAAACATGAGCCTTCGTGTAGCGCGGTAGCAGCCTTGTGCTCGGAGGGTAAATGCTTCCGGGTGTTTCAATGCCCAACCTCTTAAACATATCCGCACACCGGACGGACCATGGAGTTCTCCGTATGTAATTTTTCAGAGTGGCGCAAATACGCATGAAATAAGCTGATGGAGAAGGCAACTACACACCATGTCAATGTTCGATGATCCTATGAATGGCCAGAAAGCTATGGCTCTGGGCGAAACCATCGCTGAAACTCTGGGCTCTTCCGGCACGCCTCATTCGGCAACGGGGAGTGCTGGTTCATCTTTTACTCCAGGTCCGCTTCCTGAGGCAGTGAGCCCGGCCAACAATGGGCCGGCTGCTGCGGACACCACTGGGAACGGCGGCGAACTGCACCGTAATGCCGGAGGAAATTTCTCTGCAATGACCACACAGCAAGGTCTGCCCATCGCCGATGACGAAAACTCGCTCAAGGCCAATCCTCGGGGTCCAGTCCTACTCGAAGATTTCATCCTTCGCGAAAAGATCACCCACTTCGATCATGAGCGCATTCCGGAGCGCGTTGTGCATGCTCGCGGTTCGGCTGCCCATGGCTACTTCGAATTAACTTCCTCTCTAGCCGATGTTTCGAAGGCAGGTATCTTCAATCGAGTGGGGGAGCGTACACCGGTCTTCACGCGCTTTTCGACAGTAGCCGGCAGTAAGGGCTCACCGGACACGGCCCGCGATGTTCGCGGGTTCGCAGTCAAATTCTATACGCCTGAGGGCAATTGGGATCTGGTCGGCAACAACATTCCGATCTTCTTTATTCAGGATGCAATCAAGTTCCCAGACCTGATCCACGCAGCCAAGCCCGAGCCCCATCGCGAGATTCCCCAAGCCCAGACTGCCCATGACACGTTCTGGGATTACGCCTCTCTGACACCCGAGAGTACGCACATGCTCATGTGGATCATGTCCGACCGGGCCATTCCACGCTCATTCCGCATGATGGAAGGCTTCGGAATACACACCTTCCGGCTGGTTAACAAGGAGGGAAAGTCCACTTACGTCAAGTTCCATTGGCGGCCCAAGCAGGGCATGCAATCGCTGATATGGGATGAGGCGTTAAAGATCAATGGCGCTGACCCGGACTACCATCGCCGCGATCTGTACGACGCCATTGAAGCTGGCGATTTTCCTGAATGGGAATTGGCAGTTCAGATGTTCGATCAGGCCTTTGCCGACAAGTTTGAATTCGACGTTCTTGATGCAAGCAAAATTATCCCGGAGGAGCAACTACCTTTGAAGGTTGTTGGGCGCATGGTTCTGGATCGGAACCCTGATAATTTCTTTGCCGAGACCGAGCAGGTAGCTTTTTGTCCCACTCATGTGGTCCCGGGTATTGACTTCACCAACGATCCGCTGCTGCAAGGACGCCTCTTCTCTTACCTCGATACGCAACTGACGCGCCTCGGCGGTCCGAACTTCGCTGAGATTCCGATTAATCGCTCTAAGTGTCCGGTCATGAACTTTCAACGGGATGGACACATGCAGATGGCGTTGCCCAAGGGCCGGGTTAATTACTCCCCGAACTCACTTGCCAGCAGTGGCCCGCGAACAGATCCAAAGCACGGATATCAGAGCTTCCCTGCCCGTGAAGAGGGTGACAAGTTGCGCGTACGCCCCAGCTCTTTTGCCGACCACTTCAGTCAGGCTCGTCAGTTCTTCTACAGCCAAACTGAAACGGAGCAGAACCACAT
>CAXTWQ010000170.1:2571-3306 GCA_964248065.1 uncultured Bryobacteraceae bacterium | reverse complement strand
TTTACGTTCGGACTCAGCAAGGTGGATACTAAGGCGATTCGCGCCCGTATGTTGAGCCAGCTTGCCAATGTTGATCCCAAGATTGCTGAACGTGTGGCAACTGGACTCGGTCACGAAGAACCTGTGGAGAAAGCATCCACTACGACAAAGGTTCGAACCGATCTAAAGCTTTCGCCTGCCTTGAGCATTCTTATGAAGGTCAACCCGACAATCAAGGGACGCATGATCGGCTGTCTCATTGCCGATGGAACTGATGCTGCAACAGTCAAAGCCCTGAAAGCTGCCGCTATCGCTGGAGGGGCGATGTTTAAGGTAGTTGCTCCTAAAGTTGAGGGAGCAAAAGGTGCCGACGGCAAGATGATTCCAGCTGATTTCCAACTTGCTGGAGGTCCATCAGTTCTTTTTGACGCGATTGTTGTACCGGTGTCAGCCCAAGGCGCCCAGCAACTCGCTATGCAGTCAGCTGCGGTCAGCTTCGTTCAGGATGCGTTTGCCCATCTCAAAGTCATCGCGCATTCTGAGGCTGCAGCGCCGCTGCTTCAGAAAGCCAACGTTATGCCTGATTCAGGAATCGTTGCTTTGGGAAGTAGCGCCGCGACCGAATCGTTCCTGGCGATCGCTGCCAAGGGCCGTATCTGGGATCGCGAACCTAAGGTTCGGATGATCGTCTAAATGCAAAGCGGGGGCCCCCCGAAAAAAATAACTTGGGCCCCGGTTGGTATGGGGTAAACACCA
>CAXTWQ010000170.1:0-2561 GCA_964248065.1 uncultured Bryobacteraceae bacterium | reverse complement strand
GAGCGCCAACCTACGTTGGGTATTATCGTCTAAAGCCAACGGGGCCCCACGAGAAAAATATCTCGTGCGCCCGCTTTGCTTACTGCTACACAGCTAGCGTGCTGCTGCTTTGGCCTTTGCTGGTACGGGTGTCCGGTTTACACCGCTAGTGCGTGGCACTTTGGCCTTATGTACGACAAGGCCATTGCCGTTTCCATTAGTTGTTACCGACCCGCCACCGCCGTTGCGAGTATTCGGACCATTTTGCGTCAGCTTTCCAAGAACCACCGATCGCTTGGCACCAGTCGCAAACGGTACATTCGAGGGTCGGGCATGGGCAGTCTCGTAAGCCATCACTGCAAAGGCAATGGCTTCTTTGGCATCCACATCCAGACCTACCTCGCTGGTCTCCATGACTGGAATCGGCTCCAGCGCCTTGCGGAGCATACGCATCAACGTGGGGTTGTGTGTTCCGCCACCCGATACAAAGACTTCATCTACCCGCATCTCAGGCAAAACAAAGTTCCGCACACCGAGCGCAACACTTTCGGCTGTAAGAGCGGTCGCCGTAGCTACTAGATCCTCACTGCTGAGCTCGGTATCGAGCAGCTTGCTGACAAATTCAGCACCGTACTGTTCCCGTCCGGCTGTCTTAGGCGGCTTTGCGCGAAAGTACTTGTCACGCAGAAGCTTGGCCAGCAGCTTAGGATCGGGCACGCCGGCGGCTGCAGTCGTGCCGTCTTTGTCAAAATGTTGACCGCCAGACGTGATTCGGGAAATCAGCTGATCGATCACCATATTGCCGGGACCTGTATCGAAGGCAATGACCCGCTCAGTGTTGGTGTTCGGAGGAATGGCCGTCAGGTTCGCAATACCTCCAATGTTGACTGCCACACGTCCGCGCCCGCGATGGCGCATCAGCATGTAATCGAGGTACGGAACAAGGGGAGCACCCTTCCCACCGGCTGCAACATCACGCTCGCGGAAATTCGAGATCACATCGATCCCTAACCGTTCAGTGATGACGCTTGACTCACCGATCTGAAATGTACTCGCGACCTTTTTTCCTAAATACTGAGCGCCTTGGCCTTCATGGAATATAGTCTGACCATGACAGCCGATCAGCTTAATCGTGTCGAGTGGAATCTCGCCGCGCTCAGCTGTCTCTTCCAGCGCCTCAGCATACAGCTCACCTAGTAAAAAGTTGAGCCGTGATATGTCACCGGTCAAAGCACTGGTGTTAGACACAGCCATCAGCGCTTCCCGGATTTTTCTGGGATAAGGGACCGAATGACTCGTCAAGACGTTGATTTTCGCCTTGAAGCCCGAACCGGAAATATCGATGATGGCCACATCGATCCCGTCGAGCGAGGTCCCGCTCATGATACCTGCTATTCTCATCTCGTTAGCAACTCTTGCTGTAATTCGTGCAGAATCTGTAATGCCTCAACCGGTCTCAACTGATTTATATCCAGGCCGCGAACACGATCAGCGAGTCCCTGGTTCACCGGCTCAAACAATTTAATCTGTACAGGCGCATCACTCTCGCCTGGAGTTAGCTCCCGTGTCACCGAGTGCTCTCTTACTTCATGATGCAATAAAACCGACCTCGCCCGCTCGATTACTTGCATAGGAAGTCCTGCTAAACGAGCCACTTCAATACCATAACTACGGTCAGCAGAACCTGGTTCGACTTTTCTAATGAATAAGATACGGTCATCTGCCTCTTTCACAGCCACATGTAAATTTCCTACTGAAGAAAGTTGATCCGCAAGGCCGGTTAGCTCGTGATAGTGGGTCGCAAAGAGGGTTTTGGCCCGGATCTGCTCGTGAATGTGTTCGATGATGGCCCAGGCAAGCGATAACCCGTCGTAGGTTGAGGTTCCACGGCCGATCTCATCCAATACCACAAAGCTATTAGCAGTAGCCGTATTCAGGATTGCAGCGGCCTCGGTCATCTCAACCATGAAAGTTGAACGGCCCCGCGCTAAATTATCCGCTGCCCCGATCCTGGTAAAAACCCTATCAACGATTGGCAATACTGCAGCATTTGCTGGTACGAACGAACCGATCTGAGCCATGATCAATATCAGGGCGGCCTGGCGCAGGTAAGTTGACTTACCGCCCATATTCGGCCCGGTGATTACCGCAATGAACTTGCCGCATGAATTTAGATAGACGTCGTTCGGGATAAAACGGGTAGCGTCTCGTTCCAGCAACTTCTCCACCACCGGGTGACGTCCCGCTTCGATTCGCATCTCGCCAATTTCAGAGAATCGGGGCCGCTTGTACCGGTTATCAACCGCGACTTGTGCAAGTGCCGAGCACACGTCCAGTTCAGCGATCGCCTGGGCCGCTGTCTTGATTGCATCTCCGAATCCGGCTGCAAAGAGCCGTAGCTCAGCAAACAGTTCGCGTTCCAGACCGAGAATTTTTTCCTCTGCCGCCAGAACTTTCCCCTCAAGCTCTTTTAATTCGGGTGTCGTAAATCGTTCTGCGTTGGCGAGCGTCTGCTTGCGCTGATAGTGGCCTGGTACGTTCTGCAGGTGAGTGCGGGAGATCTCAATGTAAAAGCCGAATAC
>CAXTWQ010000169.1:2669-7100 GCA_964248065.1 uncultured Bryobacteraceae bacterium | reverse complement strand
GAGTAGGTTGGAACATCCGTGATGTTGGCGTACTCGAACGGTAACTTATATTGCCGCGCGAGTTCTTTGGAATCATATAAAGAGCGATACAGCGTTTCCAGGGAAGCATAGCCAGTCAACAGGTTGCAATACTGAGCAGGCATTGCCATCTTCCCTGTACGGATCAGATTGAGAACTTCGTCTCGCTTCTCTTTTGGCCGCGTTTCGAGTAACTGCTGTAAATTCCACGAGCCGTCCATGGAAAACCGAAAATCGGGGTGCTCGTGGATCAGGCTGTCTGCCTGGGTTAATACTCTGGCTTGTGTTTCCGCGACTTTGCCTTGATAGTCAGTAAAGCCAACGTCAAGGTGAGTGTGCGGAACAACAAAGATTGTCCACTTGCGCTGGGCAGCTAAGCTTACCTGCTGTACCTGCTTTGAGTTAGAGCCTACGCGAACTTTGCCGTGCGCAGTTCCAGTCCATTCAGGGACGTCAAAGGAAACTCTCTGCTGCCCGAAGTCTCCAGCCGGGTAATTGGCGAGATAATGTTTGCTGTTGATTTCGAGATCTGCCGTACCTGCCTGCCAGGAATGCGGAAAGCTAAGAAATCCGTCTACGACTTCTGTAAGATTCGCATTGCTGGAATGAAAGAAGATAGTAGGTTCTAGTTGAATCTCTACGTCATTTCGGGCAGCACTATCCGGGTTGCGTTCAAGGCTAAGCGCATCGTAGCTGATGCCTCCAATCTCTTCCTGTCCTTTGCTGGTGGAGGGTTCGTCAATGCAAGTCAACGCGATAGAATTCTCTCCCGCTTTAAAGTATGAGGCGGGGATATTCACTGCGAGCGCACTCTGGGCTTCGTGCGGGTCGAAGGCATACGTGAAATCGCTTCGCGAATAACTCAGTTTCGGATGCAAGTAGAACGTGCCAGTATGACCGTTCACCTCAATGCGAAAGGCAGGTATTCTCGGCTCATCTATAAGCGCGGCGATCTTAAGAGAGTACTGCCCTGTAACCGAGTCAAGAGGAAAGATGACCCGATATGTGTGTCCGGTATCCTGATGGCCGGGCCAACTATTAGCAGCATCGCCGGTACCCACTCGAAAGGTTACGCTGTCCGCTGCACCGCGTGCGAACTCAACGGGCGATTGATCGAACTTGCCGATCTGCCAAATTACTTTACCTCCGGATTGCGCTTCCCCTTGAGAAGCAAATAGCAGCAAGACGCAAAGGCCGCTGAGCCATTGGACAGAATGTTTCACCCCTCGCAACTGAGCAATCGTGGCTAGACGCATAGCAACCGACTTTACCTTCACTTCATGAATCATATTGTTCAACGTGAACCTGCGGCTTTCTCTTCAGCCAAGATAAAGTGTATACGAGTGTTATCGCCTCGGCTTACTCGGCAACTGAAGTTCACAGCGAGAGAGGAGGAAGTGTATGGCCCGGAACACCGGTGACATTTTCGGTCAGAGAGCAAGCGCGAAATCGCTTTCGCACGACCGAGCAAATGTAGGCACCCGGTCATGCTATGTCCTCGGTAACGGTGAATGAGAGTTCCGATAGCAACTTAGATTTGCGAACAAAAGCGGATTGTCAGGATCGAACAGCGTGCGCGCTACTTCGCGAGCAAGCCATGATTGTGCTCGTAGCTGATTGTGCGGGTTATCCGCCACACGCCATGATCGTTGTGCCATAGCGTCACGAACTTTGCATCGCCCATACCGTCCTCGGGATGCGCGGGATGATGGAAGCGGTGGATGCCTATTTCAACGGCTCCAAAACCCTTTAACGGATACACTTCCAGTGTTTGCGGGAGGAGTTCCCGCTCCACCTTTCCGCATACGTTCTGCTTGATGGCAGCAAGGAAAGGTGCTTTGCCCACCGAGAGGCCCGTCAGATCGTGGTAGAACTCCAGATCATCGGAGACCATCGCTCCCAACGTCGTCAGATCGCAACGGTTGTAGGCTTCGAAAAGCTTCGCGTCTAAGGATCTTACGGTAAGAAACAGAGCGTCTGGTTGAGACGCGGATTGTGCTTCTGCATGCGCGCCGTAAAGCGTGGTCAAGAATATCAACAGTAGAGTTTTGAAACGCTTCACGTCCAGGACTCCTTCACGAGAATAGCCGTGACAGAAGGTACGCATGCGCGTAACGATTGTTCCTGCTATCTGACCAATCTCTTCACTCGCCAGCTTCTATTGAGAAGTAGAACGGAGAGGAAACATTGACCGCAGAGCGTCAGACAAACGTCCCGCAAAATGTAACTCGCATAGTAACGAGAAACGCTGCTGCCTATCTCGGAGGGAGTTGCACCCAATGCTGGTATGCATCGAGTGAAAGGTGCAAAAAGCATGCCGTCAGATGTGGAAACCGGTTAACAGCCGAGGAGGAACTTGAACCGGAGTAGGTTCGCTGCAGCTAGGCCGACATAGCAGACTAATTGGTTGCAGAGGAAGGGCCCCGAGATTCCAGGGCCTTCCCATTTGGACTATTATGGCCGTCCAAAGCCGTTACCTGCAGCTCGGTCAGGAAAACTTCATATTCGTCAGATCCTCGATCAACGCGGGCCCAGTCGGGTTCCAGCCCAGCGTCTTGCGCGTCCACTCGCTCGAAGCCTGCATATCCATCCCGGCGAAGAGCCCAAACCATTCAAAGTGCTCGGCAGCCTTCTCCGGAGCGATCGACACTACGGGCACCTTCAGTCCTTTGCCGAGCGTCTCGGCAATCTCACGCAGGGCCACCCCTTCTTCCTGCACTGCGTGGTACACCGTCACACCTGGTCCTGTTTGCTCGACCGCGAGACGATACAAGTGAGCTACGTCTTTCAGCGGAGCCGCAGCCCAGCGGTGCGCACCATCGCCGACATAAGCCGAGACGCCCTTCTCGCGGGCCAGCTGCGTCAGCATGACCACCAGCCCTTGCTTGCGCGTGTCATGCACTTGCGGCAGGCGCACAATCGCCACACGCACACCCCGCTCAGCCGCGGCCCTTGCTCTATCTTCGGGCTGCCGCGGTATGGAAGCCGAGTCCGCCGGCGGATCGCTCTCCGTGCGCACATGCCCTGGCCCGCCTTTCATAATTCCAATTCCGGAGGTCACAACCAGCAGCTTGCCTGATTCCAGGACGGAACCTAGCGCTTCAATAGCCTTGCGCTCGTCCTCCCCGTTTTGCGCGAACTTCGAAAAGTCATGGTTGAACGCCAGGTTCACAACGGCGTCCATACCTGTCGCTCCGGTGCGTAGGCTGTCGAGGTCTTCAAGATCTCCACGGTGCACCTCGGCTCCCGCTGCCTTCAACTGCTCCGCGCCGGCGTCACTGCGCGCCAGCCCGCGCACTTGATGCCCGGCTTCGATAAGCTCCTTCACCACTTCCGTCCCGATGAATCCCGTCGCTCCCGTTACAAAAACTCGCATAATTTGTCCTCTCGCTGTTTGCCTGGCACGATCGTATGAAGCACCACGCCAGAATTGAATCCACATCTCCGCCGAAGCGGAGACAATCTCCGGTTATAAGATAAGTGGAGAGCGCCTCCGGTTGCAAACTTTTTCTGCGAAACTTGTGTATGCCGGAAAAGCAGTCCTCGCCACCTTCGGCCGCACGCAAGCCCCGCGCGGATGCGCAGCGCAACCGCGATCGCATTCTTGAGGTTGCCAAGCTGGCCTTTACCCAGCACGGAGCCGAAGCTACACTCGACGACATCGCGCGCAAGGCGGCCATCGGCCCAGGCACGCTCTACCGTCACTTTCCCACCCGAGACGCCCTGATCGAAGCTATCTACCGGAGCGAAGTTGAAAAGCTGACTACAGCCGGGCAGCGCTTCGCCGCCACGATGCCGCCGCTCGAAGCTCTCCGAGCCTGGATGTTTCTCTTCATCGAGCACGTGGCCAGCAAGAAGCTTATCCTTCCCGCAATGGACACTGTTGCGGGCGGCTCCATGCGCCTCATGGAAGGCGCGCGCGGTCTCATCCACAGCGCATTCGCTGCCTTGGTGCAACGCGCGATCAACAGCCGCGATCTCCGTGCAGATACCAATCCCGATGACTTGGTCCGTGCCCTCGTCGGTGTCTTCTATACGACTGCTCTGCCGGGCTGGGAGCCGAGTGCCCGCCGTATCGTCGATATCCTTATCGCCGGCTCACGCCCAACAAATGAGCAGCTTGAGGGTCCACTCCGCGCACCGAAGAAGTAGCCGCAGCAGACATACGAGAAGCATGCGTGCCTTAAGACGGATAGGTCTCGAAAACGCCGTTCGCGTCTGGAATTCACGTGGATGTATGGTCGGCCTCTCGCTGATTACCAACTGTGAACCCACGTTGTTCACTACCGGAACGGGCGCGCGTTTCGCGTCCAAGTGGTTCCAGCACGGATGTCGAGCCGTTGCTAAAAACTTCCTGGCCACTCGTGGGTCATCGTCTTCAGGTCTGCAAACTTTTACTTCACCGGTTGTAGG
>CAXTWQ010000169.1:0-2659 GCA_964248065.1 uncultured Bryobacteraceae bacterium | reverse complement strand
CTCATCGCTGAGCGATATTCCTCAAGTTCCAGTTTTCGCACCTTTCAGGTCTTGGCAACTTAACCCGGCCGTGTGGTTCCAGACATGAAGCGCGTATGTCGTTGCCGGCTGACACTTTGACAATTGAGCTTTTATAAGCACAGCATTGGAGGCTCTGGGTAAGCGGCCATGACTAGGAGCAAAAAAAGCGCTGAACAATGAGCAGTGTCGAGCTCATAGTTACTCACGCCTTCTTCCGGCTGGCAACAGCTTGGGAAGTAGTAGCTGACGCACACGGTCGAAACGCTTGCATTCCGACCTCAACCAGTCGCGGAACAACGTCGCTTGCGGATCTAGAGAACGCGGATGCAGAAGAATGTAGTTGGCAGAAGCAGGAGCATACTTGCCAAACACATCGATGAGCCGTCCGCTCTTGATCTCGTCGAGAACGATGGCAGTTCTGCCAAGAGCAACGCCTTGGTGATTTAGGGCAGCGCTGATCATCAAGCTCGCCAGGTTGAACTGAGGCCCAGCCAAATGATTCAGCCATTCAGGGTGCTCGGCTTGTAACCAGAACTGCCATTCGCAGTATTCAGGAGCACCGGCCCACGGTGAAGCGTCATGAAGAAATGTGATTCCAGAGCATGACTTTCCTGACTGAAACGCTGAATGCCTAGCGAGATATTCGGGAGTCGCGACAGGAAAGAGAAACTCTTTCATCAGCAGTTCAGCTTCAGGCGGAGCACAATCAGGAGGTTCATAGCGAATGGCCAAATCGAGGTTTTCCATTTCCATCTTCCGCCGATTGAGGGCGTGAAGATCTGCTGTCAGCCGGACAGGAACATCTGAATGATGCTGATAAAAGTTTGTCAATCGTGGTACCAGCCAGTGCAATGCCAGCGAAGGAAGACAACTCACCCGCAATACGCTGCGCTGCGTGCTAAGCCGCTCAATAGTGACGCCGATGTCGTGAAGCGCCGTACGGACGCTCTTCAGCAGAACATGCCCCTTCGACGTCAACTGAAGGCCGCGTGGTTGGCGGATAAAGAGAGCGAACCCTAGTCGCGCTTCAAGAAGGCGGATCTGCTGGCTGACCGCACTCTGGGTCAGGTGGAGCTCCTCAGCCCCACGCGTAAAGTTGAGCAGCCGGCCGCCGGCTTCGAAGCAGCGAAGAGTCCCCAAAATAGAAGAATCGACGGCCATCGTCATTAGCCTAGCTAATTGCAACGTAAGAAAACATCGTTGCTGTAAAAGCCGCTTATAGGTCCAGATTCGTGCGAAGATGTTCGCAAGCGAGAGACTCTTGCCTGTAGCCTTGGCGTTACTCCTCCATTAGTGAGGCTGATTATTGCGAGAAAGGATCCTGTGGGCGTTTATTTAAGCCGTCGCAATGCCCTGCGGACCATGATGTCCGCCTCAGCCGCGAGTTTAGTATCTAGCACCGCCATCGGAAGAGCAACAGCGAAGAACTTGGACGAAGCGCCATCACAGCACGTTCTGGATGGAGTAAGAGACCGGATTCACCGGGGGCTTAGACAAGGCGAGTCAACTGGATTGGCAGTTGCTGTAGTGAACGGTCGCCAGATCGTATGGGAAGAGGCCTTTGGCTGGTCTGATCGTGAGCAGGGATTCAAGATCACGCCTCATTCACCGTTCAATCTTGAGTCAGTGACGAAACCGTTCACGGCAACGGTACTGACGACACTTGCGGCAGAGGGCAAGCTTGATTTAGATGAGCCGGCGAATCGTTACTTGGGGCCAAGCAAGATCACTGGCACTAATGGTAACCCGGAGATCGTTACTGTCCGGTTACTAGGAGCCCACGCAAGTGGATTACCGTCAACATACGAAGCGTTATTTGACGGAGTGCGATCTCCCCCTTCAGCCTTGTTTCTCAAGAATTACGGCCGGTTAGCCTACCCTCCGGGCCGGATCTGGGAGTATTCAAACGTTGGGTTTGCGGCGCTCGGGGACATCGCATGGAATCTGACAAGAACAAGGTTTGACGTTCTCATGGCAAATCGAGTGCTGAAGCCGCTTGGCCTCCGCAATAGCTTTTGGGACACAGATGCCGCCCGAATGCCGGAAGGGGTGCCACGCTATAACGAAGCGGGAAAGAAGCTTCCTTTTCATCTCACATCGACACCTCCCTCGGGTGAACTTTTAGCCAGCGCTCACGATATGGCGATTTTCGCGATGTGGAACATGAAGCTTGGCCTGAGCGACGGAGGTCGCCTCCTGAATGATCGATGGATCGATGAGCTTCACAAACCGGTGTTTGTAGGGCACAATGGGGCGGCTACAACGTTTGGCTGGGCGCTTGACCAGCTCTCGTCCGGCGAAACGGTGATCCATAAAGCAGGCGGCGGCGCTGGAGCGTCAACCATCGTGTGCATGGTTCCCGCGCGAAAACTTGCGTGCGTCGTTCTGAATAATCATCGGACAGAAGAATTGACTAACGATGTTTGTGATCAGATCCTCCGCAGCTATTTGCCTAATTGGAAGATGCCGGGTGAGAATCGTGAACCGCCTCGTACCGCATTTGCTCTGAATGAAACCATGGCCGGCTCATGGAAGGGAACGCTTATGAACGACGGTCTTACGATGCCGATAGCGTTGAGCGTCGTTTCGAGTGAAGTGGCCATGCTGACGGTAGGTTCTGGTCCTTCGCAGCAACTGA
>CAXTWQ010000168.1:0-7248 GCA_964248065.1 uncultured Bryobacteraceae bacterium | reverse complement strand
CATCTGTGAAAAAGTGTGCTCTAACAGGTTGACTCTTGGACTCAGAAGTCTATACTTCGCTGGGAGGCAAGGCCGGCCAATTCCACGGTTCTAGTTTTAACAACTTGGACTTCTCAATTTTTAAGACTCTTCCAATTACGGAAAAGACCCGCTTTGAGTTTCGCGGGGAGTTCTTTAACTTCTTGAATCACCCTAATTTCAGGAATTCTTTTGTTTCGTTGGACTTCACCAACTCCAACTTCGGCCAGATTAACGGCACCACAGGCAACGGCCGCGAGGTCCAGTTGGCTCTGAAGTTCTATTGGTGAGCTGGTGGGCAGTTGTAAAGGAGCCGAGCACGACCCGGCATTCACGGTTAAACTCATTCTCTTGCTTATTGGACTGCTCCCTTCTTTGCTCCGCAGGAGTAGCGCCCGCACTGGAGCTAGACCTTCAGCGAGATTAAGTATTTGCCGGCGGATTAAGGTTCAGGAGCGACTTGCCGACGCTTTGGTCGCCGGTGCAGCTCTGTGCTTGTTTTCGCTGCAATTGCAAGCTCAGGCAGGTGCGCCAATGGAATCGGTTCTACAGCGAGCGGTCAAGCTGGAACCCAACAGTTTCGAGGCAAACTATCGGCTGGGCGAGTTTTACCTGCACGGGGGCAAACTGTCCGACGGTATTCGTTACATGGAGAGGGCTTTAGCTCTCGATTCAGCAAACTACGTTGCTGGTTATGATCTTGCTCTCGCCTACTTTGAAACGCGGAGTTATGCGGAGGCTCGCGATCAAATTCAAAGGATGCTGCGCGGACAGGATGCCGCAGAACTGCACAGCCTTTTAGCAGATGTGGAGGAAGCCTCCGGAGACTACCTTAAAGCAGCCATCGAATATCAAACTGCCGCCCAGATGGAGCCAAGCGAAGAGCACATTTTCGATTGGGCGACCGAGTTGCTGGTTCATCAGACTTATGGTCCGGCCACTAAGATTCTAGCCCGCGCTGTTGAGATCTATCCGCAATCAGTGAAGCTCAACGTGGAATTCGGAATTGTTCTTTATCTGGACCGTGATTACGACAAGGCAGTGAAAGCGCTTTGCTCCGCCACGGACCTGGAGCCTTCCTTATCATGGCCGTATCTGTTTCTTGGTAAGAGCTACAGCAATCTTTCGTCGAGAAGCAATGCGGAGTAAGTCAGAAAACGGTTGAAACGTTTTGCTCAGCTTCAACCGCAAGATGCCCGTGCTTTGTACTATTACGCCATGAGTTTGTGGGATCGAGACCAGACCTCTCTACAAACTGTTCCAGAGGTCGTATCTTTGCTGAGAAGATCCGTTGCTCTGGATTCGACGTTCGTCGACGCTCACCTGCAGCTAGGAATCTTTTACAGCGATAAACGTAGGTATGGCGAAGCAATTAAGGAGTTTCTGTGCGCCATTACTCTTCAACCAAACCTAAGCACTGCACATTATCATTTGGCACAAGCGTACATGCGGACAGGAGAAAAGCTTGAAGCCCAGCAGGAATTCCAGACTTTCCAGCGCCTTCGTAATCTAGACACGGAAGAAGCGCAAAAGGAACAGACCGAACTCAAGCAGTTCGTCGTAAGCATGAAAGGCCAGCCAGCAACCTCTTTAGGGAGGTGAGCACACATTTGTGAGTTCCAAGGCGTACTGCGAAACCACACGAGTGCTTGCGAAAATACAGTAACGTCGAGACTGTAAAGAAGCTGGAGTTTCTTGCCAAATGCAGTCAGCAAGAGGGCAACTTGGATCCAGTATGCAGCACATCGATGCACGACAAGACAGCCCAGTGCTTCAGCCGCAGCACGCCCCGCAGGCGCCAAAGGAGAAGCGCGATTAACAAAACCGTTGCTCTAGTGGAAGCATCGATCTAGCTTTTCCTAACCCCTCATTGGTTCACTTTGCTCCAGAAATTGGTCATCTTGGCTTGGCACGATGTCGAGAACTTGGATACAGTAGCAAGTGCATTACAGCCGGGGACGGCGATGATTGCCCAAGGATGAGAGTCCGGGGAACTCGGGCCCTTTTACTTTTCCTGGCTGCTCGGGGTGGCTGGCTGGATGTCCGCACGGCGAATATTCAGATCAATCGGTACTGAAGAATAGTACGCGTACATGCGCTCTAGATCGCAGTCAAAGCGGTTAGCAATTTCCTCGCGATGACGATGAATCTCCTCGACGAATTCATCCTTATGCCAGCCCTCCCATAAGTTCGTCGGGGGTACAGATTGTTGTTGGTTCGTAGCCATAGTTCCTCGTGATCCTTTCGATCCGGTGCCGCATCATCGCATTTGCGATGTGTTTGAAATTCCACGTGAGTAGAAACTCACACTGGTACACAATTGCACTGGCAATGTGAAGCGCATCCGCTCCGGCCTTTACCGGTAGTGGTCCGGCTGGCTCTACATAGAGCCTCGCTAATTCCAGTATCGCGTGTTGTGGCTCCAACAGAAAAGCTTCCCCGATCATCGCCAGCCGCTGCTCCGCCATAGTCGGATCACCGTGGCGGCATTCTTCGTGAACCGTGGCGGAGACGACGAGCGCGAATTGGTGCCGATACTGCGCCCACCATCTCCGGCTGCTTTGTTGCCTGACGAAGCTGGTCTCGAGATAGACCAGTTGCTTACCCCCTCGCTCAAGCGGACTCCTGCTGGTCATCCTGCGCGGGCTCAGGGATCATCATTGTGTTTCTCCGTCGTCCCCTTCGTAGCACGCTCCGCAAATCAATTGCGCTTCCGGCTCACGCTTGAGCCGGCTGAAAACGGCAGGCCAAGACGGTTACGGGTTCAATAGGCTAGAACAAGCGACCGAGTAGGGCCACCACACAAGGCAATTTGTTCTTGTAAGTTCTTGTAGATGGGGCAGCTCACCATTTCGTGATCCAGAGACCCACTCAGGCAGTGGTCGCAGTCAAGCATATGCTCAAGCAGTTGATTAGACAAAGCGTTCGGGCAGCAGTGCCGTGAGGACTCTTCCCAAGCAGAATCGGAGAAGGTCAAGGGCTGCGAGGAAAAGCCGGTAGGAGCAGAAAGTTGAAGCATAAGTCGGTCTCGCCATAAAGTAAGCACTCGGATGGCCATTCGTTAGTTCAGTAGCCTTTTCCCTATGGAAGTTCTTCAAAACAATACGTTCTTTCTGCAGTTGGCCCTAGCCCGAAAAGGAAGACGCTTGCCCAGAACTGAGCGAAAAGGTAATTACTTCCAAGTAATTGATTCTTAAAGGCTTCTCTGATGACCCATGACCTCCGTTTAGGGCTATTGCTCCCGTGGTTAGCACGGTCCGATCATGAGTCCAGGATTCTCCTTGGCTTAGCCGGACAAATCAGGCAGCACCTGCGTCCGAACCGGCCGATAAGAGAAGAGGGAGGACGTCCCACCTCCTTTTTGGCAAGAACATTGCTCTCACGGTTTATGACACAACCTGCCTATCGCTTCCAACTCTTAGCTCCTTCTGGTGTTTGGCCTGTGGCGCAGAACAGGATGGCAAGCAGCACCGAGCTCCACAGTTTTCATCTGGCGTCCTTACAACAGCTGCGGGGCCGCGCCTATTTACAAGATGGCGCGATTCGGCCCTCTCATCTGGATGCACAAGGTTGCTATCCCATGGCCGATGACGAGAGCTGTTGGCATTTCCTGCTGGTGGATCAACACGAACAAGCCATCGGTTGCGCGCGCTACCTCGTCCACTCCTCCACGGCCACCTACGATCAGCTTCGGATTGCGCAGTCGCCTTTGGCAAACGACCTCTGTTGGGGGAGGAAGTTACGCCGGACTGTAGAGGCGACTCTGCATCAAACAAGGAACGAACAAGTCAGTTATGCAGAACTAGGTGGTTGGGCGATTGCCGAAGACTACCGGAATACCAAGGCGGCCTTAGAGATCTTGCCGGCTACTTATCTCTGGGCCGAAATGATCGGCCATTGCCTGTGCTCGTGCACAGCAACGGTCCGGAACCACTCCTCCTCTATCTTGCGAAGAGTGGGAGCAAGCAGTTTGATGGACGGAGGCGAACCCCTTCCTGCTTACTTTGATGCCCACTATAGCTGCATGATGGAATTGCTGGGTTTCGACTCACGACAGGCTCCCGCCCGATTTACCCCCTTGCTCAATGAAATGCGGCCCAAGTTGGCGCAATCCCCTATCCTTCAGCAAAGCAGCGAACAAGCGTTCAGCGTTTCGCTTCAGCCGACGGCGTACCGTCCCTCTGTCCGTCGGACCCAGATCAGTTTACAAAGGCAGGCGAAGCAAAGCGTTCCTCCCAGACCGGTCTGAGCGTAGCGTGGGTCATGCGTTTTGTCAGTACCTGTTTTCTGTGACATTTGAGTAAGCGGAACTGTGTTTCAGTCAAGTTCATGGCCGTACAGATTTCCTCCCGGCTTTGCTCTTGTAGATAAAACCGGGTCAGGATTTCGCGCTCTACCGGCTTCAACCGTTGCAGGCCGTCTTTCATGAGACGAGCTTGCTCTTTCACCTCCAACAACCGGCTTGGGCCCTCCCGGTCGTCGACACAAGCCCTGACAACAGCGTCGAAGGTCTTCTGGTCTCCCGCTCGCCTTCTTGATGCGAGATTCGTGTTCCAGACTGTTCGTCTGAGGATTATGGCAAGGTAGCCGGGCAAGGCCTCTGGACTTGTCAGCTTACCTGCCCTGATCTGTTCAATGGCACAGAGGACAGTGTCCTGAATGCAGTCTTCAGCGTGCTCAGGGCTGTAATGTCTCGCAACAAACAGGAGCCCTCTAGCGTATTGCTGATACAACAACTTTCCCTCTATCGGATCGTTCGCCAGAATCAGCTGTACGATCTGGGCGTTATTGGGCGAACCAGAGTGAACTCCAGAGATAGGCATTTCAGTACTCCGCATGCAGGTCTGAACGTGGCAACGCACGAATCATGGCAGAGCGAGGTAGGCTAGACAACCCCTCAAACCCGCTGCCGCGCGACCCGAAGATGATAACTATTGTGATCACCGGAAAGCGATTGCACAATTCGCCAAAGTAACGCTAGGAGTACGGCCGTCAACTCTCTGGCCAGCCTAATTGCTCTTCAGTGAAGCTCGGCCAATTCGCTCGTGTTATCAGGGCTTGACTGCACGAGTGTCAGCAAGTGCAACCACGCCTGCCTATTTCAGCGTCGCAGGGCAGGAGAACCATAACTGCTTTGAAAGGAAGGAAACTAAGGAAAAGAATAGACCTCAACAGAGAGTATTCAAAAACACATGGCCGACTTCAGCCAAATGAACCTATCGGAGTTGATCAGGTTTGCGGAGGAACGAGCCCGGCAGCAGCAGGACACCCAGCGCCGCTGCGGTGAATATGTTCTTTCAGATCTCACTAGCAGAAATTCACAACCAGGCCTCCCAAAGGGCCTCAATGTGCATATAGCCAAATGGGGCAGAATTGCGAAAAGGCATTGCCAACGACTTCTTCATTTTGAGTTCCTGCTATCGTTCTCGATAAGGCGCAGCAGAATGCGGCGCACGCGTTAATGTTCGACATGGCGTTTGGTGATCTACTCGAAGCGCCCCGATATGGCCCGAAAAAGCGGCCTTTTGGACCGCTTTCTTCACAAGCTACTCGGCGCTTATCGTCAGGACGAGGAAGAGTGAACGACGAGGATCGCCTTTGCGCCCGGTGTCGCCTCATAGGCCATCGCCGCATCAATCTGGTCGAACGCGAACTCCTTACCTATTTGCGTTTTAAAAAGCGGGTCACCGATGACGCCTTCGAGATATGTGATCGCTGCCGCGAGCCGTTGCGGGTCAGTGACCGTTGCACTTGCGAAGTTGCTGAATCGCTTGAATATGAGGTTCTTGCCCATGAGGACGAATGACGAGATCGTCACTGGCGCTGAGGCACCGAGGAACCCGTACAAATAAATTGCAGAGTTCATCGGTAGCTGCGGCGCGATGCGGCTGGTAAGCTCACCACCAACCCCATCAAACACCGCAGTCGTGTCGAGGTCTGCCGCAAGCTTACCTAGCTCGCCCTCAAAACTATCGCCCGTCGTGACGAGCACATGCTCGATGCCAAAGGAACGCAGCTTGTCGGCGGCAGCCTGTGAACGCGTGAGAAAGATTGCCGGCACGCTCCGCCTCGTCGCAAGAGCGGCCATCGCTAGGCCTGTGGCTGAACTGCCAGCGGTGACGATCACACCCTTGTGCCCTTCGGCATCGATCATTTCGAGAAAAGCATGCGGGGTAATGACGTTGACGAGCGAGCCGGAATAATCGCGCGCCAACACGCTGTCGGGAAGAACCACGCAACTCGTGCGCTCGATGAGAATTTGCTCGCTCCATAGACCGATAGTTTGCTCGCTCTTACTCAGTGAACGATAAATCGCAACATTACGACCGATCAGCTCTGGAGGCAGATCCTTTGCCACGGCGGTCACCTTGCCAGCAGCGGAGGCACCCCAAATATCGAAAGCGCGGTTGAGAGCTCTGGAGCCAGCCGCACCGGGGTTGGCGAGAAATGATTTGTCACCATGATTGACCGCGGCGGCTGCGATTTCAGCAATAAGATAGCCCAGCGGCACGTTGTTCGGCGTGGGAACATCGCGCAGTTGGAGCTTACGGTCGGCATTGACGCAAATGGCTTTCACTCTTCCTCCGTATCTCCTCAGGCGAATTGCTTGAGGGTAGTTCCAGAAGACACCATCGCTCACACGTCCGCAAGTACGGATCTTTTTGTTAGTGTGATTTCTGTGAAGCAAACCATTGTCTGTCCTGTTGCCTTCACCTCACGCATCCTGGGCGGCAGGTGGAAAGCGCGCATCATATGGGCCTTGGTCCGCAACGAGCCGCTACGCTTCTCCGAGATTCGCCGCGCGTGCCCGCCGGTAAGTGACCGCATTCTGAGCAAGGAATTACGCGAGCTGCAGGCGTATGGACTGATTGTGCGGCACGACCACGGTGTCATACCGCCGAACACCGAGTACAGCCTGACAGAGCTGGGCAACACACTGCGTCCCGTCATGGCATCAATGGCTGATTGGGGGCTCGGAAGCCGCGGAAAGATCGCCGAAGCCTCATAACAGACTTCGATTTCAATTGTCTTAGTTGTCAGTTCCGGGAAGTCGTCCTGTCGGAACTTACGGCGGTGGGTAGCAGCCGGAGGGCGGCCCGTCTCGGAGTGCGAAAAGAAGGGTTTTGCACGCCAAAGGCTACCAAAATACATTGCAAGTTGTTGTACCGATCACCACACCAAACGTCAAAAATCGTACGCTTGTATGTTCATTTAGTGGCAGGCCGATCG
>CAXTWQ010000167.1:0-7333 GCA_964248065.1 uncultured Bryobacteraceae bacterium | reverse complement strand
GCAGTCTGGGCTTGGTACTCAGGAACCCAGAATGAGGATGGGGTGAATAAGTGCTCCATTCGAAATCAACCTTCCACTGTAATACGGCAAGGCATTTTACTAGTCACTACACCAGTTCATCTGAGGCTAGGCAGTACTGGCAGTACCTAGTTGCCCTTACCTAGTACAAGGTGTAGGTTTATCGAAGATGCGCTTCAACGATGGGTCAACCATCCTGGTCACGGGCGGCGCGGGCTATATCGGAAGTCACGCGTGCAAGGAATTATGGTCTAGCGGCTATCAACCTGTGGTCCTCGACGATTTAAGTCAAGGCAGCGAAACGGCCGTGAAATGGGGACCGTTGATCTGCGCTGATATCGCTGATTCTAAAATCGTTCGCCAGATCCTCAGCCAATACCGGATTTGCTCGGTCCTCCACTTTGCTGCGTCCGCTTACGTCGGGGAATCTGTTTCCAATCCCGCAAAGTATTACGAAAACAACGTCCAGAAGACGATTGCTTTCACCAACGCTTTGCTCGAAGCGGGTGTTCGAGACTTTATCTTCTCGTCGAGCTGCGCCACATACGGAGTTCCTGCTGAGTTACCAATTGCAGAGTCGCACCCGCAGCATCCAGTCAACCCTTATGGCGACACAAAGCTCGCCATAGAAAAGCTTCTCCGCTGGTATGGCGAAGCATACGGTCTCAGATGGGTCTCGCTGCGTTACTTCAACGTGGCCGGGGCGGATCCGCAGGGGGAAATAGGCGAGTGTCACCAGGAAGAGACTCACTTGATTCCGCTCGCATTGCAATCAACTGATTCCGGCCGAGCTCCTTTGCGAGTCTTCGGTGATGACTATGCGACTCCGGACGGCACCGCTATTCGCGACTTTGTGCATGTGACCGATGTTGCGCGAGCTCATGTGCTTGCCCTGGAATATCTCCGCAAAGGCGCCGACAGTCGAGCATTCAATTTGGGTACCGGAAAGGGACATTCGGTCCGGGCGGTGATAGATGAGGTGCAGAAAGTCACTCGACTGCCGGTTAACTGGGTGTTGCATTCACGACGGCCCGGCGATCCGCCCTGTCTCGTTGCCGACCCTTCGCTGGCCCGACGCCATCTCCGTTGGGTTCCGGAGCATTCAAGCCTGAGTGAAATGGTTCGGACCTCGCATAATTGGATGACAAAGCTGGAGGTCGCAGATCGGTTCCATCCCTCGCTCGCTTTGCAAAGTGCCGCGCGTTAAGACCGAGCTTTCACAGCGGATGCTTTGCTCTCCTGACGGCTTTGCTCGCTGCAGGGCTTGACGTTCTCCCCATGACGTTCGCGACGCCTCACGACTGCCAGACTCCGCCCATCGGTTGCTGGCAAGACCGCCGTCCTCTCACTTAGTCAGGTGCGCGTCAAAGAAACGCGTAATTTCGCCAAACACTTCTTTGGTGACCGGTGCGGTAGGGTCGGAGGTGAATTGTGCGTGCGACAAGCCTTCGTAAACCTCGAGATCCGCTGCAATGCCAGCCTCTCGAAGCTTGCGGTGCGCCCGAACCGTGTTGGACAGGAACAGGTCGCGGGTCCCGGCGCTTAGGATGGCAGGGGGCAGGCCGTGGAAGTCACCATAAATCGGCGACAACTGCGGATCCTTGAGATCGTGGCCGTGAGCATACAGCCGAGCGACCCGGCTCAGATATCCGTCGTAGCTCACGAGCACATTATCGATCCACTCGTTTGTTTTGTAGCTGTCGCCGGTGTCAGTCATGTCGGACCAGGGGGAACCGGGCGCAATGGCGGCTGGCAGCGGTAGCCCTGCCGCCTTCGCCCGCAGCATAAGCGCAAGCGCCATGCCGCCTCCCGTCGAAGTGCCTTCAACAGCGATGCGACGTGGATCCGTGGTCGCTACAAGGGCCCGCCACGCCGAGGTTACATCGTCCATTGCCGCTGGATACGGCGCATCGGGAGGCATGCGGTAGTCGATTGCCAAAACCTTGTAGCCCCCGTAGGCGGCCATCAACATCGCCTCGCCGGTGCCAGCCTCCCCCGGGCCGAACACATAACCCCCTCCGTGGATTTGAAAGACAATCTGGTTCTTGTGCGCTTCCGGAATCGCTTTGGGCGTCAGAATGTAGGCCTTGATGCCGCCTATGGTGGTTGGCGCAATGGAAACGCCCAGAGCCGCCCGCTCTCCGGCAAGTCTCGGTACAGTTGCATTTGCGGCCCTTGTCACAATCGCTCGCCAAGCTGCGTCATTAGGCGGGTTCAAATCCCAGAATGTCGAGTAGGGTGCGGCCACAAGGGCGGCCGTAGCAGGATCAAAATAGTCAGGCACAGGAATCACCCTGATGGGTACGGTTCGCGGCCCGACTTTGTTATTGGCTTCTCTCTGCTTGTCGCGAATCGCCGCGTAGTCGGTGCTCTGTGCCGCGACCATCACAGTAGCTCCGATCCCGAACGCGAGTGCTACGATACAGGTCGCCGCCGGGCGCGCGAAAGCTCTCCTAATCACGCGCTGAACCGGTTTTGCGACGGCTTCCACTAAATGCCTTTGCATCACATTCTCTAAAGAGTTCGACGTCTCAGATGTCCCTGCGCTTACCGCTAACCCGGATGCAGCGTGCAAGAAGCTCGCGTGCAAGACTGCGTCGTCATCGAACGGAGCGCTGCCTTGCTGGCTACACAAGCGCTCACGGTTGTGGGACCTACCAACTTGCCCTCGTATTGCCATGTTCTCCTGACAAAAGCTTCGCTCTCTCATCCCTCGTCGATGCGATTTCATCGCTGGCAATTAGCAGTGCCGCGTAGTTCCGCTCCACTCCGAATGCAAGCACAACGCTGAACTAGTCCGGTTCTTCCGCGCCACAACGTCGCAGGCAGCAGGGGCAGATCCTCTCAGCATTTTCTTTCCCCAAGCCTCGCATCTGTTCCAGCATGACGCACTTACGCTGGTAAACTGAAGGTTTCCCGGAGGTTCTACCCTACATATGCCCGCTCTGCCACGCCGGATCTCGGCGACCGTCAACGTTGGAGGAGTCAAGGTTGGCGGTTCCTATCCGATTGCGGTGCAGTCGATGACCAACACCGACACTGCAAATTCAGCGGCGACCGTGAACCAGATTATGGATCTGGCGCGTGCCGGTTCGGAGTTGGTTCGCATTACCGTTAATACCGAAGACGCAGCGCGGGCTGTTCCTGTCATTGTCGATACTCTGCGCAGCTTCGGTGTCAACGTTCCCATCATCGGAGACTTTCATTACAACGGCCATCTGTTGCTGAAGAAGTACCCAGATTGTGCGCGCGCCTTATCGAAGTACCGCATCAACCCGGGCAATGTGGATATCGGCCGCAAGCAGGACGACAACTTCCGCGTGATGATTGAGGCTGCTATCGAGTACGATCGCCCGGTGCGTATTGGCGTCAACTGGGGTTCTCTCGATGCTTCTTTGTTGACCAGGATGATGGATGAGAATTCGTTAGCGCCCGAGCCGTTAACGGCAATGGACGTTACGAAACTCGCCATCGTAGAGAGTGCCATTCGGAGCGCAGAAAACGCCGAACGCTTCGGCCTTCCGCACGACTACATCATCCTTAGCGCCAAGGTCAGCAATGTGCAGGATCTAGTGCATGTTTATGAAATGTTAGCCAAACGATGCGACTATCCCTTACATGTTGGCTTGACTGAAGCAGGGCTCGGTTCCAAGGGAATCGTTGCTACCACAGCGGCGCTTTCCGTTCTACTGCAGCAGGGAATTGGCGATACCATTCGCGCTTCGTTAACGCCTCTGCCCAACGGAGATCGGACAGACGAAGTGATCGTGTGTCAGCAGGTATTGCAAAGTTTGAACCTGCGCAGCTTTACGCCGCAAGTGGCCGCGTGTCCAGGTTGCGGGCGCACCACCAGTACTTTCTTCCAGGATATGGCCGACCAGATTCAAAACTACCTGCGTGAGCAGATGCCGGTCTGGCGCGAGAAGTATACCGGCGTTGAAGAAATGAAGGTCGCCGTCATGGGCTGCATTGTGAACGGGCCCGGCGAGTCGAAGCATGCCAACATCGGCATTTCTCTGCCAGGAACTTTCGAGTCTCCCGTAGCGCCAGTTTACGTCGATGGGAAGCTATACACTACGCTGCGGGGAGATGCAATTGTGGCAGAATTTCGCGACATTCTCGAGCGTTATGTCGGCCAGCGTTACGGTGTAGCTGAAGCGGTTTTGGTCTAACCTCTTCCCATGCCGGCGCCGGCTGATCCCGCGAATAATCCGGATTTGCAACGGCAGGTCGACGAACTGCGAGCGCGAGTTTCTGCTCTGGAACACCAACTTGCTTTGACCCCGGGCAAAGCGCAACCGATTATAAAGCCGGCCGACTCGCCTTTCACACTGACACTTGTCAACCGCATTGGCGCATTGACTCTTGCTTTAGGAATCCTGTTCTTTTTCAAGTACGCGGCAGATAGTGGCTGGATCGGTCCTGTTGCACGCGTCTGGATCGGTATAGTCACTGGACTGCTGCTGATTGGATCATCTGAGTGGATCGATCGTCGCCAAGGACGTTTACTTTCGCAGGGTCTGGCTGCTTGCGGATTAGCCACGTTGTTCATCTCGCTGTATGCAGCATACGGCTACTACAAGCTGCTCCTTGCCACTGCGGCGTTCCTCTTTCTTTTGTTGCTCTGCCAGGCAACCATCGCCTTTTCGGTAAGGCGCAAAAATCTAGCTATTGCTGCATTGGGGCTGTTTGGCACGCTCTTAATTCCCGAATTAGTGGAGTTGGCGCGACCCGAATCCTGGCGCACAGTAGAAGCGATTTACCTGTTCCTGTTGCAGGCTCAATCGCTGTTCATTGCCGGCAAGCTGAGCAGCCGCTATCTTCCAGCCTTCAGCGCAACGGCATTAACTGTCGCGGCTCTTCTCCGTATCGAACCCCATGGCTATCTTCCATTTCTTCTGCTGGCGATTGGTCTTTCGGCACTGCACTTCGTGGCTTCTAGCTTGACTCGCCTGTTGTCGGCATCCGTTTATCTGACGGCTTATGCTATCGGCCACTGTTTCGCAGTGATTGCTGCTTTCAAAGCCATATCAGAGTGGTCGCCCAACCCGGCCACTGCGTCCACGCTGGGCTCCGTTCTGCTTGCCATCTACGGCATTGCGCTGCTGGCATACGGACTGGCCAAAGCATCGGCACTCAACCGCATCCTTGGGTTGGCGTTCCTCGGCTTAGTGGTTGCCAAGCTTTACCTATACGACATTTGGCAGTTGAACTACGCTGCCCGCATTACCGCATTCGTTATCTTAGGCGGCTTGCTGCTTGGAGCGTCCTTCCTGTATAGCCGGACCAAGTCGCGAGATCATTAGAACTACTGCTTCTGAACCAGCCGCTGAACATCGTCCAGCTCTTTGCCTGCCTCGCCCCACTTGCCTTGTGAACTGAGCTCACGATAGCGGTTCAGATGACCTCTGATTTCTTGTAGAAGCTGAGCCGCATCCGTTGTCGTACGCTGAGGTGGCGCCGCCATCGCTGCGCTACCCGGGTCAGTGCCACCGCTGGTTTCAGGCGCATTGCTTGCCGGCGCAGTCCCACCGGTCTCCCCGATCAGCTGACCTAACGCCTGCTCGTATGTATCTGCATAGGCAAGGCGATTGCCCATTGAGAGCGCTACTTTCTTCAGTTGCGGCATGCTCGCCTGCGAAGCCTGGATATAGATTGGCTCGACATACAGGAAGCTGCTGTCGATTGGAAGCACCAACGTTTGTCCCCGCAACACCTGCGACCCTTGCTGATTCCACAGCGTCAGGTCTTTTGAGATCGTCTGATCTTGATTAATACGAGCGTTTACCTGCATCGGGCCGTAAACAATATTCTGTTTGCCCAGTTGCTGAAAGATGATCTGGCCCAGGTGGTCGCCATCGCAGCGCGCAGACATAAAGCCAATCAGGTTGTCTTTGTTGGCCGGCGTGAAAGGGGTAATGAGCAGAAACTCCGGCTTCGTTTCACCAGGCAGAGTCGCGACCACATAGGTCGGGGCAAACGCAGTCGCGCCGTTGTCGCCGCTGCGGCTTCCAGTACGCGCAAGATCCCACAAATCAGCACGGTTATAGAAGCTCTCCGCATCTCGCATATGAAACGTGCGGTAAATCTCGGCCTGGGCGCTGAACAATGTCTCCGGATAGCGGGCATGCGCGCGTATGTCAGCCGGCATGGCGGAAGCGGGCTTAAACAGTTCTGGAAACAGCTTCCAATAGGCCTGAATCAAAATGTCATTCGGATCAAAAACGTACAGGTTAGTTTCGCCCGTGTAAGCATCTACCGTCGCCTTGACAGAGTTGCGAATGTAGTTGATCGATTGGCCGTTACCGATCTCCAGTTCGCGCGAGTACGGATGCGAATCAGATGTCATATAGCCATCGTTAAGCCAAACCAATCGGCCCGCCTTCGTCACGATTAGATAGGGATCCCCATCCCAGGTGACGAACCCTGCCAGTGCATTCAGCCGGTCCGGAACCGCTCGATGGATCATCATGCGGCTACGCCCATTCAGGTAACCGGTGATGAGCATATTCAAGTCGCTGTAGTGGACCGCGGCAGAGAGACGCATCAGCGGCGAGACAGGGAAACCACCCGTGCCGGTGTAGGTTGTTCCGACAGTCTGTTGCGAACCGGACGGATAATTGAACTCCTGCTGGCTCGTGTCAACGAAGACCGGCTCGTGCGCAACTTCGCCATAGTAAATCTCGGGTTTCGTTAGCTGAAGGCTTTTCGTATGTACAACGGGCGGCGCATCCTCAATGAATAGCAGCGGAAGCCCGTCGGGCGTAATGCGATTCGCCTCCGCCATAACAACCCCATAGCCGTGCGTGTAGATCAGGTGAGGATTAATCCAGCGGCTGCGCGCCTCGCCAATCTGCCGAATATCGAGTTCGCGCGGAGAGATTAGTACCTGCCGCATCTGGCCGTCGATGTTGTACCTGTCGACGTCAGTGTCCATGTAAACGTAAGGCCGGAGTGGCTGAATCTGCGAGACCGTGTCATGGAAAGCTTTCCAATCCCACAGGCGAACGTTGTCGAGCAGTGCTTTATGCTTCGAATAGTCCAGCGGAATCTCCGGTTGCGGCTGCAATGTCTCTTCCTTTACGTTTCCGTTCAGAGCGTAAGCAGATCTTGTTGCTTCGATATGGTGCTGAATGTAAGGCTTTTCCAGTGCAAGTTCATTGGGCCGCACATACACACCTGCAATCAAGGAGGGAAGTATGTAACGCACCGGCAAAATGAGCAGCAGGAGTAAAGCAAATTTTGCACGGCGGACCAGCACTAGAAACGCAGCTAATACTGAACCGATAATCATCAGCCATTGCAGAGGCAGAGA
>CAXTWQ010000166.1:0-7388 GCA_964248065.1 uncultured Bryobacteraceae bacterium | reverse complement strand
GTACAATCCGTATATCACCGAAGGCCAGAAAGCCAGCCTCGAATGGTTCGGCAAAAATAATGCGCATTACTTCGACAGCCTCGGCTTGAGTTACTTCACCAAAGAAGGGTACGACGAGTTTTACCCTGGCTACGGCGCCAGTTGGCCGTTGTACTTCGGCAGCATCGGCATGACTTATGAGCAGGGTTCGACACGCGGCCTGGTGGTTCGCAAGTCGGATGGCACGCTCGTCAACTATGGCGAGACTATTCGCCGCCACTTCATCACCTCTATTGCTACCCTCGAGACGGCCGCTAATCACCATGACCAGCTGCTCAAGAATTTCTATACGTACCGCAGCGAGGCTATGGCAGAAGGGAAGCGTAGCGGTACCAGCGAATACATTCTGCCGCGCACCGGGAACGTTTCTGCCGTGGATAAACTGGCTGCGCATTTGGCCGACCAAGGCGTGGAAGTGAAACGCGCCACGGCTCCGTTCACCAACGGATCTACAAGCTTCCCGAGTGGCTCCTATGTGATCCCATTCGCCCAGCCTTCCTACCGTTTGCTGAGGGCGCTGCTTGATCCGCAGATCTCAATGGACCCAAAATTTCTAGCTGGTGAGGAACGTCGGCGCGCGACTCGTCAGCCGAGCGAAATGTATGACGTAACGGCCTGGTCTCTTCCCCTGCAGTACGGCATCAAGATGGCCGGAGTTAAACAGCCCTCCACCGGTCCCTTTACTCCCGTGCCGGCTCACTATCAGGTACCTGGAACGGTTGAAGGTAGTGCTCCCCAACTGGCGTACCTTGTCCCTTGGGGAACTACTGCGGCAGGCAGATTCCTTGCTGGCGCACTTAACGAAAAGATTCGGGTGGCGACCGCCGATCGAGCGTTTGTACTCAATCGGCAAGCCTACCCGGCGGGCACCCTGATCGTTAAGGTGAAAGACAATGGTCCTGACCTGGCAGGCCAAGTGGCAGGTTTGGCGGCTGCCACTGGTGCTGATGTGCGAACCACCAACAGCGGCTGGGTAGATGAAGGCCCAAATTTCGGCAGCTATCATGACCCATATATTCCAGCCAACCTCCGTATTGCGATGGCGTGGGATCGGCCTACGTCTGCCAGTGCAGCTGGAGCAACGCGCTTCCTGCTGGAGCGCGATTTCGGCTTTCCAGTTACCGTCATTCGCACGCCTCAACTAGCTTCTGGCGACCTCAGTCCTTTCAAAGTGCTTCTTCTGCCGGATACGCAGGGCGACACTTATGCCGCCACCCTCGGTTCGGAAGGCGTCAGGCATCTGCGTGATTGGGTACAGAGTGGCGGAACACTGGTTGCGCTCGGCCCCGGTGCTACATCTTTTTTGGCTGACCCGAGGTCAAATCTTCTCACGATGGAGCAGGAGAACGCTGCCGAGCAATCAGAGAAGCCTAAGACGAGCCAGAGGTCAGCTGAGAGCGAACACTCGGAGGCTGCTTCTTCCAATCGCGTTCCTGGCAAGATTGTCACTTCAGAGGCTGATTATGAAGCCGACGTTGCACCTAAAGCTGAGCTTCCTGACTCTCTCCATGGTGTTCTCCTTCGGGCCAAAGTGGATGGAGACAGTTGGATCACCGCGGGTCTTCCACCTGAGGTGAACGTGATGGTTACGGGGCGCACGATCTTTGCTCCGGTCAGGGCGAACGTGGGCACTACAGCCGCCCGCTTCGAAGATGCCGAACACATTCTGGCAAGCGGATTCATTTGGGAGCCCAATCGCAAGCAGCTTGCTTACAAACCGTTCGTCGTAGTCCAGCATGATGGGCGCGGCAACATTGTTGCGTTTACTGCCGACCCGAACTTTCGAGGCTACATGGATGGACTGAACCTGCTTTTTCTGAACGCTATTTTTCGCGGACCTGCGCACGTTTCCGCTTCCTCGTACTAATACCCCGTCAGCTGTTTAAGTAATTTTCGTCAAACCAGTTAGCCGGACGCACCCGTTGCTTCGGCTTCTTTGCAATGGAAACCGCTATCCTCGAACATTCCAAAACATTAATTCAATATCTAGCACGAGGCGTAGAGTTTGCCGCCGCTCTGGTAATCGCAGCCGCTGCTATCGAAGCTACTGTAAAGTCACTCCTGCTTTTCGTACAGCGGAATTCACCGCCGGAGCGCAAGAACGAGGTTCGGCTAACCCTAGGTCGCTGGCTTGCGGTCGCCCTGGAGTTTGAGTTAGCGGCTGACATTCTGAATACCGCAGTCACACCAAGCTGGAGCGACATTGAAAAGTTGGCGGCCATCGCGGCGCTCCGAACAGCACTCAATTATTTTCTGGAGAAAGAAATCCGGCAGGAATCGACGCCGCAACAGCGTGAGGCGGAAGCAATCACTGTGGGTCCAAAGGCTCGTGCGGTCGGACAGCGCTGACCGGGATGGCCACGTTACTAAATCTTGAGAGCCACTGGATTAGCGTTGCCGGCTCAATTGTTAACGTAATAGCTGCGATCATTATCGGCTTTCACGCTGCCTACGCTCTTTTTGAGATAGCGCGGCACTACAATACTGATCGGGCCCGGGTTATTTTGGCTGATGGCGTTCTGGCCGCGCTTGCCTTTAGCGTGGTTGGGACCCTGCTGAAAGCGCTGGCGCTGCAGAGCTGGTCTGACATTGGCATGTTTGCTTTCGTCCTGGCATTCCGAACTCTGCTTAAGCAGGTCTTCTTACACGAGCGGAGCCAAGTCGGTGCGCGAACTGCGGGATAGCTTCGTCCAGCGCTTCCTGACTAATGCAAGACCAGTGCAGGCCAGCCCCAGCATCTGCCAGGTCGCCGGTTCCGGAGCTGCCGCGAGGACTTGAACCGGTGTTACCCCGTCACTTTCGACAAAGCGAAATTGATAATCCAGGTCGAGGCTGCTGCTTCCGTTACCGGTTAACGGGCTCGCATAGCCGGAAAGCCATCCCTCGAACTCGAGTGAAAACGTTTGCCCGAGCACCACTGAAAAGCCTCCGAGATTGTCGAAGTGTCGAAGATAATCGGCACTCAATCCACACTGGCGTTGAGCCACATCCATCCCGCAACTGGCGCCGGCATCCGGTGAGCTATTTCTAAGGAGGTAGTTGTAGAAGGTTCCTCCTCCGAGGACATTGTCCTCTGCTGAAACGTTGTGGTCTATGAGTTGGACGAACATGAACCCTGAGCGGAGGGGGCCCGCGGTGGTGAAGTTTTTGAAGAAGCTCACGCTTGAGGTCGCACTGGCCGATGACGTGCTTTGAGGGCTCGGATTCAGCGAGACAGTCTGAGCAGCTCGAAAATCGCTGTACTCCAGAGGATTATCCGCCACCGTGGCAGTGAGCTTTGCGCTGGCCGCTGCGTATGTGTTGCCTGTTCCTACGGATCCAGCGCTGCATGCGTTCACGCCGAGCGTCAGTGACGAGCCATCGGCCGTGCAGGACATGCTGTATTGGACATTATCGATCGGACCAGCAACTGCGCTGACGTTCGCGATTGCAGCAGCAACAGCAAGGCAGATAACGAAAGCTCTCATGCGCTGAGCTTAAGCCGAAATCAGTGATTTGGCCTAGTCCTTGAGGTCTCACCGCATTGCCCGGACCCTTACTCCTGTTAGGCCGCGGGTGAAACCCTTCAGGGCAAACTCGACTCAGAATTCCCCTCTATTGCGCAGTGCCGATGGCGACACTAAACTGCCGCGACCGGCGCTCCTTCCAATTCCCGGGTGACTCCCGCTGGAAATGTGACTTCGAAGCGCGAGCCGTGCCCGACTTTGCTATTGACTCGAATCTCACCTCCATGCGCCTTGACAATGGCTGCGACAAAGCTCAATCCCAAACCCAACCCCTTCTCCGGATTCGGGTCAGGCACGCGATAGAATCGGTCGAATATGTGAGGCAGATGATCGGGCGGTATTCCGATGCCAGAATCCTCGATAGTCAGACGTATATAGAAGCGGGTTCTCTGAACGCCGGCTTTCACCCAGCCACCCGGGGCCGTGTACTTCAGTGCGTTTGAAAGCAGGTTTGTGATGACGCGTTCTACCTGCGTCCGGTCCACTTCGCAAACCACGCTCGCCTCACCTGTCTGAGTTAACGCGACCTGGCTCGCCTCGGCTGGGATCTGGAACTGCTCCACCAACTCCTTTACAATCTCTCCGAGATCCACGGCTGACCGATGCATCGGTATCTGACCGGACTCGGATTGCGACAGCAGCAGCAGCGCACGAACCAAGTTTGATAAGCGTTCCACATCCTGTAACGCATTCTCGATTGCTTCCTGTAGCTGCTCCTTGTGAGTGGCGGTGAATAGCGCAACTTCCAACTGCCCCTGAATTGCCGTCAGGGGCGTACGCAGTTCATGTGAGACATCGGTTGAGAACTGACGCATCTGATCGAACGAGGCTTTCAAGCGGCGGCTCATTTCATTGAACGACTCAATCAGGCTGTCGAGTTCATCATCGGCGCCGCGCTTGGGAATTTGTACGCCCAGGTTGGAACCGGTTATCTCGCTAGCTGCATTGCGCACAGACTGTAAAGCCCGTAAGGCCGTGCCCGCGGAAAACCAACTCACCAGCGCACAGATCAGCAGCGCCACGGGGAAGAAAATCAGGAAATTTCGCCGGAAGCGACGCAGCACTTGGACGTCTTCGTTCAGCGCACGGCCTTCGGCAACGTACCATCTCCGAGTGCGTTTGGAATCGTACATGGTACTGCTGATCACCTGGTACGGCAAGCCGTCCGTTCCATAGATGGTCTTCATCAGCGGCTCACGCCGTTGGCTCAAACGCGCCATCTCGGAAATGATTGTCTTCTTGTCGAACAGGGGCTTCAACGAGGGATCTTGCGAGCCGAGAGCAACCTTCCCGGTAGCATCTGCAATAACATACACCGCCTGCAAGCGCGTTGCTTCGGCCTCCTCTTCGGGGTCGGTGTGATCGATTTGCCAGCGAGGTCCGCTGTCATCGAAATAGATCCAGCCGCCCTTTAAGTTGCCCAGCTCTTCAGTCAGTTCATCACTGCTTTGCGTTTCGAGAATCGTTCGGAGCGTTGACGTTCCGACCCAACCGACAATGGCTAGCACCGCTGTCAGCAGCAGGAGAAAGGTGCTGGCCAGCCGAAAGCGCAGAGTTCGAAAAAGGGTAAAGCGCGCGCGCCCAGTCCCTGCCATAGATGCCTTACGATAGAACCGTTTCCGGCATGGCCGAGTGCGCCTGGTCAGGCGCGTCCAGCATATACCCGATACCTCGAACGGTGTGGATCATTTTCTGCGGATACTTATCATCAATCTTGCTGCGTAGATGACGGATGTAGACATCGACGATATTGGTGAGCCCGTCATAGTCCATATCCCAGACATGCTCAACGATCATGGTGCGGCTCAGAGGGCGGCCCCGATTGCGCATCATGTACTCGAGAATGCTGAACTCCTTCGGCGCCAGTTCGATACTGTCGTTGGTCCGGACTACCTTTCGCCGTATGCAGTCAAGCGATAGATCGCCTACTTGAAGCTTCTCGGGCGTCGGCTGCCCGCGGCGTAGCAGCACTCGCGCCCGTGCCAGCAACTACACGAAGGCAAAAGGCTTCACAAGGTAGTCGTCCGCCCCTTGCTCCAGTCCCCGGACCTTTTCATCGACCGAGTCCCGGGCACTTAGAATCAGCACCGGGGGAATGATCTTGCGATTCTTGATTTTCTCAAGAACCTGCAGACCGTCGATATCGGGCAGCCCCAAATCCAACACCACCAGATCGTACTCGGTGGTATGCACGCGCTCGACCGCGTCGCCTCCGGTATGAACCACATCAACCGCATATCCGGCGCTTTGCAATCCGCGGGATAAAAAATCGGCGATACGCTTTTCGTCTTCGACGACCAGTACTCGCATTTGCTAACTCAACCTACGAACAGGTTACAGTGCGACACTTCGGCTTGGCACAGCAGCAGGCTGCCGGAATGAGCCGGTTACCAACTTCCAGCGTGTCTGCAATAGAGAAAGCCCGGTCATCAGCGCGATCAGAACAAGCGTATATAGCACCACGTAGGGCACGCTCAGCTTCTCTTTCCATAGCCCGAACCAGCGCCCGTAGACCAGCTCTATGTGTACCCAGTAAACGATTAAAGATGTAGTTCCTAATTGCCGAAACAGGCTCCAGCGCTCAAGCCGGCTATAGCTGATCCAAAGATATGAGATTGCGAGAATGATCAGCACCACGCCCAGCTTGATGATTGTCAGGCCGGGACTATCAAGCCAGAAATCGACCTTTGGATAAAACGAGTACGGCATGTTCGAGAGCTCGCGAGCGGCAAAAACGATGGTGATACCAATTCCGAGTACCCATAACATTGCCTGACCCAGCAACTCTGGCTTTATTATCCGTATGACACTGCCCGAAACTAAGCCAAAAGCCAGGAAAGCACCCCACGGGAAGAAGGAAAATCCCGCGTAAGTGGGGACGAAGTAGTTACTAATGAAGGCGGGTATGCCGGATGTGTTCATCAAGCTGACCACCGGCGACAAGGCCGTGATCAGTAACCCAAGTACGGTACAGAAACGAATGCGCTCGCCTGTCGTAAGCACAGACACGGGGGCGAGCAGTAACATCGACATGCCCATGCAATTGAGAATGTCTACTCGCAGCAACTCGCTCGCCGGACTGGTTGGATATCCAAAGACATAGAGCTGCAGGCGAAAGAGGAAAGCGATGATGAACAGATAACGCGATCGCTTCAAGGCTGAGAGCAGCTTTTGCCTTGGTGTAACTGCCTTCCGGTCTTGGCTGTCCATCAGAAACGCGTAAGTGATTCCGGTGAGGAACAAGAACATCGCCGGCGGCAAGCCCCCAATGAACTGCGAAAGCATGTACGGGCCCTGCTCGCGTAGATCGGTTCGCGTAAAAGAGTGAAAGGTATGGCCCTGCAGCATCACCACTGCTGCTACTCCCCGCATCCAGTCGATGAATGCGAGCCGGCCCGCTGTTTTGTTTCCCTGCTGCATCAGCCCAGAACAGGCGCGATTACTGCTTGATCTTCTTTGCCGTGCCCGGCATGTTTAACTGGACCTTTTTCTGATTAGGTGGATTGATGACTATGTCGCGGTAAGTGACTAGCTCATAGTTACCGGCTGGCTGAAAGAACTGCTGCTGTATTGGGTTTGCCTGACCGTCTCCAATCCAGAGCTCTACTTTCTGAATTCGATCCTTAACGGCAGCGTTCTTAGGAATTAGTAATAATTTTGTCGATCCCAAAGGCCCAAGCTTCTCCGTACCTTCGTTAGTGATGTCGTAATTGGCCGCGAGTTCTTTCCCGGAAGATCCAAAGCCCAGCAGCAGAAATGAGTTCAGCAAATTAGCATCCTTACCGAGTGACGTCTCATTGAACTGATCCAGTTTCGGATAATACAGGCGCACATTCTTGCCTT
>CAXTWQ010000165.1:0-7458 GCA_964248065.1 uncultured Bryobacteraceae bacterium | reverse complement strand
TCATCCGGCACGGCCTGAATCACTCCATGCCAATCTTCCCAATACAGATTGTTAAATTGCACGGAGCCGTTTTTCATGGACCCATGACTAAAGGCACGCTCCAGGCCAGTTGTGGCTGCCGACGAACCGCCTTGCCAACGCAGTGCGGCGTCGTGAACCAGCCTGTGAAACAGTGCATAGTAAGCAGTGGAAACAGACCGGCGCAATGCTGCCTGGCTTGGATTGATACCCTCGTAAGTTGCTAGGTGATTAGCTTGCGCTAAAAGATCCTGAGCTAATCCCAAGCCTCTTCCTTTAACTTGGCCTGCTCGCTCTCACTACGAAACCGAACGTAGGGAATGATCTCTGACCAATTGAACTCGAACTCTTCCTCCAGCCGATCTTCAATCGTCGGTGCAATATTCTTGAGTTGAGCCGGTTGGCTGGCAGTGTCAGAAAGAATCACTCTAAAAAACGCTGCCGGGTGCCCAGACCAGTCCTCGCCGACGCTCGCGCGTATCCGAACAACATCGGGTGCAAGATCAGCCTCGACCTGACGAAGCTTTTCCTCGTTGATCTGCGTAGTGACCATGCTCTAACGATACCTCTGCATCTCAAAACCCGAAACGGCTTGGGCCGGGACAAGAGGAGTAAGAATCAGCACTATCCCGGGCTTTTCTGAGAGGGAAAAGCCTCTCGCGGCACTAACTAACCAAGTTGAAGTGGGTTAGCGTGATCGATATGAACAGGATGAGTGCCGGGCAGGTGCGCTCATGAGTGTCGCAATTGCCGAGGCTCCTAATAACGAAATCTCCGGCTTGAGAAAAGCGGCTATCATTCTGGTCGCCTTAGGGCCGACGGATGGAGCTAAGATTCTCCGCAACATCCCGGAACAGGATGCTGACCGATTGGCGCGCGCCATTGCTGAACTGGAACAACTCTCTCAAGAAGACGTTCAGGTGGCCATGGAGGCTTTTCATCGCAGCCTGCTGACTGACCGGCTTCTCATTAAGGGCGGGCTGGATTACGCAGAAAAAATGCTGACCGAGGCGTATGGACCCACCGTCGCCAGGCAGCTGCTCACGCGCTTAGAAAAGTCACTGGGCAGCGATGCCGCAACGTTCGATAATTTTGGTAAAACCGACCCGCTCCAATTAGCGCGGTTGATTCAGGATGAGCATCCACAGACCATAGCGTTAGTTCTGTCGCACCTGAAACCCTCGCAGGCTGCCGCATTGCTTCGAGGGTTGCCGGTCGGAATGCGAAGTACAGTGGCGACTCGCATGGCCGACCTTGACCAGATCTCACCCGAGGTAGTGCGCAGTATTGCGACTGTAATCGACCAGAAGCTACGGAATGTGGAACAGTTGAGCCGCGAAGCGTACGGCGGTGTGCGGGCTGTTGCCGAAATCTTCAACCGATTGGAAGCTAACACCTGTACGGAACTGATGACTGCGGTGGAGAGCAAGAATCAGAAGCTGTTCGAAAGCATTCGCGGGTTGATGTTCGTCTTCGGCGATTTGGAGAGTTTGGATGCTGCCGCACTGACCTTACTGGTTTCGCGAGCGCCTCGCAGCGATTTGATGCTGGCATTGAAAGGGAGCCGGGAAAGCCTGCGGGAAAAGATTCTGTCGACACAATCGCAGCGCGCAGCGGCTATGATGCGTGACGATTTGGAGGCCATGGGAGCAGTGAAGCGCAAAGACGTGGACGCGGCACAGCAAGCCATGATCGCCCTAGCGCGAGAGATGGAAAAAGAAGGCGCCATCAGCTTGAGTGGCGGTGCCGATGAGCAGTATGTCTAGCGAACAGTTGTCAGGAAGAGTTGCGGAGTGGCAATGAGTACAGAGCAGGGTGGGACAGACCGGTTTCTGCAAACGTGGGTGGAGGAGTTTGGCCGGGCGGTGGAGATGTTCAGCGGCCAAGCGCCAGACCTGCGGTGCAGCCGTACAAAGAAGCTTGGGCCGAGTGAGACCGAAGATCTTCTTTGGTGGAAGCAGGAGTTCTCCGGCCCTGGGCGATTCAATACTTGGATCGGCGCACGGAAGAGCACCTGGGTAGCGCTGGGCGGAGGCGATGAAGCGGAAGCGCAGTCCACCTATTTGGAAATGCTGGGACAGGCACAGAGTGGCACGGCGCACGTGCTCTCCAGTGCGTTGGAATCGCCACTGCAATGCCAGCCCGGAAAAGTCGATACTGCTCCCGATCTGACGGCGCTGCTCTACGGCCTGGTTGGTATTCATCTGCCAAGCGGCGAACTTCCTTCACTCGTGTTTGCTCTTGAGCCGACAATTGAAGACCTCCTGAAGGACGAAGAAGAACCGGCACAGGCACTACAAGTGGCAGCGCCCACAGATCTTGTGACCGGAGCGCAACAGCCTATGCTGAGTCGCTTGATGGAGTTGGAGCTACCGCTCTCCATTGCGCTTGGACGTGCCAACATGCCAATTCGGGAAGTACTGAAGGTTACTTCGGGTTCTGTGATTGAGCTTGATCGCAAGGTGGGCGAAAGTGTAGAGCTGCTCGTGCATGGAACGGTCGTCGCCCGAGGTGAAGTGGTTTCGGTGAAGGGCAACTACGGCGTGCGAATCAACGAGATCATCAGCCAGCAGGATCGTATAGACGGAATTGAGGCTCGACTTTGACTCAAGCGAGGAGCCATAAATGAAGCGCGTACTCTCACAGGAAGAGATAGATGCAGTCTTTCAGGGGACAGCTGCCGGCGCTGAGAACGCGGCCGAGCGGGAAGCACAAGCCGAGAACGCGACCGTAGATTTCAACCGGTTAGACCGGATTCCTCGTTCGCAATTACAGGCGCTGCACATGATTCACGAAAACTTCGTGCGCAATCTTGCTTCGAGCCTCTCCGCTTATCTACGGTCGTACGTGGCCTTGAACCTGATCAGTCTCGAACAGATTTCCTATGCCGAGTTTTTGGACGGCCTCGCCTCGCCCACGTGCATGAGCTATATCGGACTGCATCCATTTGACGGAACCGCCATCCTGGAAATCAACAACAGCCTGGTGTTTGGATTAATAGAGCTACTGCTGGGCGGTAAGGGACGGCAGTCTGCGCCGGTAAAACGTAAAATCACCGACATTGAAAAAAAGCTTGTCCAGACTCTGCTGCGGGTAGTGTTGCGCGACCTGAGTGATGCTTGGAGAGCTGTGGAAGAGATCTCCTTCAATGTACAGTCACTATCGAGTGAGCCGCAGCTGATGCACATCATGGCGCCATCCGAAGCGGTGATTGTCATTGCGATCGAGGTAAAAGTAGCCGATACCCCGGGCCTGATGAACTTCGCAATTCCGGCGCTGCTGATCAAGCGCCTTCGGCATAAGTTTGAGCAGCTGCAACAGATCCGAAAAGCGGCTTCAACCGAAGCGGATAAGTTACATATTGCCCGCCTGATTCAAGAGGCAAATCTGCAGCTTGAAATACAGATTGCGGGGGGAACCATGCCGGCTCGAACTTTGGTGAACATGGAAATCGGCGATGTGATCGTGCTTGAGTATCCGGTAAGCCAGCACATCACGGGCTATCTGAACGGCAGGGAAAAGTGGCTGGGCAATCTGGTCACGCGCGGAGACAAGCTTGCCTTCGAACTCGCTTATCAGAAAGCGCCTGAACTGAGCTTGGCTGACCCGGCCTGAACACTTAGCTCCTTTGACTACGGCTGCCAAGGGCTCAGTCATAAACTGGAGCGATGAACCGCCGAGACTTTCTGCAAGCCACCGCCAGTGGTCTTATAGCCAAGCAATTGTCCGCGCAGACCTTCAATGCCGACAAACGCCGCAGAGTTGGGTTAATTGGTTGCGGATGGTATGGCAAAATCGACCTTCTGCGCTTGATCCAGGTAGCACCAGTGGAGGTGGTTTCGCTCTGCGACGTGGATCGGCAGATGCTGTCGAACGCTGCGGATATAGTTGCGTCGCGGCAGCAATCCAAGAAGAAGCCTCGCACGTACAGTGACTATCACGAGATGCTGGCGCAGAAGGATCTTGATCTGGTCTTGATTGATCCGCCTGACCATTGGCACGCCTTGATAATGATTGAAGCGGCGCGCTCAGGCGTTGATATCTGGGTCCAGAAACCGATCAGCGCCGATATTCGCGAAGGCCAAGCGATGGTGGCTGCAGCGCATCAATACGGGCGTGTTGTGCAGGTCGGCCTGCAACGGCGAAGCACTCCGCATTTGATGGAAGCGCGGGATCGCTTTATTCAGTCTGGTGCTTTGGGCAAAGTAGGGTTGGTGGAACTCTACTGTTACTACCATATGCGTGCGGAAGAGAACCCGCCCGACACTGCGCCTCCGCCGAATCTTGATTACGACATGTGGACCGGACCGGCACCCCTGCGTCCTTATAACAAGCTCGTGCACCCGCGTACCTGGCGCGCTTTTATGGAGTACGGCAACGGTATCGTCGGCGACATGTGCGTTCACATGTTCGATATGACCCGCTGGATGCTGAACCTGGGCTGGCCTACCCGCGTCTCCTCGACCGGCGGCATTTTGGTTGATAAAGCGAGTAAGGCAAATATCTCAGACACGCAAACGGCGACGTTCGATTATCCCGATCTGCGCGTTGTCTGGCAGCATCGCAGTTGGGGCAGCGCGCCTGATCCGAACGATGCATGGGGCGCGACGTTTTATGGCGATAAAGGCACGCTCAAAGCGAATGTGTTCCGGTACGAATTCACGCCGGCAAGTGGTAAGAACGTCGTGCATAAAGATGTAACGTACGAGTTTGAACAGTACCCGGAAGACCGTACCGAGAAAGATCTGGAGACGCACGTGGCACCGGCAATCCGAGGTCATATGAAAGATTTTCTACACGCAATCGACACTCGTAGCAAGCCGGTTTCGACAATCGAGGAAGGCTATATTTCGACAGCTTCATGCATCCTAGCTAACAATTCTATGAAACTGAACCGATCGCTGGAGTGGGATCCGGCGAAAGGCGAAATGCGCGGTGATACGGAGGCAAACGCACTCTTAGCTCGACCGTATCGACAGCCTTGGAAACATCCAGGGTCGGCCTAGAATGGCTTACGAGGTCTGATAGGATTCAGACAAATGAATCGAAGAACAGCGCTCAAAACTGCATTGGCAGGTGGCGCACTTACTCTAGGCCAGCGGCTGGGAACGGCTAAGGCGGAAGGACAAGGCACATTGAAACAGGGTGTTTCGTTGTGGTGCTACGAAAAGTGGTTTTCGCTTGACGAGTTGTGTAAAGAGGCAGTTCGTATCGGTTTAAAAGGGATTGATTTAGTAACACCAGATCAATTCGCTACGGTACAGAAGTACGGACTCGTGCCATCGATGACTTCCGGAACCAAGCCGAACGATATTCCGACTGGGTTGAACCGGCTGGAAAATCATGATCGTGTTCTGGCGAGTGTCAAAAATGACATCACACTGGCGGCCGCTGCCAAGGTTCAGAATGTGATCACCTTTTCAGGCAATCGAGGCGGTATGCCGGATGCGCAAGGCCTGGAGAACTGCGCTATCGGACTTAATAAGATTAAGGCGTACGCCGAAGAGAAAGGCGTGACTGTCAACTTGGAATTGCTGAACAGCAAGGTGAACCACAAAGATTACATGGCCGACCATTCAGCATGGGGATTCGAGCTGATGCGCCGAGTGAATTCGCCACGGATCAAACTCCTATTCGACCTGTATCATATGCAGATCATGGAAGGCGATTTGATCCGAACCGTGACAGGCAACATGCAGTACATCGGGCACTTTCACACAGGAGGCAATCCGGGCCGCCACGAGCTAGATGATACGCAGGAAGTGAACTGGCGTGCCGTTGCGAAGGCGATTGCGGGAACGGGATACCAGGGTTTCTTTTCGCATGAGTTCATACCGGTAAACAAGCCGCCGATCAATAGTCTCGAGCAGGCATATCAGCTTTGTAACGTCTAACATCGGCAGCGTTGTTATGAAGCATGGCAGCATCTTCATTGGCTGCGCTCTATGGATTGCTCTGGGCAACGCAGTTGTTGCCCAAGGAACAAAGGCGCAAAGTTTTCCGGGAGATCAGCTTGAACAGGCGTCCAAGCTTTACCAGAACCACGACTATGCCGCAGCGGCACGTATAACTGAGCGCGTCGTACAAGATCCTTCAGCGCGAAACTCAGAGTGGCTGGCTGGCGCGCTCTACGATTTGGCTTGCTTCCAGGCAATGGCCGGGAACAAAGCGGAGGCGCTTACTTCTTTTGCCTCCGCGGTTAATTTAGGGTACGACCATACTTCCGCAAGTGTTCTGGCGGACAGTGATCTGACATCGCTTCACCAAGAGCCGGCATTCGTGGCTTCTCTCGATTTGCTGAAGAGAAGGAAAGCACGCTGGAGTGGTGATTCATTAGCCTCGGCTTACGTGCCGGTACTTTCGGAGGATGAGCGAATTGCCGGATTGTCGAAGTTCTGGTCTGAAGCTCGTTTTGCGTTTCCGTTCTTCGACAGAATTCCCAAGGTAGATTGGGACCGCCTCTATCTTGATTACCTGCCGCGAGTGCGCGCCGCAACCTCGACTGCCGAGTATTACCGGGTCATGATGCGTTTCGCAGCGACGCTGCAGGACGGGCACACCAATGTATACCCGCCTGATGAAATCGCGGATGACTTCTACAGCCGTCCCGCTTTCAGGACGGCGCTCATTGAAAACTCGGTGATCATTACTTCGGTGGCTGACCCAAGCTTCAGGTCGCGAAATATCCGGCCAGGTCTACGCCTAATTCAAATTGACGGGCGCGAAACCCACGACTATGCTCAGCAGGAGATTGCGCCCTATGTAAGCTCATCAACTTCACAAGATCGCAACGTGCGCACTTACACCTATTCGTTGCTTAGTGGTCCTGCAAGCCGACCGGTGCGGCTGCTGCTTGAGGATGAGATGGGCAAGACATTTGAAACGACTGTTCCGCGGATTGGATCACAGCCTGAGGTAAAGGCAACGAAGGCGCCCGGTGCAAGATTCAAATTGCTGCCCGAGAACATAGCTTATCTCGCGGTTGACGAATTTGAGAATGACGAAGGAGCTAAGTTACTCGCTCAGCACTTTGCGGAGGCGCAGGAGGCACACGGATTGGTCATTGATGTCAGAGCTAACGGCGGTGGTAGTTCTGATTACGGATATCAGATTCTCGGCATGCTGACGGACAAACCGTTTGCAATTAGCCGCTGGCGTACGCTTGACTATCGGCCCACCTTCCGTGCATGGGGCGGAGTTCCAACCTGGTTTGAATCAGGTGCAAGCACCTTCGCGCCGAGCAAAGAGCATCAGCTGACCAGACCAGTTGTCGTGCTGACGAGCGCTCGTACGTTCTCGGCCGCCGAAGACTTCACGGTCGCCTTCGATGCCATGCATCGCGGACTGATCATCGGTCAAGCAACGGGCGGCAGCACCGGGCAGCCGCTGTCATTTAAGCTGCCGGGCGGGGGCAGTGCCCGGATCTGCACAAGAGACGAC
>CAXTWQ010000164.1:7250-7468 GCA_964248065.1 uncultured Bryobacteraceae bacterium | reverse complement strand
CAGAAAGCCAGTGGAGGAGCCACCGTCATTGGCCCCTACAAAGGCCATCATGGGAATCTTTTTAGTGTCGTAGTGACCAGCCACAACAATTGCTTTCCCTGATGAGCCCGCGAATTTTTCAATCACGTTAACCATTGCCACAGGCCCTGCCGGAGTCTGCCCCTCAAAAGAATCCATTTGAATCTGTCCGCCTAATGGCTTCAACACAGATACTATGT
>CAXTWQ010000164.1:6218-7240 GCA_964248065.1 uncultured Bryobacteraceae bacterium | reverse complement strand
GAAGGCCGCTCCCCGAAAGCGACGGCCCGTTTTGTTTCCGCAAGAGCATTCGATCCCCGGAAGGTACTCTCTGCCGCCGCTCCCATAACCGGATAAATAAAGGAAAGAACAAGGGCAAAACGAACACCGGTTATAAAGTTTGGGGTAGACATCCACGTAAAATAGCGGGTTAATAGATATAGAAGTAACATGATTGCTCGCTTTTGGTTGATTGAAGGCGGAAACGCTGTTGTATCATGACTTTGCAGCGAAGCAGCGCTTGATTATGGAATCGGTCGGTACAACCATCCAGACGGCGCGCCTGCAGGCTGGCCTCAGTCTGCATCAGGTAAGCGCAGACACTTGCATTCCGAGTAAGATCTTGGGTGCGATTGAAGAGGATGATCTCCGGGAGATATCCTCAGCATTCTTTTACCGGAGTTTTGTCCGGCAATTTGCAGCGCGAGTCGGGCTTTCCTACCAGTTACTTGAGCCTCTTGTAGCCGTCGCAATCTCCAAGTTTCCGGAGCCGCTGGTTCCGGGCCAGGGAGAATCATTGCTGCGCCGTATTAGCGTGAAGCCGTTGCGGCGAAAGCGGAACATTCGCTGGCTGTATCCTGCCATTTCGCTCAGTCTGGTTCTGGTTGCCTGCTCTGGCTTCTATGCCTATTGGGAAAAGATCAAGCTTGCTAATCTACTACCTCAACAGGAATCCACCGTTGCAACCGTAGCGCCTTCGGCAGAGCAGCCCACGCCCGTCCTGACGGAACCCGAATCTCGAGCCTCCTCACGGCCCAGTGCTAGATTCCGTGTTGAACTGTCAGCAGTCGAGCGAACCTGGTTGTCCATCCAGGCTGACGGACGGCAGATTTTTTCAGGCACGCTGGAAGTCGATCAGAGAAAAGTGCTTGAAGGCCGACAGAAAGGGCAGCTCCGGACCGGAAATGCAGGCGGCATCAGTATTGTTTTCAACGGTAAGCCAATAGGGCTGGCAGGTCCTCACGGATCGGCTCGCACAGTTGTTTTCACCCGAGATAACTATC
>CAXTWQ010000164.1:5304-6208 GCA_964248065.1 uncultured Bryobacteraceae bacterium | reverse complement strand
GCCTGCGATACTTACTTCGCTTCCGCTGACCGAGCAATGGGTGTCGGCTCGGGTTCTCCGATAGTCTTCGCTCTTAACCGGTTCACTTTTTTCAGACGCCGCTTTTGACGTTCCAGGGTGATCAGTTCATTGCGCCGTCGCAGCTTGATGCTCAGATCTACCTTGCGCCAGAACTTCCGGAAGTAATCGATGGCCGACGCAAGACTGAATACGACGACGGCCCACATGGCAACGATGGCGACCGGTTGCAGTACGGGCCAGCGAACCTCGAGCAACACAAGCAGCACGCCTACTACTTGCAGCACCATCTTCCATTTCCCCAGGTCTCCAGCTTGGATCGTGTAGCCCTCGGCAGCAGCAATGCTTCGTAGTCCCGAGACTGCAAACTCGCGGCTGATAATCAGGATCACCATCCAACCAGGCAGCAGGCGCATTTGAACAAACGAAATCAGTGCTGCCGAGATCAACAGCTTGTCGGCAACCGGATCCAGCAGCATGCCAACGGTTGTAACCTGCTTCCAGCGTCTTGCCAGGTAACCATCCAGCAAGTCGGTTACTGCGGCAGCCAGAAATAACAGCAACGCGAGAAAATCGTTGGCCACCAGAAGTCGGCCACCCCACTGGATGCGCAGGTTCTGCTGCACCAGCGCTGCTACCAGTAACGGCACCAGGAAGATGCGAAATAGCGTCAGCAGATTTGGCAGATTCGTCAATTGACTCAAATATAAAACAGAGTGGTGGCCTTGAGTCCGCCGATTGACTTGTTACCGCGGAATGTTCGGCGCGACCGCTGCCTTATTTCCGGGTTTACCGGCCGAACCAGGCGCTTTCGACAGAGCGCTTCCATCGGGTGATTCCGGAACGTGGATGCCCGTGGCACGGCCGTCCTTATCGCCTCGAAGCC
>CAXTWQ010000164.1:0-5294 GCA_964248065.1 uncultured Bryobacteraceae bacterium | reverse complement strand
CCGGACCGGCAAATTCAAGTGCAGCAATTGCTTCTGGCCTTCGCCCGGCAGCGGAGCCGGCAAGCCTGTTGGCGCGACCCCAATGTTGCTGTCCCAGCCTGCCTTTTCGATCATCTCTAAGCTTGTCCCTGTCAGATCGAAAGCTATCGTGTCGGCTCCCGCTGGCTCTGCTGCAGGCGAGATCGAGTCAATTTGGGGCACCCGAATAAGTTGGGCCAGAGTAACTGGGCTGGAGGCACCGTTTTTTCCGCTATCGATGGCAGCTTGCAGCGAGCAGGGCGCGGGCAGGGAGGCGGTGTCGAATGAAAGAAATAGCTGGTCGGGCGATAGCTGCTGTAGCTCCGAGCTTTGTGTTCTCTTTCCGATGCTAAGGCTGGTCTGGTCCCCAACGCCTTCCGCGCAGCGCAACTGCAATGTGCTTGTCCGGTCAATATTTTTCACATCCAGCATGGCGGAAAGCGTCGAGCCCGCCGGAAATTCATCTCCCGAGAGCTTGATCGACATGGTTGCCGGAAGCGACAGTTTTGAGCTTGCGATAACAGGCAAAGGCCCGGTTACCTGAAGGCCATTGCTGAACGTTAGCGGCTCGTTGCGGCCTTGCATGTACGCCTGGATCGACGATGTAGTACCAGGTTTTCCGTTTTGCAACTTTACCGTGATGTTACGCTCGCTGTTCCCGGCGCTTGCTGCACCCAGGTCAAAGCTGGCACCAGCTGCTTCCAGCCTCACGATTTCGTCTAACCGTTCACCCTTCAAGACATAATGCTGTGTCGCTACGCCTTGGTTCACAATAATCGGGAGGTCGGTTATCTGCGGTGGGTTCGGCAGCACCGAAAACCTTACTGGTTGGCTCTTCTCATCGCCTTGTGACAACAAGAACTCATACATACCCGGCTGCAGATCGTGCGTGTCTACCTGTACGTCCATTTGCTCTTGCGGGCCCAATCGCGGGCCCTTTGGCAGCAGAAATTTGACCGGTTCCGGCGTACCGAACTCATCGCCGGACTTCTTCAACTCCACCTTGCTTGTAAATTCAAAATCGCTTCCCGTCAGTGTGACTGGAATCTTGCCTGTCTTCGCTAGCAGCTGATCCTGCGACTCCGGCTCTAACCGCGCGCTTTGAAAGTTGCTTAGAGGCATCACGTTCAGCGTGCCGGTTGCCTGAAACGGGACCCAATCCCAATAGCCGGCCAGATGATAAGCACCGGGTGGAACGTTGGCCTTGGTCAAATCCAATTCCACCGATTTTTGATTTTGGAGCTTCACTATCGGCACTTCGAAACTCTGGTGATTGTCGCTCTGCAGAGTCCACTTTCGCGCGTGTTGCAGAAACTTCCAGTTGGGGTCTGCCACTTCGGCTGGCACCGGTGATTTCTGACCGGCAGCAATAAAATGCGCGTCACCGATCTGCATCTTCGGCGTTGGGGCGTTCGGTATCCGACTGGCCCAGACATAGGCAATTCGAGTATGTGGAGGAGTCGTTCCGCGTTCACCGCAAAGATTGATTCGCGGCCCCTTGATCACTTGCGCAAAAGAGGATCGGAACTGGGTATCGGGAAACGCAATAGAGCGCAGGTCCAGCAGCATACCCGTGCCGCCTGCGAGTAAGCCGACAGGGCTGCCAAAAAATAACCCTGCTGCTGCAGTCGCCAAACTGGCGGTCTGGCTGGCTCGGGTCGCGCTGGTTGCGGCAAGCGGACTGTAGCTGGACAGTTGCGGGTTCATGGCTGCAAACAGCGCTTGTGCCTGGGCAGCGGGCGGAGCCGTTTTGTCAATCTGAGCCGACACCCCGTATTGCGAAGCGAAGCCATTTAGCGCCGCGTTCATGCTGGCTGGCGAGCTTTCCGCATTCGAGAGCGCCGCAAGCAACGCCTCTGTTTGCGAAGTCTTGTCGGCATAATCTGCCATCTGCGCAACCAGCAGACTGTCTTGCGACAAAAAGCTGCGAACCTTCCTCTTGCTCAGGCCTTGCGGGCCATACACAAACACCACCAGCGCGATGGTACGTGGGATAACCCATTCCTGGGGTTTGGCAGCATCGCGCACGTCCGTGACCAGCAATTGTTCTTTGCCCGCGATTTTCGCCGGAACCAACACCATTGCTACTTCGCCTTCGCGCTTCTCGCGTCCGCGGGATACGGGCGCATACTGCACCCTATCGTTCTCGGTGAGATGAACAATATTGGCGAAAGGCAGCGGCTCAGCGGCATCGCTCACCTTCACCTGTAAATCCACTTCGCCCAATGGTCCGCCTGCTGGGCAAGTCGCGATCGTGGAAGCATCCGGCGTAGCTGCTGCCGGGTTCGGTCGCATGGATTCTTCATCCTGCGCCTTCTTTTTCTGGCCAGAGGCAAATAAAACGGACGACGCCAGGAGTATATACAGTGCTGCTCGCAGAATCATCTTACTTCAGAATATCGTGAAATGCGGCCTAATTAGAGAAGAAGCGGAGACACTGAACTGCTCTGCCACCAATGCTGACTATGGCTCAGAACTACTCATCGCCTCCTCATGGGCCGAAGTATTCCAAAAATAATCCGGATGAGATCTTAGGCGACTTCACATTCCTAAGCGCAGTTTTACTGGTACGCTATCACCAATGGGAGCAAGTCCAATCGTCCCTCGCAGTCCAGGGAACGCGCAGCAGTCACTTAGCGCTAACGGTCGACGACAGCTAATCTTTCGCGAAGGCTTGATCCGACACTACTACAACGACGCCGCCCATAATTGTACTTACGGCGTCGGTACCCTCGCCCACCTCGGGCCATGCACCGCGCAAGAATTAGTAACCCCGGTCTCTAATGAGCAACTCCAAACTAGCTTGGAGAATCGCATCGATCACGTCGAGAAAACGGTTCGGGAGAGGGTGAATCGCCAAGCTTTAACTCAATTACAGTTTGACGCTTTAGTGAGCTTTACTACAACGTAGGTGCAGGCCGAGCGCGTGATGTGCTCAGCATTGTGAACTCTGGCCGACTGAATGAAGCCTCCGTGGCAATCTCTCAATACACTCATGCCACTGTTCGTGGCGCCAACGGTCAGCCTGAACGCGATGAGAATGGGCGGGTTATTACGCGTGTACTTCCGGGGCTCGTTACCCGGCGTCAGGAAGAGAGTGCCCCATTCCGAGTCAATCGTGCAAATGTTCTGAATCAATGAGGAACTCTTGGGCTGCGGCCGCAATACTTTCAATTACTTTCGGAGCAAGTGCCCAGACCGCGGAGCAGCTATACGGTAAGTGGAAGGTCACAAAGGTAGTTAACGCCAGTCCCGTTGTCGCGTTAAGTGGTAAAGCCGCAGATCGGCTTAACGTAAAGAACCATAGCCTTGAACCCAATCACCTTCGCTTCGCTCGACAGACATGTCAGCCCTCGTACAGGAAATCGGCAGAGAGCTCGGCTCAGATTACGGACGACTATGAACTTGATTCCAAGAGCTTAGGACTGCCAGATCCCGCTATCAGCTTCGACGGTGATTGCATGCAGATTTTTACCCTGACCCAAGAGCAAATTCTTTTCACCTGGAAAGGATATTTCCTCAAAGCAATTAAACCGAAGGCGGTCAGAACGCAGTAGTAATCAGCTTGAGAAAGCTTTTCGTAATACCCAGGCCGAGCGTATTGTTCAGCTCTTGCTGAGAACAACAGCCCTCATTTTTACCCACTAGCATGGGAAAGATGGGAAGAAAGCACGAAGTTGTCGCCATTACCGGAGCTTCAGCCGGTATTGGGAGAGCAGTGGTCGAGCAGTTTGCCAAGCGGGGCGCCTGCATCGGACTGATTGCTCGCGGTAAGGACCGGTTAGAGGCAGCGAAACGGCAGGTTGAAGAGCTTGGAGGACAGGCTCTGGCCCTCTCGGTTGATGTAGCTGACGCAGAAGCATTGGACCAAGCCGCGTCAGAGATCGAGCGGACATTCGGACCTATTGACATTTGGATCAACGACGCCATGGCTACCGTTGTTGCGCCCGTGATTGAGACACAGCCGGACGAATTTAAGCGTGCCACGGAAGTGACGTACTTAGGTTTCGTATACGGCACCATGGCCGCGCTCAAGCGAATGGTGCCGCGCAATAGTGGAACCATTGTCCAGGTTGGCTCTGGGCTGGCCTATCGGTCCATTCCATTTCAAGCAGCCTATTGCGGCGCCAAGCACGCCATTGTCGGCTTTACCGACTCACTTCGTTCTGAGCTGATTCACCAAAAGAGCAAGATCAACCTGACGGTAGTTCATCTAGCTGGAATGAATACTCCCCAGTTCAGCTGGTGTCGATCGCGCCTGCCGAATCAACTACAGCCGGTTCCGCCCATCTATGAGCCCGAAGTCGCCGCGCGCGCCATCTATTGGGCCGCTCATCATAGACGCCGCGAGGTTTTTGTGGGTGCACCAACGCCCGCCGTCATCTATGGCCAAAATATAATTCCGGGCTTCTTCGATTGGTACTTGGGCAATACCGGATTAGCCTCACAACAAACTGCGGACTTAGAAGACGAAAATCGGCCGGACAATCTTTTCGAACCAGCACCGGGAAACTTTGGTGCACGAGGCGTTTTGTCCAAGAAAGCAATCAACTTCAGCCCACAAAGTTGGGCAAGCCTCCACCGTGGGCAGGCAGGGCTGCTTCTGACCGCAATGGTGAGTGCATGCTTTCTGGTCTATAAGAATAAACGCTAAAGCTCACTACCGAATTTGGCGTTGTTCTCCCACCCCTGATCACCCTAAAAGTTACTCTGTAGAGACACTGCCGGAACGACCCAATATGCTTGGAAAAGCTAGGCCCAGGTAAAATTCGGAAAACTTTGTTCCACGTACGCTGTCAACACAGGAGAGCAACCAAGTGCCAATCACAGAATCCACAACTCTAGAAGATCTCTGCATCAATACGATTCGCTTCCTTTCGGCCGATGCCGTCCAGCAAGCCAACTCGGGCCATCCCGGCCTGCCAATGGGCGCAGCGGCCATGGCGTACACGCTGTGGAGCAAGTACTTAAAATTCAACCCGAAAGACCCACTTTGGTTCGACCGTGATCGGTTTGTCCTCTCAGCAGGCCACGGTTCGATGTTGCTGTATAGCCTGCTGTACCTGACCGGTTATGATTTGTCGCTGGATGAGCTGAAGCGTTTCCGCCAGTGGGGCAGCAAAACGCCAGGGCACCCCGAGCGCGGCCACACCGTCGGGGTTGAAGTCGCGACCGGTCCGCTAGGGCAAGGGTTGAGCAATTGTGTCGGCATGGCAATGGCCGAAGCCTGGTTTTCGGCGCGATTTAATCGCCCAGGCCACACCCTCGTCGACCAC
>CAXTWQ010000163.1:2712-7686 GCA_964248065.1 uncultured Bryobacteraceae bacterium | reverse complement strand
AGCCAACTCCACCTTGCGGCGGTTCATACGGGGCTTGCAAGAAACTGAGTACTGCATTGGCCCGGTTGAGAGCGGCTTCGACGCGAGACTCGTCCTCTTCATCCTGCGTCTGATCGTCCGTAAGAATAACTACCGCTCGACGAGCTTCGGGGCGGGCGGAATGTTCTAAATAGCGGGCGGCGTCCATCATTGCCTGGGTAATGCGCGTTCCGCCGGAGAAGTGCTCAGATCTCAGAATTCGATTCAGTTCCGTGGTCACCTCATCGCGATTGTTCCGCAGGGGGAGGCGTAGCGTGGAGCGCGTATCGAAAATCATGATGCCGACCCGATCCTTCTCGGCCAGGACATTCAGGGCTTGACGTGCGGCTGAGGCAATGCGCTGAACGTGCGGCTCCATGCTGCCGCTTACATCAAGCAGCAGCAGAATATCGATAGGAACATTCTCACTGGCCAGACTGCGGACGGGAAGCGTTTTGCCGTTCAAAGTCAGAACAAAATCTTTGATTCCGAGACCGGTGACGGCGCGGCCTTCCCCGTCGACAACTTTGGCATCGACGCGCGTCATGGCAACGTCACTTTTGAAAACAACGGGATCATCAGCCGCCACCAGGCATGCGCCCGACGCGATGAACAGAATTGCAATGACGGCCCAGTTGGGGTGGCGGGGAAACACTACTTACACATACGCGGTCGGTCTTTCGTTGGTTACCGGTTAGGGCTGACGCAAGAGAGCAACTCCGCCCAGAATGAGCGCGAGCGCGGCGAATTTGAGTGGGGTAAGGTGATCGCCGAAGAACCATATACGAGAGCGACCGCAGCGATGGCTTCCAAGCCCAGGACAAGCACGTAGGAGGAGCCCATTTCTGCGTTACGCATACCGATCGCCTGACAGGCTGCGGCGGCGGAGAACAGTGCGAACAGGAGCACGCTGGGTCCGGGTTTGGTGAGTCCTTCTGACGCCTTCATGCAGACGCAGCCAAGCGAGTATAAGACCGCGGCGCACAGAAAAATCAACAGATGCATGGGTAAATTTGAGCTCTTCCGGCCGGTACCGACTCTAATGGATTGAGAGGACCGCAATGGCAGAAACGAACAACCCAAAGCCTACCGAAGAGGACGTAAACTCGAAGCCGGAAGAGGCAAAGAACCTTGACCGCGACGGCGGTGAGCGTCAGCCGTCCGATGTGTCTGACAGCAAGTAGGCCAGTAGCAACCTATTCGTCTCGGCCATGGACGTGGGCAGGCGGATGGGTTGCTTCCACCGCTTTGAAATGTCCCCCGATGCGGTAACTGTGGCTTGCGCCTTTCGGCACCACCCAACTATCGCCTTCCGTCAGTTTAATCACCTGCCCCTCGATCTCTAATTCAGCCGAGCCTTCAATCACATAGCCGATAGTCTCGTATTCGCGGCTTACTGCGTCCTCCTTGCCGCTATCGCCCGTTTCATTCCAAAGACGCATTGCCATTGATTTACCGCTGGCCAGATATTTCTGTCCCAGCTTGCCTGTGGGCGAGTACTTACTATCAACCTTCGTTACCGTTGTGTCAGCCATACAGAAGTAGATGCAGTTTAAGTGCTGAGTGGGACAATTCAGGAATGGCAACCAATCGCCTGGAGATTCTGCAGCAGATGCTGGCCGCGGATGCAACCAACACCTTCGCACGGTATGGCCTGGCGATGGAGTTTGCCAAAAGCCATGATTATGGCCGAGCCGTCGAGGAGTTTAGGAGTCTGCTTGCGCAGGACCCAAACTATGCTGCAGCTTATTACCATGGCGGGCAAGCGCTGGAGAAGCTGGGCCAAGTTGAGCAAGCGCGGAAAATTTACGAGCGCGGCATTGAAGTGACTACGGCGAACGGTGATGCGCATACGCGATCCGAGATTGAGGCGGCGTTGGATTTGCTTCCGATCTAGGTGAGGTTGTACTTTGCCCTAGAGTCAGATAGGCAAACGGATTGGCTCGGGATTGCTTTCGAGGTCTGAGCATATCGTCATGAACCCGCCGTAGAAGCACCTCCCAGGAATCTTCTTCGGGCAAGAGCGCTAAATGGACATGAGTGGCCGAGCACTTCGTGAACCATATCGGCGGATACGCAGGCTATGGCTCCTAAGGATGCGACTAGCAGCAAATTGGGACGGGAAATTGCTGTTAGAAACCAGGAAGGTCTCTCCGTGCACGCCGAAGCGGAATAGCATTTACGATGAACTGCGGTTCGTGAAGCTTCATACCCGCACAGCGGTGGAAGCTGCCGAAGTCAGTTCGTCGAGTTCCACTGCCAAATCGAGAGCGCGACCATGGTTGGGATCGAGTGCCAGTAGCTGCTGAAGTACGCGACCGGCTAATTTGTATTGTCCGAGACCGACGCGGGCTTGCGACTGTAGCAGCAGTCCGTAAGTTCGGCTCTGTTTGGCCACATCGGTTTTGAACACTGGGCTAAACGGGACAAGCGAAGAGTCCTTTTCTCGCGCGATGCGCCGGCCGGCGAACCACAGCTCGCGCAGTAAGCGCCGTGAATGTTGGCGATCGTTCAATCGTGCGAAAGCGAGTGCTGCATACCAAGTGGTTTCTGTGAACAGAGGCCGCGGAACGCCGGGGCTGAAGGGCAAGGTTGCTTTGCGCCAGTAAGTTTGGGCGGAGTCGGAGTGTCCTGCTGCCGCCATCGCTTCGCCTAACCAAAAGTACAGCTCGATCACGCGAAGGCTGGTGGAAGATGAGGTGCCGTCCAGGGTTGCCGAGAGCGGAAGCAGAAAAAGGTCACGGGCACGGTCATGATCGCCAGCAGCCAATGCGAGACGGCCGAGTTTGATGAAAGTTCGGATGTATTCGTCAAGACCGCGCGAGTGCTGTGCGTAGTGTGCCAGTGTACCGGAGGAGAATAGGGAAAGGGCACGTTCGGGCTGTCCCGTTGTGTTGTAGAGACTGGCCAGTTCCAGTGCCAGTGCGTCGTGCTTTTGGGCGAGAGCGAGATGGTCGCTTAATTCCTGCAAGCGTAAAGCGGGAGGGACGCTCATGCGCTTCCACAGCTCATTGCGTTCGTAAAAGAGGTCTGCGGCCTGCGGGTCGGCGGTACAAGCGCGATCGTAGGCGTCCAGCGCCTTTTCATTTTCGCCTGTTACGTTGAAGTACCCGACTCCAAGGTTGCGCCAGACCGTAGCGAAATGTTCATCGAGTTTGGCGGATGATTCCCAAATTTCGAGTGCCTGGCGATGCAGGCCTTGCGAATAGAGGAGGCAGCCGAAGTAGTACTGCGCCCGAGCATCTTCGGGCTGAAGAGCGATGGCGCGGGCCAGCACGGAGAGCTCATCCAGGCGATGCGGGAAGCAGCTATCAGGGTTGGTTTGAGCAGCAGCCTGATACTCGCGCTGCGCAGACGGCAGGTCGCCCAGCCGCAGGTAGAACGACGCCAGCGTGTAGTGGATTATGGGCAAGCTCCCATCGCCGGCCTGGGTGTCTGCGCCGGTAAGGAGTTCGACAGCCGACTCGTAAAGCCCGGCACGGGCGTAGTCGAAAGCGAGGTCGAGCCGCACTTGATTATCGCCGGGTAGTGGACGCCCGGCGAGGTGACATGCCCACGGGTCCAGCGGATCAAGAAGAAGCGATTCGCGGATGAGCTGCTCGGCTTCAGCACTGCGGCCAAAGCGACGAAAGAGAACGGTGGCAAGGTTGCGAGCGCTGTTATTGTCAGCGTTCAAGCGAAGGGCTTCGTAAAGAAACTTGGGCACGACGCCGAAGTGATGGCGGCGACATTCGAGTTCGGCAATGCCTTGCAAGCCCGGCGAGCGCCAGGCGAAGCTCCAGCTCGCGGTCTGGAAGGCGGCAGAAGCCTTTTCATCCTCCTCCTGATAACGCAGCGCGAGGCCGAGATTGTACGCAGGTTCACCTTCGAAGGCAGTGGAGTGGCTTGCGGCGACCGTAGCCAACGCGGTGCGAAAATGCGATTCAGCTTTTCCGAATTCGCTGCGGCTCAATTGAAAAAGACCGAGCGCATTGTTCGAGGCGAAGTGACGAGGATCGCGTCGCAGAGCCTCGGACCAGTACTCTTCAGGTCGGGAGCCGGTAGCTTCGTATTGGGCGCGAACGCCGGCGAAGAAAAGAGCCTCTGCTGTCTCGATCTTTCTGGGCGCAACCGGGACGACAGGGGCGGCCGCGGCTGGCTTCGGTACTGCTGTGGGGGATAGGACCGGAGGAGAAAATGAAATCAGTTCCCTGCCCGCCGACGTGAGAACACGGAGGTTGATAGTTGCTCCATCGAGGTTGTCCGGCAGCACGGACTCTTCGAGCAGCGGGCGGTCTGGCGCAAGATCGCGATTCCAGCGGGCCAGCACCGTCCCTTGCGACTCCAGAAGCACGGTTGCATTAGGGAAGATGCGCGTGACAGCGACGCCCACAATCGTCGATCCAGCTATCGTTAGCCGGACTGCTGCATCAGCGTTCGCCTGCTGGATTTGGCCGATGCCGATGACCGGATACCAAAGTTGACTGAAGGCTTTGGTCTCGAAGGGCGCGACCACTGAAACGCGTTTTGCCGAGCGCGAGGAAGTGCCGGCCGTAAGTTCGCCCGAATCGCCATGCGAAATGAAGCTGCGCGCGGACAGCAGATGCCGGTCACCTACTTGAAGGAGCCCGTGTTGTTCCGAAAAATTATAAGCGCCGAAGAAGTCCGAATCTGACTCTACGCTTTCGCCATAAGTAGACAGCGTGCCTTTGGGAACAGCAGCGATGGCAGCCCACTCGAAGCCACGCGAGAACTGGGTTCGATTGAAAATCCTGACCTTCAGCTCCAGGTAGGCGCGGCCTGGATAGAGGCACAGTCCGTGCATCCCTTTACAGCGCGTCAGGGGATCGAAGGTGCTGCACCAGACTGTGCGGGCGCCGTCCGGATGTTCCTCAATGGCTGTGTCGAAATGCCGCAAGGTGTTGGTTTGTTCGAGCCGAGGCCAGCAGACTTGAAGCCCACCTGGAACTTGCATTT
>CAXTWQ010000163.1:0-2702 GCA_964248065.1 uncultured Bryobacteraceae bacterium | reverse complement strand
GCATTTGGCCGTTCGGCGTAGGTCTGGGCCGAAGCAGGTCTGGCCGATAAAGCAGTTCGCGCCCACTTAACTTGTCGAGCATGAGGTGAATGCGCCCGCTCAGCTCGGGCAGAATGAGCAAGCGGAGGAACTCATTCTCAAGGTGGATGGCTTGAAACTGTAAAAGGCTAGGTTCGGGTGAGATGCCGTCGCTGACAGGGAGCGGATAACCGTACTGCCCAGTGCTTTCGCCAGGCTTGTCGCCCGAGAATATAGGATTGCGGCTTGGCTTCGAGGGCGTGTGGCCTGAGATGGTGACTGTTTGTGTCCAGGCTTTCACGAGACCTGTCTGATCTGCTGGCGCAGGAGGTAAAAGGAGCCGGGAAGATCCGTCTGGCGAGGAAATTGGCATGCGATGAGTTACTGGACTAGTGTCGCAAGGTCAGTGCTCACGCTCTCGTACCCCGCGTAGCTCAGGCTGCAAACGACTGTCAGAATCGTCCTGCAAACAAATGAAATGTGGCGGGCAATCTTGCAAGCCTTGATGTTTTTCATACTCTCTTTTTGCAGCGATGAACATTCAGGCATATGATGACCACGAACTGTGATCGTCAGCTAATGAAACCGTCTCTCGTTCTTCCTCCTTACTCAATCGGCGTAGGTGACCGCTTTGCTCATCAGGCCCGGGCGCAGCTCGCAGCTTGCTCCCTAGCGGCTGATGCGGGCATCGAGGTAGTACCGGTCTGGAATAAGTCGAACCGGGAGCATACGATTATTGGCTCCGAGCCCAGTGGTACGCGGGCGGCGGCTGATGCGGCGGTGAAGGGGTTGGGATGGAACCATCCTTATTTTCTGGATGCCGACCATATTAGTTTGAAGACTGTCGGGCGCTTTCTGGAGCCCTGTGACTTCTTTACGATTGACGTTGCAGAGCAGATCGGCAAAGCGGCTGACCCGGGCAATGTCCACAGCTTCGTTGATCGGCATCCGGAGTTGCTCGGCGAAGTTGAAATTCCTGGCGTAGCAAGAGCATTCTTAGTTGATCGGAAGTTTGTTGAGGCTGTGGCAAGTAAGTTTCTCAGCGCAGTAGAAGAAGCAGGGCAGGTTTACCGTTATATCGAAACGGAAAAAGGCGGACGGGATTTCGTCACTGAAGTTTCGATGGACGAGACTGACTCCCCCCAAACGCCTGTTGAACTGCTGGTGATTTTGGCCGCGATTGCAGACGAGAAGATACCGATCCAGACGATTGCGCCGAAGTTTACCGGCAGATTCAACAAGGGCGTAGACTATGCGGGCGATTTGAGCAAGTTCAGCGAAGAGTTCTCGGATGACATTGCGGTTATTGCTTACGCGGTGGCTCGTTATGGATTACCGGAGAGCCTGAAATTGAGCGTGCATTCCGGCAGCGATAAATTTTCGATTTACAAGCCGATGCGGCAAGCCATGCGCAAGCACAATGCAGGTGTTCATCTGAAGACGGCAGGCACTACGTGGCTGGAGGAGCTGATTGGGTTGGCAGAGTCGGGTGGAGCGGGATTCCAGTTAGCTAAGGATATTTATGCAGAGGCTTGGGCGCACCGTGAAGAGTTGTGTTTGCCTTATGCAACTGTGATCGATATCGATGCCGGCAAGTTGCCGAAGCCGGAGGTAGTAGACGGCTGGAGCGCGGAGCAATATGTGAGGACACTGCGGCACGTGCCGAATGACCCGGCTTACAACAGCAGTTTTCGCCAACTGCTGCATGTCGGATTTAAGATTGCGGCCAAGATGGGTGAGCGTTACTTGACGCTGCTGGATGAGGCTGAGACGGCGATTGCACGAAATGTGACGGAGAATCTGTTTGAGCGCCATATCCGGCCGTTGTTTCTGGGAGGTTAGAGTATGGCGAATTTGTTCGATCTCAGCGGGCGTGTGGCGGTAGTGATGGGCGGAACATCCGGTATCGGACGGGCGATTGCGTTGGGCTTGGCCGAGAGCGGCGCGAATGTGGTTGCGACTGGGCGTCGAGAAGCTAATGTGACTGAGGTTGCCTCGGAGATAGAGAAAGCAGGCCGCCGAAGTTTACGTTTGCCGGTGGATGCGGGCAGCCGTGCCTCGATTGATGTGCTGCGCGATGCAGTAGTGGCAGAGTTCGGCAAAGTGGACATCCTGGTTAACTCAGCCGGGCAGATTTTTCGGAAGCCTACGGTGAAGATCGAAGAAGAAGAGTGGAACCGGTTGCTGGATGTGAACCTGACGGGCACACTGCGGGCTTGCCAGAGCTTCTACGAGCCGTTGCGAAAAAGTGACCAGGGACGCGTAGTTAATATTGCTTCGTTGAATTCATATGTAAGCTTCTTTGAAGTGGCGGCGTACGCGGCTTCGAAGTCAGGGGTGCTGGGGCTGACGCGCAGTTTGGCGGTCGAGTGGGCTCAGGCTGGGATTAATGTCAATGCGATTGCGCCTGGTGTGTTTTTGACGGATTTGAATTCGGCGCTGCTGACCGGCACCGACCGGGGGCGCGAACTGCTGACGCGGACGCCCATGAAGCGGTTCGGAAAGATTGAGGAGCTTATTGGGACGGCGATTTTTCTGTCCAGTGCAGCAGCCAGCTTTGTTACCGGTCAATGCCTCCCTGTTGATGGCGGATTCTTGGCTTCGGGTGTGAATCAGTAAGCTAAAGAGCTACCTGCTTGATCTTGGGCACGAGCAATTGAATGACTAAGAACGCAACCAGGTAG
>CAXTWQ010000162.1:2153-7865 GCA_964248065.1 uncultured Bryobacteraceae bacterium | reverse complement strand
CTATTGCCCAATGTTTTCTTTTGGTTCACTCATCTTGGACGCAGAAACTGAGCTCTAAGTGTCCGACCCTATCCGCGTCAGGGCTAAGGCGTACCTGGTTCCGGTTTGGCGGGCAAGAATACTGCTAGTCCTGCATCACCTTACGACCCAAGTGCAATAGTAGGGGCCGCAATTACTCCGTAAACTCGGGTCATTACTAGTTCGGAGGAGAACAATTAAATGAAATTATTAGCAATTTTCTTAATGGCTGGTGCGTTGGTATCAGCAGCGCCGGTTACCGCAAATGTGCAGCTTATTAATGCAGGCGCACCAGCAGTAAGCGACGGCAGCTACTACGTAGGGCCTTATACGGTAGCGGTTGACGGCAAGTCGATGGCTGCTTTATGCGTCGATTTTTCGCATCAGAGTCAAATTGGCAGTACTTGGAACGCATATGTGAGTTCTTTATCGGGTAGCCTTACTAACACCTATCACTCTGGAGACCAAACTCAATATGCTGAAGAAGCTTACCTTTACTCCCTGATTACAAAAACCGGGGTGAGTGACACAGACCGCATCAACATTCAACATGCCGCATGGTATATCACCGACAGCGCATATCAGCTGGACAGCAACGCAAAATCCTTCGTTGCCGCCGCGGTGCAGAATTATCATGGTGTGGATCTCTCTTCCTTCCAGCTCCTATCCTCAGTGGATTGCAACAATCGGGAGCAGGAATTTCTCGTCTCGGGTGCGGCAGCGCCAGAACCCGGATCGATGATGCTGATGGGTGCTGGCCTGATCGCAGCAGCCATGCTCTCGCGCCGTCTCAAGCGCGCCTAGTGAAGTGGTACCAACTCTGGGGCACTGCGTTCCTTCGTGCGAATAGCATAATCAAAGTGCCCGGAGTCGCATGGCGGAAAAGTAGAACCGCGGTAGAAGCTAAGTCCATACAGCCAATCGCGGTTCGTTCCTCCTTCACAGATACTTTGGTCCAGATGGAGGACGCCAGAACGCCAGAACGATCGAACAGAAACGGTACGGTCGAGAACGGGAAAGGAGATGGCCTTTAAATAAATAACGCCAGCTGTGATGCAGAGGACCAGGGTAATTCCAGCCCATGAGCGTTTCGATAGCAGGACGGCGGCGACAGGCAGGATAGTGAAAAAGAGTCCAGTTCGATTCGGCAAGGGGTAAGTCAAAGCACTAAAGGACAGCTTACCGGCGGCCAGAATCTGCGGCAGAACCGAAGCAGCATATGGAATGGCGGATGTGAGGAAGGCACAGGCCAGCAGCCCGGCACGGGGAATGTCGAGGGCAAGACGCTCTTCCCAGTAAGAGCCCAGCAGGATGAAGATGGCGGGAAGCAACGGAAGCAAATAGCCTGGCAGCTTGTTCAAAGACACACTGAAGAATAGAAAGCCGAAACCGACAATCGCCAGTAGGAAACGCCGACGCGCATCCCACCTTGGCATGCGGGCAAACAGGAGGCCGAGCATAGGCGTCCATGGAAAGATTGCCAGCAGAAGAACTGGAATGTAATAGTACCAGGGTTGGACGTGTTGTAGCGCAGTGGAATACAGCCGTTGCAGATGATGCTTCAAAAAGAACTCATCGATGAATGCCCAGCCATTGCGTTGATAGACCGCCACATACCATGGCATTGCAACTACTAAAGCCGAGACGATGGCAATCCACCAGGATCGCCAATATCGACGGAGGAACCAGAAGAATGGAAACGCCAATGCAATTGGCACAAGCCCTTTGGCGAGAACGGCGAGACCAATTGAGACGCCCATGAGAACAAATCGAAGTGGGCCACCGGTTGTGGGAGGACGTTCGCGTAACAGAGGAAGTGCCGTAAGAACAGCGGCCGAGTAGCAGACCGCCAGTGGCAGATCTGTGACGCAGAGACCGCTAAAGCTCATCCAGCCGGCGGAAGTGGCCAAGCCGCAAGTAGCGACGGCAGCAGGTCCGACACCGAACTCTTGCCTGGTTTCGATAAAGGCGAACCCGAGAAAAGCAAGGCTGAGCAGCGCAACCGGAACACGACCGCACAGATCCGAATTAAGTCCGATTGCCGTACCGGCGGCTGTCATCCAATACAGCAGGGGCGGCTTCTCGAACCACGGCGCGCCCCAAAGGCGTGGGGTGATGAAATCACCAGTGGCGGCCATGGCGCGGCCGATAGCAGCGTAGCGCGGTTCGTCGCTGCTAAGCACTCCTACGCCGTCCAGATTGTAAAGGTAAAGTGCGATGATCGCGAGCGCCACCGTGGCGAACGGAACCGAGCGGCGCAATAAAGACAACCCTCATTGTAGGACTTGATCGAAGGGTTGCGACCTTGGTGGCTTGTAGGTGAATCAGCTCTTAAGCCGATGCTTATCCACTAAACTGAGGGTGATATATGCTCGCAAAGCAAATCTTTTTGACCATCGGACTCCTAGCGGACGCCTTTGCCCAACAGCCTCAAGCCTTGAGCAAGACATCTGGCCCCAAAATCGACAAAGTCGCGTTGGAGCAGTTCATCCGGTATACGGAAGGATATACATCGATAGTCAAAATCAACATCGATGATCCGGTGCCTTGCCCGTTTAAGGGATTCAAACGTCTTCCGGTGCATCTTGGCATGGGTCCGCAGACCGTTGACAAGCAATACTATGTCGCCGATAACGGGCAGATCGTAAACGGCACATTATGGAATACTGACGAATCGCCTTTTGCTGATAATTTGCAGCGCCTGCCGCACGATGGGCCATCTTTTGGTCCGGAAAATGCGAAGGTCACGATGGTGGTGTTCAGCGATTTTCAATGCCCCTACTGCCGAAAGTTTGCGCGAACCATGCGCGAGGAGATTAGTAAGAAATATCCTAACGATGTTCGGGTAGAATTTCAGGATTTTCCGATCGAATCAATCCATAAATGGGCTGAGCAGGCAGGGGAAGCCGGACACTGCATCGGCGACGGGAAAGCATCGGCCTTCTGGGCTTTTCACGATTGGATCTTTGAGCATCAGGGAGAGATAACGGCTGACAACCTGCAAGCGAAAGCCGGAGAATTTGCAAAAACACAGGGCATTGATGAGGTAAAGTTTAATGCCTGCATGAGCACTCACAGCACAGCTCCTAAAGTCAAAGCAGCTTTACAAGCTGGCCAGGAGCTGGAAGTGCAACAAACGCCGACCTGTTTCATCAACGGCAGGCTGGTGAGTGGAGCATTGGAGCCTGCCAATTTGGACGCCATCATTCAGTTGGAGATGAATCGCCCGCCTCGTGTCCCCGGTCCGGGATCAAGTAAAGGCAGCGAAGCCAAAATACTTAGGCCGTAAGGGGTAAAACAAACCAAACTAGGAAAAATGTGTGTGCGGAAAGTAGTAAGTTGGGCCGATAGAGAGAAAGAGACCACGCGCGACGGCGAACTCACAAGTCAAAGACAAGGCGGAATACTTTGGAGCTACTAGCAGAAGACTCACAGCAGGCGGCCATCAATACCATGTACAGGCTTCCTCCTCTCATCCTTCACCCATTTTCGGGACCGGACGATGCCACTGTGCTGATGGAAAGCTCACGAGCAAGCATGGCTTTACAAGGCTTACTACCCAACGCCGAAGATACTAGAGAGGTTTTGGATGGCCAGTTGCTCAAAGGTCGCTATGCCGAGTTACGAATGCTTTACTACATTGGAAAAGATCTAACTCGCTGGATGGAACAGTGTGTGGAGAGTGTTGAGGCCTCCGGTCAATTTCAAGATGCGCATTTGAAGCCGGAGACTTTCGGAATCATTCTAGTCCAGCAAATTCCAGATACTGTTCGAAGAAAGCTGGAAAGTTGGGGCGTGCTTGATTTCTCTGCCCTGTTCCGGCGTTCTATCGGTTTTCACAGCATCTTCCGTGAGTTCCCAAGCCAGGAGAGTCTCTCGCCAGACTTCCTCCGTAAGTACCACCGTCACCTCGATCAATGGTTCGAATACCGGATGCGTGAATCGGCGTACGACCGCCCACAACTCAGTCGCTTCAGTTTCGATCTCTTCGCTTCCGGCGAGTACACGATGCTCCTGGAACAGAGCTGGAACAGCTAACAGTAACTCGGAAACGCGCACAGTGTAGGGCCGACGCGCTGTAAGCTTTATTCATGAACTTACCCCGCTTCGTCCGGGTCGAGCAGCAATTGCCAAATCGGGCGATCTCAGATATTCCTTCTCATATCGCTCGGGAGCTGAAGCAATCCGGAGTGGCTTCAGACATTAAAGCTGGAGCGCGTATTGCCATCGGTGTCGGAAGCCGGGGCATATCGAACACGGCAACAATTGTCAAAGCAGTCGTAGAGTTCTGGAAACAGCAAGGTGCCCAACCGTTCATCTTCCCTGCTATGGGCAGCCACGGAGCAGCTACCGCCGAGGGTCAAGCGGATGTTCTGGCCCACTACGGCATTCATGAAGCAACGCTGGGGGTACCGGTGATCAGCTCTCTGGAAGTGGAACCTGCGGGCAAGACGCAGGAGGGCATCGAGACCTTCATCGACAAGAAGGCATACGAGTCCGACGGAATCTTCCTGATCGGGCGTGTTAAGTGGCACACCGATTTCTCCGGACGGCTGGAAAGCGGGCTGTACAAAATGATGGCGATTGGGCTGGGCAAGTTCGCCGGTGCTCGCCAGTATCACACCTTCGCCTATCGACTCGGTTTGGAGCAGGTGATCCGCAGCGCCGGTAGCCAGATTCTCAGCACGGGCAAGGTCCTAGGCGGGCTGGCCATTCAGGAAGGTGCGCATCACGAAACAGCAGGACTCACCGCAATCAACTTCCGACAAGGACAGGCCGCAGTGATTGCGGAGGAAGAGCGGCTGCTCGCGGAAGTCAAATCGTGGCGAGCCAAACTGCCGGTGCCGGAAGTTGATGGTCTGATTATCGACGAAATCGGGAAGAACATTAGCGGCGCGGGAATGGATACGAAAGTGATTAACCGAAGCATTCAGTGCCAGTACAATCCCTTCGACGACATCCCAAAGGTGCATCGAATCTACGTTCGCGGGCTAAGCGCGTTGACTTACCACAGTGCTGTCGGGGTTGGCATGGCCGACGTGATCCACGACCGGCTGCTGAACGACATTGACTGGAAGCCGACCTATATCAATTCACTGACCGCTTCCACGCCCTCTGCAATTCGAACGCCCATCCACTTTCCGAACGATGTCGAGGCGTTGATGAAGATTGGTACTACCGTCGGCAAGACCGATCTTGCCGATGTCACTTTTTGCCGCATCCGCAACACGCTGGAATTGGTTGATTTGACTATTAGCGAGAACCTGATTCCCTCTCTGTTTCCCCATGTTCGGACAATGGGAGAACCGTTCACTGTTCGCTTCGATCACTCGAATGACCTCCTGGACGATGCTGCTGTCGAGGATAGATCGTCTGAACTTTCCCGAGCCAGCCTCCACCAGTAAGGGTTCACCCAAATCTAAGCTCGACCGATTGCTAAAGTGGTACGTTCGCTGAACGCAGGTGGGATGTATCTGCCTCTAACTCGGCCGGGAAAAGGATTTCAATAAGCATTCTGATGAAGGGTTTTGACTTCAAGGACTCCTATCGCAAGTACGCAAAGAAGTTAGGAACGGGAGCAGGCCATACCGAAGCAATGTCGGCAGGTGTCGGCGGTGATTTCGAGCCAATGGGCCGCATTCTGTTTGATTTAGTACGGAGCTGCGGCCTGGAAGCAGATCACTTTATCATTGA
>CAXTWQ010000162.1:0-2143 GCA_964248065.1 uncultured Bryobacteraceae bacterium | reverse complement strand
GGTTGCGGATCAGGGCGCCTCACCGTGCCACTCAGCCATTTCCTGAAAGGCAAGTATCTCGGCATCGACGTAGTTCCGGATTTCCTTGCCCACGCGAAACGCCTGGCTGATCGAAAAGATTTCCGATTCGAGGAAGCCGCCGGGCTCTCTATTCCAGCGGAAAACGCCAGCGCGGATATGGTCTGCTTTTTCAGCGTGATCACTCACTTGTTACATCAGGAGAGCTATCTCTACCTGGAGGAAGCATTTCGAGTTTTGAAGCCAGGCGGTCGCGCAGTTGTTTCATTTCTTGAGTTCGAAATACCAAGCCATTGGGCTGTATTCGAGCAGATGGTCGAGCACCGCCGCAACTCTTCAGCTTTTGACCACTTAAATCAATTCGTTTCTCGCGACGGCCTGCAGGCCTGGGCCGAAAGGATTGGATTCAACGTCCTTAACATCTGGGGCGGTGACAAACCATTCATACCGCTCACGAGTCCTGTAACCATGGCAGACGGCAGAGTCTATGACTTCGAAGGTACTCCCGGGCAATCGGTTGGCTTGCTGCTGAAGCCATACGAGGATTGAGTCACATTCAACTCAGACAAAAAGCTTAGATTAGCTGCTTGCCGCACGTACACAGAATAATTCCTACAAAACAGATTGATCCCTGTAGTATTCGCGACGGCGGCGTTGGTTTAAGAATTAGGCTGGCGTCAGGTCATAAAGTAACGTGATGGGCAGCAGTGGCTGTATGACAGCGCTTCCAAAACGGTAAGGGTAGGTATTCTAGCCGATGTAACTGGCCGAAGCGCCGCCGGTAGAACCTCAACCGGGTGCATCACCAGGCAGGGCTTGGACTCAGTATTTCTTCCAACAACAGCAAAACAAAATCGAATAGAACTGTTGTGGGCTGAGCTACATCCAATACTTCGGTGGAGATCCAACAGAAGCTGCGGGTGTTGGCAGATGCGGCTAAGTACGACGCTTCTTGTGCCAGTAGCGGATCGCGCCGGGCTCGCGTCCAAGGCGGGCTGGGCAATACAGACGGAATTGGAATTTGCCATAGCTACACTCCCGACGGGCGCTGCGTTTCCCTTCTGAAACTGCTCCTAACCAACTACTGCATCTACGATTGCAGCTATTGCGTCAATCGCATCTCGAGCGATACTCAGCGGGCGCGCTTCACACCTGAAGAAGTCGCATTTTTAACTATCGAGTTCTATAAACGGAATTACATCGAAGGCCTGTTTCTCAGTTCAGGAATTATACAAAGCCCCGACTATACGATGGAGCAGCTGGTGCGGGTGGCTAAATTGCTGCGGATCGATCACGGCTTTGGTGGTTACATTCACCTGAAAGCGGTACCGGGAGCGTCGGAGGCGCTGATGCTTGAGGCTGGGCAGTGGGCTGACCGGCTGAGTGCGAACGTTGAACTGGCGCGCGACAGCGATCTAGCTCAGTTAGCTCCGGCGAAAACACATAAGGACATCGAGCAATCGATGCAGCAGATTGCAAACGGCATTCTCAACGCGAAAGACAAAACAAATCGTCAGGGGAAAGCGCCGCGGTTTGCTCCGGCCGGGCAAAGTACGCAGTTCATTGTAGGTGCAACCGATGCGCCTGATTCGGTGCTGCTGGACAAGTCTGCCGGTTTGTACAAGAGCTACGGGCTACGGCGGGCTTACTACTCCGCTTTCAGTCCAATCCCGCATGCGGACCCGGCGCTGCCTCTTCAAAAAATTCCGCTGGTTCGGGAGCATCGGCTTTACCAGGCCGATTGGCTCATGCGGTTTTACGGCTTCACGGCAGACGAGTTGACCACTGAGAGCGACCGCAATCTGCCGCTTGACAAAGACCCTAAACTGGCCTGGGCGTTGCGGCACCGCGACTTCTTTCCAGTGGATGTGAACAAAGCTGGAAAGGCCGCCTTACTTCGCGTACCGGGCTTCGGTGTTCGAAACGTCACGCGCATATTGCAGGTGCGGCGCTACCGTAAGCTCACGCTCCCTGATCTTGCGAAACTGAAAATTTCAGTAAAGAAGTCGCAGTACTTCGTAGTGACTGCCGACAGCAATCCGGCGACAAAGCAGATTGATAGCCCACGCTTGCCGGAGAAAGTGGTATTGCCGCAAAAACAGTTGTCTTTGTTTGAAGCAGCAGA
>CAXTWQ010000161.1:0-7879 GCA_964248065.1 uncultured Bryobacteraceae bacterium | reverse complement strand
CTTCCTTGAAGCACGGGAGTGGCAAGTATAATCCAGGCTTGTCGGGAAAATTATATGATCGAAGTGCTCCTGTGCAACTCCAGCGCCGGTTCCTCGCTTCCAAACGCACCGTAGCGCGATCGCCTGACTTTTATGGTTCTGCGTCGGAATCATACAAACACTTATGAGTACCGTTGAGCATCGCAGTTTGGCGACCCCGGCAGATGAGGGAAAGAGATCGGAGCCTCGACTGGCGGCCATTGTGGATTCACTCCCCGTCATTGCGTGGCGCAGTCAGCCCAACGGCTCCGCGGAGTTCTGGAACAAGCGCTGGTATGACTACACAAGGCTTCCCACTGAATCGTCTTGCGGTTCGGGGTGGCAAGCGGCCATTCACCCGGAAGACCGGGACGAGTTCGTCGAAAGGTGGCGCTCCGATCTGACTTCCGGCCAAGCCGGTGAGATAGAAGTGCGTCTGCAGCGCTTCGACGAGGCTTACCGCTGGCACCTTCTGCGCTATGAGCCGACGCGCGATGCGGGCAGCCAAATGACGAACTGGAACGGAATCGCCATCGATGTGGAAGAGCGAAAGCGTGTCGAACAAAAGCTGCGGCAAGACGAACAGCAGTTCCGCACGATCACCAATCTCATTCCTCAATTCATTACCGTGCTGGCGCCGGACGGGATGGTGCTGTATGTGAATCAGGTGGCGCTTGAGCGGCTTGACATCCAAATGGAAGATGTCCAGAAGAAAGACTCGTTTTGGGTTCCTTTTTATCCCGATGATGTCGAGCGCGTACGCGAGGAACGCCGCGAGGGGCTTTCGCGTGAGATTCCGTTCGAACTGGAAGTGCGCATTCGGTTAAGGAATGGGCAGTATCGCTGGCATCTCGTTCAATACAATCCGGAGAGAGACTAGCGAGGATGGGTGATCCGCTGGTATGCCACGGCAACCGATATCGATGACCGAAAGAAGGCCGAAGAGGGTCTCCGGAACGAGAACCTGGTGCTGCGCGAAGACCTTGACCGCTTCTCGATGTTCGACGACATTATCGGGTTTTCTCAACCGATGCGCGAGGTTTTGCAGCAAGTAGCAAAAGTGGCGCCCTCGGACTCGACGGTTCTGATCCTGGGCGAAACCGGAACGGGTAAAGAAATGATTGCGCGCGCACTGCATCGGCGTTCCCATCGCTCGGCTCGTGTTTTCGTTCGAGTGAACTGCGCGGCCATTCCCCAATCGCTGATCGCATCCGAACTCTTTGGACACGAAAGAGGCGCATTCACGGGCGCACTGCAGAGACGCGTGGGCAGATTCGAAGCGGCGCAGGGCGGGACACTTTTTCTGGATGAAGTCGGGGATCTCCCGATGGAGACTCAGATTGCGCTTCTCCGCGTATTACAGGAGCGCGAATTGGAGCGTGTGGGAAGCAATTACCCCATATCCGTCGATGTGCGCTTAATTGCCGCCACCCATCGCGACCTGCGCGCGGCTGTCGCTGCCGGAACGTTTCGCGAGGATCTATTCTACCGTCTCCATGTTTTTCCGATTGCCCTTCCGGCACTGCGGGAGCGGGCAGAAGATGTTCCAGTGCTGGTCGAGTATTTCGTCGGGCAATACGCGCAAAAAGCTGCCAAGACCATCCGGCACATCGCCAAGCAGAGTCTCGACCGAATGAAGGCCTACAGTTGGCCCGGAAATATTCGCGAACTGCAAAACGTGGTAGAACGCGCCGTGATTCTAACGGACACCGATACATTCGCCGTCGATGAAAGCTGGCTCAAATCCGAACCAGCGTCTTCGAATCGGCAGAAGGGCATGTCAGCTCTGGCGGAGCGTGAAGTCGAGGTTATCGAGGCGGCGCTGGCGGAAAGCCATGATCGCATTTCCGGAACTGCCGGCGCCGCCGCGAAGCTCGGAATTCCGCGCCAGACGTTGGAGTCTAAAATCAAGCGGCTGGGGATTGATCGCCACGGACGAAAGGGATGACCTTTGGTTGCTTTCCGGTCGCAGAAGCCCGTGGCAGAATCGACCCATCGGCAATCCGCAGACTGGTTTATGCCGTAAATTTTCAGGTTGCCGTCGACGACCGACATAGAACCACGGCACATCCTGGCGGTGCCCGTGACCATTGGCAATGCGCTGAAAAGAAAAGCAACTAACCCGCGAACATGCCGGAGATTCGTCATTTTGCTGAACCTGCGGCAAGGGTTCTGTGTCTCAACCAAGTCGTTTCAACAAGATGCCAGTGGCCCGCGGCTTGCATTTGTCTTATGACATGACACAAACTGACAAACTGCTCTACACCGCCAAAGTTCATACCAGCGGTGGAAGAGAGAGCGCCTCGCGCAGCGATGACGGCCGCCTGGAAGTGAAGCTCTCCATTCCTGGCGCTCCAGGCGCTGGAACCAACCCGGAACAGTTGTTTGCTGCCGGTTGGTCGGCGTGCTTTCTCGGCGCCATTCGTCTCGCGGCCGCCAGAGCAAGGGTGACGCTTGCGGCCGATGTCGCCATAGACGCGGAAGTTGACCTCAGCGCGGCAGACGGTGAGTACTTCTTAAAGGCTCGCCTCAACGCGAGTTTGCCGGGTTTAGAACGCGCCGTTGCACAGGACTTAATGAACGCGGCGCATCAGACCTGCCCCTATTCCAAAGCTACACGGGGCAATATCGCGGTCTCGCTGCACGTCATTTAGGGGTAGTAGCCACTCCCAACCGAAACCCTCCGTCAAAGGACAAGCCCTTTGGTCACATCACCCAGCCAAATAAAAGCTTGCCCTACCAAAGTGCGCGATCGCCTCTGGATACCTGGAAATTGCGCAGTAATGTATTCTGCGCAGTTTGCTTCCGCTATTGCCTCCGTTAACGGTGGTTTTCGGGTGAGTGTGTTCCATACCCCTGAGAGGAGTCAAAAACGAAAATGCCAACTGACGCTCAAGTGAGATCTCAATCACAAACTCGACTCCATGCATGGAGAGGATTTTTGAGGATCAACTGCGATGCGCTGTTTCAAACCGCCCTACTACTAACCGCTGACCCCAGAGAGGCGGAGGCAAGTCTCTTTGCCGCGATCGAAACCCTGGATCTCTCCGAGTTTCCGGACGACAATGCACTGATCACCATGCACGAGAGTGTGGTGAAGCGGGTTGTACAGATTGCAAGGCCACTAGATAGCTCAAAACTCCTCGATGCCAGGGCCGTGCTTCAGACAGGATTAAGGTCTGTTCTTCAGATCCAAACGTCCTCGCGGGTGTGCTTTGTTTTGCGTACGCTACTCGGTTACACCACGCCATTGTGCGCTCAAATAATGGCCGTCGAAGAGGCTGCAGTACAAGAGCTACTTAGAATCGCGTTTCTACAATTGCGAAGCGCTGTAGTGAGGACCGAGTCGCCGCAAGCGAACAGCCGTCTGTGTGCGATGAGTGCCGGAATACTGCCAATTGAAGAATCACACGGCGGCTTCAGGGGATAGTGTTCACCGCTGTTACGTAAATCTCAAAAATCTTATGAGGATCGAAAAGGACAACGATATGGAAATGAAATATGAACAAGCGAGCTCTCTCCGAAAGCTGTATTGAGAGTTAACGAGTGCCCCCAAACTGTTAACTCCCACAGCAATGCCTAAAGTCCGGCTATTAGGTTTGATTGCCGGGCTAGCGGGTCACGGTCACGTTCACGATCGCCGAATAAGTAATTCCCCCACCGCTCGCTGTGACCTTCATCGGGTATGTGCCGACCGGGGTGTAGGACGCAGCCGTGAACCCGACCGTGTTATTCACATAATCGTTTGTCGCTGTCGCACCTTGAGAGCCCCAGTTCATGCCGGGTGCCAGCCCGGAGAAGGTAATGGTGATTGTGGAGTGAAAGCCGCCGGTGAACTTGCCGGTCGAGATGACGATCGCGCCAGCCGGTCCGCCCTCCCGCAGAGTCAGAGTGTTTGTGTTGACCAGAAACGAGAAGTTCTGCGTTTGCGTGATGGTGACGGGAACGACTACCGCTTGCGCAATGCCACCCCCGGACGCATCAATGGTGACTGGGTACACACCCGGTGCAGCCGCAGGAGAAGCGCTCAGGAGCAGGACGGTCGAACCATCCCCCGGCGCTCCGATCGAGCTCCGCGACAAGGTCGCGCTGACTCCGCCCGGCAAGCCGTTCACGCTTACTCCGATGCTCGCATTGAAACTGCCGACATGAGCCAGTGCGATGGCGATGGGTCCTGACGAACCCGGCTGCAAGCTCAGCGCGCCGGGATTTGCGGAGAGGGTGTAAGTACTAGGTACGGAAAGGGTCAGCGGAATGGGCAGGCTCTGGGCGAAACCGGGCGCGCTCGCAGTAGCGGTCAGGAGGTAGGAGCCCGCCTTACTCTGTAGCGATGAGGCGAGCGTCAGGGTCGATGTAACTCCGGCGCTGACCGATGCCGGGGAGAAGCTTCCGGAGACGCCGGCGGGCAGTCCGGTCAGCGAAAGGCTTAGCGGATTGCTAAATGTTCCCGTGACAGAGCTGCACACTACCTGAATGGCGCTACTCTGTCCGGCTGTCAGGCTGATGACGGCGGGTTTGGCGATCAGGCTGCAGCTTCCCTGAGCCGAGACGGTTAGAGTCAGGCGCAGCGACTGAGTGACGCCGCCGCCGGTTGCTGTGACAGTAAGCGGATAGGAACCGGCGGCCGTGCTCTTGGCCGCGGCGATACCGAGGCTGCTGGAGTGATTGGTCCCGGTCAGCGTTGCGGGAGAGAATGAGGCGGTGACGCCGGTGGGCAGACCAGCAATGATGAATGCGATCGGCGAAACGAACCCATTCTCCGGCGCGGCTGTCAGAGAGACTGCACTTGACTGCCCGGTGTAGACCGCCAGAGTACCGCCGTTCGCCGTGAGCTGGAAAGTGGGCACCGGAACAGCAATGGTCACCACCGCCGTGCCGGTCTGCCCGCCGCCTTGGGCCGTGACGGTGAGCGAATAGCTGCCGGGCTTCACTGTCTGTCCCGCGCTGACCGTCATGGCTACAAACCCGGACCCAGGGGCCGCAATCATGGAAGAACCAAAGCTGACCGAAATGCCAGGCGCGAGGCCAGTGACGCTTAAATTCACCGCCGCTTTCAGGCTGGAGCTGGCCACCGTCGTCAGGGTTGTCTGTTGCGCTCCGCCTATAGAAACGACCAAAGTAGATGGCGAGCTCGTGACCGTTAGGGTAGGGGCAACCGGTTTGGTTCCGTCGCTCCAGTGGTTGACTAATTGAAAGGCGTCGACCGAGCCGAGGCCACTAGCCAGATCGTAGCCGGCGGTGGCTCCGAAGCCGGTCACGCCCGGAACAGTATTAGAGCCTGTCGTGACATCGTGAAAGACCGGTGCGCCGCCGCTCGCCTGGGCCGAAGCTAACGGGTAAAGATTGAGGTTGGCATTGCCCAGCCGTGCTCCCATTTTCTGATTGACCAGCGCCAGCAGGCCGGCAAAGGAGGGCGCGGCAGCCGAGGTGCCGCCCACCGTCCAGACTTGTCCGCCGTAGATGATGAGATAACCATCGTGTCCGGAGGCCGTCAGGGAGACATCGGGCACATCCCGTCGGCCATCGGCAGGAACGCCCGGGCCGCTCTGCCAACTCGGTTTCGGAAAGTACGAGCTTGCCCCGCCGCCGCCAGCCCATAGTCCGGAGCCACCGGCCGTGCCGCTTTCATTCCAGACCGCTTCGGGGATGTAGCTGATCGCTGAGCCTAGCGCCGGATTGTTGCCGGGCAGCCAATACTGTCCGGGATTGCCGCCGTCACTGAACTGCGTTCCGCCCACGCACGTGCTATACGGCGAAGAGCAGAGCCCGTTGACGCCCCGCATCGACCCACTCGAGTCGCTACCACCATTGCATCCGGCCGCTCCGCTGTCCCCCGCCGAAACAAGAACACTGATGCCCTGCGCTGCCGCCTGTTGCCAGAGCCCGTTGTAGAACGCCATTTCCCCCGAGCCCATGCCGGCTTCACAGGATCCATAGCTCAGTGTGATCACGGGCGCCACGTTATGGTTCACGGCATACTGCGCGGCTAAATCGATCCCGTCAGCGATGTTGGTGGAGGCTGCCACAATCACCTTAACTGCTGCTTTCGGAGCAATGGCCCCGGACCATTCGGTATCGAGTGTGGTCTCAACGGAATCGCCCGCGAGCACTCCCGGATCGCTGTTAGCAATTACGATTGAGGGCGTGTTCGGGGGTAGGCTGAATGTCTGCCGGAATGCGATGACGTCACTTGCGCTGATGTTGGAGCGGGCCAGAATCGCAATAGTTTGTCCACTGCCATCGATGCCGGCCGAGTACGCTTTGCCGATGTTGTAAACGGTGGAGTAGTCGGCCGGAGAAAGATAGTGAGAGCCGCCGCTGCTGAAGGCAGGCACACTGGCCGGCGAGGCGGCCAAGGCGTGGGCAGATGTCAGGCTGTGCTCGTGCCGGAAGTCGTGGAGCTTCACAATGCCCGAAACGACGTCGGCCAGGGCAGCAGGAATGACCGGGTCGGTGGCGTTTGCCAGGTGCATGGCTCCGCCCGTGTTGTATCGCCTGATTTCCGTGCCAAAAGTGGCAGTCACCTGGTAGGCGGATCCACTGAAAACGATCGAGCGGTGCCCGGCAGGAATATCGTCGACCGTGAAGCCGTGTGCCGTCAGCCAGCTTGTCACCTTCTGCAAATCGGCCGGGGAGACTCCGAAATGAGAACCGAAATCAGCTGCCGACAGGAACTGGTGAAAGAGCGGCGATTTCGGATCCTGCTGCTCCGTGATGAGCTGATCGAGTTGCGAAGCCTGAATGTTATCCGCCTTCAAGCTGAGGATCATGTGCTGCATGGGCACATCCTCCGTCAGACTCCGGGAGGCGCTGGTACGGGTAAGTGGATGGACATTGCCGGACATGGGAACCCGCTCCGAGTCATTGGGGGAGCCGACCACCCGATTTTGCGGTTGACCAGGAATTGTTCGCCCGGGCGTCTGTGCTTGCAAGGCGGAAAAGGAAAGCGTAAGAAGGGCAATGAGACCGAAGCTGCGCGAGCGCATAACCGTTCACCTCTGGGGCCGCATAGATAGAGCGGCGTTCCAAAAGAGTGATCGGCGGGTGGAGGAGAACCCAGTAGGGCCGGCAGAACTTCGTCCGGTCAGAATCTCCTTGCTCCAGAAACTTTGGTTTGCTCTCTCCAATCGCCGGTTAAGGCTTACAAGAAATGTCTGAGAAGTTCATCCCGCAGGACTAACTCTGAGGTTGTGTCACTCCCGCCAGATCGGCAGACGGATGATCGGCCACACGAATGATCGGCCAGATGACCGCTGTTCTCTTTGTGTTGCTGCTGCTCGTAGCGGCCTTATGGGTCCTGCGGCGGCAAGGTCTGGCTACCGTGAACTTTGCCTTGAACAAGAAACTCGCCCGGGAAAAACTGATGCAGGTGATTGAACGTGTTCCTCTGACCGCCCACCATTCGCTGCACTTGGTTCGCGTTCAGGACAAAGTGATTTTGATTGGAGTCTCGCCTTCCGGCTGCCACCAGATTGAATCTTTTACCGCCTCGGCCGTGGTCGCAGAAAGTGGGACGGCGCAGTGACTTCTCTTCGTCTGATCCTGGTTGGCCTGGCTACCGCGGTACTCAGTGCTGCGGCTCCGGGCACTCCAGCGAATTCAACTCTCTCGTCACTTGGTGTGACGACGGCTGGCGGCGCGCATGGCGTGACACTCAGCGCGCCCATGCAGATTGCACTCGGGCTCACGCTGCTGACCATGCTGCCGGCAGCCTTCATGTGCATCACGCCCTTTCTGCGCATCACGGTCGTGCTGCACTTCCTCCGTCAGGCTCTGGGAACGCAGAGTGCGCCCTCCAATCAAGTCTTACTATGGCTGGCCTTATTTCTATCGCTGCTGGTCGTGCAGCCTATGATTTCCC
>CAXTWQ010000160.1:6396-7944 GCA_964248065.1 uncultured Bryobacteraceae bacterium | reverse complement strand
GCCCAATTGAAGTTCACGGAAGAAGTTACATCAAGTGCATGGGAAGTTACTGGTGGAAGAGGGTTGCGCCGGGCAAGTCCTGATTCGTCACAAGAAGCTTGCCGCCGCTGGCAGCCACTACGTGCAACGTCTGTGCGCCCACCAGCTTTGCCACTCGCTCAACGCCTTTCAACTCCGCAACAAAATACTCCCGCTGCGGCAACGACCAACGGACCGGAAACTCGGCATCGCTCAGGAAAATGTTAGGCGCATTGGGCGCGTAGGAACCGTAAACCAGATTGTTGAACCGGCCATTCAAAAGCCAGGCAGTCCGATTCGTATAAAAGAACACGGAAGAGAACTCATAATAATGATGGTCAACGATCAGTTCACCAGCTGGTGAGGCCTTCAGTTTCTCTGCCAGGGGGCGAGACGAAAGGTACGGATCAAAGCCCACCATTGCCAGGCGTGCTGCATGGAAAAAGACCACCATCATCGCGCTTGTAAACAAAAAAGCGCGAAGGTTAGTTGCGCGAATAGTGCCAATCGCGCCCAGCAGAAACGCCACTGCTGCCAGAGCGAGCGGAAGCCGCAAGTACGCAAAAGAATCCAGAGTGAGATCCTGCATGTGACCAAGCGAAAGCGTGTAGGCGCCGGGATGGGAAGAGAGTGCCTGGGATATGTCACCCGGAGTCGGCACACTCCGCACCAGGAATAGTAGTGCCAGACAGGCAGCCGCGCACAGGCTGGAAACTACGGTAAGCACGCCGGTTCCACCACGTATTAATCGCCCACCGCCCGCCATTCCGCAGCCGATCAGTAAAGCCAATGCGGGATAGCACGGCATGGAGTAGTACTCCTGCGTAGTGGAAAAGGTAAAGAAAATGAGAACCGAAGCGGCCCAGCAAAGTGCCAGCAGACGAGTCTTCCCTTCCCTGTCCACCGGCCGGTATGAGAGTCCAAATATAGATGGCAGATACACGCTGAAAGGAAACAACCACGCAATGTGCAGCAGCCAAAACCACAGCCGGGGAACCGTATTGTAGTCGCGCGGGTAACGAAGATTCAGAAAGCGGAGCAACTGCTCATTAATGAAGTAAAACCAAAAGAAGCCATGGTATTCACCGGGTGCGCTGCGCATGGTGAACTCGAAGTACGGCGGATTTTGTAACGTGGCCAGAATGTGCCAGGGTGCAGCAATCAGCAAGATGATTCCAAGTGCAGACAATGGCCGGAGCCGTTTCCAGGTACGCCGGCTAAACAATTGTCTGGTAATCGCAAGGTATAAGAGTCCGGTAGCAATTGGGAACACCGCGCCGATAAGACTCTTTAGTAGCAGTCCAACCCCGATGCTCCCCGCCAACAGGTAAGCCCACCGGCGTGGATGTGCCTCCTCCTCGTCGAGCGCACGAATGAAACTCCAGATTGCTAGCGCAATACAGAGTGTAAGCGTGACATCGGGAATCAGGATGCGGGTGAACAGAAACAGGCCAATGCAAGTCGAGATGCAGCGGCCTGCGTAAAGACCTGCGCGCCTGCCGAAAGCCCATTCGCCGATAGCTGTGGTGA
>CAXTWQ010000160.1:3980-6386 GCA_964248065.1 uncultured Bryobacteraceae bacterium | reverse complement strand
TCAACCAATAAGTGAGCGGGGCTTTCTCCAAATATAGAACGCCATCCAGGCGGGCTGAAACCCAGTCACCGGACGTGATCATGTTTCGCGCAATTTGCGCCTGCACTGCATCCACGTCGTCCATCAGAGACGGCGGAGAAAGAATGCAACCTAGATAGATCGCTGTCACGAAAGCAGCTACGACCAGGTAAATAGGAAGCTTGCTTTGATTGTTGAGGGAGCCCAACTGTTCAGAGCTGGGTTCGGGCGAGGTGCTGACCTGCACAGGATTCGTTTCACTTCACCATACCAGCAGCTACGGCGAACCCTTGGCCAAATCAATGTTTGTTATAGTTCGATTTTGGCCCTGTAACACCGCATTACGATTGCGGATGTTTGTTCGCTACATGAATTCGCATCAGCTCGTTTGGATTTTTCTGGGGATTGCGTGCTTTCCTTTCCTCTACTATCTTTTAGCCATTTACAGCACAATCACTTTCTTTCGGCAGCGTCCTTACCTGTCCGGTACTGCAGACTCATCGTTTACTCCTCCCATTAGTAACTTGAAACCCGTTCGAGGCACCGATCCGGATGCCTATGATAACTTTGCCAGCTTCTGTCAGCAGGACTACCCCGAATACGAAGTTATTTTCTGTGTCGACAGTGAAGATGATCCGGTCGTCCCGGTCATCGAGCGTCTGCGGCAAGAGTATCCCGAGGCGCAAGTCAAGATTCTGTTCGGTTCCGGTCGAGTGGCCACCAACGATAAGGTAGCCAAGCTGGCGCGCATGGTCAGTGAGGCCAAGTATGAGCACCTGGTCATCAGTGATAGCGATGTCCGTGCGAAACCTGACTACCTCCGTAATGTTATTGCCCCGATGCGCGACTCCGCAGTGGGTGCAGTCACTTGCCTCTATGTTTTGAATGGCGAGGGACGATTGGTTGATCGCCTGCAGTCGATTGGAATGTTATCCGATTTCTACGGCAATCTTCTCGTAGCCCGCAGTTTAGAGGGCGTCAAGTTCACACTCGGTCCAACCATCGCGACTACGCGCACTCATCTGTCGGAGTTCGGCGGCTATCCCTCCATCGAGAACAAACCTGCCGATGATCTCTGGGTCGGGCGATTGATCGCCGAAAACGGCCACCGGGTGGAACTACTTGACTACACCATTGAGTCAGTAGCAGACTTCAACGGCTTTATCGATTTGCTTCACAAGCGGATGAGATGGCTGGTGGTGCAACGGCACATGCGGCTCTGGGGCCATGTTGGCCTGCTGTTTACCCAAGGCTTGCCGTGGTCGCTGCTGGCCGTTACTATTCATCCGACTGCCCTTACTGCCAGCATCTTCTTCGGCGCGTATCTCACACTGCGTGTCGCAATGACCTGGTTAATTGGCGTCTGGGGACTTCGTCAGAAAGCAATCTGGAGTAAGCTACCGCTCATCATCATGTGGGACGCGCTCGCCTTCAGCATGTGGCTGGCCAGCTTCACACGCAAGACAATTCGCTGGCGCAATGCTTTTTATCTAATTCAGGATGGCAGGCTGGTTCCTCTACCAAACTCCCCCGTATCTGCGCCGTAGAGAGCGCAGTTTCCCCGTGCCGCGCGCACGGAACTTTACCTGGTTCTTGCATATACTATATGGCTGATCACCAATACAGTTGCAGGAATGAAGGGGATGCCGAAGTCAAAGCTTGCCAGAGCCTCAGCTCTCGCTATCATTCTTACTCTAGTTGTCACGGCAAGCTACTCGCAATCTGAAAACCCAGCCCCACTAATTAGAACTAACTCGCGCCTCGTGCTCCTGGATGTAGTTGTCACCGACAAAGCGGGCCATCCTATTCGAGGGCTCACGGAGAAAGACTTCATCGTTTCTGAAAACGGAACGCCACAGAAAATTATCTCGGTCGAATCTCAATCCGTTGACGCGCCCTTAGCCGGCAGGCCACGGACAATCCTGCTGCTCGATGAACTCAACCTTCAGTTTGCCGACCTCTCTTATGTGCGCGACCGCATAGTGATGTATCTCGGAAATAATCCTGTCGAGCAGCAGCCGACAGCGCTGATGACCGTCGGGCTGCATGGCCTCACTATGGTGCAGGACTTCACTCAGGACAACATGCGCATTCGGGAGAGGCTCAGGCAGTTGGCCCCGGTAAATGTCAACCCGACAGATGGCTACATGGACCCGCTGAAAACACAGGAACATGCCCAAGCTGTTCTAAGCGCCTTGAGCCAAATCGCACGTGCTGCGGTTGGATCTCCTGCCAGTCTGAACGTGATCTGGTTCACGAGCGGATTTCCCGGTCTATTGCAAACGTCCGCCCATAGTGATGGGTTAGAGGCCGGCCTGCTCAATGTGGCAAATCTGCTCATTCAGTCCAGAATGAGGCTGTACACGATCAACCCGGCTGGCATATTGT
>CAXTWQ010000160.1:0-3970 GCA_964248065.1 uncultured Bryobacteraceae bacterium | reverse complement strand
CCCTCGCGTCCGGCAGATCGTCAGGGAGTAAGAGCAACCGGCCCACGCATGAGTCAGCGGCATCGCAACTACTCGGCAGCGAACACGGAGAGTACTACGAAGCAGACCAGATGCTGAACCACATGACAGCGATGATGGCTGGCAAATCTTACTTCCGCCGCAACGATGTAGAAGTAGCTCTGGGCGAGGCGATACGAGACAGCTCCACTACCTATGCTGTCTCTTACTCCCCGGCTGACACAAACTTTAATGGAGAGTACCGCAGGATTGAGGTGCAAACGAACGTAGACGGATCATCTGCACGGACCCGGCCCGGCTACTACGCCGTGGCTGAAGCGCCGTCACCTGATGCCGAACTTAGAGAAGCAAAACTTCAATCCGCGCTTGCGAGTCCCCTGCCCTATGCAGGCTGGAATCTCACATGCCCGCTCACTTTCGATCCCTCCAGAAGCCATTTGAAAGGCCAGATGGTGATAACGCCAAAGCCGGGTGTGAAAGAGGAAGATCAGACAGCCCAAACGCTTCGAGTTGAAAGCCTCTCCGATAACGGAAAAGTCCTTGACACCTGGTCCTGGCACATCAATTGGAAGAACTCCTGGACCAACCGCGTCGTTAATGCGTCCTTCGACAAAGTGCTGAACCGAAAAGCGCGGGTAGTCCGGTTCCTCGTTTCAGATCCCGCTACCGATCGCATAGGAACCTGCGAGTATCGCCTTCCTTAGCTGTTCACCGTCCCTCATTGGGCAACAAAGACAGCTGTCGTTAAGCCGGCAACCGTGGCGGTTCCCGTTGTGTCGTCCAGCGCCGAAGCTTTCGTCTGTCCATCAGGAGAACTCGCCTGCAATGGATGAAGTGCAAGACCTAAACCCTTCTGCTGATCATCTTGGAAGTGAATAGTGTCAAGTGTTCCATTGAACACGACAACAACATGGCTGTACTTTCCATAGCTGCCGCCATTAGCGTCTAGCTTCATCACGATTAGACCGGGAATCTGCGAGCTGCCCGTGTTCAGGAAATGTAGATTATTCTGCACTTCCGTTAGAGTCGCCATATGGAACAGCTCCGAGCTGCTGCGAATGCCAAGAAATGTCTGGAAAGCTGCAGCCGAACTTGAAATGTCGGTGGGCGTGGGCGCCAAGGTCGGGTCAGCCAACAAAGGTTGCATAAACGACCACTGCGCCTGGTTTACATTGGCAAGCGGAAGCCCAATGCCCCAGTTGTTCGATTCCTCAGCGAAGAGGTTTCTATCAGGCCGGTCGCCCTGGTAAGCCCAGTTGACTTTGTTGAACCAATCGCCCGAGTTATAGCTGTTGTAATCCATATCTTTCGAGCGAAGAAGGTCGTCGCCTCCAAAGAAGAAGGGCACACCTTGGCCCAAAGCGATAAAGCTCATGGCAAGAACCTGGCGTCGCGCTCGCATGGCGGTTGTGTCACCCCCAGTTGCAGTGGTGCCCGGGAGCGCAGACTTTAGTTGTATCGCGTCAAAGAGCGTCTGATTATCATGAACCGAGCAGTAATTAACTGTCTCCAGCGGGCTGGCAGCGTAGCCCACGGGCTGCCCACCGTACGACACCTGGCTCCCTTTCACGGTCGCGCCTGTGCTGTCGACAAACGTGAAGTCACGCAGGTTACCGGCGAGGCCAATACGAATCCAATCTGCCTGTAGATTCAGGTTAGTTTGCTGATCAGATAAGCTTTGTCCGAGTGTCGTAGTCGTGTAGAGGCTCGGATCAGTGTAAAGCCCAGTCGCGAAGCCCTGGTTTCTCTCCGATGAAGTCGTGAACGAACTGCCGCCACGAATGCCGTCTCGAATTCGGTCGTTAAACGTTCCAATGCCGTTGCCATACAGGTTTTCCTGGGTTGCATTGACGCCCAGCGCAGCAGTCTCCGGGTTTTGAAAGCCCTCGCCATAAAGATAAATCTTTGATCCGTCTACTCCGTCATCAGCAGGCGTCAGTTGTTCCAGTGCCTGCTGAATGTGCTGCATATTCGAGACGAAATGAAGGCTCATGTCATCGAAGCGGAACCCGTCGATTTTGTATTGCCGGGCATTGAGCACGGTCGTATCGATCATCAGCTTTTCCATCATGCGATGCTCGCTGGCCGTATCCGAGCAGCAGCTGGCAGTCTCAACATTCCCGTCCGCATCCAGCCGTTGGTAGTAACCGGGCACCACTTGGTCCAAAACCGAAAACGGATCTTGGCCGTTCGCAGAAGTATGGTTAAAGACAACGTCCTGAACCACTCGCAAACCTGCTTTGTGAAGCGAGGAGACCATTTTTCTATATTCCAGAACTCGGTTATCGGGATTGAAAGCATACCCCCCGTTGGGTGCCATGTAGTGAACGGGATCGTAGCCAAAGTTGTAACCGTCAGAGCCTTGCACAGCCGTCACTGCAGCCTGCTGTGCGGTGCCATCCGGCGGATTCGGTGACAGCCCGACTGGGTTCTGCCACTTTGACTTGTCTTCGTTCACGCTGGCAATGTGGAAGCTCGGCATAATATGCACTGCTTTCAGGCCGGCTTTGGCCAGGCGTTGCAAATGCGTCATCCCATTCGCGGCGTAGTTAGTAAACGCCAGGTAAGTGCCGCGATACTCCTCAGGAACACTGGTATCCGCAACGCTGAATTCCCGGACGTGAAGTTCATAGACCGAGAATTCATTCTTTGAACCAAGATAGGGAGCTGAGCTTGAATCCCAACCTGCCGGTTTAGTCGATTCATCGGTGAGATCAGTGATGCGGGTCTTCACGCCGTTTAACGCAAGATCAACAGAATAAGGATCGGTAACGAAGTTCTCGACAATCTGCTGAAGGCTTGGCACGTACACTGACTCGTCATATAAGTAGTACTGGCCTTTCCATGAGCTTTGGCCGGCAGCCGTCCAGACGCCATTGGAGGCCGTCATCGGAATCGTCTGCACCGGAGTCGTGTCGCCCTGGTTCGTATAAAGCAGCAACTTGACCGACTGTGCAGTGGGTGCCCAAACACTAACAGATAATTGACCGTTCGCAAACACTGCTCCCAAGGCCCCCGGGAAGTAGAACAAGTCGTCAAGCACGCCGGCATTCTGCACACCCGTTGCGTATGTCAGGTTCCCGCTGGCATCCGATGCACTGATAACCACCTGCCCGGTTAGTATTTGCTTCACCGTGTCCACCGAGACCGTACTCGGAATCTGTAGAACGGTGTAGCCAGCCAGTTGTGGAAACTGGGCAGCCTGTGTTGAAGTGAGTCCGCTGGCAATGGGAGTGAGTGCGATGGTAGTTCCGCCAGTAAGAGCTCCGGCGCCTGAAATGGTTATGCCCGCATTCGGCGAGTACACCAGAGAGTAAGTGCCAGAGGGTTGTGCGGCGGTTCCCGGAAGAGCGATTGTTGTTCGATCAATCCAAAAAGCCTGACGCCGTGATAACCCAGCTGCCGCGATCTGAGCCGGCGTTGGAACACTCGTATAGAGCGTTGTGCTACCCGAGACAACCCAAGCCTGGCTTTGATCGGAAGCAAACGTCGTCAGATGCATGTCTGGACCGGGATCTTTAGTATTGGTCACGATGTTGTGAACGATGATTCCGACGTCTGCTGGGCTAGCGGTTAACTTGATGTCGTAGTAAGCGCCATAAGAGTCCGAGCCAGTCTGCGGAGTCGGGCCGTCAAAGAAATTACTCGTTGGCTCTTCGGTGTCGGCGTAAGCATAAACTGACCAATTAGCGTAGTTTCCATCTGGCCGGTAGTAATGAATACGCGCGTAGCCGGGAAGCAGAGCCGTCGGGTTCGTCAGGTCCGGCAAACTCGTATACAGCTTGGCGATTCCTGATATTGCCCAATACTCGTTGCCTTCCGTCGAGGGATCCACAAAAGTATTCGGGCCGGGGTCCTTCTTATCGCCACCGGCAGCGGTCGGGTTGTGAATGATAAGTCCCACCACTTGCGGGCTGGCATTTACGCCTACATCAAAGTAGGCTCCGTACGA
>CAXTWQ010000159.1:0-8173 GCA_964248065.1 uncultured Bryobacteraceae bacterium | reverse complement strand
GGACAACCGTCCTTCTACGCAGCTAACGCAATCGGCGCGACTCGCCCACGTTTACACCACCGAGCTTGATGAAAAGGAAGCTAGCGCGGCGTTGTGAGAGAGAGTCCCATCAGGAAACCAGGCAAGTGGCTACCAGTAACTATTGTGTATCGCTCGCAAGCCTGGCTCTCGTTAGCGGCTAACTGCTCTATCGGGGGCGAACATAGGCGGTTTCGGAAGTACCTCAACCAGAGTAAGACCGCCTTGCAATACCAACGCAATCCCGATGACAAGCACAAAACCCTCGAAGTGCTGCGCTTGCAGGATTCTCACTGTTGCAGAGCCGCCGAGAAACACAAAGACGCCCGCACCAACCAGCACCAAATTTCGGAGACGGGACTGTCCATGCCGCAGCAAAAACGAGAGCGTTGCCAATCCTTGCACCACGATCCCGACCGCGATCATGGATCGTTGCGCATAACCATCATGCTTCAACAGGTTTTCCATCACGCCCAGCCAAAGGCCGGCAGCAATGGTGAATAAGCAAAGGGAATGCAGCAGGTGTCGCATCACTAGTCCTTTCAAAGCTTGAGTGCAGCGTTGTGCAATTTTACACCAGCCCCATCTCATTTGCATTTCGTACACCCAAGCGCGGTGACTACCGGGCCATTAGTCCTAATCGGTCAGAAGTTTAGCTCGTTCTAACCCATACACAACCACTTGTGAGGTGTAACTTCAATTTCACTCTTGACGAATTCCTGATGTGGGTTTAACATTCATCCAGTAAGCACCTCGCTTAGAACTTACATACTAGAAAGAGGTCCCTGAATGACCTTCCAAGTTGGTGAAAAAGTGGTTTACCCGAACCATGGAGTTGGCACCATCGAGAACATAAGCTCACGCTGTTTTGGAGCCCAGCAGGAAAGATTTTATCTTCTTCGCTTATCTCCAAGCAGCATGACAGTTTTAGTGCCGTTCTCTCATGTAGGTGATGTGGGATTACGCAAGGTGACCAAGTGCAGTGAGATTAGCCGCGTCCTGACCTATTTGGCAGCCGGGCGTCCCTGTTGTGCGCACGATTGGAAAGATCGATTCAAAGAGAATTCGGAAAAGATGAAAGGCGGAAGTTTGTTGGAGATTGCTGAGGTGTTTAAGGCATTGATCCTGATCCAGATGGCAAAGCCGCTCTCATTCCGTGAAAAGAAAATGCTCGAGCGCGCACGGAGCATGCTGATTCTTGAGACCTCAGTGGCAAAGTCGGTGGCTGAGGCTGAAGCAGTAACCTTGATTGGGCGATCACTAGGCAAATGCGGATTGCCTATGCCGGCAGCACTCTAGCCGGTAGCGGGCCTTCTCGCTATACTGGGAAGGCCCCGGAACGTGGCGCTATCGTCTAACGGTTAGGACAGAGCCCTCTCAAGGCTTAAATAGGGGTTCGATTCCCCTTAGCGCTACCATCCTTCCTGAAATTTCCTTTACAGTTTCTTAGGTTATCTGTAGTCGAACAGACCTGATCAGTACCAGAACTTCGTACGCGAATGAACGGCGAAGATGCTGGCTACACTTATTCTATGGGTCTGTCGCGCTGCCGTGTTTCCTTTCAAAATCTGGATGGGATTGAGCACGCAGTAGAAGTGGAAGCTGAGTCGCTGTATGAGGCCGTTGCGCTCGCAGTGGCAGAATTTCGTGATAGCGAACTGGATGATTTAAAACCGAACTTTATGAGTGAGTTCCTGGTAACGGTGTACCGGAAACCCACCGAGCATCGGCTTCGCTTGCGGGATGTCGAGAACTGGGCGCAGCCTAGCGTACTCGGTGGGCCGGCAGGTATCACACGTCGTGAGAAGATTCGCAAACTGCTTGGCCATTCGTGAACTGCTAAAGCCTGATCCGTTTTTGTGCAACGCTTGCAATCAATGCGACTCCCGCGACAGCCAACGCCCACGTACCCGGTTCCGGTGTGGCGATCAGCGCCGCTTCATTCAGAGGTCCAACTGAGGTCGATGATGTCGGGTCATGCAGGGCCGGATAGTCCTGCTCAAAGTTTCCCAGTGTAAGAGCATACGCATTATTTGAAGAGTCGCGCAGCACGATGGGTGTGATTGCATTCTGTAGGCAAGACGCACCTGAGGTTCCACTTACGCACACGCCCGAGCCATACCCGACACCCCAGTAATTCTGGAAGACAGTAGAGGTCAGCGCTCCAACGCTGAAGTCCGTTGAGGCCGATTGCCAATCGCCGATGATTCCCGCTCCGTCCTGTGCTGGTTGCGCAAGAATTCCCACTCCATACCGGCCGGGCGTAAAGCTGGTCTGATCGAAGATGGCCACGGTTATGCCCGCATTAGGATTTGTCGTTATGCTGTCGATGGAATAGCTGCTGGAACCAATAGTCATGGTTGCAAGGGAGGGCGCATACGCGCGAAATCCTGCAAACGGGCGAGGGGCGGGCGGCGATGATGGTGCATAGTTAGCACTGCTGGTATCAAACCAGGCGTTGATTGTGAAGGGCGTGTCCACGCTGAAGTAAGTTGGCGTGCTTTGCGAAATTGGATTGAGGGCGTTCTGGTTGTTGAACACCCCACTGTAGGTTAATTCGAATTGTGTTGCTGAGGCCACAGTCGGAATGCTTGCTATGGCCAGAACAACCAATCCGGTTACTTGAAACGTGTGCTTCGATAGGTTGGTAAAAGGCTGCTTCACGGTAATTGTCGTCCTTTGTACTAGAACTGGTTTGGGACGAATGTTAGCACATAAACACGCGGAAGGCATTATATGCGAGGAAGCAGGATTTCGCATCTACTGCCACTTTGTCCCGTTCGTTCTCCGTTCTGCTTCGCGTACTCAACGCTTTGTAACCTGAACACCAGAACTCAGGTGATAATATGTCGCACACCATGACAAAAAAACTCACGGTTTTGCGTAATGAGAGCCTCACGTATGCAGTTCACCTCGAACTAGGGGACCCACCCAGGAAATTAGTCGGAGGTTTATCACTGGACCTTTCAAGGTTGAAGGTTGAACTCGAGCAACATGGCTGCTCCGAAGACACAGTCGCAAAGGCCTTAGCCGAATTAGAGGCCAGCGGTTCGGTGATTCTTTGGAATTGCGGCGAAGTTGGCGTGGTGGGAGCCTCAGCCGGGTAAAAGCTAACGCCTCGCAAGCTTGCATGGGCAATCTTTTTCTAACTGGCTATGGAGATATCGACAGGCAAACTTGCAAGCCTGTCTGTCGATCAGGTACGATGAGATTGCATTGCCGCAAAAGATCTTTGACGCTACGGTTAGTGACTTTGCCCATTCCATAGGGCTCTTGTTTCGCCGCGTACGCGCCGCAGCCAATTCGCACGACCTTTCACTGACTGAAGCTGCGGTCATGGCACGTTTGGAGAAGGCTGGGCCAACCACTACGGCTGATCTGGCACGCGCGGAAAGCATGAAGCCGCAGTCGATGAGAACAACTGTTGCTGTACTTGAAGAGGCTGGTATGGTCCAGCGAAAACCGCACTCGACTGACGGTCGGCAACTCAATATTGAACTGACCGCCAAAGGTCTTGCTGTGCGCAAGAACGCCGGAGAGGCGAAGCGGACCTGGCTGGCGCAGGCCATTGCTCAGCTTGACGAAGAGGAGGGCAAAACATTTTTCAAGGCCGGTTAAATCATCAGGCGTTTGGTGGAAATGTGAGGGGCAATAACTACAAAACGCAGTTTTTAGAAGACCCGAACACGACTCCGGAGACATGGCAGATCTCCAGCAATGCAGATTCTAATTCATATGCATGGCGTGCGTTGAAATATCGCAACTTCAAGCTTTTTTTCTTCGGTCAAAGTATCTCAGTCATCGGCAATTGGATGACGCGGCTGGCGACTACCTGGCTGGTCTACCACTTAACTCGTTCGGCGTTGCTGCTTGGCGTTGTAGGCTTTGCGGGGCAGATTGTTTCATTTGCACTGGGCCCATTTGCAGGGGTATGGGTCGAGCGCCTCGACCGCCGCAAGCTGCTGCTGGTGACACAAGCTGCTGCGGCCATTCAATCGTTTGCGCTTGCTGCCCTCACGCTGGCCCATGTCATCACGCTTTGGGAGATTATTGCTCTCACCGCCTTTCAGGGGCTGATAAACGCTCTTGATATGCCGGCTCGGCAATCTTTTCTCGTACGAATGGTGGATGATCGCAATGACCTTAGCAACGCTATTGCGATTAACTCATCGATGACAAACAGTGCACGGCTGGTCGGTCCGGCCATTGCCGGCTTGGTGATTGCAGCCGCTGGCGAAGGCTGGTGTTTTTTGATCGACGGCTTCAGCTACTTCGCTGTAATTGCTTCCTTGCTGCTGATGCGCATAAGGGAGGAAGACAAACCCCGGAACAGGGCCGGCATGCTCAAGCAGATGCGCGAGGGATGGGACTACGTCCGGACTTTTCGGCCCATCCGCACCATCCTTTTGCTCTTTGCGCTTCTGAGTCTGATGGGCTATCCCTATGCCGTGCTGCTGCCCATCTTCGCTGACCAAGTGCTGCATGGCAATGCTGCGACTCTCGGTTGGCTGACTGGCGCATCAGGAATCGGTGCGCTTGTGTCTGCACTCTCCCTGGCCCTCCGCAGATCGGTAGTTGGGCTTGCAGGGATGCTTCAGATTTCGACTGCAATGCTCGGAGCTGCGCTGATTCTCTTCGGCCTCTCGCACACGCTGTGGCTGTCGCTCGTATTGATGATAGTGGTCGGCTTTGGTCTCATCCAGGGAGCGTCGGCAAGCAATACGATCATCCAGTCCCTGGTTTCAGAAGACAAACGCGCTCGGGTCATGAGTTATTACGCAATGGCCTTCTTCGGCGCGGCACCGTTCGGGAGCTTGCTGGCCGGGATCCTGGCTCACCGAATAGGAGCGCCAGATACCGTCGTCATTAGTGGCGCCTTCTGTCTTGCGGGCTCGCTCTGGTTCACCCTTGAACTGCCCAAAGTGAAAGCAGGGATGAAGCCGGTCTACAAGCGGATGGGGCTCTTACCTGCGCTCGAAAGTTCAGGCTCCGCTGACTGAAGGGAAACAATCCTATGAACTGGTTTAACTACTTTGCTTGCTTCTTCTCGGGGATTATTTTCACAAACGCTTTTCCCCATTTTGTGTACGGCATTTGTGGCGACCGTTTTCCGACGCCTTTTGCTCATCCGCCCGGCAGGGGACTGTCGTCGCCAACGGTCAACGTTCTTTGGGCGCTCCTCAATATGGTTGTCGGTTATGCCTTGTTTCGGGTTGGGAAGGTTTCGACTGGAGGCGACTTCGCTCTAGCTCTCTTTTTCGCAGCCCTGGTTTTGACTAGCGTCTTGGGAAGCGTGCATTTTGCAAATAGACATGCTCAATGATCGTCTTTGATACGCCGACGACAGGGCTTCGGCGTGGTGACGAAAGGAATACACTCGTGCCTCTAACCACACTCGATACCAACGCTGCTCTAATCTTGATTGACTTGCAGAAAGGCATTGTTGCAATACCGGCCGTCCATCCGTTTGGCGAGATCATTGACCGAGCTGCCCAACTCGCGCGCGCGTTTCGCAAGCGGGGACTACCAGTTATTCTCGTGAACATGACAGGCGCGGCGCCCGGTCGGACCGACGCCGGACATCGCAGCCTGTCTTCGTTTCCGGCAGATTGGACTCAGCTTATTGCGGAACTGGATCAGCATCCTGACGATTACCTCGTCAGCAAGCAACGGGCGGGCGCATTCATTGGCACATCTTTGGATGCCTACCTTCGCCAACGCGGCGTCACTCAAGTTTTCCTGGCAGGCGTTGCGACGAGCCTTGGCGTGGAGTCCACGGCGCGCAGCGCTCATGATTACGGCTACAACGTCGTGCTCGTCACCGATGCGATGACAGATCGAGATGCCGGTGCGCACCGCCATAGCGTGGAAAAGATTTTTCCCCGTTTGGGTCAGACGGAGACAACAGCGAACGTACTGGAACGCGTTGGGTAGCTCTTAGGGTCCGGCGCAGGAGGCTCGCTCCCTGAACAAAGATTTTATAAATCGCCCCGAAGTTCTTGACGATTCTCTTTAAGCTCGACCATCTATGGAAGATGCTGATTGGCGGCCACGCTTCCAAGACTTGTCTGGACTTTCCGACTCGCCTTAAGTTTCTATGTCTGTTTGTCGCTTTCACATCCCTAGCCAACACTCAGACCACAGATCCTCAGGCTCCAAAACCTGACGACCAGCCCTATCGTTTTTCAGCCAGCGTACGCATGGTGGTGTTACAAACAACCGTACTGACTCCCAAGGGTGGATTCGCGAGAGGTCTGCGCCAACCCAATTTCCAAGTTTTCGAGGACTCACGGCCGCAAACCATCAAGCTTTTTCGCCATGATGACAGCGCCGTAGCAATCGGGCTCATTGTAGATAACAGTGGCAGCATGAGGCGCAAACACACCGCCGTAGTAGCGGCAGCTAAAGCATTTACCAAGAACAGCAATCCGAAAGACGAGCTGTTCATCATTAACTTCAACGAGAAGCCCAGCCTAGGACTTCCGCAAACCCAGCTCTTCTCAGCTAATTCCCGTGAATTGGAACGCGCTCTTCCCGCAACAGCAGGTGGAGGTAAGACGGCGCTCTTTGACGCACTCGAGTTAGGACTGAGCCACATACACGAATTGAAACAGGACAAAAAGGCTCTCATCCTGGTCAGCGATGGCGGCGACAACGCGAGTACTCACACTGCTGAACAGGTGATTGCGGATGCAAACAACTCCGATGTCGTAATTTACACAATTGGGCTCTTCAACAAGGACGATGATGACGCCAACCCTGCTTTCATCAAGCAGATTGCGAGTGTCACAGGAGGCGAAGCGTTCTTACCAGCCCGGGCCGGTCAGGCCGCAAATAGTTGCAAGCGGATCGCTCAAACCATTCGGAATGAGTATTCCATCGGATACTCACCCACTAGCGACGAAGCGGGGTCAAAATTCAGAGCCATTCAGGTAAGCATCAAAGCGCCACGCCGAGGAAAACTGATCGCGCGCACACGCTTGGGCTACACCCAAACTCCGTAGTGGCTCCCTAGTTCGACAATCGCCGGAGGTCAGGCGTTCTCAAGCGTGACATACATCTTTTATGGCACGATGGAGAGGTTCCTTGCGTAGTAAGTTCTTTGTGCAGCAAATATCAAAATTTTCACGATCCGTTCCCGCTTTGCTATGCGCGTTGTCGCTCCTAACTTCCTGTAACTCTAAAAAGCCGGAAGGGCAAATGTCGATGGCAAACATGCCTCCGACTTTAGTCAGAACAGTGATGGCCAGCAGCGCCGACGTTCCGTTGACGCTCCAAGCGATTGGCGCTGTAGAGGCAACAGCTTCGGTAGACGTCAAATCGCGGGTTGCCGGCCAGGTAGTACGGGTCGATTTCGCCGAGGGACAAAACGTAAGCAAAGGGCAATTGTTGTTTGAAATTGACCCGCTGCCGCTACAGCAACAAATCATTCAGATTGAGGCTGATCTCGCGAAGGACAAGGCATTAGAGCAGCAAGCCAAGGCTAATGTGGTGAGGGACCAGGCCACGCTCAAGCAGAGCCAAGCCGTGGCCGATCGCGGCTTGGCTCTTTCGAAGGAAGGAATCTATTCGCGTGAGCAGACCGAGCAAGTGGTGGCAACGGCGGAATCCAGCCAGGCTTCGCTCGAGGCCGACCGGGCCGCAGTAGAGAGCGCGAGCGCTTCCATCAAATCAGACCAGGCGCGATTGGCTCAGACTCAGTTGCAATTGGGTTATACCAAAATTACTGCACCTATCACGGGAAGGGCGGGCGCAATTGCGATTAAGGCAGGCAATCTGGTAAAAGACAACGACGTGGCTTTGGTGACACTGCTGCAGATGTCTCCCATCTATGTGTCTTTTGGAGTGCCGGAGCAACTCCTGCCAGACGTGCAGAAATTCAACGCACAGCGTCCGTTGCAGGTACAGGCATCGCCTACGCCAGATACGAGCACGACAGGGATGCTGAAATTTATTGACAACTCGGTTGACAACACAACGGGCACTATCAAAATGAAAGCGGAGTTTGCCAACCCGGCGCATACCTTATGGCCGGGACAGTTTGTGAATGTGACTGCGCAATTGAACGTGGAACGAAACCGGATTGTCTTACCAAGCCGAGCGGTGCAGACCGGGCCGCAAGGCAAGTATGTCTGGGTGGTGGATGCCAACAGCA
>CAXTWQ010000158.1:0-8371 GCA_964248065.1 uncultured Bryobacteraceae bacterium | reverse complement strand
CGCAACTTGGGCTACGACCAGCGCGCTGTTGGCCCTGTACTGCCGCCTGCCTGGCGAAGATGCCCTGCCGCTGCGACCCAATGCAGGCGCGATTGCAGGACCGACACATTTGAACACCGGAATCAAACCAAATATGACCCCGGTGATCAGCGCGATAGTGAACGTGAACAGGATTACTGCAGGATCAATTTTGATTGCATTCAAACGCGGAAGATTTGCTGGGGCGATCACCACAAGCAATCGAACAGCGCCAACAGCGAAGCCCAAACCGAGTGCGCCACCCATCAGCCCGAGCACGATGCTTTCCGTTAGCAACTGCCGGGCAATATCGCTCCAATGCGCGCCCAGGGCCGCACGGATAGCTAGTTCATGTTGCCGTCCTTCGGCGCGAACCAGCAACAGGTTCGCAACATTGGCGCACGCAATGAGCAGCACGAAGCCAAGTGTCCCCATCAGTATCCACAATGTTTTGCCGATATCGCCCACAATGAGTTGCTTAAGCGAGCGCAGCTTCGGGGCGAGCCGGGTCTCTTCGAATATCTTCACAGTGGTTCCGGGCGCAGGTGGAAAGCTGTGCAGTGCGATAGGAATCATCCGGGCAATGTCAGCGCTCGCCTGTTCGATGGTCACGCCGGGTTTGAGTCGGGCAATGCCTGGGAAAGAAAACTGCCCCAGGACAGCCTTATTGCGATCTAACTGCATAGGAAGCAGAAATGCCGGACTCTGATCGAGGAATTGAAAGTGCGCCGGCATGACACCGATCACTTGGATCGAAAGCCCGTCAACAACAACGTGGCGGCCGATTACCGATCGATCGCCGCCAAATCGCTTCTGCCACCAGCCATGCGTCAGAAGCATCGTTAGCGGGCTGGCTGGCGCAACATCTTTCTGCGAGAACCAGCGACCCAGTTCCGGTTCTACGCCCAGCATTGGCAAAATTTCCGCAGTCACGTCCAGAGTCTGCACTTGTTCCGGCTCAGCAAGTCCCGTGACGCTGTGCGAGTCAAAGGAGTAGAGCCCTAAGCTTTGGAAGGATCGTCCTTGCTCGCGATAAGTGAAATATAGAAACGGTGCCGGCCTGACGTCGGGGAAGTTGACACCAGGAGCCGTGTGATTTAGATCAATCAGCTCATCCGAGTTTCGGTACGGCAGCGGCTTTAAAAGAATTCCGTTGATGACGCTGAAGATGGCGCTATTTGCTCCAATGACAATCGCCAAGGTAAGCAGGCAGATGACGGTGAAACTGGGAGTTTGCCGTAATTGGCGAACAGCGTACCGAATCTCGGACAGACGCGCTGAAATGACGTTTTCCCATCCGTACGACCGCACTTGTTCCCGGACCGCCATGGAATGGCCGAGATTTAGCCTTACGGTGCGGCGAGCCTCATCTGGGGACATGCCGCTTGCCTGCAAGGCTTCCGCCGCCTGTTGCAGGTACGTATCGACTTCCTCATTGATATCCCGATCGACTGCCCGACGGTTCGCCAGAGTGCGCAAACCGCGAGACAGGTGACGCCAGAGAGACATTCTCTACGCCCCCGCTTTCAGTAACCGCGAGATCGCTAATACCCGGCGAGACCAGTCAGCCGTCTCCTGCTCGAGCTGTTTCTTGCCAGCTCGGGTCAGTTCGTAAATTTTAGCGCGGCGCGAGTTCTCTGTGATTTGCCATTCCGAATTGAGCAACCCGGCCCGCTCCAGACGCTGCAAGGCGGTCAACAGGGATCCTGGATTGATTTTGAATACTTCCTGCGAGATCTGCTCAATCCGGCGTGCGATACCAAAGCCGTGCATCGGTTCGAGACTGAGAGTCTTGAGTATCAACATGTCCAGGGTGCCTTGGATGACATCAGTGTTTATCTCATTCACAGCTTCTCCAAAATAGGCGCTTTCATTATGATTGTCAAGATGTGATAATCGGCGGGAGACTGAGCATGACGCTTTCGAGACGGAGTCACCTGCAATTGCTGACGGCATTGCCTTTCGCGGCGATCGCCAGGCCTGGGCTAACTGCTTCCAATGCGGAACCGTTTGTGGGTACATGGTCCGGGATCTCCTCAGACGCTAGGGGCGATCCGAACCGCTTGAAAAAAGCCGATCGGGTGAAGCTAGTCATCAGCGCGAAAGGCGAGGTGACCATTTGGCTAATCGATTCGGGTCTCCTCCGTGCACAGGCGACCAGGGTCAGGCTGGAAGCGCCGACGGTCGATTTCGAATTCCTGGGCGTGGCAGTACACGGCACGCTTGTCGGACCCGACCTCATCGAAGCAACTGGTGTAGGGGGAGGCAAGCGCGATGTAGTGCGGTTCATGCGCGGCGATCTTTTTCCTGTCAACCTCACGAAACTGCCTGCAGGTCCGATGACGGGTAAACGGTTGCAGTCGCTCCTGCTGCTTTCCGAAGCTCCGGGAATTGGTGTTGGTTGGGCGTTCAAACATGGCAACCGTACTGTAATGGTGGACGGTGTTCGCATGCTCGGAACTGCCGAGAAGATTGCAAAAACAGACGCCTGGCACATTGGATCGTGTACGAAGTCAATGACGGCCACCCTCGCTGCACGGGCGATTGAAGCCGGAGAGTTGAAGTGGACGGACACCGTAGTCGATTTGTTAGGGGGTGCCATTCCGACGATCCGACCAGAGTACCGGCAAGCCAGCCTCATCGATCTACTAAGCCATCATGCAGGGCTGCCGCGGGAAGCGCCGAGCGATGATATGCGCCTCACCTTCGGCTTTGCGCAAGACCTTCGCACCCAGCGACTGGCCTATGCACGACGCGCGTTGGAACAGCCGCCGGCTGTCGCACCGCGCACTAAAGCGAGTTATAGCAATGCCGGCTACGACATCGTCGGGGCCATGCTCGAACAGTCTCTGCGCGCTCGGTGGGAGACGCTTATCCGCGAGCGCGTGTTCGAGCCGCTCGGCATGCGCAGCGCGGGTTTCGGACCTCCGAGTGCGAGGGACAGCGCTGGAGCACCGGTCGGGCATGCGCGGGCAACGGATGGCAAGCTACACCCTTGGACAGAACCTGAGGAGGCAGACCTGCCTGCGGTGTTCGCGCCTTCGGGCCTGGTGCATGTGTCGTTGCAGGACCTGCTCAACTATCTTGAAGTGCATCGCGACCGACCTGTCCGTTACCTCACTCGCTCAACCTGGGACAAGCTCCATACGCCGCCTTTCCACGATGGCTATGCGCTAGGCTGGGGCGTCGATGAAAACGGAAGCTTGACTCATAACGGGTCTAACGGCATGTGGTTGGCGAATGTTCTGATCGACAAGCCAACTGGGATGGTATTCGCTGGAGCGCTCAATGCCCGCACGCCGACTGCCACCTCGGTTCTTGACCAGGCTAGCGACGCGGCGCTGCTATCCAGGAACCCTTCCCAGAGCTAGACCTGAACTCATCGCGCACGCAACCAACGCCCAGTTGCGAAAATAAGGGGTTATGCAATCTGTAATTCGAGCCCAGTTCGACTGCCGTATGAACGTAACCATCGTATTGACGTTGGCATCGTGTCAATGCTTGTCCGGCAGCGTTTGTTTGAAAAGCCACAGGGGCAGTTCCGGGTCGTCATAGGCTCGATCCCACGCTCCGAAGTGCGCCACCCCGGCGTACTCTGTGTATTGGACGTTGCCTTCATCTGCCGGAGCAGCTTTACCATTTCCCGCGACTCAGTAGCTAGTACGTTGCGATCGGCGCTGCCATGGAAAACCCACGCCGGGATTTGTACAATTTTCTCTGCAGTCCTCGCGTAAGGGGTCTCGTCTACGATGTGCGCTGGAGGTGGCTATACAATCCCGCCGGCAATGGGCACGAGGGCCGCAAACCGTTCCGGATGGCTTGCGGCGATCGACCACGTTCCATACCCACCCATCGAGAAGCCCGTCAAGTAGACACGACGCGAATCGCCGTGAAACTCTCGCATGCTCGCATCGAGTGCTGCCAAGACCTGCGGCTCCATTGAGGGTGCGCTCCAGTCAACGTCCGGCCGGCACTGGGGCAGCACGATCACGGCTGGCCATCGCTTGGGGTGCTTTTGTACCTCTGCCGCGAGTCCGACTCTCGTCTGGCTTACCCCGTCCAAACCGCGCTCTACCGAGCCGTGCAGAGCTAAAATGACCGGCCAGGTGCGATTCCCCGTCCAGTCGCCTGGAGCCGACACTACATATCGGTAAGTCAGTTGGTTGGCGATCACCGTACGATCAAAGCTCTTCCGGCTATCCGCGGCTGACGCTACGAACGCACTTGCCAGCAGGACACACACGCAACGGTTCATACCTGAATGTTATAGGGCCTAGGTGCGAGCATTGCCTGTTGCCCAAATCAGCGATGCTGTTGAAGAACTCTCTTCGTCAAACGGAAAAAGAGCCAGCGTGTTCCGGGTTAAGCGTCTTTGACTTGTGAGTGACGGCCGCTTCAGGCCATCGCTAATTCCGGTTTTTTGCTTTGGTTTATGACCGGGCCAGGTCGTTTGACATTCTGAACCGTTGCCGCCAGGAGGAACTGCTCTCCGGCTCTTGGTAGACCGCGTAACCGCAGTTTACGAAGTCGAAGTTGATTGCGGAGTTCGAAAAAACAACGCCTCAATCTTGTTCCGACCACGGCGAGCAATCGCGAACTCCGGTGTTTGGCTGAGCTCTCGAACGTACTCGCGCAGGTCTTCATACCAATTGACTCTCAGCCTATGGCGACTCGACGACGGAGTGCACTCAGGCTTAAGAGAACAGTTTTGGCATTGCGATGGCTTGGCGCCGTATGTAAAGCCCTGAGAACTCGACTCAACCCGATGGGGTGAAGCAAAGGGCCTGCTGGACAGCGATAGGCGTTTTCGTCCGGCAGATGAGTAAAATCACGCTGCGTGTAGAAGCCGTTTGTTTGTTGCTTTCGATCCAACGCGGGAATGTACGGCGTCATCCGCCGATGCGAAAGCCAAGACAGGAACTCACCCGTGCCGTAGCTCTTGTCCGTAGTAACGCTGACTGGTTGCAACCCGAATCGCTCTCTGGCTCTTTCTAACATCTGACGGGCCGCAATAGTTTCTTAGCTGAGGCGTGCGGAAGTTACCATGACGCCCGCAATAATGCAGCTTCGATTGTCGATCAGATAGTTATCGTAGTAAGCAAACTCGGAAGCTCCTCGCTTGCTCGACAGGGCTGCTTCCGTATCGGTTGTCGAGATCTTCATGAGTAGCCAGTTGCGATATGTGCGGCGCAGTTCGAGTTTATCTTCGGCTTCAAACGAAGACGGATCAGAAGTCTGTTCCGGTTCCGCAACGACGTTCTCTCTCTCGACCTGCTCGACATACTCGCGTACCGTGCGATTGACTTTGGCAATCCCCCGGCAGTTGCTCACGAGCCATCGCCCGGTGAGGGCTGGCATCGGCGCGAATCTGCGTGCTGTCTACGGAGAGATCGACACCTTTTAACAGGTAGCAATGGCCTATGCCAAGCTTATTTCCGCCCCTAACATCGTCAAAACAGCAGTTCGAATTATTGAAGCTGCTGAAAGCGATGGGCTCTCGTTGCTAGCTGTTGCGGCGTCCCTTGGGGTTCAAGCGCCTAGTCTGTACGATATTTCTCGGACAAAGACGCCCTGGAGCTAGCAGTCGCTGAGGAAGCTCTGAGGGCAATGTCGGCTGAGCTGCAGAAAGCGACTGCGGCGAAAGACCCGGAACGCAGATTCAGAGCAGCCATCAGAGCCTATCTGCGATTTGCGCAAAAACGCTTTCCGCTCTACTCGTTTCTCATGCATCGCATTCCTCAGACGCACGGCTCCTCCGTGGCCAAGGATGTATGGAATCTGCTGCTATCCGCCGCGAGTGGCGTTTCGGAAAAGCCAGACGACACCGCTGCCGCCGTCGCTATTTGGTCCTTTCTGCACGGCTACGCTATCCCCAGCACTCAGGCGCGTTTGGGGCATCTGGACCTAAAGGCGGACTGGAAGTCGGAGTGGAAGCCTTCCTGAACACTTTTCGAAATCGAGCCGAGCCGATTCGGAACGGACCCCCGACGCGGGCGATAAAAGGTCGGCACCCCTCGCCTTGACCACTCATCAAATGTCAGTGTTTCGCCTTGACTTGCAGTAAGAATTTGCCAAGAACCTCACTCATCGCGGTGGGTTTCCGCCCCAGAATATGCTCGAGAGTTGGATCGACGACGTCGAACTCACGAGCTCGGGTTGCGCCAAATAGTGATGCGAGCAGGTCGACCATCTGCTCGGGATACCCATGCGAGCGTTGGGTTTCGCGATACTGCTCATCACTGACGACGACCCTTGTTACGTTGCATTGGAGGATCTCAGAGGCGAGCCTGGCGATGTCTGCAAAAGTTAACGTTTCTAAGGCGGTCAGTGGTGGTGAGATTGCGTCGAAAAGATGAGTATCGGTCAATGCAGCCACAGCGGCGACCGCAAGATCGGCGCGAGCCGTCCATGAGACTGGGCCATCTGCGGGCAAGGCAAGCCGTTCACTCTCTTTGATTCCACTGAGTTGATACAAAGCCGATTCGGCATAGAACCCGTTACGGAGCGAGACAAACGGAACGCCAGAGGACTGAAGCAGCGTTTCGGTCGCGGCATGATCTCGCGCAAAGGCAACGGCTGACGAAGGATTTGCTGCCTGATGGCTGGTGTAAAGAATACGTTTCACACCCGCTTGCTTTGCGGCCTGGATCGCATTGCCATGCTGCCGGACACCTTCCTCGCCGAGAGTGCTTCCTGAGATGATCAGCACCTGTTCCGCATCGGCAAAGGCTTGGGTCAAATTGACGGGATCGCTGAAGTCGCCCTTGGACACCCGAACACCACGCTGCTCGAGATCTCTGGCCTTTTCTGGATCACGAACGCTCGCACCAATTTGATCGCTTGGTAACCGCTTAAGAAGACCCTCTACAATTTGCCGGCCCAACTGACCGGTCGCACCTGTTACAACAATCATGCTGGTTCACCTCTCGCAGCGGGACTGAACGCCTGCTGCTGTTTCCATTGATATCACATAACGGATCACAATGAAAACATCAAAGTAGAATGACCATGTGATGAAGAAAGTCCAGACTGCTGTATCGACGACCAGGGAAGAACGTTCCATTGTTGCCCCTTCAGCGAACCATCGTGAGCGCATCCTCAAGGCGGCAACGGTTTTACTTGCGAAGGGAGGCCGAGATGCACTCACGACGCGCGCAGTAGCTGAAGCTGCGCGCGTGCAACCGCCCATCTTGTACCGACTTTTTCAGGATAAGGCGGGCCTTCTGAACGCTGTTGCAGACTATGGTTTTGCCGCTTACATGGCGAGGAAACGGAGTCCGGGGGCTGCGGAAGACCCCGTCACCTCCCTGCGCTCGGGCTGGAAGTTGCACGTTGAATTCGGGCTTACTCACCCGGAGCTTTACCTGTTGATGTATGCAGACCCGCATCCAGAAATGGCGAGCCAAGCTGCCGAACGATCACACCGCGTCTTGCGAAATCACATGCACCGTGTGGCGGCTGCCGGACGGCTGCGAGTCAGCGAAGAACGAGCCGCGCATCTCTTCCACGCAGTTGCCTGTGGTGTTGTGATGACGTTGCTAGGCATGAATATCGAGGGGCGCGACCTGTCTTTGTCGGAGTCGGCGTGTGAAGCCGCGCTCGCAGCCATTGTCACGGACCAGCCCATCGTCCCCCCGGCTCCGACCACGATAGCGGCGGCTACCACGTTGCGGGCTCTTATCACCAGCGATGCAACAGCACATCCCCCTGAACCGAAGATCTTCACGGTCACAGAACGCGCTCTGCTCGTAGAATGGCTCGACCGCCTGAGCGAAAGTTCCTCGCTTTAGAGGGGCGGTAACAGGCACAGATATACGCTTGTATATTGGATTTTGTGGCAGATCGGATGTACGCAGATCTCAAAGATCGTGCTTAGCTTTAGGTCTCCGCAAACACTGCCTTTGAAAACTCGAATGAATGCCTGGGCCGCTTGAGCCCGTATTCGGCAAGCTTGACCGAATGTTGGGCCAGCAGTGCGCATATGCGATTTCGCAGCATCGTCCGTAACTGCACCAAGAACATCCTTTGCCGGAGCACACGCCGCAGAGCGCGAATCTCTTTGGAAGGCGCGTGCGCTGCTGGGATCAAGTTTGCACCGAGCAGGTGAGCCAGCACTTCCGAATCAATCCGATCGTGCTTAATCCGTGCTGACGCAATTGCCCGAACTTTGAGCGGGTGGGCCAGCAAGACCTCCCCACTCATGTCATCGAGCCAGTCGTACATCGGTCCCCAGTTGTGACTCGCTTCCAAAACAGCTTTGAACGGCCCATCGTATCAGGCGAGAGCTTCTTGGAAGCCTTCGCTTGTACTGTTTACGCGCTTGCGGCGGAGAATCTCTCCAGCCTCGTTCATG
>CAXTWQ010000157.1:0-8507 GCA_964248065.1 uncultured Bryobacteraceae bacterium | reverse complement strand
TCTATGACCGAGGCTGAGCTTTTCACGGTTATGACCAGCGGCATGGCCCACGTGTCCGGAGCAGTCATGGCCGCCTACGTTGCCATTGCCGGAGTTTCAATCTCACATTTGTTGACTGCAGTCGTCATGACTGCACCCGCGACCATCATGCTGGCCAAGATCTTTGTGCCGGAGCAGGGTGATCCGGTGACGGCCGGCACGGTAAAAGTCGAAGTTGAAAAGCCGGGGGTGAACCTGATTGATGCGGCTGCCCGCGGAGCTGGCGATGGTCTGCAACTAGCGCTGAATATTGGCGGGATGCTGATTGCTTTTCTGGCCCTGATCGCCATGGTGAATGGAGGCTTCGGCTGGCTGCATGGGCACATTCGCTGGATACCGGCGTCACTGCAACAGGGGCTGGCGTTTGTCTTTGCCCCGATTGCCTGGGCCTTAGGGGTCGAGTGGAAAGATTGCGCAGCAGTAGGTAATTTGCTTGGTACGCGCATGGTGCTGAATGAGTTTGTTGCCTTTGTCGATCTCGGCAAGTTGAAGGCAGCACTCGATCCGCGCTCTTTCGTGATCTCAACATTCGCGCTCTGCGGCTTTGCCAACTTGAGTTCGATCGCTATTCAGATTGGCGGCATTGGCGGTCTTGCTCCCACCCGGAAATCCGACCTGGCGCGACTTGGATTAAAGGCGATGTTTGTAGGAACGCTCGCAAATTTCATGTCGGCGTGCATTGCGGGGATCTTGCTGTAATACCAAGTTGGCTTTCGCGAATGCAGCCTGGATTAGTTAGTGCCGCTGTCACGGAAGTGAATTGAGACAAGTATAAATAAAACCCGTCAACCCACTCGGGGACATCCCCGGCCGAATGTCTACGGACTCTCAAACAAAGACCACAGTAGGCGTGTCCCCAACGGACAACACTCACCGAAATCCCGCCCGCACCACCACAAGCAATAGGGCCCTACTTACCATATGTACTTGGCCGCTCTCCCAAGTATCCTGACGGACGGCATACGCCTGTCAAGGGATGTCAGGCTTTTGCATGCATGTACACAGTTCCCGTCCCATCAAGAGGTCCATCTACGACGGTGCGGCGTTTCGCTCTCAGGCAACCGATCAGCATCGCGATTCTAAAATGGAGAAAGCATGAAAATCATCTGCGTAGAAGAGCATACGTCTGATCAGGGCTTAGCTAAAGCAGGACAACCGACACAGCAGTCTGAAGCTGGTTATATGGCCGAAGTTGGCACCTACTTTGAAGGCAGCACTGATGGTGGCGATAACAAACGTCCCATGCTGATTGGCTTCCAGACGTCGGGCAAACTAGCTGCTGATTTAGGTGCGGGGCGCATTGCAAACATGGATGAGCATGGCATCGATATGCAGATTCTCTCGTGTAGTAATCCACCACAGAATGCGCCGGCGGACCAGGAAATCAGCTCACCCGAAGTGCCAACGACAAACTGGCCGAAGCTGTAGGGGCAAACCCATCGCGCTTTGGCGGGTTCGCTTCCCTGCCCTGGCAGAATCCGCAGGCTGCAGCCGAAGAACTGGAGCGTGCGGTGAAAGAACTCGGCCTGGTTGGCACCATACTATTCGGGCGTCCCGATCATGTTTTCTTGGACGATCCACGCTTTGAGCCGATTCTCGCCAAACTTGACGAACTCCGTGTACCGATTTACCTACACCCGGGTATTCCGCTACCGGCTGTCCAGCAGCCATACTATGGCGGACTGGAGAAGCAGGTAAGCGCGAGGCTGTCGCTATTTGGTTGGGGTTGGCATAACGAAGCTGGTGTCCAGTTGCTTCGAGTACTGCTTTCGAAAAAGTTCGATCAATATCCTAATCTGCAGGTAATTAGCGGCCACTGGGGAGAGATGGTGCCGTTTTACTTGCAACGGCTTGACGATTCGATCCCACAGCAAGTCACGGGATTATCGCGTTCGATCACGGAGACATTTAAGCAGCACGTCTACGTTACTCCTAGCGGCATGTTGAACCTGCCTCACTTTGAATTCATCAATAAGGTGATTGGGGTGGATCGGATTCTCTACTCAGTGGATTACCCCTATCTCACCCTTGCAGGTGCCCGCAGATTTTTGGAGACTCTGCCGGTCAGCCAAGAGGAAAAAGAGAAGATAGCGCACAGAAATGCGGAAGCGTTGTTTCACCTTTAGAGCACTGGCAGGATGACAGCTTATTCAGAGGTGTTTCAGTTAATGTCGGCGGGTGCTGCGGATCCCGCTCCAGCGGTCTTGGGGAGGCTAAGCGAAGGTACAAGGTTTCTGGCAGAATAAGTTGGTGTTCGAACGATTTACAGAGAGCGCTCGCCAGTCAGTCTTTTTCGCCCGCTACGAAGCCAGCTTTCTTGGTTCACCATACATCGAAGTCGAACATGTCTTATTAGGTTTACTGCGCGCCTCTCCGTTCTTACGCGATCTTCTGGGCTTCCAGGCTGTGGAGACTTTCAGAAAAAGCCTGCAGCGGAGGCAAGAACAGCAAAAACTGAAGTCCGCGAGTGTCGATCTCCCCTTATCTAAACAGGCAAAACAGATTCTCGTTCTGGGTGCAGAAGAGGCGAAAAAGTATGGGCAGGAGCACATTACATGCGAACATCTCTTCGCCGGCTTGCTCCGTCAGGAAGATTCGTTCACACACACTTTCCTTCGCGAAGTATCCGGCAGTGACAATCGGCTACAACACGCCGTAACGAGCTATCTGCAATCTGCGCAAGACCGGATAGCGCCCCCTGCAAACAGACATCCTCAGCTGGAGAAAGACTGGCTGGCCGAACTAACGCTGGTCCAGCCCGCGCCCGAGTTTGCCGTTGTTCACGATAAGCTCTCACGCCTTCTGCTTCATTGCACTGGAAGGATGAATAGCTTCGATGACGCTTACGGCCATGCCAAGCTTCATCGTCGGACCTGGACGCGCAAGCAAGCTTTGGGGTACCTGACGGATCAGGCTAGCCAATACCGGCTGTGGGTTGCCCGAGCCCTTACCGAGCCAAACGTGCGAGGGGATCGACTGCCTTCCGAGGAGTCAGTCACTGCCCAGCCCTTCGATGCACTGGAGTGGCAATTCATGGTGGAATCCTGGTTCTTTGCAAACATTTTGCTGGTGCGCCTGATTGCTGCCCTGCCCGGATCAAAGCGGCGATGCCGTGCCGTGTTGGAATCGACGCGCCGGTATCGCTCCAAAAGCTTCTATCGAATTTCGTCGAAATCTCCGAGGACACCATGGAGCAGGTTCTGGCGCGACTGTAGGTACGGAGTTCCCGCTATCATAAGCGGATGTACACTCCCCAAGCCGGGATATTCGCCCTAGGAACGGCATCGCACGCCTACCTGGAGTTCGATGTACTGGACCCGGCGAAAAGGAAAGAACTCGTTACTGCGATTTCGTCCTTGCGAGAGCCCAGGACTACCATGGGCGGAGTCAATCTGGTTGCCGGTTTTCGGCCCGAGCTGTGGAGAGAGATTGCTCCCGAACAGGCGCCCGCAGCCATGGAGGGATTCAACGCTGACATGGTAGGTATAGACGGGTTTGTGATGCCCGCAACCCAGCACGATGCTGTCTTGTGGCTCTCTGGAATGGCGTATGACCTCATCTTCGACGTGGCGCACGGGATCATTGCGGAGCTGAAAGCGCTGGCGTCGGTTGCCGATGAAACCTCAAGCTGGCCCTATCAACGCGATCGCGACCTGACAGGCTTCATTGACGGTACCGAGAATCCCACTCTGACCGATGCTCCGGAAATAGCGCTGATACCCGAAGGGAATCCGGGTGAAGCTGGATCTATCTTGTTGCTGCAAAAGTGGGAACACAATACGGCTGGGTGGGAGTCGCTCTCGGTTGAGGATCAGCAGCAGGCCATGGGGCGCACGAAGCAGGACAGCGTTGAGCTTGAAGACAAGCCATCGAACTCGCATGTTGCCAGGACAGATCAGGATGAGTTCGGCAAGATCTTCCGCCGGAACATGCCGTACGGAAGCGTCACCAAGCACGGGACTATGTTCGTCGGATTCAGTGCCGAACAGCAACGGCTTTCCAAGATGTTGGAGAGCATGGCAGGCCTGACCACCGGATCACGGGACGCGCTTACCCGCTACACGCGCCCGCTTACGGGTGCTTATTATTTTGTGCCTTCGACGGATAGCTTGCGGGGGTAGATAGATCTACGGAGCAGAGTGTGGTCGTCCCCTAAAAGATAGTGGTGAAACTAGGCTAATCCGTAGCTACGGATGTATGACGCTGACGTAACGTGCTCATAGCTCACTTAGGGATCTGAGCCTCAAAACAAATTCATTCCCGTCCAAACAGCATGGAGGCGCTAATACCCAACTTCGAATTCTTCTTGCGAAATCAAAGCTGCGTTGTTCTCCAGACTTCATCAATAACCGGAGGTATGCTCAGGCCTTCCAGTAAAGGGGGAATGTCGCTCTCACAGAGCGCGGTCCCGTAGAAATCGAGCAAGACTAGGCGTCGGCAGTGAGAATAGATCGCGAACTTCTCAGCAGCGGCTTGAATCTGTCTATTCATTTCTGACCTTGTTCCCTCCTGAGCGGCGGTGCAGTCCGTATCCTCCAGCGTCATAAATTCAGGTTCTCGGTGAATGACAATGATGCCTTTGGTGTCACTTTCCACGGCGTCAAACCCGACCTTTCGAAACGTCCATTTAATCGAGCTCGCCAATTGGAACGGAAGGTTACGGCAGTCCAGGCGCCGGATGTTTTCTGCGATTTGTTCCCCGACCTTCAAAGGTTCGTTCAGACCGAGGATGTCGAACTTCCGATCATCAAAGCTGAGTTCATATACAGCGTCGCAGTACAGGCCTTGTGTTTTTGCCCAAATTAATTTCGCAAACTCGTGCTCCAATTGATCGCGATGAATGTAGTCTGGCGGCCAAGCTATGGATTTCCGTTCGATCACTATTTGACCACTGGGATCGGAACCTGTCAGGAGAACTTCCGACGCTTTTGGCGTGGGCTAATATTCTTACAAGATCGAGACACTCAGTGAGCGAATAGGCGGTTCCACTTTGCTTGTTGTAATAGTTTACGAACGTGTTAAGACCATTGGCTAGCCATTCACACTTACCTAATTTTTCAAAGTGCGCGAACACCTAACCACTCTCCCTCACCAGAAACTCTTTCGATACACATTGGAGCCAGTATCCGTGCACTTGAACTTACATAAGTGGGGTTCGAGCAGGGCTGACATAATTGCTTTCGCAAGGCAAGAATGGCCATAATTCACTTGCGAGATCAAGCTGCTCAAGTGCGAATACAAGAGGTGATTGGGCATTAAGATCCAGCGTGCTCGCTGTCAGTTGCTGTAGAGTGCGGAGTAGTCCGCCAAGCAGTCAAAATTGGTATATTAAGACCGTGAGGGAACGAACGCCAGCACTCAAGCAACTGGAACTGACGTCTCCAGAAGCACTTGAGCGCTTCCGAAAAGCTGCCCGAGCTTTTACTACCCGAGCAGTACAATCTAAAGCTGCGGCGAGGAAGTTCTGATCAAAGAAGGCATTTACACGAAGACTGGGAAGCTCACCAAGCAATATAGCTAACGCCCTTGCACCGTTTAACTTCAACTCTTGTCCTTGGGTATCACGGCTGCGACGAAAGGGTTAAAGAGCGGTTGTTGTCCGGCGCACCTTTCAGACCCAGCAGCAATGATTACGACTTGCTAGGCCCGGGTATTTACTTCTGGGAAGCCAATCTATCACGTGCACTCGAGTTCGCTGCTGAAGCATCGGTACGACCGCCGTCAAGAATCCAGAAGCCATCAGTAATTGGCGCAATAATCGATTTAGGCCTCTGTCTCGACTTAACGACCTCTAGCAGTCTGGAGTGGGTGAAGGTCGCTTACGGAAGCTTGGTCGAAGTAACTCAGGCTGTCGGCTTAGACCTGCCCCAAAACAGTGGTGACGAACTAAAGCGGAATCTTGATTGTGCTGTCATTCGTCGGCTGCACACAATTCTCGAGATCGAAGGGTTACCAGCAATTGATTCTTTGAAAGGCGTATTCACTGAAGGGATGCCGGCCTACCCTGGTTCTGGATTTCGAGAAGAGACCCACATTCAACTCGCAGTCTGTAACTCTCAATGCATCAAGGGCGTTTTCAGGGTGCCTGAGGAACAACTACGCCCATAAGCAAACACCGCCTGACCGCTGGGTTCTTCTCAGTTACTCCCGTAACCACCATAAGCCTACTCAAACGCTAGACTCAAATCAGTGAAAGAAGCAGCACGGTTCATAGAGGTTCAAACATCCGTACGTCCCAAAGTCGGTGTCGTTTTGGGCAGCGGCCTCGGCTCATTTGCCGACTCTCTTGCCAACGGTGTGCGCATCCCTTACAGCGAAATTCCGCAGTTCCCCGTGTCAACCGTCTTTGGGCACGCAGGTGAATTGGTGATGGGGACAATCGGCGCAAATGGTCGCGCGGCTGCTGATGTTGTTGTTATGTCGGGCCGGTTCCACCTCTATGAGGGCTACACCGCGCAGCAGGTCACGGCGGGGATCCGGCTCTTTCGTGAACTTGGTGTTGACCGCCTGGTCCTGACAAATGCTTCCGGTGGGATCAAGGCCGATTTCACGCCCGGAACACTGGTTAGTCTCTCGGACCATATTAATCTTCTTGGCGCCAATCCGTTGCGCGGTCCCAATGCCGACGAACTGGGTCCACGCTTTCCTGACATGACGGAAGCTTACTCTCCGCAGTTGCGGGCCATCGCGCAGGAAACAGCTTCCGTTCTTCGACTGCCTCTGCCGGAGGGCGTGTACGCTGCCGTCCTTGGGCCCAGCTATGAAACCCCGGCCGAGATCCGCTACCTTCGCGCTATCGGTGCCGATCTGGTTGGCATGTCCACCGTTTTAGAAACAATTGCCGCCAGACATATGGGTATGCGCGTACTCGGCCTGTCGTGCGTGACCAACATTGCAGCCGGCTTGGGCGGAAAGAACATCTCTCACGATGAAGTGCTGGCTGTTGGCCGTCAAGTCTCAAGCACTTTCCTGCGCTTGCTGAATGCGCTTGTGCCAAGGCTGGCGAGTGCCTGAAGCTCCCCCGCTAGTCCTGTTCGACATCGACGGAACGCTATTGCGTGGCACCGGCCCACATCACCGACTCGCTCTGATTGCCGGTATCCAGCAGGAACTGAATTTGTCGGCAACCATCGATGGCATCGAGACCGCAGGCACGCTTGATCGCGACCTCATCCGGTCCATGGTGCATAATGCCGACAGCACGCGAGCACTCGAGCCGGCTACCTTGGACCGCATGATGAAAGCTTGCGAAAAGGCTTACCTCGCCAACTGTGCCAATGATCTCCGCGGGCGCGTTTGCCCTGGTGTTCTCATACTGCTCGAAAAGTTGAGGAACGCTGGCGTGATGATAGGCGTTGTCACCGGCAACTTGCGCCTTATCGGTTGGAAGAAGCTGGAGCTTGCGGGCTTGCGTGACTATTTTGCAACCGGCGCTTTCTCCCAGGATGGTGCAACTCGGGCGGAACTGGCGCAAGCAGCGGCTATTCGCGCAGCGAAACTGATGCCCGGCGGGTTCAGCGGCGTGACTCTAATTGGCGATCACCTGAACGATGTCGGCGCTGCAAAGGCGAACGGCTTTCGCGCTATTGGAGTCGCCACGGGTGTTCTATCGATGTCGGAGTTGGCCGAAGCCCAGCCCGATCTGGTTGTGCGTGACATGACCGAACTCACACTTTCCGACGTTCTTCAGGCAAAGAACTTCTCGATTCGCGACACTTCCTTTTGCGTAAGCCGGAAGTCGAGCGCACCGATTGTTCCTTGAACCTGATCGGCCCGGCGAAGGCCAACAATTGCCGCCGTCACTGCGGGATTTGCCAACGTCCAGGCTAGTGCGACTTCTCCCGGCGTTCGTCCGTGCTCCTCGCTCATCTGACGCAGAATCTCGACTAATTCCAGGTTGCGGCTTAATTGCGGTTCCTGAAAATCTTTATCGCGGCTACGCCAGTCATTGGCGGGCAAGCTCAAGGCACGCTCTTTAGTCATCTTGCCGGTCAGCAAGCCCGCGCGCATTGGCGAATAAACAATCACGCCGATGTTGTTCTCTTTTGCAAAAGGCAGGATTTCGCCCTCGGTCTTTCGAGCCAGTAAAGAATAAGGCGGCTGTAGTGATGTGATCGGCGCAATCGTCTGCGCGCGCTTCATCTGGGCAACATTGAAGTTCGAGACACCAATCCATCGCACCTTGCCTTCTTGCTGCAGACGAGCCATCTCCGTCCAACCTTCTTCGATGTCGACGTCTGGTTCAGGCCAGTGAATCTGGTACAAGTCAATGCGCTCTATTTGCAAGCGGCGCAGACTATCCTCGCACTCCTGCCGGATGGAATCGGCCTTTAGTGAAGGGAAAATGTCTCCATTCTCGCGCCAGCGGCGTTCACATTTAGTGAAGACAAACGGCTTTTGCGCAACCTCCTTCAGAGTCTTGCCTACGATTTCTTCTGAGTGCCCCAAGCCATATATGGCCGCAGTGT
>CAXTWQ010000156.1:7740-8568 GCA_964248065.1 uncultured Bryobacteraceae bacterium | reverse complement strand
GAACTGATATTCTCCCCTTCCAAATTCCGGTTGCAGAAGTTTATAAGGGCATTCTGACTTAAGCCTACCTGTCTAATCATCAAGGTTGACAATTGAAGTATCCATCTTCGTGATCCCCAGAAATTGCTGCATTCCCCCTGCGATTTGCATCTACCTATCATTCACCTGAAAAGAGAGCATGAAACCGAATAGATTTTCCATCCTAAGCCTTGCGATTGTTGGCGCTGGCGCGTTGGCCGTACTCCTACATGGTTCGCCGTACTTCGATCTGTCTAATGTGACCAACGTTATTACCGGCACTGCGGCTTTTACAAGCTGGAAAGAGGAGAAACCCGGAGTCACACGTAAGATCACCGTTGCTGACCTGCCTGCTCCGTACGCCACGCAAGGCGTCTCTAACTCGCCAGAACTCGTACCCAAGCCCGAAGGAGCCATGCCGCAAACATTGCCAGGCTTCAAGGTGGGCCTCTACACTGATGGCCTCGTTGAGCCGCGTGAGATTCGCACAGCTCCCAACGGCGACCTTTTCGTAGCCGAGAGCAAGTCAGGTGAGGTGCTTGTCTTTCGTGGTCTGACCTCAGATGGTAAGCCGCAGCAGCGGGAGGTGTTTGCTACTGGCTTTAAAAACAACTTCGGGATGGCTTTCTACCCGCTCGGTAGTAACCCGCAGTACATCTACATTGCCAACACCGATTCGGTTGTGCGCTTCCCCTATCACAATGGCGACCTGAAAGCCTCCGGCCAGCGCCAAACAATTGTCCCTCAATTGCCCGGTGGCGGCGGGCACTGGACACGCGATCTCGCCTTTTCTCCGGATGGCTCCAAGCT
>CAXTWQ010000156.1:6437-7654 GCA_964248065.1 uncultured Bryobacteraceae bacterium | reverse complement strand
ATGATCCGGATACACACCCGAAAGAAACTCACCGCGCAGACATTCTTGAGTTCACTCCAGAAGGCAAATTCCTAAAGGTCTACGCTTCCGGCATTCGCAATCCGGTTGGTATCGCCGTTAACCCCACCACCGGTCAGCTATGGTGCTCGGTCAACGAACGCGATATGCTCGGCGATAATCTAGTTCCCGACTACATTACCTCTGTTAAAGAGGACGGCTTCTACGGCTGGCCCTGGTTCTACATTGGTGGCCACCAAGACCCGCGGCTGCCCGGTACGCATCCTGAGTTGAAGGATAAAGTAACTGTGCCGGATGTTCTTCTCCAGCCGCACAATGCCTCGCTTGAACTTACGTTCTATAACGGTCAACAATTTCCGAAGGCCTTTCAGGGTGACGCGTTTGCCGCCGAGCATGGCTCCTGGAACAAGGCCGCGCGTGCCGGTTACGAAGTCATCCGCGTGCCTCTGAAGGACGGCAAATCTAACGGCGAGTACGAAGACTTTCTCACTGGTTTTGTGACGCCCGAGGGCGGTGTCTGGGGTCGTCCAGTTGGTGTTGCTGTCGCCAAGGATGGCTCTCTGTTGGTGACCGATGACGGCTCGAAATCTATTTGGCGCGTCAGCTACGGCACCAAGTAAACATCATGATTGGGGCGGAGCGCGTTGCCTTCGCCCTATGCTCCTGCTGCTTCTCTTCTCAGCTGCTTGCTCAGCTCAGTCCCTCCGCATTCTCACTTGGAATATCGACCGTGGCACAAACCTAGACGCGGTTGCTTCCACGCTGGACAAATACAAACCTGAACTGGCGCTTCTTCAAGAAGTAGACCGCAACACGACCCGTGCAAAGCACCTGGATGTTGCTGCCGAACTTGCGGGTCGTACCCATCTGCAATCTTCTTACGGGATTGAGTTCGAAGAGCTAAGTCAGGAACAGTCAGATGTCAAAGCTTACACGGGCCAAGCTACCCTCAGCCGCTTACCAATCCGAGCATTCCGCACGCTGACCTTCCAGCACCAATCTGGGTTCTGGAAGCCTCGGCCCTGGATTCCTTCGTCCCTTCCTTTCTTGCAGCGGCGTGTGGGCGCGCGCATTGCCTTGGTTTCAGAAATTGAAGTGTCTGGCCGCCTGCTGGTTGTCTACAACCTTCACCTCGAAAGCCGCAGCTACGGTCGGATTCAATTCCAGCAACTGAACGAAGTTCTAGGGGACGTCAAGCA
>CAXTWQ010000156.1:0-6427 GCA_964248065.1 uncultured Bryobacteraceae bacterium | reverse complement strand
CACTATAGGTCCGGCACCCCCGTGCTGATAGGCGGCGATATCAACAGCAAATATCTGCCTGCCCGCTATCTGACAAAAATGCAGAAGGCCGGTTTTCAAAGTGCTCTCGGGTCGCACATCGAACGGACCCATACGATTGCTATGGCGCTCGATTGGCTCTTTGCGCGCGGCCCTCTTACGTGGCGCGATGGACGAGTCTTGCGCGATGCAGCCGGTTCCGATCACTACCCTGTTCAAGCAACACTGACTCTGGAGCAGTAGCTCTGAAAGCAGAGTATCCGACCACGGGAGGCTAACCTGTACCAAAACACGCACACGCTCAATTAGCCAAGTCTGCTCCCCGTATGGAGAACACCGCCACTTCAGCTAACAAATTTGGAAACAGGCGAACCCGCGAAGTGCCACTCACGAACGTTCGATGCTCGATAATCCAGCCCTGGGCCCGGCACAATGACACGAAATCCTCAATAGTCAAAAAGTGCAGATTGGGCGACTCATACCAGTCGTAAGGAAACAGTTTCGTCCGCGGTGCTTTGCCACTCACCAGGTGCGAAAAGCGGGTACTCCAATGTCCAAAGTTCGGAAACGCAACAATCGCATGACGCCCCACTCGCAGCATCTCGCGCAATACCCGCAACGGATAGCGCATCTCCTGAAGCGTCTGGCTAAGAATCACATAGTCGAATGTACCGTCCGGGTAGTCGGTCAGACTTTGCTCAATATCTCCCTGGTACGCCGAAACACCCGAAGCTATCGCCTGCTGAATCAGAACCGGATCGATCTCGACGCCTTGCGCGGCAATGCCCTTCTGGTCACGTAGCCAGGCCAGCAGTTCACCCGCGCCGCAGCCAAGGTCCAGCACGCTCGATCCTTCAGTCACCAACTCGGCAATCATGGCGTAATCGGATCGATTCGCAATGGCATCCTCAACTGCTGGCCGGGGTGCACGTGAAGAGAACGGCTTCTGCAATGCCTCGCTTGCCACGCTGCGGAGGAATCCGGCGATCATCCGGCTCTGCTCCGGCACCTCCAGCAGGAATGCGTCATGTCCATACGAAGACTCGAGCTGGCAATACGCAGTATCGATCCCGCGACTACGTAACGCACTCACCGTTTCCAGCGATTGATAAGCAGGATACAGCCAATCGGATGTGAAGCTGATCACAAGAAAGCGCGTTCGGGTCTGCTCGAATGCGGCTCCAAGCGAAGCGTGCCCGTTCGACAGATCGAAGTAATCCATCGCCTTGGTGATGTACAGGTAAGAGTTGGCGTCAAAGCGCGTCACAAATTGACTGCCGCGATAACGAAGATAACTCTCCACCTCGAAATCGACCGAGAAGTCAAAGCCAAAAGCGTCCTTGTCACGCAACCGTCGGCCAAACTTCTCGCGCATTGAGCCGTCGCTCATGTACGTGATATGGCCTACCATTCGAGCCACGGCTAGACCGCGTCCAGGTGGCGAATCGTCATAGTAGTTTCCGCTGTTCCAGTCAGGGTCCGAAATGATTGCTTGGCGCGCGACCTCATTAAAAGCAATCTGCTGCGCACTATGGCGTGACGTTGTCGCAATCGGTATTGCCGCAGCTACTGCATCGGGGTAGCTGACAACCCATTGCAGCGCCTGCATTCCGCCCATAGAACCACCGGCTACGGCCAGCAGTCGATCAATGCCGAGCAGATCGATAAGCGCCTTCTGCAAGCGCACCATATCCGCAATGGTGATCACCGGAAACTGCATGGCATAGCGCTGGCCTGTACCTGGATCGACAGAACCGGGGCCCGTGGTTCCTTGGCAACCCCCCAGCACGTTCGAGCAAATGACGAAATATCGTTCGGTATCGAAGGCCAGTCCTGGGCCGACCATGGCCGACCACCACCCAGGCTGCCCAGTCCGCTTGTGTACGCCAGCCGCATGCGCATCACCTGTGAAAGCATGCACAAGCAAAATTGCGTTACTCCTGGCCGCGTTCAGCGTCCCATACGTCTCGTAAGCGACCTTGACGTTTACCAGCGAGATGCCGCAGTCCAGACGAAGTGTGCCCACGGTGGCGATCTGGGTCTCAACGGTGATTGCGCTTTCGAGGGTACTAGGCATGCAGCGACGGCGGCGAACGATGCTTTGTCTTGCACAATAACATTGCCGCCCGACGATAATAAAAATTCAGATGCGCAAGTACCTTCGTATCGCTCTGGCCGGGTCAACTCTGCTGCTTGCGGCACCTGACCAGCTACCGTTAAAGCAATATGCCGGAACATGGAAGGTCACCCGCAAAAGCACAAACGGTCAAGTCGAAGACTTAAAGATCACTTGTGCGCAAGTCGGGAAGTCCTATGCCTGCGAGCAAGCAGTGGCCGGTTCGGTTCGGGGCTTACTCGTATTTCTTCCTACCGAAACACCAGGGCATTTCACAACCCAGAACATTCAGCCGGACGGGCGCGCCACAGGAAAAGGTGAACTACTGATAAGCGGCAATCGCTGGACCTTCACCACCACCTGGTACGGGGGCGCAACCGTAACGCATTACCGAACCACAGACGTGTTCAACACTCCGAACCAGATTCACTTCGAACAGGAAGAATCAACGGACGATACTCATTGGCAGTCGAAAGATTCCGGCGAGGAGACACGAACGTCGAAGTGACAAAGCGATGGCAGTTGCAAGGGACCATTTCTGCGGCCGCACTTTGCTTCGTTACGCTCTTGCTGGCACAGACTGGTCCGGTAAATACTCCTGCTCCGGTCAGTCCGACTGCGGCAGCGCAAGCCCGCACTGCGCAGGCTAATGGGCGCAATCTGGATGAGGTACTCAAGCGCGTTGATGATGTGCTTTGGTTCACTCGACTGGCCGACATTGCTGATGTAGACAAAATTGAATTCACAAGTTCGCCGCCTGCCCACGTCACAAATGCCAAAGCGCCAGGCGCGACAAATCCGCTCATCATTCATGCCTACACGTTTATCCCGAAAAGCCTGAACCGCTCAGAGAAACAACCGCTCATCACTTTTGCCCACCAGGGTGTACACGCGAACTTCGACACCAGCGATCTTCACGTTATACGCGAGCTACTGAAGCAGGGCTATAGCCTCATCGCGTGTGATTACCGGGGCAGCACCGGATACGGCCAGCAATTTTTCGAGCAGATCGATTATGGCGGCCGCGAGATCGATGGCGTTTACAACAGCACTCAATGGATGCTTGAGACTTATAGCTCTGCAAACTGGACAACAGAACGAAGAGCGGGGTGTAAAAGAATGCGACCGGGAAAAAGATAGGCGAGTTCGAGGTGAGGACTCCTAATGGCACGTTTATTGAGCACGTGTCCAGACTATTCAGGAGAAGTCACGTCGAGCTTTCTCTTGGCTGATGTTCGCTGCGGTCGCGCTCTCCATTTAGTACTCGACCTAAAGGAACCTTATCTTTTGGGTTGAACTCTAGCACCCGTGACTTGCTTGATGGGCAACCAAAGCTTCACAAGCTTGCCGCACTTCGACACGGGACCGTGCGACTTGATTCAACTTAATAACGTACTCAGCTTCAAAGGGTGCGCCCTTATGTTGAATAACTGATCTGCAGCTTTCGCGTGCAGGCTCGAAGCAAGAGCCAAAAGATTTAGCAGCCGTCCCCGTTCCTGGCAGAACCTAATATGATCGGTGGATCATACCCTCAGTGACCTGCACCCATTTTTCGCCCAGGTGATTCCTAAGTTTTTAGCATGATGTTCTGGTTCGCCGCAAAGGCCTGAGCGAACTCGTGGGGCGTGCGGTAATCAAGGCTGCTGTGAGGCCGTTTTTGGTTGTAATCATTTCTCCATGCTGTGATCTTTCGCCGTGCTTCCCATAAGTTGCGGAACCAGTTCGTGTTCAGACATTCATCGCGCAGTCGCCCGTTGAAACTTTCAGCAAATGCATTTTGGACAGGCTTGCCCGGCTGGATATGAGCGAGGTCAATCCTGCGGTCGATTCCCCAGGAGAGAAAGTGCCGGGAGGTTAGCTCTGTTCCGTTGTCCAGGGTGATGCTTTCTGGCCTTCCCCGCTCGAAGATGACGCCATCGAGCGTTCTTGTGACACGCCGGCTTGGCAGGCAGGAGTCTACTTCTAAAGCAAGACACTCCCGCGTAAAGGTATCGACTACAGCGAGCACTCGGATCGACCGTCCACTCGCGAGTCGATCATGAACAAAGTCAATCGCCCATTGTTGGTTGGGTGCGGTCGTCGCCACTAGTGTTCGCCCGGCACGCACCAGCCTCTTGCGTTTCTTGCGCTTCACGCTAAGTCCCGCCGCCTGGTAGATCCGGAAAACTCTTTTATGGTTCACGCATTCTCCTTCCCGCCGTAACAACACTTGCAATCGCCGGTAGCCGTACCGCGGCTGCTCTTGTGCCAGTTCTGTCAGTTTCTTTCTTAGCTGGTTGTCCTTCTTGTTGTCCGGCTGATAACGGAACGTCGAGCGGGGAATATGGGCCAGCTCGCAGGCTTTGCGTTGGGTAGCGGCAAACTCCTTCATTAGAAATACCGCATCCGCGCGCTGGTCTACGAGCTCAGTCCGTTTTTTATTAGCAGCGCCTTTAACATCTCGCGGTCCAGGCAGACTTCAGCAACCAGCTTCTTCAGCCGGCTGTTTTCGTCTTCCAAGTGGCGCAGCTTGATCGCCTCACTCGGCTCCAGGCCACCGTACTTCGCCTTCCAGGAATAGATCGTGTAAGTGCTAACTCCCACTTCCCGCGCCATCTCAGCGGCTGTTCGGCCTGCTTCCAACTGCTTCATCACCGTGATGATCTGCTCATCGCTCAACTTTCTTCTCGTTGCCATCTGTTCTCCCTTTCTTCGTCCGAATTAGTATTCCATTTCGGGCAAAAAACGGGGGTCAGGTCATCAGCATAGAGCAAGATGGATGATCTATTCGAATAGCGCTTGTTCCGGCTTTGATGTTCAACGGTGCTTAAGGTTCCAGAGCGAGATTCGATTGTGGGCATGATTTCCTCTGACCCCGAATGCGGCGACTTGATTCAGGGAACCGGGGGATTTCGTAAAGTGCGGGTAGGTCGTGACAATATGGGCAAGCGAGGCGGGGGCCGAGTAATTTATATTCTGCGAAATGAGCATTTTCCCATTTTTCTCATGGCGGCTTATGGGAAGAACGATAAGGCAAATTTGACAAAAGCCGAGCGGAACGAACTACCGAGGATAGCAGATGGAATCTTCGCTAAATATAGGAGCTAAATGCAATGGCAAGAATGTTCGAAGACCTAAAGGCCGGACTTCAGGAAGTAGATGCTTACCTGGGTGGCAACGCATTGGGTATAAAATCACCGCGCCTGAGGAGATAGACGTAAAGCATATCCGTAAGGATCTCCACATGACTCAGGCTAAGTTTTCCGACACTTTTGGCCTGAGCCTGGACACAGTGAAGCATTGGGAAAGCGGAAGACGTACACCCGAAGCACCCGCTCGTGTGCTCCTCACAGTCATTTCCCATGATCCGAAAGCCGTAGTACGCGCATTGAGTCAGGAAAAAAGAACTAAGGGCAAATCTAGGAGAGATAGTAGACCATTGCATGCCGGAGAAAAGCTCTGATTCTTTGGCTCCATCTCCTTCAACTCACTACTTGGAGCAACTTAGAAGCGTCGCTGGACAACAGGTTCTCAGTAAGCTTAACATTGCTCAAATTGAGCCTCCAACCTCCGCCGTTGACAAAAAATTGGCACTTCCGTTACACTGAGATGTTCGAGCTTTCGAACTGAGAGAATCAGTCTGTCCATGCGTACCGAATACCCGTCCAAGCCCGAAATTAAGCGGACTTGGCACGTCATTGACGCGAATGACGCAGTCCTCGGCCGACTCGCATCGCGCGCTGCCATGCTTCTGATGGGCAAGCACAAGCCTATCTATGTGCCCTCCATTGACACTGGAGACCACGTTGTTATTGTCAATGCTGCCAAGGTAAAACTCACCGGCGGCAAGGAAAATCAGAAAATTTATCGCCGTCACACCGGGTACCCTGGTGGCTTGATCGAGACGGGCGCTCGCCGCATGCGTGAAACCCGCCCTGAACGCATGATCGAATTAGCAATCTCCGGCATGCTTCCCAAGAACAAGTTAGGCAAACAGATGTATCGCAAGTTAAACGTTTATGCCGGCGAGAGCCATCCGCATCAGGCTCAGAAACCTACGCCCCTTGCTCTCTAGGCGCCTGCTTCAGTTATGAAAGGAATATCAAATTCGCCCGTGTCACTAGTCACCCGCGATGTCTTACTATAATGCCAGCTAAGCTAGTTCAGCAACTTGGAACCGGTCGTCGCAAAACTGCCACGGCGCGCGTCTTCCTTCGCCCAGGCAAAGGCGTCATCACCGTCAATCATCGGCCATTCGAAAACTATTTTGTCAACGAGTCTGCTAGAGCTTACGTCCGTCAACCCCTCCTGGCT
>CAXTWQ010000155.1:0-8675 GCA_964248065.1 uncultured Bryobacteraceae bacterium | reverse complement strand
GCATCCATGAAGTCGATCTGGCGCGCTGGGGACTCGGAGTGACGCTGCCGACTAATCTATACGAATACATCTCCCACTTCTACTTATCATAAAACCAGGAAACACCGAACGTTATTACTGCTTCATACGAATTCAAATCACCCGGTGAACGGACCAAGTTGATGACCTTCGAGGTGCGCGGCTGGATGACCAATCATGAAGCAGGCATCGGCACCCGCGAGTTCTCCGGAGGAGGCGTTCCGGCTGCTGGCGTTGAACTAAAGCCAGCCAATCAGGCCGGTAACAAGGACAAAACTCTGGGTCCGGCGACTAACAAGCCCTCCACCATCGGCAATCTCTACTACGGCTCGAAAGGCTACCTCGCCATCTCAGACTACGATTCCTACAAGTCATTCCTAGGCGAGACCGAAGAGCCCGGCCCGGCCAAACATGCGCCGGTCAAGCACGAGCACTTCGCCAACTTTATTGACTGCATGAGAAGCCGCAAGGCCGAAGATTTGCACGCGCCCATTTTGGAAGGCCATCTCTCGGCGACACTGGTGCATTTGGCGAATACCTCATATCGCGTCGGTCGAACCCTGAACTTTGACCCCAAGACAGAATCCGTGCTGAACGATAAGGATGCAGCCGCGCTAATGAAAGGGACCTACCGTGCCCCGTACACGGTTCCGGAAAAGGTCTGACTAAGGCCGGCTAAATTTTCTCCTTCAGCAACCGCCGCAACCCCACCACGGGGCCGATCACGAACACCGCCGGGTTTCTCACTTCAACCCGCTCGGCAGCCACGTCAGCCAATGTTCCTTCAACGACGCGCTCATCGGTGAGCGTGCCGCGATGGATGAAGGCAACCGGGTCGCCAGCTGAACGGCCCGCCTTTAACAACGCCTGAGCAATGTGTACGCGATTGCTCACGCCCATCAGGATGACCAGCGTATCCACTTGCGCGTATCTTGCCCACTCACGGCTGCGACCTTCGCCGCAGTGGCCCGTAATAACAGCAAAACTCTGAGAGAGACGCCGATATGTGAGTGGAATACCGGCCAGTCCGGGCACTGCAATCGCGGAACTGACTCCAGGTATCAGCTCGAACTCAATACCGTGTTGTACGGCTAGCGCCCACTCTTCGCCACCACGTCCGAATACCAGCGGGTCGCCACCCTTCAATCGTGCAATATGCTTGCCGTCAGCAGCATGACGGAGGATCAATGTAAAAATCTGCTCCTGCGTCTGTTCCTGCTGCCCTTCGTGTTTACCCACGTAGACAAGTTCGGCTCCGGGCCGCGCGTATGCAAGAATTTCAGGGCTGACCAAGCGATCGTAGAGCACGACGTCACACTCTCCGAGGACACGCACAGCTTTGAGTGTCAGCAGTTCCGGATCACCCGGCCCGGCCCCGACGAGCGTTAGCTTTCCGGTCTTGGCAGAGAATGGCAAGCGAAGGGGGTCCAACGCCTATCAGCTTAGACCTGCATCAAGTCGCTGATGACTTCAAACTTGAAGCCATTGTCTTTCAACACCGGAACAATCCGCTGAAGCGCGCGCAGAGTCGCTCGCGTGTCAGGCTTAGGATCGACACTACGGCCATCGTGCAAGCAAATGATTCCGCCCGGACCCACGCGTGACAGCACGTGTTCGGCAATCCGTTCTGAGGGCCACCGCCAGTCATTGCCGATAACCGTCCACATCACGCCGAGTAGCGCCAGCCGCCGTTGTACTTCGCGCAGCCCTACCCAACGAAAGCCGTAAGGAGCACGCAACAGCATAGGCGAGAGACCGGTCTCATCCTGGATGACCTTCTGAGCGTCGGTTACTTCACGGTCAATGAACTCCGGCGATTTGAACGGAAGGCGCGAGTGTGAGTAAGTATGATTACCTAGCTGGTGGCCAGCTGCTGCCACCCGCCGCGCAATCTGTGGATGACGCTGAACATTCATTCCGCATTGGAAAAATGTCGCCCACACTTGTTCACGATCCAAATACTCCAAAATTGGTAGCGTACCTTCGCTAGGTCCGTCATCAAAAGTGAGTGCGACGGAACGACGCCGGCCTGGACCTCGATAAACAGAAGGCCCAAATAGCTGTGAAGACCGTGACAGGCTACCGTAAACAGCGGTGGCAGAGACGGCTCCCAATACTGTGCTGGCAGCGACCCCAGCAAACTTAAACGCTTGCATCGACATCAGGCTAACACCCCGGTTGCAACCAGCGGGTGGGAGTAAAAACCACTACTCATGAGGCTTCTCAAGAGGGGGAGCAGAGGCATGAAAATCCCTTCGAACGCGCTTGGCGTATTCATCTAAAACTTGGCCGATTCGCTCGTACTCGGACGAACGGACGACGAACCCGACATGATTTTTCTTGTTTAAACGCCAGACCAACTCAGGTTCAGTAAATCCGGAGACATCTGGCCATTCCTGCCGGGCTAAAGAAACAAGCAACCCGGCATAATCATTGCGTAACGCTACGGGAAAGTAACACTCTCCCCGCGCTATCGCTCCTTCTATTTTGGCCCACTCAGCCCACAGGTTCACACCTGTGCCAAACTCAACGAGCTCCGCAATATGAGCTCCGCCGACCCGGGCTGACGTCTCCAGGAAGTATAAACTACCCGATTCAGAAGACCGGATAAATTCCGTATGTGAGACGCCACTTGCCAGGCCGAAAGCGCACAAAATTTTTTTATTTAATGTGCAAAGGCTGCGTGCCAGATCCGAATCGCGCTCGAGCAGGCGAGTGGTGAAGATACCGCCCTCTTGTGTAACCTGCAGCGGCGGCGTGCCGTACGCACTGGCAATCGCCGTCACCATCTCGCCTTCAAACCAAATAGAATTAACGTGAAAGATGTCACCCGGGATGAACTTTTCAAGCAGGTAAAACGACTGCTGATTTCCCAGCGCGTGAATGTGCCGCCAGATCTCCTCGCGGTCGCTGCTCTTTTTAATGCCCATGGCACCAGCCATCAGGCGTGGCTTCAGCACCCATGGGGGCTGCACCCAGTCAACGAAGTTTGTGATTTCGATGTAGTTCGCCGTAGCCGTGAAGGCAGGCACCGGGATACCGGCAGCCGCCGCGGCCTTGCGCATGGCCAGTTTATCCCGGAACAGGCGCGTCGCGCTTTCCCCTAAGCCGGGCGTCCGGAAGTGCTCACGCAGCAGTGCCGCCTTTTCCAGATCGAAGTCATCCAAGGCAACAATGCGGTCAAACACGTGGTGGCGCGCCAGGTTCGCGACCGTCTCAATCATTTGCTGCAGATTCCATTCCAGCTTGTAATCCGCAATGTAGTGAATCCCGTCAAGACAATCGTGCGGGAAGTTTGAACGGTCACGTAGACTCTCTGAAGTAAGCAGATGCACTTGACAGCCATCGGCCTTCGCCCCCTGCAGAAAGCGATGACCCTTCTCGTAACTGGCAAGGCACAGGAGAGTAGCAGGCGCTGCTCCGGGAGTCTGAGGACATGTACTAGGCGCTGATAATGAACGACTTAGTGATTGAAAAGAATTTGTACCACGAGGACTCAACAGTCTGCTCGCTCAAATTACTCAAAAGTACTATTCGCAAGTCACTCCAATGCAGGAACTTTGACCCGGGCCCTAATGGGTCCGTGATTTATTGCACATTTGTACCTGCAAACTAATTCAAAACATCACTGCGAAAGAAAAGTTACGATTGATTCGCAGACCTATGGCTGAGGCAAAACTCTTTTGTGGAACTTCGGGATTCTCCTATCCGAGCTGGAAGCCGGACTTTTATCCGGAGAAGCTGGCCGCCTCGAAATTCTTAAGCTACTATGCGGATCACCTGAATGCGGTAGAGGTGAACTATACGTATCGGCGCCTGGTCTCTGCTTCCACCCTTGCTAAATGGATTGCTGAGACTCCGGCCGGCTTCCTATTCCTGCCTAAGGGTCATATGAAGATCACTCATTCACTGAAGCTGGAAGGGGCTGAGGATTTCACCCGTGCATTCCTTCATACGCTGGCGCCGCTACGGGAAGCCGGGCGCTTAGGTCCTATCTTGTTTCAGCTTTCCCCCAGCTTTAAGGCTGACCTCTCTCGGCTGGCCCACTTTGTCAAGCTACTGCCACGCGACTTGCAGGTGGCCTTTGAGTTTCGAAACAGCACTTGGTTTGCCGAGGAGATTTTCACTGTTCTGCGCGATGCTAACGTCGCACTGTGCCTGGCTGAAAACGAAAATTTGGAGTCGCCGCATGTGCTAACCGCCGATTTCGTGTATCTTCGTCTGCGTAAGCCCGACTACTCGCTCTCAGAGTTGAACAGCATTGCGTATCGCGTGGAGCAGTACCGGGCCAACGCTTATCCGACCTTTGCCATTTTCAAGCACGAGGAGACGCCTGCTGGAGCGCTGCATGCCGAACAGTTGCTAGCCAGTCAACGCGGCAAGGGAGTGGGCGTATTAGGCTGAACTGCGACTTTTTCAAAAGGATAGAATCCTTACAAACATGGCGGATACGAAGAACGTTCAAGGTGTCTACCCGGCTGGCTCTACCCACTGGGTTGGCAATGGCTTCCACGTGCGCAACCTGTTTCCTTCGAACGGCGTCACCGACCAGATTGATCCATTTCTGCTGCTGGATTATGCTGGCCCGACGCAGGTGGAGCCGACCGGGGAGAGCCTTGGGGTGGGTGAGCACCCGCATCGGGGCTTCGAGACAGTCACCGTTGTCTATCAGGGCGTGCTCTGCCATCGGGATTCAAGTGGCGCCTCCGGTACCATTGGGCCCGGCGATGTGCAGTGGATGACGGCGGCTTCCGGCGTTGTGCACGAGGAAAAGTACGATGGGGAGTTTGCACGGCTGGGCGGCATTATGGAGATGGTGCAACTTTGGATCAACCTGCCCAGGGATCAGAAGATGACCGCGCCACGCTACCAGACGCTGCTGAAAGAGCAAATTCCTGTGACTACGCTGGGGCAAGCTGGCTATGTGCGCGTGATTGCGGGAGACCTGAGCGGAGTCGATGGACCGGCTAAAACTTTTTCTTCGGTTGGTCTGTTCGACCTTCACTTAAATGCCGGGTCAGAAACGGAAATGTGTTTGTGTTCGGGGCAGAACGGTGCCCTGGTGTTGCTGAAGGGCAGCGTGCTGGTGAACGGCCAGACGGATTTGTCCGGTGAAGCAACAATGGCTTTGCTGGAGCCGGAAGGCTCGATGGTACATCTGAAGGCAAGCGAGGACAGCACGCTGCTAGTGCTCAGCGGCCAGCCACTAAATGAGCCAGTCGTGAGCCGTGGTCCGTTCGTCATGAATACTCGGGAAGAGCTTACTCAGGCTATGGACGACTACCGTGCTGGCAGAATGGGCCATCTCCCAGAAGCAAAATAACCCGAATGGCAGGCCCAGCTCCCTCTTTTAGGACACTCGTTGGGGAGAGTACATTCAGGCAAACCGTGCCGGGACAAGTTGACGAAACGGCTGGCGCCACAAGAGCCAGGTTGCCTTGGTATCTATGGTGCGCCGCAGCCGCCGTTACATCTGCCGTTGTAGGGGCGCATTGGGACATCTCCTGGCACCTGTCCATTGGACGCGATAGCTTTCTGACTCCGGCCCACATAGCCATCTACATGTGCGGCATTCTGGCTGGTGTTGCGTTCGGTTACGTCATCCTATGGACCACTTTTCGGCGCAATGCTCCTCTGGCTCCCTCCTCGGTTCACATTCTGAGATTGCGTGCACCGCTTGGTGCTTTCATCGCCTCATGGGGCGGCATTGCCATGCTGACCTCAGCGCCGTTCGATAACTGGTGGCACGACGCTTACGGCCTGGACGTTGCCATCGTGAGCCCGCCGCACATTGTGCTCTTTACCGGAATATACGCGGTCTTTGTCGGAACGCTGGTGCTGATTGCCGGAACTATGAATCGTGCTACGGGAAGGGAGCGAGTGTTTGCACGCAGGCTGTACTTATACGTCGCAGGCATGTCCACCGTAGCGGCAATGGTGCTGGTTATGGAGTTTGTGGGCCGCACACATCAGCACAGTTCAATCGCGTACATCACAGTATCTCTGCTGATTCCCCTCGCAATGTGCCTTACATCGAAAGCATCCCGATTCCGCTTTGCCGCTACCTTCATCAGCGGCTTTTACATGCTGTTTTTGATTGGCCTGATTCAGATTTTGCCGTTGTTTCCAGCCGAGCCTAAACTAGGTCCGGTTTACCAGCATGTTACCCACTTCATACCACCAGAATTTCCGCTGCTGCTGATCATTCCGGCGCTGTTCTTAGATTGGCTCTGGACCCGGGCAGGCAATTGGAATGAATGGAAGACTTCGTTCGTTAGCGCCGTAGTGTTTGTCGTGAGCCTGTTGGCAGTGCAGTATCCGTTTGCCTCATTCCTGATGTCACACGCTGCACAGAATCCTTTTTTCGGCACCATGTACCTGGCATATGGGGTGCCTGCGACGTCTTACCTGGCCCGCAACCAGTTCTACATTACCGAGACTCCAGCCCAGTTCGCCATGGGGATTGGCCTTGCCATAGCCATAGCGACACTGAGTATGAGGTTAGGGCTATCGCGCGGAAAATGGGTGTCGCAGGTTCAGCGTTAATGCTCCGGCGCGCCTTCGTTCTCCTCCTTTTTGCTGCGTCCGTACGGGCCCACGTAGGCAGTCCTGACATCTACCTTGATGTACAAGCCGGCCCATACAAGATTTTTGTGACTGTGCGGCCGCCACCTGTGATTCCTGGTGTCGCAGAACTCGAAGTACGGGCTGAAGACCCGGGCGTTCGCCAGATTCGGGCAGTGCCAGTGCCGCTGAACCAATCCGCAGCCCGGTTTGCTCCGATGCCGGATCAGATGAAGAGGTCGAGTCAGGATTCGCAGTTCTTCACCGGCTCTCTATGGATGATGGCGACAGGCTCCTGGCAGATTCGTTTGCATGTGGAAGGCAACAAGGGCGATGGCGTTGTCGCAGTGCCGGTGCCGTCCATCGCTCTTACGACCAAGCCAATGAGTGCGGGCCTAGCCTGGGCTCTTGCATCTTTAATGCTGTTGCTGGTAGCCGGATTGGTTCTGCTGGTAGGCGCCTCGATACGAGAGGCCAAACTGCCGCCAGGAACTATGCCCGATGAAGAGGCCAAGCGCCGGGCGCGTCGGGCTATGGCGGTTGCATTTGCTCTTATCGCCGGGCTGCTTGGCTTTGGGCGCTGGTGGTGGTCATCTGCTGAGGCCGTATATCGTTCTAAGGTCTACAAACCTCTGCAGATGGCTGCAGCGCTTTTGCCTGATGGCACTCTGCAACTGCGCCTGAGCAATCCGGAATGGATGAATCAGCCGAACCGCAATGCGGGGCAGAATGGCCATGCGCTTTTCACGCGTGTCATGGACGACTTGATCCCGGACCACGATCACCTAATGCATCTCTACGCGATCCGCGAACCGGGCCTGGATGTTGTCTATCACCTCCACCCGGAATCGATTGGGACCGCACAGTTCCGGTTGCAGCTGCCGCAAATGCCCGCGGGTCATTACAAGTTATATGCGGATGTGGTCCATGCAAACGGCTTTCCAGAAACGATGGTGTCGAACGTCGCTATTCCATCTGGATTGCCAAGCCGACCATTGGAGGGCGATGATGCCACCGGAACGGCCCCGGCTTGGTCTGACGGCTCGCAATCGACGCGCTTCACTTTACCCGACGGCTACGTGATGGAGTGGCTGCGCCCAGCAGGAGTCTTGCACGCCAAGATCGGCATGCCGTTCCGCTTTCGCCTCCTTGACGAAAGCGGGCGTCCTGCGTCGGATATGGAACTGTATATGGGCATGCCTGGACACGCGGCCTTCATCAAAACGGATGGCAGCACTTTCGCGCACGTGCACACAAACGGATCAGTTCCCATGGCTTCGTACATGATGGCGCAAAGCCAACTGCAGCCGGCGCAGATCAACACCGCGGAAATGAGTATGCCCGGCATGGACATGGGAGGAAGCGCGATACCCAATGAGGTCACCTTTCCCTATGGCTTTCCTTCTTTAGGCAGGTACCGCATCTTCGTCCAGATGAAACATGCCGGACGGATTGAGACAGGTGTCTTCGACGCCGACGCCCATTAGGTTCCGGATCGGCGTTTATCTGTGTTTATCGGCGGCTCTACTTTGCTCCAAGCGGAACGACGCGCTCGGGCAGCGGGGCCGGCCGGCCTAACAAGTTCAGCAGAGTGGACGCAAAGTTCAACGTGTCATACGGCTGTTGAATTTTAATGACCGGTACACCAGCGCCGGCCATCATCCAAACCGAGTGAGTGGAAATACGGAAAAAACCACCGTGATTGCCGCCGGGGTTCACGTCACGCGCATTGAAATTCCATCCGTCCGCAGCAAAGATATGAAAGTCGGCTTGCACCAGAGCACGGCGACGGCGTTCATAACGCAGCAGAATGGGATTTAGACCGGGTGCGCCGGGCACATTCGCCTCAACTGGCGACAGCAGTTCGGTGATACCAATCACTCCATTTGAATAGGCACACCGGTGCGTGGCTTCCAGCCATTCGGCGTCGGTGTGCGGCTCAGAGAGCCAGTCACTCCGGCTGTCATTATCTGGCATATGAAGATTTGAGTCTTCAAACAAACGCAAAGGCAGGCCGGGTCTCCACGAAGCTGGCTGCCATTGCCCGTTGCGCATGTGGCTGATTGGCTTCACGGAGATGCGGTTGTCAGCAT
>CAXTWQ010000154.1:1357-8774 GCA_964248065.1 uncultured Bryobacteraceae bacterium | reverse complement strand
GCAAGCAGAAAGTCGCTTTCAACCGTTATTTCAACCGGTAAACCTCCGTCGTGGAAATGTAGAGGGTGGACGGAATCTAGCAAAAGGTATTGTCTGGATGGAATCGAATCTTTTCGGCGAACCACACGGGAATAAGTGGTGGATCTCAGATACGATCGTGATTTTGAAGCGCAATGATGCGGAAGGTCACGAGCTTTACCCCTTGCTTCGAAAAGATTTGGCAGATCGTCTGAGTAAGCCTACTTGGAACCTGACTTACGAGCAGGGTCGCCTCACTGCTTGGAGAAAAGGCAAGACAGCCCGCGTCGTACGAGTGGAGGAGACCGACTACGAGTCTGCTGGTAAGTTTGCCGATAAAGGTCCATTTGTCGTGGTGATTGCCGGTGAAGAACAGGGCGACTCGGAAGAACAATAATTCGCGGTGTCAGAGTGCTGTTTGGGGCGGTTCATTGAGCTTATGGTTCCGTCAGATCAAGTCGAGAGGAGTCATGGCTCCACTGGTGGATCCCAACGCCGTTTAATTACGTGCCGTTGCAGTTGCATTGGGGATCTTCAGCTCGAGCTGACTAACTCGGCCCTTCATCCTTCGGTAGCATCCTCGGCACGGATTGCTCGCAGTTCAACTTCAGGCAAGAACACGGAGGACAACCACCGTCATATCGTCATGCTGTGGTGCCCCTGCCGCGAAAGCCTGGGCAGCCGTCATGATCCGGTTCATGGCTTCCTTCGCAGCAAGGCCATCACAGGTTTTTGCAAACTCGATTAAGCCTTCTTCGCCCCACTCCTCGTCATCATTGTTCATCGATTCAGAAATTCCATCGGTAAACAGCACCATCAAATCTCCGGGCTTGATAACGAAAAGACCCGACTCAAATTTGCAATTAGGAAACAATCCAATCACCGGACCACCTCCGGAGTCTAAGCGATACACCTCCTGGCCACCCCGAAGCACGAAGGGAGCGTTATGACCGGCGTTTACGTATGACAGCTGATGGGTTTGCGGTTGGTACTCGGCATAGAAAAATGTGGCATAGCGACTGGCAGAAGATGCGCCATAAACCAGATTGCTGACTCGCGTGATGAGCTCCGGCATGTCCTGCACAACGGACGCTTGGCCTCGCAGCGAAGCAACCAGACTTGCCATCATGAGTGCTGCGCCAATTCCTTTACCTGAGACATCCCCCACTGCAATTCCAAACTTCCCTCCCGGTAATTCCAGAAAGTCGTAATAGTCTCCTCCGACCGTACGTGCGGGATTGCACATGCCGCTGTAGTCCAGACCAGGAATAACGGGAAAAACCTGCGGGAAAAGATGCTCCTGTACTTCGTGCGCGATCTCCAGTTCGCGGTTGACGCGCTCGCGCTGAGCAACCTCACTGCTGATAGCCGTTGTCAGCCGCGCTACTTCCAACGCCATGCCTGTCTGAGCTACCACTGAGCTCAACAGCCGCAAATCAGTGCCGGAGTACGGTGCCTCTGACAGCTTCTGGCCCAAGCTCATAAACCCGATTAGTTCGTCTCTGGCCGACAGCGGTAATAATAATTCGGATTGCAACGCTGCCAGTTGGCCACGCTCCTCATCGCTCATCTCCGATCGTTGATAGATCCATGAATCCGTGTCGTCGAAGTAAACCCTAACTGGCTGCTTTTCGCTTTTCAGAGTTTGCACTGTGGCTGCGTTCTTCGTGAAGGCCAACTCCGGTAGAACGCTATAGCCGAGCGCGTGGGCAGGGCGGTACAGCCCGCCGCCATCAAGCAACACCGCTACATGCGTGACGTGTAGCGAGTCTGCCACACGCTGGGCAACAGTCTCAAGCAGCGGCTTTATTTCTACAATCGTGCGGACCTTCTCGGCTAAGTCACTGAGAATCTGCTCGGCGTTGTACGCGTCGCGGAAGAAGCGGCGGTCCACCCAGATGGCCACTCGCTGTGCAGCGCTATTAAGTAGGAGAATACTCAACAGACCAATCGCAAGGACCGTCGCTGTCCCTACCGGATTGACGGTGTGGGAAGTCATCAGGATTGTGATCGAGATTAACAACGCCGTGCTGAGTAGGATCTGCACAATGAGAACGCCGCGCCGTGCCAGCGTGTACTGCAGGCCTTGTCGCATGACAACCCGCACATCCATTGCGCGCTGGACTACGACGACGTAAGCGAGAGTCACTGGTAAAAGGAAAAATGCAAGATACGCGCCAACGGTCAGCCATTCCGGGTAGTACTGCTCAAAACTTATTCCCTTCAGGTTAGAAGAAACGAACAAGGAGGTGAGAGGCACTAGGCTGACTGCAGTTCCGGCGTACAAGACTCGCAGTCGACGCTTGGCATCAGCTGAAAGCGCCAGTCGGTACTTCGCCCCGATGCAGAGAAAGAAAATAATCAGCATTAGGGCATTCAGAATCTGTCTTTCGACATGGAATGTCCCGAGGAAGCGATTTACGGGTATAGCGGCGTGTAGGCTCTGAAGCTCAATCGCCAAACTCAGCATGCGAGTTAGAGCGAAGGTCGCCCACAACGGAACAATGATCCACAGGAGACACTTCGACCATTTTGCTGTGCTTTGAAAAGGTTCGGGGAAGTAAATGCCTAGCAGGAATAACCAGCCTAGCCAGCTGTTGGCCTCAAATTGAAAGTAAATGGTTGCTAAGGTCCTGAAGGAGCTCTTCCACAAATCGGCGAAAGAGTTGAAGAACGCAGCGAAACTTAGCATTAGCGCCAGCAGTAACCACGCACGCACGTCTCGCGGTCTGGTTACGGCCACCCAGAACCCCAGCGCCAAGCAAAGTCCGGGCAGACAGACAAGAAGGAGCACCTGCCACGGATTGACGTTGCCACGTAATTCTGTTACCCGGAAGCGAGTTCGCCCCTGACCTTGCGCTCCTTTTCGCTGGAATGTTACGTCTATGTTGTCACCTGGGTGGAGGGCGGAGAGCGCATCGGCGTAAACGCCTCGCGAAGTGACAGGCACGCTGTTGAGCGCAATAAATGAGTCACCTTCCTGCAGGCCGGCATTTTGCGCATTCCGCTGTAAGTACGTAAGTGTAAACTGAGGCCGGTCGTCTGCATTAAGCAGAAAAGGCCATTGAACGAAGGAGGAGCCGAACCATTGCGGGAACCGTTGCTCAAGCGTGCGAGCCTGATATGAGACCGCGATAAGGAAGAGAGCAGCTAAAGCAATATATTGTGCCGTTGGGCGCCGCGCAACGGGAGCTCTCAGCGGTATTGCTCCCAATTTGTTTGTAAACTTGCTTTCGGTGGACATCGCGCTATTGCCTGGATGATCTTACAACGTAGGCTCAACAAAGCTATCGTAAGAAAGCAATGAGTCTAGGTCCGATTTCCAGTTTTATCCAGCATCACTTTCGCCACTTTAATGCCGCCACCGTGGTTGAGGCAGCCGAGGGCTACCGCAAGCATTTGGAACAGGGTGGAAAGATGTTTCTCACCCTAGCCGGCGCAATGAGCACGGCCGAGCTGGGCGTATCGTTGGCAGAGATGATTCGCGCTGGCAAGATCCACGGCATCTCCTGCACTGGCGCGAACCTGGAGGAGGATGTCTTCAATCTGGTGGCGCACGACTTCTATGAACGTGTGCCTCACTGGCGCGACTTGAGCGCGCAAGACGAGCAGCGGCTTCTCGACAAGCACATGAATCGAGTAACCGATACGTGTATCCCGGAAGAGGAGGCGATGCGGCGGATCGAAGGCGTGATCCTACAGGAGTGGACGAACGCTGATGCGAAAGGTGAACGTCTCTTCCCTCACCAGTTCTTCTATCGCATTCTGCAATCGCCTGAACTGCAGAAGAGCTTTCAGATCGACACCAGGCACTCCTGGCTTTTTGCTGCCATGGAGCGCAACTTGCCCATCTTCGTGCCCGGCTGGGAAGACTCGACGATGGGCAATATGTACGCCGGCCACTGTATTACGGGCGATGTGAAAAACGTGCACACGGTGCGCACCGGCATCGAGTACATGATGGAACTCGCCGACTGGTATGGCAAGACATCGAAAGAAAGCTCGATCGGCTTCTTTCAAATCGGTGGAGGGATTGCAGGCGATTTTCCCATCTGCGTAGTGCCGATGATGCGCCAGGATCTGCAGCAGCATGACACGCCGCTGTGGGGCTACTTCTGCCAGATTAGCGATTCGACAACGAGCTACGGTTCATACTCGGGCGCGGTGCCGAACGAGAAGATTACTTGGGAGAAGCTGAGCATTGATACGCCGAAGTACCTGATCGAATCGGACGCCTCCATTGTGGCGCCGCTGATCTTTGCCCAGGTGTTAGGCTGGTAAGCGGCAGGGGCGACCACGCACAAAGCGGTGAGGTGGCAGAGTGGTCGAATGCGGCGGTCTCGAAAACCGTTGAACCTTCACGGGTTCCGTGAGTTCGAATCTCACCCTCACCGCCAGAAACAATCTGCTCATTGCGAACGGGGCTTTTAACCGCTGAACCCTGGTAATCTCCTATTTCGCCGTATGAACGCCCACATTCGACACGGATGAAAGTGCCGGGCAGTATCTCATCTACAGCGGCCTCGATCTGGGCCGTATGCGGCTCTATGATTGGCCAGCTGATCGCCGAGAGCGAAACCACAGCAATCCTTCGATCGGCAAAGTTCTGCTGATAGCTCAGTAAGAGATCGCCTGTTGACCCCCGACTTTATCGGGGTCAATCTCGACAAGATCACAGCCAGTCCAGTCCATCACACGCCTACACCAACCATAAACGCTGAATTCTACCTCTGAATGACAGGTAAGCTTGCAGTCGGTGCCAATGAACACGGAGGAACGCTAACAAGTTCTAGATTGCTATCTGTTTGGATCCGTATTCATCTGTGGCCATATATGCACGTCACTTGCATCCTCGCTACAGACTTTGGTTTCGGAAGGACAGGTCATCCGCAGAATTATTGTCGAACCTGGAATTGTGAGCGTAAGAGCTATAACAACGAGAGAGTTCGATAGATGTGGATACCGCCTACTGATCCGACCGAAGAGGATGAGGATGTAATTGAAGATCCTCAGCATATTCAAGATTTGATCAAGCGGCTAAAGAGCAGTCCAAACTATATCCCGCCACAGCGTAGAGAACAGGTTATGGCGGAGCGCAGTCGTGAGTTTGAAGAGCGTATAGAACCGTTCCGTCTAACAGCAGAGAAGTTAGGACTCGTGTTCACTAAGCGCGGACTTGACGAGGTGCTCTCTAATAAAGCTAATCTCCGCAGATATAAGTCAATTTTGCCACTCATTATCGAATATCTGCCCCGATACAACGAGGCCGGGTGGCATTTCGCTTTTGGGAAGTTGCTAGCTACGTCGCTTGCTGGGCAAGCAGGCGCAGAAGCACTGGTGCAAGACTTTTTTCGTAGTCAACATAAATGGGAAGCGGGTTCTTTTCTGGAAAAGAACCCTCACCCAAGCGTCGCGTCCGACCTAATTAAGATTGTCGAAAATCCTGAGTACGGAATGGCTCGGCAACGGGTCATCGTGGCACTTGCTAAGACTCGCGATCCTCGTGCCTTCGATGTAGTAGCGAAGCTTATTGATGATCCACAACTCACGGGACACGTCATTGAAGCATTAAGCGTAATTGGCAAACCGCGCGCCATTCCGCTGATTGAGCTCCATCTTCAGAACAAAATGGCTTGGATCAGGAAGGCGGCCGCTAAAGCACTGAAGCAGTTGTCCCCTTCCTCTTCAATTCAGTAAATCAACAGTTCATTACAGCCGCACAATCTTGTCCGACTTACATCCCTTCAGCGCATTCCGGGTATCCACAATCAGCTGGCTCTGCTCAACAATCTCGGTGTAGTTGAATGGGCTGTGATCGGTGATAATCACTGTGCAATCGGCATCGGCGACGGTCGGCGTTAGCGGCTGAGAGTGCAGGGTCACGCCGTCGATGTTTAAGCGTTCCACAAACGGGTCAGAGAAAGTGACGGTAGCACCGCGTCGGCGTAGCAGCAGAATGACATCAAGCGCTGGTGACTCCCGGACATCGTCGATGTTCTTCTTATACGCAACACCTAAAATGTGAACATGCGAGCCGCGAATCGGCTTGGATCGGTCGTTCAGCGCGTTCTGGATCTTCTCCAAAACGAACTCAGGCATGCGGCCGTTGATGTAGCCGGCTAGTTCAATGAAACGCGCCTCAAAGCCAGTTTCCTTGCTTTTCCACGACAGATAGAACGGGTCGATAGGAATGCAGTGGCCACCTAAGCCCGGGCCGGGATAAAACGGCATGAAGCCGAACGGCTTGGTTGCGGCGGCATCAATCACTTCCCAGACGTCGATTCCCATGCGATCGCACATCACAGCCAGTTCGTTCACCAGCCCAATGTTGATCATGCGAAAGGTGTTCTCCAGCAGCTTGACCATCTCGGCCACGCGCGTGGAACTAACGGGAACAACCGTCTCCAGCGCCTGCTGATAGAAAAGTGTGCCTAACTCGGTGCAAGCCGGAGTGATGCCTCCCAGAACCTTCGGGATGTTGTAGGTTTGGTAGTGCCGATTGCCTGGGTCCACCCGCTCGGGCGAGAAACATAGGAAGAAGTCTTCGCCGACCTTGAGACCATGAGCCTCTAGCCGCGGCAGAATCAGCTCGTTGGTGGTGCCCGGATAAGTGGTCGATTCCAGCATCACCAGCAGCCCCGGATGCACATGCTCGGCAATCGCGTCTGCGGCCGCAATGACATAGCTCATATCCGGGTCCTTGGTCTTGCGCAGAGGCGTGGGGACGCAGATATCCACCGTGTCCAGGTCGCGGATATGCGAGAAATCAGATGTAACCGTCAGCGCGCCGCTCGCAATCAGCGGCTCCAGAACGTCATCCTTAATGTCCTTGACGTGGGAGCGACCCTGCTGAAGATCGTCAATCCGCGCCTGATGGATATCCATGCCGATTACCTGGAATCCGGCTTTGGCAAATTCCACCGCCAAAGGAAGGCCCACGTAACCCAGACCGAGAACACCCACCCGGGCGGTTTTCTCGGACAGTCTGGTCCGAAGCCTGTCCGCATAAGTCGACGTGCCGGTCGCTGCCTGGTCTAACAACGTTTCCATAATCATTGAGTTTTGCCTGTTTCTAAGTGAGAAAATCTGGATTGTGAGCGATGCGGCTAGACAAAGGTAGAGTTGGGGCTCGGCCCTGGACGTAGTGCAACCCTCATTGGTATCAAATGCCGAACCGGATTGCAGTACCAGTCTTCACCGCCGAATGCCGGATCAGTTTAGAACCGTTACGATTCTGGTTGACAATTATTGCTGACTTAAGGTAAGGAGATAAACCTGCTTTATCCCTTTTCCCCATGGCTTTCACAGCATAAGCTTTTCTTATTTATTTTCGAGATCTTTCCCGGAACCCTTCCACTACCTTCTGAAGCTAGAGCCGCGTGTCCGCGTTGTCTTGACA
>CAXTWQ010000154.1:0-1347 GCA_964248065.1 uncultured Bryobacteraceae bacterium | reverse complement strand
ACTGTAGCCGTCTCCCGATCTGCGTGCCTGCAGCTCGAAGATCCAAAACAAATCAAGGAAGTATTCGTGCGAAGTAAAGTTCATATGGGACGTCTTGTCCCATTTACGCTGGGATGTCAACTGTTGGTGGGGGCGCTGCACTTGAGCGCCAGTGCTCCGACAGCTTACTATGCCTACTCACCATCTAATCCGTTAGGTGGTGGAGCAACCATAGGTACCTGCCACGATTGCGGGAGTGGGTTCACCGTCCAGAATCTTGGCGGTCCCCATAGGGGAACGATCACGTTCACCAATGTTTCGGTCGCTCAAACCGGAACCTATAACATCACAATCGCCTATGACAATGGCACCTCGAGCGATCTGCCAGCTGGCCTGAATGTCAACGGCGGCGCTCAGCAGACCTTTCATCTTCCTCCAACCGGCGCTTGGAGTACGGTCAAAACAGTGAGCGGGTCAGTGGATCTGGCCAAGGGCATGAACTCGCTGAAGTTTGGCACAATCAACGGCAACTGGGTTGGTGAACTGTGCAGCATCACGCTGACGGCAGCCAGTGCGCCGCCACCGGCCCCGACGCCTGCTCCCACACCGGCGCCAGCGCCTACCCCGACGCCATCACCCGCCCCGGCTCCGGCACCTGCGCCAGCTCCAACGCCGACTCCGGCACCAGCCCCAGTTGGTACTCAGCCAACCAATTCAGTTTCTCTCAGCACCTTTGGCTCGGCCGGGCAGGGCGGAGATGACACCTCGGTCTTCCAGCAAGCTCTAAACGCCACTGCGTCCGGCTCGGAAACACTGTGGGTTCCTGCAGGAACTTATCATGTGCAACCGCTGCGCATCCCCTCCAACACGAACCTGATCCTCGCCCCTGGCGCGCTGGTGCAAGCTACTACCAACGGCTATTCCAACAGTGGCCAGGTGATGATCGATCTCACCGGCGCAAATAACGTGAACATTAGCGGTACGCCCGGACAGAGCGGCTTCCAAATGTTGAAAAGTCAGTACACAGACGGTAGCGAGTACCGGCACTGTCTCAACATTGTGAATGCCAGCAATGTCTCGGTCACCGGCATTTCCTGCAACAACTCGGGCGGAGACGGCGTTTATGTCAACGGTGCCAAGAACGTAACTCTCAAACAGGACATCTTCGATAACAACAGCCGCAACGCAATGTCCGTCATTGGAGTGAACGGCCTTTTAGCCGATGGCTGCACATTCTCTAATACGGTCGGCAATCCCAACCGGGGTAGCGCTCCAGATGGTCCCTGGGATGGTATTGACTTTGAACCAAACGGGACGAACAACACGCTGCAGAACATCACCATTCAAAATTCCACTCTTACCGGCAAC
>CAXTWQ010000153.1:0-9290 GCA_964248065.1 uncultured Bryobacteraceae bacterium | reverse complement strand
CGCTCACTTCTGTTTCGGTGTCACTTGCCGGGTGAATTTTCAACAAGCTCCTAGAGAGTTGCCAATCCCTTACTGAGGCTAGAAGACAAAGCGTTCAGGGACGTGCACAATATCGCTAGCACTTGGTCATCAAAGTACAAGTCCGAACTACAGAGGGATCTCGTATCTCGATAGTGCTTGTCGCCAAGCTTCACCTCCGGCGTGTCTTTTCCCGGCTTGTCTTTTCCCGGCTTGTCCGGGACGATACCGTCGTATGTGCTGATTGCCGAAAGCTGATGAAGCGATCAACTAGCTTCTCGTGCGAAAGCTGCGATGCCTTCCTTTGCGAATGTGAGAGTCACTATGAATTCGATGGCTACCGGTTCGTCGCTACTTGCCGCGCCTGCGCCGACACTGCTCCGATTGCGCGCCGCAAATATCTGACGGATCCGATCGTCTCTGGTGCTACTTCGACTGAGACGAACCCAAATATTCAAATAGACACTCCTTAGAAAATGCTTCGCGCCTCCTGAGTTCGCAATCTAAATCTGTTCGCTCTGCATCCTGTTCAGAAGTTCCACATCAGTTAGACAGTTGCCTAACGGTAAAGGATCTCATGAGTAAATTATCAGGAAAAGTAGCGGTAGTCACTGGAGCTTCTAAGGGAATTGGCGCATCTGTGGCTGAGCACCTTGCGGCCGAAGGCGCTTCCGTGGTCGTGAATTATTCTTCCAGCAAGACAGGCGCAGACGCGGTTGTGAAGCGAATCACCGACAAGGGTGGAAAAGCAATTGCATCCCAGGCCGATCTTTCTGTGCCGGCTGATATTCACCGCTTGTTCGCCGATACTACTTCGGCTTACGGCAAGGTAGACATCCTGGTTAACAATGCAGGTGTTTATGACTTTTCGCCCCTGGAAGCAATCACGCCCGAGCACTTCCACAAGCAATTCAACCTGAATGTCCTTGGTCTTCTTTTGGCGACTCAGGAGGCCGTCAAGCTGGTTGGTCCAGAGGGCGGTTCCGTGATCAACATCAGCTCGATAGTCGGACCTATGCCGATAGCGCAAGCGTCGGTTTACAGCGCGACAAAAGCTGCTGTGGATGCCATCACGATATCGCTTTCGCAGGAGCTGGGTCCGAAAAAGATTCGTGTGAACTCGGTCAATCCGGGCATGGTAGAAACCGAAGGCACAGCAGCATTCATAGGATCGGATTTTCAAAAACAAGCTGAATCGAAAACTCCGCTCGGCCGCATCGCGCAACCAAGTGACATAGCCACGGCGGTCGTTTTCTTTGCGTCTGATGATTCGGGCTGGGCCACCGGCCAGTCATTAATTCTGTCCGGTGGACAACGCCAGTAACGCATTACCAGCATTAAGTCCACCTCTAGAAATTCCCGATCCGTTCGATGATGCAAGCTGGGGGCTGAAAACAACATTCGCTTTCGGCCACAATAGTGGAGTTGCAGATTCACCAATCAGACACTTCACAGATTCATGCTCGACCGCATAGCAATTTGCTTCTGCGGATTCGGCATCTACTTACCGGTGACTCCGGCTGCATCTTCGGTCTGTGCCTGCTTCCCCTGTTAGCTTATGCCCCTGCTTGGCTATTCAGACTGAGTTCTAATCCTCTGTACCTTGTCTCAGCGCTCTCCATCAACCACCGTCGTGGCGTGCTGGTTGGCATGCCCTGGATCGATCCGAACGCGGGCTACACCATACAGGCGCTTGGTAAATTATCAGCTGATGCCTGGCTTAGTGGCCACGTTCCCTGGTGGAATTCTTATATGGGGGTGGGCGTCCCGCTCGCAGCCGAGATGCAGCCGTCTTCTTTCTATTTGCCGTTTGTGCTGTTGCTTCACTTCCAAAGTGGTGTGTTCTGGCTAAAACTGATTCTGCAAATTCTCTCAGCTCTCGCCACCTTCGCTTTGCTGCGACAGCTTAAGCTCACACGTCCCGCCGCTTTCGCCGGTGCCGCACTTTACGAGTTCAACGGAACATTTGCATTCTTTTCGGACATGCCGATCATGCCTCTTCCCTTTCTCCCCCTGCTGCTGCTCGGAGTCGAAAAAGCCGCAGATCCCGGAGGGCAAAGGCGCTGGATTGGCTCCGCTCTCATCGGTTTGTCTATTGCCTATTCACTCCTAGCCGGCTTCCCCGAAACAGCTTTCCTGAACGGCCTGCTTGCTCTGTCTTGGGCGATCTACCGTCTGTTTACTCTCAGGCGACCTCAGCGATTGCCGTTCGCGCTGAAGGTCATTGTTGGTGGGCTGAGCGGCATTTTGTGCTCGTTGCCTCTTCTCTTGCCTTTTTTCGAGTACTTGCAAATCGCTCATGTAACCCATAGCGGTCTCAGTGGTTTCGGCCTGAATAAAATCAGTTTGGCCGGGATTCTGTTCCCTTATATATTCGGACCCATCGATCGGTTCATAGACACTGTGGGAACACCCTTACTTGTGAATCACTTTGGCTCAGTCGGAGGGTTTCTCGACATTGTTACGTTCGCTCTTGCGTTGACAGCACTTTTTGCTCCGCGTCCACGTTCCCGAACGGGGTTGCGCATTCTGCTCTTTTGCTGGATTCTAACCTTCGTCGCTTATACTTTTGCAGTTCCAGGAGTTGGAGGCGCGCTCAGGCTGATTCCGTGGATTGACTCCATTGCTGTCTTCCGCTACAGCGAACCGTCCTGGGCCATGGCTGCAGCCATTCTGGCAGCGTTCGCCGTAAATGATCGGTTGACCACGGAAGTCCGTGCTTTTGCCGTTACGCTCTGGCCTGCTTTTCTCGCCCTTCTGTTAGGCGCGTGCTCTATTTACGTGGCCTCTGATCTTCTTAACTTGTTGCTTGAGGACCGCGGCTACGATCTTTGGTTCCGCTCCTCTTTCTTGTGGCCTGCCGGCTTCCTTGCCGCAATAACGTTCTTTCTTCTCCGGTCCCCTACTCGAGCCCGTTCTTACTGGCTTACCGGGTTCATCACATTGAATGCAGTGGGACTGTTTGTTATTCCGCAGCTTTCGGGTCTCCGCAACAACAAGCTTGACTATGGTTTGGTCAACTTTCTGCAGCAGCACATTGGGCTCAATCGCATTTATACATTCGGTCCGCTTGCTCCTAACTATGGCTCCTACTTTCTAATTCCCTCCATCAACTACAACGCGTTGCCTATTCCGGCTGACTGGATTCAGTACATCCACTCATCAATGGACCCCAGTGCTCATCCTATTTTGTTTACTGGATTTATCCCGCAACCGGCGGGTGATCGGCAGCGGGAACTTCGCGCTCACATAGCCGGCTTCGAAAATGCCGGAGTTCGCTATGTGATCGGCCAGCCGGATGCAGATCCTTTCAGCGAGACTGAGTTGTTAATTGAAACAACCGGTCGACCCCGTCTTGTTTACCAGGGCATTGTTGCTGCTATTTGGGAGTTGCCGCATCCTGCACCCTATTTCGAAATTGTCGGGGGCTCGTGTCGCCTGACGATAACGACACGCCAGTCGGTTCAGGCCAATTGTCCTGGGCCTGTAACCCTGTTACGGCGGGAATTGTTTTATCCGGGATGGCAGGCATCAATCAATGGCGCACCTTTCGCACCTGTCTCGTCCACCTCTATTTTTCAATCGCTGCATCTGCCGCCTGGTCAGTCTTCTGTTGAGTTTCGCTACGTCCCCACGAACTCGGGGCGGGCCTTGGTCGGGTCGCTCCTCGGAGTTGCGATGATTGCTGCTAGCGCTCTGCGATGGCGGCCGCGCGCTGCTTGAGGTATCCTCTCGTGGCACCTTTGCTGGTATGCTGATCGGGTCCTGAACCATGCCGCCGCTCCCGCACTCGTTACCTCGAATCTGCGTGGCTCTAGGCTTCTCTTCCCTCGAGGAACTTAGCCGCGCGGCAGAGCGAGAATACAAGGACGGGAACACCTTCCTCGAGTTCCGGCTCGATCAGCTGCGAAGCCCTCAATCCGGTATCGAGCTGATACAAAGCTTCTGCATACGTTTCCCCGATGTGCAGATTCTGGCGACTTGCCGTCATCGCGATAACGGAGGAGGTTTCCGCGGCACGGTACCTGCGCAGATCGCACTGCTAAGAGGTGCTGCAAGTGCCGGTTCCATTGCACTTGATCTGGAAATTGAATCGGCAGAGATTGCTAAGGCCGAAACAGCAGAGCTGCGCGGATCGGCACCGCTTATTATTTCCTATCACAACTTCGCTGCAACGCCGGCTCTCGATTCAGTGAAGCGCCGTCTCTTACGTATCCCTGCCGATGCCTATAAAGTGGCTACAACCATCCGCAAGCCCGCTGACACTCTGCGCCTGATTACGTTCACGCGGGACAACGCCGAAAGCCTGCCTTTAATCGCACTCGGAATGTCCGAGGCCGGCCTGCCTACCCGCGTCCTTGGCCCAGGTTGTGGCTGTCTTTTCACATACGCTGCACCGGCCGATACAGAAGGCACTGCGCCAGGCCAGATCTCCAGCAAGCTAATGCGAGGTCTGTATCGTTCGGACAAGCTCACTGCTCAATCGCGCATTTATGGGATTATTGCCGACCCGATCTCCCACACCAAGAGCCCGCTCATCCACAACCGCGCGTTTCATTCACGGCGACTTGATTCGGTCTATCTGCCGTTTCTGGTTTCGAGCGCTCATCTCCGTGAATGGATGGAACTGGCAACTGCTCTGCCCGTTGCTGGCTTCAGTGTGACTATTCCTCATAAGCAGCGCATAGTCCGCCATCTCGATGTGGTGGAGCCGCTGGCCAAACGCATTGGCGCTGTCAATACGGTTTGGCGAAAAGGAGGGAAATGGCGGGGAACCAACACCGATGTTGATGGCATTCTGAAGCCGCTGGGCCGGCATCTGCGCTTAGCTCACGCTTCAGTCTTGATCGCAGGATACGGGGGCGCAGCGCGCGCGGCTGCTTTTGCTTTGTGTGATGCTGGCGCACGTGTCACCGTCACTGGTCGCGATTGCAAGCGCGCAGCAATGCTCGCGCGCGCCGTCCACGCCGAAACGCTTACACTCGCCCAAGCTTCTTCCTCCCGCTTCGATGCGCTCATTAACGCCACCCCCGTCGGCATGTTCCCGCACCCGTCTGAATCATTGTTTGCTGGAACCGTTCCAGCTCAGTGTGTGTTTGATATGGTCTATCACCCGCACGAAACCGAGCTCCTGAAAGCAGCCCGAGCGCAAGGCTGCACGGTAATTTACGGCATTGAGATGCTTCTCGAACAAGCCAGCCGGCAATTTGAAATCTGGACTGGTGAATCGGCACCCGCTGCGGTTATGGCCGCTGCCATCGCGTAACTTCATTGCGGCAACCCAACAGCTCTTATTGAAGTCGCAGCGCCTCCTATAATGGCGGGATGCGAATTACTCGCCGTCAGTGGACCCTACTCGCCGGCGCCGCTCCACTCGCCGCTCAGAGTCCCGCTCCACCAATCACTGGGAAACCGCCTGAGCCCACTTTGCAAAAGGCGCTGGACGACGTTCATCAAGTAAGCCAGCGGCTGGCTGGACTCGAAGTTCCTATGAATGTTGAACCGGCATTCTCTTTTAAAGTCTGACCCATGGATGAGGCTGCTCTTCCGTTTGCAACAATTGCGCAGCTAAGCGCTGCATTGCGAAGCCGTGAGATTTCCTCGCGCGAGCTGACCAAGTTTTTCACTAAGCGCCTGGAAGCACACGGCCCCGAATATAACGCTTTGGCATGCCTCCTGGAAAAGCGCGGCCGGGAGCAGGCCCGCGAGATCGATGACGAGATCAAGCGTGATCGCCTGCGCGGCCCTCTGCAAGGAATCCCGTACGCAGTCAAAGATCTGGTTGCAGTAGCTGGCTTTCCTACAACCTGGGGTGCCAAGCCCTACCAGAACCAAGTCTTCGAAGAGGACGCACAAGTCGTTCAGCGACTCGACGCTGCGAAAGCAATCCTAATCGGCAAGCTGTCAATGGTGGAGTTAGCGGGCGGTGGCGGCTATAGTTCTGCTTCGGCCTCGCTGCAAGGACCTGGCCTCAACCCTTGGAATAAAGGGCACTGGTCTGGCGGTTCATCCAGCGGTTCAGGCGCGGCTGTTGCAGCAGGGCTCGTTCCGTACGCGTTGGGCTCTGAAACATCTGGCTCCATTCTCACTCCGGCCTGCTTCTGTGGAGTTACTGGCTTGCGTCCTACTTATGGTTTAGTGAGTCGTCGTGGCTGCATGGCTCTCTCGTGGACGCTCGACAAGATTGGCGTTCTGGCCCACACTGCTGACGATTGCGGGCAGGTGTTGCATGTAATTGCCGGTGCTGACGACGGCGACCCCGGTTCAGCTGGCAAGAGCTACTATTTCACCCCTACGTGCTATCAGCAGATCAGTGAAATCAAGGTCGGTTATGCCGAGATCGACTTTGCCGAATGGCCAGACGAAGCCCTCCGGCCGGCCTTCGCCAACGCTCTTTCCATCGTGAAGTCGATGCGGCCTCAGATGCAGGAAACCCGTCTGCCTGATTTTCCGTACGGCCCCTTAATCAGCACCGTAATCGACGCGGAAGGCGCCTCGATTTTCGAGGTCCTGATCCGAAGTGGACAAGTAGATAGTCTCGCCGACCCGAGCCAAGCCATCGGGCTGAAGGCCGCTATGAGCTACTCGGCGCTCGATTATCTGAAAGCGATGCGGGTCCGCACGCAAATTCAGACAGCATTCCGGGAGTTGTTTGCCGACTTTGACTTGCTGATTGCACCAACGCGCCTCAACGTGGCTGACCGCGCGGATCAGCCGTTCGACAATACGCCCCGCAAGCGTCCTGAGCAACGCGGCGTCGCAGCCGGGCTTGTACAGGCGACCAACCTCTGTGGTCTGCCTGCAATCACTGTTCCGTGCGGATTTGTAAATGGGCTTCCGATCGGCATGCAGATTATCGGGCCGCCCTTTACTGAAAACCGCATCATCGCTTTCGCGCGCGAGTTCCAGCTTCGCACGAATTTCCATAAGCAGCATCCACCGCCGCCTTTGACCGGCGCTTAAACCGAGCTCAGGGCTGCCGATTGAATGTGGGACCTGCGCTCGGGTAGTCTGAAGGTGCCGGTCATCACATGGAACTTCAAGGAACACATCTCATCGCAAACGAAGCTGTTGCAGCAGGCGCACAAACGCTCACAGCCTTTGACCCGCAGACTAGCTCGGCTTTGAAACCGCTTTTCTTTGAAGCGACGGAGGCAGAAGTTGATCGCGCAATGCAGGGCGCAGCTAAGGCCGCGGTGGCCCTGCGTCAAACGAGCGGTGACCAGATTGTCGGTTTTCTGCTCGCGATTAGGGATGAGATCATGGCGCTCGGTGACCAATTGCTGGAGCGCGCAATGCAGGAATCAGGGCTCGACCGCGCACGGTTGCAGGGTGAGCGTGGCCGCACGGTGAACCAGCTTAAGATGTTTGCGGACCTGGTTACAGAAGGTTCCTGGGTAGATGCGCGCATCGAGACGGCACTGCCTGATCGTCAGCCGCTGCCTCGCCCGGATCTAAGGCGCATGCTACAGCCTATCGGGCCAGTTGTGGTCTTTGGAGCAAGCAACTTTCCACTGGCCTTTTCAGTAGCTGGCGGCGACACGGCCTCTGCTTTCGCCGCGCGAAATCCAGTGGTTGTCAAAGGTCATCCAGCGCACCCTGGCACGTCGGAACTTGTCGCAGGCGCAATCGCAAGAGCTGTAAAAAGCCAGGGCCTGCCCGCCGGTACATTCTCTCTACTGCAAAGCAGCAAGCCTGAAGTCAGTCTTGCGCTGGTGCGGCACCCCGAGACGCGAGCCGTCGGCTTTACTGGTTCATTGCGGGCAGGACGTGCGTTGCTTGACGAATCCGCTAAGCGGCCTGCACCTATCCCCGTTTATGCGGAAATGGGCAGCGTCAACCCGGTGTTCCTTTTGCCCGGCGCGCTGAAGACCAAAGGCGATGTCATAGTTGAGTCACTGTTCAAATCAGCCACCGCTGGCGTCGGGCAGTTCTGCACATGCCCCGGCATTGTCTTCGCTGTGGACAGCCGAGAGACGGACCAGTTCCGCGAAAAGCTGGCCGCTGCTTTCCAGACTGCACCTTCAGGAACAATGCTGAACGCCAATGTGAGCAAGGGCTATCACGAGAAGGCAGAAGAGTTCGCGAAAGTTCCCGGGGTGGATACGGTCCGATCGCAAGCTAATGGAAAGCCTGGTAGCGTCAGCGCGGAGCCGCTCCTGTTCACCACTGACTTTCAGACATGGCTCAGTAACAAATCTTTGCACGAGGAGATTTTTGGTCCGGCCACAATTCTGGTGCACGTAAAGTCGGAAGAGGAATTAAATACTGCTGCGCAAGCTTTGGACGGCAGTTTAACTGCAACCATTCATGCGACGAGCGAGGACATGAATACCAGCCGAGGCTTGGCTGACGTTTTGAGCCGCATGGCCGGCCGCGTGATCATGAACGGTTTTCCGACTGGCGTAGAGGTGGGAACCGCTATGAATCACGGTGGCCCATACCCTGCGTCAACTGACGAACGAACCACTTCGGTGGGAACAGCCGCCATCCTCCGATTTGTCCGTCCGGTCTGTTATCAGAACTTCCCGTCGGACTTGCTGCCTGTGGAGCTGCTAAACGCAAATCCGCGAGGCATATGGCGATTGGTCAATGGCACACTCACTCGCGATGCCATCCAACCCTAAGGCGCCATGGCTGTAGAGATTCCTCCCGGCGTTGACACATGCCAGATTAAGTGCGGTAAGCGCAATCTGACTGTCACCAATCTGCAGAAGGTCTTCTGGCCCGAGCTCGGAAAAACCAAGCGTGATCTGCTCCTCTACTATGCAGGGGTTGCGGATGCGTTACTGCCTCATTTAAAAGATCGCGCGATGGTCATGAAGCGCTATCCAAACGGCATCGAAGGCGATTTCTTTTTCATGAAGCGCGCCCCTAGCTACCGCCCGGAATGGCTTCAGACCTGTTCCATTGAGCATCGCTCGGGAAACGTAATTGACTTTCCCGTCGTGCAGGATGTCGCGTCCCTCTTGTGGGTCATCAATTTGGGGTGCATCGACCTGAACCAATGGTATGGCGTATGCGAGGAACTCAATAAACCCGATTACGTGCACTTTGACCTCGATCCGGTGGCACCGGCCGGTTTTGCCGAGGTCCGCCAAGCGGCACTGCTGATACGAGATTTTCTGCGTAGGAAAGAGCTGGAGGCTTATCCGAAAACAAGTGGCTCACGGGGGATTCACGTCTATGTGCCGCTGCAGCGCAAGCCTCTGCAAAAAGAAGTCTGGACAGTGGCGAAGCGTCTCTCTTTTGAGCTTGCGGCGGCCCACCCC
>CAXTWQ010000152.1:0-9305 GCA_964248065.1 uncultured Bryobacteraceae bacterium | reverse complement strand
TTATTGGTTCGGTGTGTGTGATGCGTCCTGAAAAGCGTGTTGACTGGATCGTGCGCGCCTTCGCTGACGTCTTTAAACGCCATCCGCAGGCGCGGCTGCTGTTAGTCGGCAGCGGCACTGAAGTCCCTCGCCTGCAGAGCCTTACCCGAGAGCTTGGAGTGGAACAAGCGTGCCTCTTCGTTCCCGGACAAGCTGATGTTGCCGATTGGCTGCGAGCTATTGACGTGTACATCAATAGCTCGCGTTCGGAGAGCTTTCCTAACGCTCTGCTCGAAGCTATGGCCTGTGGATGCTGCGTTATTGGTTCAAGGGTGGGCGGGATTCCTGAGTTAATCTCTCATGGGCAGAATGGACTGACCTTTGGCAAGGACAGCCCAAACGAACTGACCGAGGCATTGGATCAGGTTGTTGCAGATCCTGCGGTGCGCACCAGGTACCGTGAGCAGGCGGCACTCACTGCGAAGGAGCACTTCTCAATGAAGCAGAATCTTGCGCGCATGGATGCGCTCTACAGCCAACTCCTTGCCAGTTAAGACCAGACTATTTTCATTGCTGCGCCGGTCGACTCAGATATGTTTGAAGGCTTGTCCCAAGCCGCTTTGTGAAAACGGTTGCGCCACTCTCATTCAGGTGGTATCCATCCCGATACTGAGTTCGCGGAAACTCGTTTTCGTGCACCGGTATCAATACTTCTGCTCCTGAACGGTCAGCTGCTCGCCTGACCGTAGCCTCTGATGTTCCGAAGCCTGGAGGAATGAGCAGAATAAATTTACTTCGGTGTGCACGGCAGAGATGCTTTAAGGCAGAAAGGCGCTCAGCTTCAAGCGGCTCAACATCTGGGCTGCTTGCCTGAGTCTTACCAGGCAATGGTGGCAGACTCCGGACCAACTCCGCATAACGCTCGTCAGTATGATTCAGAGCAAAGTTACGAATCCCGGTCCGCCCGGCGTAGAAGAGACTGTATCGCGCGAGGAACAGCCCTGCTGCCTTCGTTAAATCGAGATTTGCAGCCCGGGCAATTTGTGGAATATCTGAAGTCTGGAACAGGTAAAAGGCTGAGTAGTCGCCGCGAATCCTTGAGCTCTTAAGATGTGTCGCATCGATGCAGAGCAGTACAAGATCCGGATCGCTGCCTTCAGCAAAGAGTCTGCGGATACCGTAGAACCAATCCAGATACTCGGTAGCTTCTATGACGAAGCGCGTTATGTGAGCACGCCCGTTGAGCGATTCCTGCAACTGAGGAAGTGCCACACCCTCCAGCGGCAATGAATTTCCAAGTAAGAGAATTTCCTTCGTACCTGGACTTCTGCGAATGGCCAAGGCTGCTCGGTGTTCGGCAGCGATACGCGATTCGATGTGACTGATACGGGAGAAACCAAGCCGCGTGACAGCCTCAAGCGAAGCGCAGAAAATGGCTAAACAGAGAGCTGCGTTTCGAATCCAAGTAGTGTAGCTTCGCGTTCTCTCTTCGATTGGAGCGACGACCGGCAGGGTCTCAGAACTGAAAATAGATGAAGGCACTGGTCTCCATTGCTCCAAACAAAACCACGATTAAACTCAGCCCTAACGCAGCACCGAGCGGTACAGCAGGGTGAAGCTTCTCGAAGGGGTACTCTTCATTGTGCTGCTCCAGGCGCCAATCGAGCAGCAAGCCTAAGCTGGTAATCGCAGCAAGATAAGCCATACCGGTTCCGTACTCGGGGCGCCACTCCACAATGAAAATGCCGGCGAGCATGGCCAGTGCATCGTGCACATTTGCGGCCCGGAAGAAGACCCAGCTTAAGCCGACAATGAGCAGGGCGACAATTCTGCCAATCCATCCCGAATACACCTGAGGTCCGGCGCTGCCCAATTCTAGGTTCAAGCGCTTGCTTACAAAGCGCTCTATTGAAAGCCACACACCATGCAACCCGCCCCAAACTACAAAGGTCCAATTAGCTCCATGCCACAGGCCACCTAACAACATAGTCGCCATTAAATTGACGTAAGTGCGAGCGTTTCCTTTGCGGTTGCCGCCGAGCGGTATGTAGAGGTAATCTCGCAACCAGGTGCTGAGGCTGATATGCCAGCGATGCCAGAAATCCTGCAAGCTGGAAGCGAAGTAGGGCTGACGGAAGTTCACCATGAAGTGAAAGCCCAATAATTGTGCGCTGCCTCGTGCCATGTCACTGTATCCGGCAAAGTCACCATAGATTTGCCAGGCAAAAGCATAAACGCCTATAGCCAGGCTGAATACGTTATGCCCGAGCTGTCCGTTAAATGCGGCGTTTGCAAGCGTTGCGCAATTGTCGGCAATAAAGCATTTACGGAAGAGTCCGGTGAGGATCAACATTACACCGCCAAAGACCTGCTCGGGATTGAATCGGCGAGGATTCTGAACTTGTGGGAGAAGGTGTGAAGGACGCTGAATGGGTCCAGCAATCAAATGCGGGAACAGGCTGATGAACAACCCGTAATCGATGAAAGATCGGGCAGGCTGTTGTTTCCTGTTGTATACATCGACAATATACGCGACTTCCTGGAAGGTGTAGAACGAGATTCCCGGGGGCAAGATTATAGTTAGAACCGATCGTGGGAGAGAGGTAATCCCAAGGCCCGCAAGTGAGGAGGAAAAGCTATCAACAAAGAAATTAAAATATTTGAAGAAGCCAAGAATGCTGAAATTGATTACCAACGAAGTAATTAATAATGCTTTTCGCAGTCGCGCATTCGGAGTGCCGGCGATAACCAACGCCAGCTTGTAGTCAAGTACAGTGGAAAGCACCATCAACAGCAGAAAGCGCCAGTCCCACCAACCGTAGAAGAAGTAGCTGGCCGCCAACAGCAAGATGTTTTGTTTGGTTCGATCAAGACGCCAGTAGAGCATTACCACTATTAGCAAAAATAGTAGATATACTGGACTATCGAAAAGCATGCGGATGGAATTCTGGTTGATTAATGCGTTTAAGCGTCGAAATTATGGTTTCATCTGTTACTGTAACAGCCTCTGCCACTCTTTCGGCGTGAAGGTAAGCGGATGTTAGAGAAGCCTTACATTAGAGCTGAAGCAGGGATGAATCGGGGCTTGCATTTTCGGGTCTTAGACTCGGCAGCATACATTTTGCTTAAATTCTGGGCTATCTTTGACCGGAAACTTCGGGCAAACCTGAAACGGACCTATTGAGCGGACAAGACCCTTTGACTCAAGCGCTAGGCACGCTTTCTCAAAGGATCCTGCCAAGCTGTTTCAATGAATTAATTTGTGCGGAATTGCCCCGTTGGTTGTTCTACGGCGCAGTTGACCCGGTAATGATAGGTAGTACCAGAAGCCAGCCCTGATAAAACAACGTTTCGGGTGCGGGCCGTTCCGTTATCGGCAACACGGGTAAAGCTGCTGATCAGTGTAGGATCTGTGCTGCTGTAATCAACCGGGCAGCCTTGTGAATCCGGAGCAACGAAGACAATGCTCGCCCCGGCTGTGGTTATCGTTCCGGCAGGCGAACCAATCAAGGTTACTTTGCCCTCAGCCGCTTCCAGCGCATCGATGTCCGCTCCCACGTCTTTACCGTCTGAGGCTCTCGATGGCCCCCCGGAAACATAGGCCGAATTGCTGCGAAGACGAAAGTTGCCGCTGCCGTCACCCGCGTTATATTGGAACCACCCAGTTGCGCCCAGGTTCGTCGGATCGCTTGGAACATAGTTATTGAAACCGTTCCACCAAGACTGAACTGTGGAATGACTAGAGTCACCTAGAAGCAGGTTGTGATGCCAGACCAAACCAGGCAGCATACAGCTTGCAAGCGCTGAGCCGGTCTGGTGATTGTCACAAACCGGATATGTCATTGATCCGTCCATTCCCAAACCCTGGTACGCGCTATTGAAGTAGAAGATGTTGTTTGTGACCTGCATCCCTTCCACCTTTGTGTCATTGAGGAAGAACAGAGCCGGAACGCGTCCCTGATTCTTGGCGATTGTATTGTGGTCGATGATGACGTCCTCGCCTCCTTCCGGTCCTTGAAAGATCCAGCCGGTCGCATCAGGAAATCCGCCAATCGGGGCGTAGTAGCTGTTGTACGTACCGCTGTTATGCGGGCCATTTACATTCACGTCCCAAATGAGATTATTCGCAAAGCGGAATCGGGCAGGAGGCTTGGTTTGCGAGTAAACACCGTCAATAACGTTCGGCGCAACGATCACTCCTGGCACATGGCGGAATGTGTTGTTCTCCAGATTGACATCGCTGATCCCTCCTCCACTCAGGCTCGACATGACGATGGTGACTGAAGCCGGATTGTCCTCGGCCCACGAACCATCGAAAATGTTTCCATTCAAATTGATTCGGTGACCGCTCTTCCACTCCAGCAATTGCCGGTGCGAGTAGCGCATGCCGTCCGAAGTAGGATGCCCATATAAACGCGAAAAGGGCGCGTGGAACGTGTTGCGTATGTAGCTGTAATCACCGCGCATCATCCAGTCCCCGCCGCTCTCATCGTGATGCCAGGGCAAGCCAACTGCGCTGAGGTAATTATTTTGGAATAGATAAGGTCCAGGACCGACACCGCCGATCATGCATTGGCAGCCTTCAGAAGCAAATGCTGAGGTCGTCGCATCAGCATTTGAAATCCCAACTATGGAGCCGTCCGAAGCAAGATCAACACAGCCAATTTCGCCGGCTGCGGGTCTTCCTTGCGCATCGTACGGCCAGGAATCGGTCTGATTACAAGAGCCGTTTGACTCCACGTAACTAGCAATCGCCCGCAGCGGACCATTGCCATAATCCCGATTCTGGATCAGTCCCAGGTTGTACCAGAATGTACCGTTGAACACGTGGTAAGACGCCGTGTAAAGGGTGTTAGCCGTAATCGCGATCGGAGTCGGAAACGTCACTGTGTTCCAGCCCGACGTCGCTGTATCGTTTGCGGTCGTTACTGTCGCCAGTTGATTGCCGTTGTTATCCCACAGCGATACGGTATGGGAGGAAGTTGTGTCTGAGATCGGTTTGATGTAGCGAATGCCCAGAATGTATCCATTGACGTCGCTCGTGAAACGAGTTCCAAGCTCGATATTATCGGTGCCGCCTGAAACAGCAATGGGATCCGAATCAAAGATCATCGAAGCGTTGGTTCCTGCCGTTGAGGTCGAGAAGATCGGATCAACTGAGAAGCTGTTGTTGCCGGTATTCCCTGTTGGATACGTGACATTGCCAGAACGGGCAATCACGCCGCTTCCGTACTGACGGTCACCGGTGAAGATGTGGCAAGGGCCACCGCTGCACGTACCCGATACACCAGGAGGCAGGGCAATGTTCAATTGTCCTTGCATTGTGAAGTAGACGAATGCACGCTCCTGAGACGGCGGACCACCGGTCAGGTTCACAGTGATTGTATTCGCTATAGTCCCGGTTCCTGCTCCGAAATGGTGAACGCCGGGGGCAATGGTAAATGTGGCGGCGAACAAGCTGCTACCAAGTAAGAAAAGTGAGATAAGTTGCTTCATATTAGTTCACCTTGGTCAGTCCCAGCCCCGAATAGACTGGCTTGAAATATTCGAGGCCATCCAAATAGCTGTCAATGATGCCCACATTCATCCCATCCCAATAAATGGCAGTGAACACCCGGCTGGGAGTCCCGGGATTATGGAACCAGCAACGGTCAAAGATAATGGATTGGTTATAGGAGTTAACCCGCACCATGGCAGGCCAAGGTATCGGGTCACTGCTTGAACGCGAGAGCGGCGCATCCGCGTAACTGAACTCCACTCCGACGAAGCGAATGTTCGCCGTCATACCCATGTTGTGTCCGTCCGAATCCGATACGCTCATCAGCACATATCGGTTCAGTACGCCTTGCTTATAAAGCGGAGCCAATTGAAGGTTCGCCATCTTTGGCCCCCAAGCCGGATTGACACGCGTCTTCACCGGAGCGAACTGATTGTCGGGCGTCGAAGTCCTGATCACAATCCACTTCAGCGGCCGCGGCCAGTGAACGAAGTACTCCGTTCCATTTCCGCCATCCGGCAGAGAACACAAAGCACCTCCGCTCGCCTGAGGCGCGCCACTGAAAACCTGGATCGTGTTCGCATCCAGAACGTGAACGTAGTAAAGTGTCCCTGCGATCAGCGGCCCATACTGTGTGCAGTTTGCTCCGCTAGCAAGACCAGTCAGTGAACCGGGAAGGCAGCCGTATGTCGTTCCGAAAATAATCCCGTTTCCTTCGCTGAAGCCGTGTGCCGGACTTGAGATACTGCTCTGCGACGTGTTAACGGCAGAGCTGCCAAACACAGTGACATCAGGAGCACGCTGCGTCACATTGTATGGACCATTTGTGCAGGTCTGCCCTGCAGGTAAATTAATCACCGCTCCGTTCGACATTTGATTTGCAATTGCCGAGCTCAGCTGCGGCATGAAGTCGTGGCAATCGCTAGCGATTGTAATGTTGGCATACCCAGTCGTATCTGGATAATTGGAGTCAAATGTCAACGGAGGCGTTGGCAAGGCCGGATGTGTTGCCGGCATCGGCAGCGTTGTCACGGTGCCGCCAGCTCCGCTGGACCAGTTCACAAAATCGCTCGAGATCTCGGGGCAGATCTGGTAGCTGGTATTCGGCGTCAAGCCACCCACAACAACTGTATTGCCGTCGCCCTGGTGAAGCGAGACGTTATTGCCCGCGTTGTAACTGTTCCCTTGCACTACGCCGCCGGTGCCACCAGTGCACGTACCAGGCGTCGCGATGAAACGGGCCCTCAGCCAATAAAATTTGGCCGACGCCGTGAACACAACGCGAACTACCGAATGACTTACGCCATCAAAGGTTACATTCGATACCGTCGGCGCCTGCGCTCTCAACGAGAGCACCATAAGTGAAAAGCAAATGAGTAATTTATTTGTCATAGAGCGATGCGCCTCCGCTTAGTAGAGACCTACCCATGTATAAGTGGAACCGGTATAGGCACAGACCTGCAAGCCGTCTTTGGACGCGCCATTGTTCTGAAACCAAAGTAAACCGCGTGATGTAGAGCTGCACGAGGGTTGTGAGCCGGTGCTAGCGAGCGTTACCCCATTGCCAAATGTGTTGCTGCCGACAAACGTATTTGCAGCTGCCAACCGGGGCACCACGCTTGTCACGATGTCCAGCGAGCCGTTGTTGAAAGCCAATGCACCTGACCCGCCAACAGAGATGAACTGGGACCAGGACCCGCCCGAGTTACAGGTATAGATCTGCTGTCCCGCAGGCTGATCGGACGCGTAATAAAGGTTTCCCGCAGAGCACGACGCTGGCAGCGAAGAAAGATTTCCTGAACTCATCGTCGTCACCGTGCTCGGCTGGCTTGCAGAACTCGCACTCGCAGTGGCAGTTGTCGAAATGGATGTGATCTGCCCATACTGGTTCACTGTGATGACCGGAACCTGTCCGGAACCACCAAAGGTGCCCGGCGTTGTGTTCACAGCAGCAAGATCCAGATCGGTTCGTGTGGATGACGCGTTATCAGAAGCGGCGAATGCGCCCGAAAGATTCAAGGTTGAGCGCTGAGTTAGCACAGACCCTGCTTTCGCTAATTGCTGGTAAAAGACAGAAGTAGGTCCAGTCGCGATCGGTGCCGTGTTCAGAGCAGTAACGCGGCCTTTGCTGTCTACCGTAAGCTGAAGGGCGTGCGTGGAGTCTCCGAATGTTCCCGGTGTATTCAGAACGGTCGCCAGAGCCGTGGCTGTGGAGCCGGCAGGTGAAGTCACATCACCGGCCAAGGCCGGCATTCTGCCTGTGTTCAGGACGCCGCTATTGATCTCCGATGCGTCAATGCTCTTGCCGGTTAAGGTCTGTATGTCCGTTGTTCCCACCACATTTCCGAGAGGGGATGGGACCGTAGCGGTTGAGTTAGGGCCGGTTATCGTTAGCAAGCCCGTTGAGCCGGGATTAGGTACGCCATTCTGAGCCGCCATCAAGGTCCAGGAAATGCTCATACAGGCGAACAGATTCTGCCCCGCCGGAGCACTTGTGTTCAGAAAGAACTCACCAGCTGAACAAGTTGCCGGCAAGGCTGCGCCCATCCGAATCGGCTTGGTATAGGGCGCGTTCGTAAAATCGACATTCCGGCCCTGGGTTGCCAGATTGATCTGCGTCTGCCCGAGGACGTTCGAAACCAGAGCCAGAGGAAGTAGTCCGATCAATAAAACGGACAACCAACTGGCACGTTCTTTTGCTTTCATGTTTTCTCCGTGATAGCTGCGCTACTAGGCTCAAGAAGTAGCAGGAGGCTCGAACTATTCAAAACAGGGAATGGATGCTAAGGCGTTGCAGCTCAAAGAGAAACACGAATTCACGAAAGCTGTGATCAGCATTGAGCTACGGGCGGCGAGATGCTACCGGAATCTCGCGGGCTGGCGCGTGAGCCGTGCTGATGATTCGTCGATACAGCCCGAGCCAAGCATCGCGAACCGGCTCAGAACCATAGCTCTGGACCTCCCGGGCTCCTTCTTCCGTCAATCTCTGAACCAGGGCAGAATCAGAGAGTAATTCTAAAGCACACTTTGCCACCGCTTGGTGGTCATCGATACTCACAAGAAGGGCTGTCCTGCGATCTTCGGCGATATAGGGAATCCCGCCGGCCTTGGTCGTTATAACGGGAACCCCGGAAGCGAAGCACTCCAGAAGCGACCCTGGCATGTTGTCCACGTTCGGCGTCATTACGTAAATATCGGCAGCGTCATAAAGCTGAGGAACGTTCTCGTATGCTACATGCCCGATAAAGGAAACATTTCGGAGTCTCAACTCCTTCGTCATCTGCTCCAGCATGGGACGCGATGGGCCATCGTGCGCGATCGTCAACGCCGCATCAGTATATGTCTGCTGCACAATGGCGAAAGCTCGGAGGATACAGGGCAGATTGTAGTGAGGCTCCAACATCCGGTTTGTCATAAACAACGGCTGCAACACAGAGCGTTGGCGATAGACGAAGCGGTCGAGTTCAACAATATTGGAAATGACTTCTGCCGCAATGCCGTGCCGGGTAAAAACATCTAACAGGAACCCGGAAGGCACCACCAGGCAATCTGCCAGAGCTATGGTGGGCGCTGCTGATCGCCATTCAGTTATGTGCTGCTCGGCCTGCCCATCGTGATAGTGCATCACAAACTGCTTGCCAAAGAGCCGGCTGCAGAAAAGCGCAGGAATAGTCCAGAGTGTATAAGAAGAGAGCCCGGCGGTGAAAACATGCAGAATGTCGCACCGAGGCACTTCCTTCAGCAATCCCGCGACATACAAAAGCGACATCAGCACCGTCCGTACACCTGGCAGTCGACGAGCCCACTGCAGCGCACGCGGAACTCTCGG
>CAXTWQ010000151.1:0-9688 GCA_964248065.1 uncultured Bryobacteraceae bacterium | reverse complement strand
GTGTAGGGACGAATTGCGGGAGTAGTACCGGCATCGAGCGCTACTTTGGACGCTATTATGAGGAGAAACGCCCACTCCTCTGCATAGCAAGTCTCGGTGCCATACGTTAACTCCTCCGGAACCAATATCTATTGGGAAGAGCAGGGCGAAGGTCCGCCTGTTCTTCTCGTCATGGGTCTCAGCTTTACGTTGGAGATGTGGTTCCGCATTCTCCCCCATGTATCGCAGCATTACCGCACCATCGTTCTCGACAATCGCGGCATCGGTCGGAGCGAAATCCCGCGTGGCCCCTATTCAATCCGAACGCTAGCTACCGATGCCGTTGCTGTTCTCGATGCAGCCGGCATCTCCGCCGCACACGTTGTCGGTGCTTCCATGGGCGGCATGATTGCTCAGGAAATGGCGCTCAGCTTTCCCGACCGGGTTTTGAGCCTCGCCCTTGGCTGCACCAGCTACAGCGGACTGTTCAGCAAGTGGCCCAACTTCCGCCGCGGCCCTAACGGCATCGCCTGGCTCAAAGCAGACCGGCTGGAACGCGAGCGTTCCGTTCGCCACCTGCTATACGCGAAATCCACACCCGACTTCCTGGTCGAAGAAGATATCCAGGTCCGGTGCAGCTGTAATTGGACCATGGGCGGCGTCCTCAGCCAACTGTCCGGCATCCTGATGTGGAACTCTTACAGCCGCTTGCCAAACATCCGGGTGCCGACGCTGGTGATGCATGGCGAAGAGGATCACCTGTTGCCGCCCGAAAACGGCCGTATCGTCGCCTCGCGAATCCCGAACGCCCGCTTCGAGCTGCTACCCAACGCCGGCCACATGCTGACCACCGATCAGCCGGTTGCCACCATCCAACATCTCCTCCGCTTTCTGGCCGAAGTCAGCGACCCTGTGAAATCCGCGAATTCGCCCGTTAATAAATAACTCGCAAGCAGCATATCTTTTCCCTTCCATCCTGGGAATGCAACGTGAGCGCATGAGGGACGAAGATTTCGCGGCCATCTTCAACGAGAACAAGAATGCCGTCTACCAATTTGCTTGGAGGATGAGCAACTCCCGCGCGACTGCTGAAGACGTAACGCAAGACGTCTTCTTGGCCTTACTGCGGGGCGATATCGAACGGGACGAAGCGCGCGGTTCTCTCCGGGCTCTACTACTGGGAACGGCCCGGCACTTACTCTGGAAGCGCTGGCGGCACGAGCACCGCTGGAGTCCACTGGCTGAAGATGCGTTCGTAGCGCAACCGTTGCCCTTTGCGGATCAAAACCGCGAGCAGGCCGTCGCGGTTGCAGTGCGTAGCCTTCCACCGCTACAGCGCGAAGCCGTAATCCTAGCTACTTACAACGAACTATCACTGCGAGACATCGCTGAGGCGCTTGGTGTTGAGACCGGCACGGTGAAGGCGCGGCTGCATCGGGGCAGGGAGAACCTTAAGCGCATGCTGTCCCCGCTCAGTCCGGCAGCAGTCAGAACTGGGGAGAAGTATGGAACCAATGAGTGATCGAGACTTGGACGAACTGCTAGCCTCGTGGCCTGCACCCGACGTTCCGGGAAACCTCGAACGGCGAATGCTGGATAGCAGTGGCAGCTCCTGGCGAAGTTGGCTATTGAGAGGAACAATCCAAGTCCCCGTACCGGTAGCGGCGATTGCCATGTGTCTGATTACGTTGCTGTTTGGATGGGCCATTGTCACCCCGAAGCAGGTGAACTCTCGTGCCGAACGGTCGGCAGGTCTTCAGCCCGTCAAGCGTTTGGAGATCCATATTGTAAGGAGTAACTATGAAAGTGCTCGTTAGCCTCGCTATGGCCCTTGCCGGATGCACGTTGTTACCAGCGCAATATGACGTTTCTGGAAATGTCATGAACTCAAACTTGGGTATCACCATTTGGTTCGATTCCAAACTAGAGCCGCCTGCGCCTGAACCCACTTTTCATGGACGGTCCGGAATCACTAACCTTGAGAATGCCCGGCCTGGCATGAGGCGCTACCAAACTGACGAGCAAACACATGAGTACTTTGGATACGACATGAACATTGATCCACTAGACCAAACGAAAGAAAAACTTCGTGTAATGTTCACCCCACTGCCAACAAACGCCAAGAACTTGGAACTGCAAAACCCAACTGAGTGGCACCGGGCGCAGCCCCCTATTTTTCCCCCACCGCAGACCGTCGGCATTAACGACAAAATCGCAGTCACGCTGTTCGAAGATCCCGTCTCGCATCAGAAGGTTGTCGACTATATTCACTTCACCCGTGACAACTGTGACTCAGAGACTCCGAATCCCGGTCAAGTCAATTGTTTAACTGGACAGCTCCAAGACGCCCGGCATACGCTTTCTCAGCAGCTGTCGCAGCTACAGTCACAGCCTGATCTGACGGATGCCTTGACAGTTGGCGACTCTCAGCGTGCTTGGGAAACATATCTTCAAACCACATGCGCCAAAATCGTTTCAGAGCCCAAACGCTTACAGTGCGAACTTCGGCTGACACGCAACCGACTGCGCGATCTAGGTTCGAGTTCGGCCGAATCGCATAAGTAAGCCGTACACTCGAACTAAATGCGCCACAATCTGCTCTAGGCCTGGAACCCAAATAATGCCTACGGTCATCGACATCGCTAGATGATGTTCCTCGCTCAGCCTTCACTAGCCTCCAGCCATGGCCTGGGATGGGGTCCAATCGAAATTGAAACTCACGATTGCAGCTCGATTGCCATGCCAAGCCAGGTGACAAACCGGCATGTCTTAACATTCCATGATCAACGGGGCGGGCCGATTGAGATCGGGGAATACGACGAAGTTCAAACGCATAATCTACGTGAAGGCTCATTCTGCCTGTCTCCTGCGGGCCTACATCCAGCTGCTCGCTGGTCCACTCGGCGGCAGATTACCTTTGTTGGTTTTGAGACTGACTGGTGGAGTCGCATTAGTGAGCTGAGTTTCGATTGCCATATATTGCCGGGTCGCTACCTGAATGCAATGGACAGTCAGGTGTCACACCTTCTTGCCGCATTGCTGGCCGAAATCAAGGCTGGGAATCCATCAGGGCCTCTGTTTGCGGAACTGCTAAGCCGAACGCTCGTCATCCGGCTCTGTACCGCTTATTCAGCGAACCCCACAGGCTCTCCGTTTCAACGCGTGGCACGCGCTGGAGGTCTGGCCGGCTGGCGTTTGCAATCTGTCATCGATCGCATGCGTGATGATCTGAGCCGTACCCCATCCCTCCAGGAACTCTCGGCGCTCGCTCGCCTCCATCCCGACCACTTTGCGCGCGCCTTTCGACAGACCACTGGGTTGCCGCCGCATCGTTACTTAATGAAAGCGCGAGTGGACGCCGCAGCCGAACTCCTGATCCGCTCCGATACGCCCGCGGCCGGCTTGGCCCGCCAACTCGGCTTTTCCGATCAGAGCCACTTTCAAAACGTCTTTCGCCGCCACATGGGTGTGACGCCCCGGCAGTATCGAGATCAAAACCGCTGCACTGTTGCGGTTCGCCAGCCATTGCTCCTGTTTCCTGCCGTAAACCTGCAACGTTCGCCGGATTCATACAAGCTTTAGCGTTCTCATCACATCTACCGTAGATCGAGGGGAGAAATGATGAACGCAATCGTAGTAGAGCAAACTGGTGGACCTGAGGTGCTGCAATTTCGCCAGGCCCGGTCCCGCAACTTGGAAGCAGGGCAGGTGCGCGTCCAAGTGGCTTACGCCGGCGTGAATTTTCTGGACGTCTATCACCGGCGCGGTCTCTACCCCATGCCCATTCCCGGCACACCTGGCATGGAAGGCTCCGGAACTGTGATCGAAGTCGGTCCGGACGTGCCGGAGTTGAAGATTGGTGACCAGGTAGTATGGCTCGACCTGCAGGTCGGCTCGTATTCCGAAGAATTGGTCATAGCAGCCGATCGAGTTCTTCCCTTACCAGACGGACTAACATTGCGGGAGGGCGCTGCATTGCCCTTGCAAGGCATCACGGCGCAGTATCTCTCACACGAGTACGCGTCGATAACGCCTGGTTCCACTGTATTAATTCACGCAGCCGCTGGTGGCGTCGGATTACTGCTGGTGCAGTGGGCCAAGCATCTGGGCGCAACCGTAATCGGAACTGTCTCAACAGAGGAAAAAGAGCAATTAGCGAAGCGGGCTGGAGCAGATCATATGATTCGCTACACCGAGCAAGACTTCGTTCCCGCCGTTCAGGAGCTTACAAACGGCAAGGGCGTTGACTACGTCATAGATGGCGTCGGCAAAGACACTTTCGGTAGAAGTCAGGAAGTGATCAGAGTTCATGGTTGGGCCGTCATTTACGGATTTGCCAGCGGGCAGCCGGAAGGTCTGACCAAATCGGCCTTCGAACGGGCCTTGCGGATTGGCATTGGAGAGCTATTCACTTATGTCAGAGCCCGCGAGGAGTATACGGAGCGTTTTCACCAAGTTGTGCAAGGGGTTCAAGAAGGCTGGCTTCGCATCCATTATGGCCCGGAGTCGAGTCTTGCTGAAGCCGGAACGGCACATCGCGAACTCGAAGCGCGAAACACCACCGGTAAGCTCCTGCTCAAAGTCGGCTGATCTTACGCCTGAACAACGCGCGATCATCAAATGGCCTTATCTGTCCGATAAGGCCCGCGTCTAGTTAAGATCCTTGTCACTCGGAGCTGGCTGAAATTTGCATGCCTCTGTCGCGCAATCAATAGACTAGCGCTTCACCAATCCCCACGCTTGGCGTTAGGACCCCACCACGAGGAGGAAGTTGGTCGGAATCGCACGCGAGTGCGAGAGCACTCTCGCAAACGCACAAGACCGTAGTTCGGTTCGCCGGATCTCCTCTGCCGGACAACTTCACCTCTGCTGTTTCGCTGGGAAGTATCCTTTTGCCTAAGTCGTTTCAGGCCCGAGCTTCTTTGACAAGAGCCCAACGCCGATATACGCCGGAACCGAGTCGAAGCCGCAGAAGGGGATGATTCGCGTACCTTCTCGTTCAGCCTTCTGATGGAACCTGTCGATAAGTGAGCGGACCCACACGACCCCGCCTGTGATGTCGACGTAGTGCGTTTGGCTGTAAACACAACCCTCAACCAGTTGGTCGCCATACAGTTCAAATGGACCCGCGGTCGACAGCATCACTCGCGTTCGCGAAGCAAGATTGGTAGCTTCCTCCAGATCAGTTGATCTTGCTACCAGGACTGGAATGCCTGCGGCTAAGGCTTCAAGCTTTTCTCGATTTCGGCCGGCGATGGCCCCGCGGACGACGGCCGGCGCATATCGGCTGAAATGCTGAATGGTCTGGCGCCCGGTGAACCCCGTTGATCCGTAAGAATTACATCGAATTCGCGAGGTGCCGTAGGCCTTCCAATCGTTCTTGTGGTCAGTGGCTCGGCCTGTAGAGTCCAGCCATGCCGGAGCTCATAACAAAAGGGAAGATGAATCTTTACCCCGCCGTACCCGATTTCTCGCTCAACACTGCCACGCCGGGCAACTCCAGCCCTGACAGAAACTCAAGCGAAGCTCCGCCGCCCGTCGAAACGTGTGAAATCTGGTCCGAGACGCCCGCACTCTTGATCGCTTTCTCTGAATCACCGCCACCCACCACCGACACTGCCGATGAATCTGCTACCGCTTTGGCCAGTTCCACTGTGCCCCGGTCGAATGGCGGCATTTCGAATATTCCCATCGGGCCGTTCCAAATTACAGTTTTCGCGCCCGCAATCACCTGGGCAAACTGCGCTACCGTCTCTGGCCCGATATCTACGCCAATCTGATCGTCCGCAATCTTCTGGACCACCTCGTGCGCCGCCCCAGGCTTAATCTCGCGCACCACAACATGGTCCGTCGGCAGCAGAATTTTATCGCCTGTGGATGTCAGCAGTTGCTTGGCCAGCTCAACCTTATCGGCTTCCACCAGCGATTTACCCGTTGTTTCGTTCTTTGCCCGCATGAACGTATAGGCCATAGCTCCGCCAATCAACAGGCGATCCACAACTTTGCTCAGATTCTCGATAACCTCAATCTTGTCCGATACCTTGGCTCCGCCGAGCAGCGCTACGCACGGCCGCTCCGGATTTTGCGTCACTTTAGTAAGCCATTCAATCTCCCGGTCCATCAGGAAACCAGCCGCCGCCACCGGTAAATACGACACCATGCCCACTGTGGAAGCATGCGCCCTATGCGCCGACCCGAATGCATCATTGATATACAAGTCGGCCAGCGAAGCCAACTGTTTCGAGAATTCGGAATCGTTAGCCTCTTCTTCAGGGTGGAACCGCAGATTCTCTAGCAGCAGTACCTCACCAGCCTTCGGCTTCATTGCTGCCAGAGTCGGTCCCACGGAATCCGGCGCCATCGCGACAGGTTTGCCCAGCAACTCGCTCAACCGCACAGCGATCGGCGCCAGGCTCATCGTCGCATTCGGCTTTCCCTTAGGCCGTCCCAGATGACTGCCCAGGATTACCGCCGCGCAGTGTTCAATCGCATACTGAATCGTCGGCAATGAAGCTCTAATTCGCTTATCGCTCGTTATCTCTTTGCCGTCCGCACTCAGCGGTACATTGAAATCGACTCGGATGAAGAGCGTCTTATCTTTGAGGTCTAAATCGCGGATCGACATTTTGGCCATACAGCTATCTTAGGCAGGCATGTGTTGGCCCACCTGGTTCCATATAGCTAGTACGTTGTCCAATGCAGGCAAACTTGGCCCAAACCGGAGTACCACAACCGGGTGATCGTGTAAAATCCAAAAGTTCCTCTAAAGAAACCAACGATTTGAGCCGAATAGTACCTTAGGTGGGCAGAGAGCCGTCTTTAGGACCCCAAGTTGCAAGACTATTCACATGAAATTCATCTCCGCCCACCTGTTAACGTCCGGTGTTCTAGCCGTAGGAGTATGAGAGTACTAGCCTCGCCGGTTCACTTGAGGAAGAGTGGATGTCTACACAACTAATTCGCGTTCTCATCGCTGATTCTCAGCCCATCGTGCTGGAAGGCCTGCGCAGCGTCTTAAGCCAATACCCGCATATCCAGGTGATTGGTGAAGCTTTAGATGGCGTTGAAGCAATTGATAAGGTCGTCCAGTTGGAGCCTGATGTGGTTCTGCTCGATCTACGTCTACCGCGTGTTGACGGCCTAACCGTTCTGCGCAGCGTTCAGACTCGGGCCTCCAGGACAAAAGTACTCCTATTTGCCACCGCCGACAGCAAGGATGACTTTGTCGAGGCCATGAAGCTTGGCTGCTCCGGCATTCTGCTGAAAGAAACGGCCACCGCGCTCATTGAGAAAAGTATTCAGCGCGTCTCTGCTGGTGAGATTTGGCTGGATTCCACCACCACTGCCGCTGTAATTCGCCATTTTGCCTCGCCTAAGGAGTTTCCGGCGGCCCATGCTGGCGCCAACTCGGCGTCCTCAAACGGTAAGCCGACTCGTGAACGCGCTCAGCTGAGCCAGCGCGAACGCGAGATCATCGTCCTGATCGCCCAGGGCTACAAAAATAAAGAGATTGCCGAAAAAATGTTCATTACCGAGCAAACTGTGAAGAATCATCTTCATAATGTGTTCGACAAGCTCGGAGTATCTGACCGTCTCGAGCTAGCGCTCTATGCCATTCACAACAGCCTTCACGTGAAAGCTTAGTCTCGGACGAATCGGCACGGCAAGTCGTCTGGTTCCAACTGACCGGCATTCGGTTAGTCGGTTGAGAGACAATACGAGAACGCTGTTGTACGACAGCTGTAATCACTTATGGCGGGGCTACGCGAAGAGATCACTAAAACGCTTCTGCGGCTCACCAGGGGCCCGACGACTCCGCCTACTCAAGACGAACCCGATCCACCAACTGCTTCTAACCACGAGGGCCGTCGCCTCGGGTCCTACAACATCATCCGCAAGCTTGGCACCGGCGGTATGGGTCATGTCTATCTTGCCTTCGACACCCGCCTGGGCCGCCATGTCGCACTGAAATTCCTATCTCCCGACCTTCTCTCTGACCCCGACATGCTCAATCGCCTCCAAAGCGAAGCCCGAGCCGCCTCATCTCTCAATCATCCGAACATTCTCACGATTCACGAAGTCGCCGAGATCGATGGCGAACACTTTATCTCGTGCGAATACGTCGAAGGCGCCACGCTTCGCGTAGCTATGGAGCGCGATGCGGTCTCTGTATCTGCCGCCCTCGACATTGCTACGCAAGTAGCCTCAGCTCTCGTAGCCGCCCATGCAGCCGGGATCGTCCACCGTGACTTGAAGCCGAGCAACATCATGATTCGCGAGGACGGCTACGTCAAAGTGATCGACTTTGGTCTGGCTAAACGGCTGAGCCGCCCAACACGCAAGGGCAGGCCGGCTGATCTCGAACTGACTCGCCCAGGTACGGCCGTCGGCACAGTCCACTACATGTCGCCCGAGCAGGCGAACGGTGGTGTCGTAGATGGCCGTGCCGACATCTGGAGCCTTGGCGTCATCCTCTATGAACTGGTCACCCATCGGCTGCCTTTCGATGGCGCGACGGAAGAGCAGGTTCTCGACCGCATCCGCGATCAACCCGTTCCTGAATTACCTTCCAATCTTTCGCTGCCCCCCCGCTTGGGCGACGTGATTCGCCGCGCGCTCTCTAAAGAGCCCGCAACCCGCTTTCAAGATGCCCGCGAACTGCTTTCTGCTCTGGGCGCTATCCATCGCCCCGGCGGTCAATCCACTCCGCGACCGGTCAGTCTTCGTCCTAGGCGCAGCCGTCGCCGCTTGCGCTGGATCTCCGTTGGTCTTGTTGCCTCAGTGCTTCTGCTCGCGCTCTGGCAGTTCGTTTTGCGGGACATCTTGCTCCGCCCGGATTGGTTTCAGTACGACAAAGTCCGTCAAGTCACCATGAACGGCCAAGTCATCCTCTCTTGTATTTCCCCGGACGGACGCTATCTTGCCTATGCCGCCGGTGACCCGCATGGCTTGCAAACGCTCTATTTATCCCAGTTAAACACCGCCACCGAGCAGGTAAAGATTCCCGCGCACGAGGTTAATTATCTCGGACTTCGTTTCTCACCCGATAACCAGCTATACGTGGTTTCAGAAGGCCCGGACCTGCTCGGTAAGCTTTACGTTGTGCCCCTGGTGGGCGATGCGCCCGATAAACCGCTGCTAGTTGACATCGACGGCCCAGTCACGTTTTCTCCGAAAGGCGATCAATTTGCTTTCGTACGCTTCCGCCCTATCCAGTACCACGGCCGCGAAAAGACCGAGAGTGGCGTCTATATCTGTTCTACCGATGGCTCGCACTTGCGTGAACTCACGTCGACGGTCGACGCGCAAATTATCAGCCAGATTGCTTGGTCAGTCCGCACGAATTTGATTGCCGCCATCTACTTCGCCGACCGTGCAACGCTCCACCTCATCTCCCCCAGCGGTCAATCACGCGTTCTTAACTTGCCAGATTGGCACATCACAAGGCATCCCTGGTGGACTAGCGATGGCCGATCAATTATCCTTTCGCTGGCTACCGGAACAGAACCTGAAGGGCGCACCCAAATTCGTCAGATCGACATCCGAACGGGCAGTCTTCGCGACATCACCCACGACATGTCGGGATACCAGAGCATCAGTCTTACTAGTGATGAATCTGCGCTGGCTGCTGTGAAGATCGAATCCCGTGCCAAACTCTGGATTTCAGGTATAAACAACTTTTCTCGAGGCGAAACCCTGCTTGCTGAGT
>CAXTWQ010000150.1:0-9819 GCA_964248065.1 uncultured Bryobacteraceae bacterium | reverse complement strand
ACGCGTACCTGCAGACTCATCAGGCCTCGCAGGCTGAGGTGGCTTTCGCCCGTTTGTTCGGTGTCAGACCCGACTCGGCAGCCGGTCATCTGATGGCTGGGCAGATGATGCTCAAAAAAGACTTTGATACTGAGGCTGCCAAAGAGGTGGAAGCCGCACTGGCCATCGACCCGCGATTGCCGGAAGCGCACTTTTTACTTGGTGAGATCGCAATATTTCGGGGCCGGTCAGCCGACGGCATCACCGAGATGCAGAAGGAACTGGCACTGAATCCCAATCTGGCCAAAGCCTGGTATCGCCTGGGGGATGCCTACACGCGTGGTGACCAGTGGGCGCAAGCAATTCCGAACCTGCAGCGGGCGGTTTGGCTGAACCCAGAGTATAGCGGGCCTTACATCTTACTTGGCAAATGCTACTTCAAACAGGCCAGTTACGGAAACGCCGAGGGAATCCTGCGCCGTGCCGTAGCCATTGATCCGCATAACCAGGAGGCAAATTACTTGCTTGGACAGACGCTGGTGGCGCAGGGAAAACGCGAGGAGGGACGGGCACTCTTGGAGAAACTCAGGCAGAACAATATGGCCGCAGATGAACACAAATAAACGCCCATCAAAATCGGGAGGCCATTTGGGCCCGGGCGTGGTCTAGATTCTTTCGAACAATTGGTTGATCGGGATTCAGCTTGAGCGCGGTCTCGAACGCACTAATTGCTGCTGGCAAGTCGCCGGTCATGGCTAGTAATGCACCCAAATTTCCTTGAAGATCAGCGTCGGAGGGACTCAGGCTTGCCGCTGCTTTTAGATGAAGGAGCGCAGGCTCGTAGCGTTTTTCCGAAAGATAAAGGGACGCAAGTGCCTGCTGGGCCGGGCCGTCGTCTGGCTTGGCAGCAAGCAGCTGGGTGAACTGCGCTTCCGCGCCAGCCAGATCACCGGTTGCCCCTAGGGAACGGGCCAGGTTATAGCGAGCGTTCAGGTATTGGGGATCGATGCGGAGGGCATCCTGTAACTGTTGAATCGCCTCAGGAAACCGGTCCTGCTGCATCAAAACTGCTCCTAAGCTGTTACGCGCGGTTGCATTCTTCACATCGAGCCGCACAGCCTGCTCGTATGACCGTGCGGCTTCATCGAGCTTGCCTGCCGACTGCTGAAAAGCTCCCAAATTGTAGTGGGCCAGAAAATCGTCTGGATACTTTTGCAGGCGGCGCTCCATGGAGGCCTGCTGCAGAGCCCAACGCCCATCTTCGCCGCCACCGTTGGTTCGGGGCAGAACCTGCAGCCAGACATGGCCCATCTCGTCCTGGCTGCGATTACCAGCCTCGACTAGCACCGGCGGACTGTTTGGGTTGCGTATGTTTGCTGCCGAATTGTCGTAGCTGATGCGCATGGCGACGGTTGTGCCTTTCGGTAGATAGATCGGCTGACGGTACTCGTAAGTGGCTTGCCAATTGATATCCCAATCAGGAATACGGATCAGCGAGCGTCGGCGTCCATTGGGCAGCGTAGCCCAGGCCTCGATCACTTTTCCCAGGTAGTGCGCATGCGGATAAATGGCGAGCAGATCGACATCCACAGGCAAAGTAATGTGATCTTCGACAGTGAAGTTTCGTGCGCCCGGCGGAATGTGCAGCGCACCATCGTGCTCGAGCTGAATCAGCATCGGGTGCTCCGTCGGTGGCTGTGCGGTGAAGTAGAGTCCGATCTCGGCTTGAACCGCTTCGGGTTTTCCGGTTGGCTGCAGGTGAAGATTGAGGATCAGGTCGGTGCCGGGATCTAAGCGCCAGCTCCTGTTGGCTGGTTCGGGCTGAATCACAGTAGCCGGCTTCCAGAACAGAAAGTGCGAGTCAGGGTCAAAGTCGTTGGGGGCGGCCTCGGTAGTGACGTCCATGCCGGGAAAACCGGGGTGCCCGTCCTCGCGATCGCGGCGGCGCAACGACTCGGTCCGATCGAGCACGACATTGGCGTGATGAACAGCTCGCTTATTGTTTAGACGAAGTTCGAAGCCGCGGACATAACGCGTCTTTTTCAAGTTAGCCGGAATGATGAAATTTCGGAACAAGTCCGGACCGGCGGCAGGCATCTGGAACGGCTCAGGCATGCGGAGGATCAAATCGGGCGGCCCCATCTGCCATTGGTTGCTGAAGGTGGGAGGAGGTGGAGCGGGGTGATAGGCGCCTTCGGGATGGCCGGCTTTCACCCAATCTGCAATGAGCTGGATTTGCGCGCCGGTCAGGTGACGGTCGCCCTTGAAATCGGCGCTGCCAGGGTCCGGCGGCCATGGCGGCATGTAGCGGCTTTGCGTAACGCTTGCAATTTGGGCGGCGTGCTTGCGGACGTCCTCATAAGAGAGCAGCGGGAATGGTCCGATACCGCCCTGATGATGACAAGGCGCACAGCGGCTGTATACCAACGGCGCAAGATCCTTATTAAAGGTGACCGGCTCAGCGGCGCTCACCAGAGCCGGGAAAGTGAGTGACACAAGCAGAAGCCAACGCAACAGCATACTTACGGCTCCAGCGCTTTGGCCATGGCGCGCTCGATGTCCTCCTTTGACAAATCGGTGCTGATAAAAAGTTCCTGCCGGGCACCGGCGCTGAGCGCAATGGCTTTCCAGCCGTTGGTTGTAGGAACGGTCAGGCGCACTGTGGGCACGACGCCTTTCGCATCGCGGACGCGGCGGATCACGCCAGGAATGACGGAGCGCACGTCACCATTGCTCTTCAAGAAGCGTTCGAGCACCGGGCGCAGGCCGTCGATGATGCTGTGTTCGATCTTGAGCTTGCCTTGTGCTGCCCGAAGCTTCATCTCTCTATTTGAACCGTTTTTTATAGAGGATGTCGATGCCGAACTCTCCGTTGTCGTCGCGCAAGGCAACCAGGGAAAACTGGGGGCTGAGAGAGTACTCCACCCGAAATACCTGTTCAGACATTTGCGAAAGATTGGTCACGTAGGTAACGGTAATCTGGCGCGAGACCTGCTGCTCCAGCGTGAGGCGCGCTTGCGGTGTGTTAGCGATGCCCTGCACGAGCGGGTCAATTCTGATGTTTGTGATGCCGAAGAGCTTGGACAAACGATTGGAAACGGGCGAGATGGCTTGGCCGAGGACAGTGTTCGCGCCCGATTGCAAAACACTGGCGTCATTGGTGACCTGAACATTCGGAACATTAGAAGCAATATCAGGTGTGCGCCCGACAGTGAGCAGCGCAATGATGTCGCGGGGCTGTAAGGGCGGGTCGGAACGGTAATTAAGATTGAGCTTGCCCAGCGTGCCGGAAACGGTGATGTCAACCGTGATGCCGCGGGTTTGGGTTTGCAGATCGAGGTCGAGAACAGGCTCGATTTTGACTGGATTGGTAAAGCTGATTTGGCCGCGATTGATGGTGTAACGGCTGCCAAAGACTTTGATATCGCCCTCATTTGCCTCGATACTGCCAAGGAAAATGGGCTGCCGAGGAGTGCCACGGAGCTGTAAATCGATCTCGGCCTGAATGCCGGTGCTCAAGGCAGTGTCGAGTTGGAGGTCGGGCGAGCTGTCAATGCGCAGGTCGAGCCCAAGCCGGGAAAGGAAGTCACTGCGGCTATCGACGGCTGAAGCTGGCGAGTTGGCAGTAAGAGCCAGAAGATTGCCAAGATCAGTGCTGGGGTTAAAGACGATCCGGGAAACTGTAAGACTTCCGGTCAGGAGCGCCTGCGATTCGGTACCGGCGAGACTAAGTTGGCTATTGCCTGTGACGCTGATGCCGTTTGCGTAGCGGACACGAACGTTTTGCCCGCGCGCTTCCAAACGATAAATGATTGAGCGATTGCGCGCATAGGTGGCGAAGCCGGAAAGGCTTACCTGGCCACCGCCGGTATGAGCTTCCACCCCTTCCAGTGTGGCCCGGTTTCCATCGAAACGAATGGTCCCATGCAGGTTGCTGAGCCCGTTCGGCAGGTCGGGCGAAACCACGCTTCCGTTCACCAACTGAGCGGACCCGGCCACTGTGGGATTGGCGAGCGTGCCCGCTATTGAAGCCGTGATGGTTGACGCTCCCCCGATCTGCCACTGGGGATAGAGTGTCTGCAACGAGCGCAGATTGAGCGCGCCATTCAGATGGAGAGCAAGCGCGCCGGAGCCGGCAAGTGTAGCGGTCCCTGATAGAGCCAGATGGGTGTCTCGCCCGGCAAGTTCTAACTGGCGGACCTTGGCGACTCCGTCCGCAATCTCAATAGTGACCGGCCCTTGGTTCTGGAAAAGCAACTGCGGAATGGCGCGGGAACCGGAAAGGCGCTGCAGGCCAGGATCGCTGACCTCGACATGTTGCAAACGCAGAAGAGCGTGAACTTGACGTGGCCTTTCTAGCGGGCCGGAAAAGGAAAGGTCACCAGCGGCGGTTCCGGTCAGCGGCGGAAGGCTAAGTTTAGGATGGAGCGTGGCGGCGAGAGACTCCAGATTCAGGCCGGCAAAGTGCAGTTCGCCAATAGCGGGCGTACCGGGAGCAATTTGTAGATCGGTGTTGCCTGAAATGGGGCTGCCACGAAGATCGCCGGTGAGATCTGCGTGAATCTGCCCGGAGCTAGTGGTGGCCGTCAGTCGAAGATTGCCGGCTGGAACCTGATCGAACGCCAGGTTCTGCAAAGTGAGTTTGCCCGCGAGCGACCGTGGAGTGAGCCGGCCAAGACCGACTTCGGTGATGGCCTGAGCATGCACGGTGAGTGTTCCGGAAACATTGGGGAGCGCGGGAAGCAAGGGCTGCAGGTGCGGAAGCGGAACTGCGTCGGCGTCCAGGTTGAGTCTGAGAGCACCTCGTTCCCAGCTTTCGCCCGCACGAAGGTAAGAACCGGAAAAATCGACCTCGCTTTTTGCGAAACGAAGCCATCCTTGGGCAATCTGAAGGCTTGACTGGTGCAACGTGAGGCTAGCGTGGAGTGAATCGGTTGGCTCGCCCCTGATTGAAACGTGATGAGCGGTCAGTTCCGCCGAGCCTTGCGGATTCGAGAGTGTTCCGTCCAAGCTGAATGTGCCATCCGCGAGTCCTCCAGAGATGATTGGCGCTTGCCTGGGATCAGCAAGCCGAAGAAATGAATCAACATGAAACGCGGAAAACCGACCGGCTGATTGCAGGCGGCCGGAAGAGAACTGGGTTTGAAAGTCAGCCGCCAATGACCCAAGCGGGGATCGCACTATCAGATGACGAAGAGCCAGCTCATCTGTGGTAGCGGCCAAATCAGCACTAAAGAGATCGACAGCCTGTCCTTCCCAAACGAACCCATTTGCCGCGATTGAGGCGGTTAACGAGGGCTTGCCATTGTTTCCAAAAAGTGTGCCGCTGGCCCGTGCCGAGCCGGACAGCACGGGAAGAGGCAGCAGCGGAAAGCTGTGCCCGCTGGACGCAAGCAGAGTTGTCAGATCAATCAGATTCGTAGACTCCAGTGCAAATTGCAACTTTGATGGAAGAAGACCGGTTGCTGACAGAATCGTATGAGGCAGAGAGAGCCGGGAAGGACGAAATTCCAGAGTGCCGGTCTTTTGGCGGTAAGAGAGGTGCAGGTCCCCGGAAACCGGCAGGGCGCCGGACCCTGCAGTGAGTTGAAGATCCGTGGCAGCAGTGAGGTCGCGGGCGTGCGGGAGCAGCGTCGCTGAAAGTTCGAGCGGACCCGCAGCAGTAGCGGCCACCGGCAGCGGGCGGCCCATGACGGAAGAGATTACGGTAGGCACGTCAATGCGTCGCATTAGACCAATGACACGCAAGTCGCGGAGATGCGTAAGCTCCGCTTGCCCGGCGAAATGAACTTCGGGTGTCGTGACCTCTGCCTTCGTAAGTCGCAGGGTAGCGAGGTCAGCCGTCAAGGGGGAAGCCACCGTGGCGTTGTGAAGCGTGATCTGCTGAATGCGGGCGTTGAGGCCGTGTGCCGTCATTTCTCCCGAGAACGCGAGCGGTACATTCGGACCCTTGTGGCCGGAGCCTTCCACGGCGATCGCACCTCCGTATAGCTCCTTCTCAATGTCGAGAGTCCGTGCCAGCTGGGCGGTCGCAAATCGGGACTGCAGATGCCAGTCGACAGTGGGGCTGACAAAGTTCTGCATCTGACCACTTAAGGCCAGGTGAAGATCCGGAGTATCAAACCGCGCATCCTGGACGGACACTCCGTTACGCCACAAGGTTGCAGCAAGAGCAACTGCGCCTTTGTACCACTGCGCGTTCCATTCCAACTGCAGGCTGTCCGAGTGTACGGCAAGTTCAAAGTGCTGTTGAGTGCGCCGATAAGCAAGGGCTAGCTGGACATTACGGCTGACAAGGTTTAGAGATATCCGTTGATCGTTGATCTGTGCTTCTCCGTTATGAATTTCGACTGTGGGGATTTGGACAAGCAAAAGTTGACGGACAATTTCGCCGATTGAGGATGCATCCACGCTGGGTCCGGGCAGGTTCGTAGAGCCATCCGGCCGTACAAAGATTTGGAGACGCGGACTTTGCATCGAAAGGGACTGAATCTGCATTCGGCGCCCAAGAAGAGAAAGAATCTTCAGTTGCACGTCGAGAGCCGGCACGGACAGCAGTGGTGGCTCCCCTGTAGTCTCAGTCCCGTGCAAGGTAAGTCCGCGCACGTGCACGGTGAGGTTTTGCCAATCGAACTCAAATGACCGGATATCTGCGCGTGCGCCAGTGTTTTTCTCCAAGGCTGCAAGGACGGAGCCGCGAACGTAGTTGCTGAAAGAGGTTGATCGAAGGACCACGATCATTGCGGCGGCCACCAAGAGAGCAATCACGCTGGCGACGGCTGTGACTTCGAGAAGACGGCGAACAGACTGCATAGTTACTGAAGCGTGGAATCAAGATATTCGATGTCGACTTGTTTGCGCGTCTCCTCCAGCCAGGCGCTGAGGATTTCGTCGGTCCGCTGCTCAATCAAGGTCTGCCGGACCGCATCGTGAGGAGACGGAACACTCTGGCGCGCTTGAAAAGCGGCGATTTCGGGTTCAGAGATCTCAAAATTGGGGCGGAACCGGTACTCAATAAACCGTAAGCTGGTCAACTGCAAAGCCATATGAGCTTTTACAACCTCTGTAGTCAGCCCAGCGCTCTCCAAAGCGGCAGCCAACGGCTTTTTGCCCCCGAGAGTTTCGGCCAGACCATCGTAATACCTGCCCACCTCCTCATCGGTAGGCGAAGGATAGCGGCCCAGTCGCATTTCGCGCTGGATAAGAGCTTGCTGAATCAGGCGATCGGCTGCGGCACGACGTTCCTCGCGGGTAAACTGCGTTTTTTGCCGGTTCAGGAAAGCGGTGACGCGGATCTCTTCATCTACTTGAGATTCAGTGATGACACGTCCGTCAACCACAATGGCGATGCGATCGACTAACGATGCTGCCAGCGGCCAAAGCGAAAGACAACAGAGCAGAAGGAAGCGCGGCATAGATGTTAGAAGGCCTGACTTAGGAAATCCGAAGTGAAAGGCGTTGATCTCTGGCATGGCCCTCTGACAACCTCTGAAAGGGACCGCCTGACGCGAGCGGTTCGCAAAATCGGTCAACTTGTGCCAGCTGTCGGCTGCGTTCATGAAATCGAGGGTCTAGCACAGATTGGTCGTCCCAAACTAGTTTAAGACTTTGAACTCCGAGCTTCGGGAATGGGACTTGGTGACTTCAGAAATCATAAGGTCGGGCTAAGCTGACACTTAAGAAGCCGCAAACTGCTCGATAGCACAGGCATCTCCTAGGAACCGAAGTTCTCTCAGGCACAAGGCTGTCCTTCTTTCCTTTGAGGAGCGGACAATTACTAGCACCAAAGTGACGTATCGTGCGTGACATTTTTCAGGTGCGAATCGAACTCTTATTTGAACCAAAGCACAGTGAGGAGCAAAGCTAAGCCGTTTGGCAACGTCTGATTCAGTTCCAGACCTGAACGATCTGATGATTCGTTATCAACTTGCCGACAGCGAAGCCACGTTGGCGCTTGTCAAGGTGGTGAGTCCTCTTCTATATCGCTTTCTTGCAAGCCAAATGGGCAGCCGGTCAGAAGCAGAAGACTTATTACAGGATGTATGGCTGAAGATTCATGCTGCTCGTCATTCTTACCGTCCGGGGGAGCCGGTTCTTCCCTGGCTTTATGCAATTGCAAGGCACGTGCGCGTGGATAGCTATCGCAAGCGCCGCCGACTCTCTCAACACGAACAGGCCATGGAGCTTCCACCCGAGCCGGCATTTCGTCCTGTTGCAGCCAGCTACGCAAAATCTTCGCCGGGCTTCGAAACTCTGATGGCGCAGTTGCCGGAAAGTCAACGGGAAGTGGTGACGCTTCTCAAGGTAAACGAATTGAGCCTGGAGGAAGTAGCTCGGATCACGTCCTCTACTGTTGGCGCGGTCAAGCAGAAAGCTCACCGTGCGTACGAACGATTGCGTGATTACCTTACGGACCCCAACACGAACCAAGTTATTCGGAAAATATGAGCAGCCAAAATCATTGCGCAGATTTCGATCACGCTTTAGACCAAGGTCTGCGTGACATGGCAGAAACTTTGCCGAAAGAAGCCAGAATACATGTAGCGGAATGCCAGCGTTGCAGGGCGCTCCTTCACTCTCTAGATGAACAGCCGGTGTTTATCGTTCCCGAACTACCGATCAAACAATTGCAAGAAACTCTTCTGCAAGACTTACGACCGGTGCGACCCCTGGCACCAAACTGGGTTTTTCTGGCATTGTTTGCGGCCATCTTTGCCGTTTTGCTCGGCATCGGTATTTTGCGCTTAGGCACTTTCGGCTGGGAAGCCCTGACATCTCTTCAAAGGGCTACCGTCGTTACCTCCTTGGCGGCAAGCGCGGTACTACTGGCGTTTGCTGCTGTCGTGCAGATGGTGCCTGCAGCCCGGCTTCGCTTCCCGCCAGCATTTGGACTCATGAGCGTTTTAGTGGTGTTGGGCATAGCCTTCGCGAGCGTTTTCCGGTACGAGCACGATCCGCATTTCATACGAGTCGGCATGAGCTGCCTGACTGCGGGTATCTCTTACGCTATCCTTGCCGCCATTCTTTTCGCTCTTGTGCTGCGGCGAGGCCTCGTACTTCGCCCGGCTCTCTCTGGGGCGACATGCGGAATGTTAGCCGGGCTAATTGGAACCAGTGTTTTAGAGATGCACTGCCCGATACTCGATGTCTGGCACATCCTCACCTGGCATCTAGGTGTGTGTGTTTTGGGAGCGGCGTGTGGCCTACTGGTTGGATTTCTTGGCTCCAGGATAACTTCTTTCAGCGTGCATTCGAATGCTAAGACGAGGGCAACATGAAATTCGCAATTCAGTTCAGTCTCACCATCGGCCTGCTAGCTGCAGGGTCCGGATGGGCCAACGCAGCTTCAGTTCAGGCAGACCGAGTTAGTCCAAATCGCACTCCCGTTCTGCTGGAGCTTTTCACGTCTGAAGGCTGCTCCAGTTGTCCGCCTGCTGATAAGCTCCTGCAGGTCTTCGACAAGAATCAGCCAATCGCAGGCGCTGACCTGATCGTGCTCAGCGAGCATGTCGATTACTGGAACCATGGAGGTTGGTCCGATCCCTACTCCTCAGCGGCGTTCAGTAGTCGCCAGCGCGATTACGCAGATAAGCTGGGCCAAGATAATGTCTATACTCCTGAGCTGGTCGTGGATGGTGCGGCTGGACTGGTTGGTAGCAACGCATCTGAAGCTCGTTCCGAGATAACGAAGGCCACTGGACAGAGTAAACTTGCTATCACCCTGAGCGATCCCGTACGTGAAGGAAATCGCGTCTTGGTACACCTGGAGCTTGCGTCATTGGCATCAGGGAAGGCGACCATTTACTTGGCGGTAGCGGACAACCAGGATCAGTCGCAGGT
>CAXTWQ010000149.1:343-9849 GCA_964248065.1 uncultured Bryobacteraceae bacterium | reverse complement strand
CGCTCACTTCTGTTTCGGTGTCACTTGCCGGGTGAATTTTCAACAAGCTCCTAGATCAAAATGGAAAGCTTATAGTCAGCGAGGTAGATGAGAAGGCGTTGACGGCAACCGTGCTGTGGCTTCGAACGCCAAAGACCAGGAGGTATAGGCGTGCTCATGGAAGAGATGTGCCCATCGGCGATCCTAATTACGTCGAAAACGTGAAGAGACAAGCCTCCTTCTAGCGGCTGGCTATGGGAAAACTCGTATCGTCAACCTTCTTGCTAGCATTCCTGCTCGCCGTACAGGTCTGTGCAGCTCAAACGCAGCGATATGTCTATTTCTTTAACGATTGGGGAGAGGGAGTCAAACTAGATCTTCGCCAAGACAAGCTGATTTCCTTCCCTGATCTCAAAGGGCTTGTACCAATCCTGAATTACAACACAGCGGTGAGTCACTTAGGCCTTCCAGAACAGCAGAAGCTGTTTGTGCTGTCCGTGCTGGACGAGCCACTCGAAAAGCCAGTGCCGTATCGTCTTCTCGAATACCGGTTGCCATCCATGGTTCCTGTCAGCAAGCAGGACTTGCCTGCTCTCGAACAGCCGCAAGTGTTATTAAGCTTCGACCGTAAAGCTGTTGGGATCGGCAGTGCACCGGGGGGACACATTGAGAATTTGAAGTATGCCTTTGAGATTACGGGTTCTGCACTAAATCCTGTATCTCCGCGTCCCTTACAGTTTCCGCGAAAAGTCTCGATGGATGAACTCAACTATTTCCTATCGGGCTCTGATAAGAGTAAGCTCGCGTTCGCTCTCGATTCTAGCGAGGGTAAGAAAAAGGTATCTTCCGCTTCAGCTGGCCAACAACAAGACACTCGGTTGTATTCGCTCTATGCGGGCACCCCTTTCGTGCATTCGTCTGCATTTGCCGTTGTCACGGGATACAATCCCGGCCGGCTGACTGTGGTCCGGGAAGCACCTTATGCGGACTCTAGAGACCTGCATCTTTCCTCGGATGGCCGAACTGTTCTGGTACAAGAAGAAAATACAGCATTAAAACCCGGTGACTACCAGCGCACGGGTCGCATTGTGGGGTACTCCAGCGATACCGGAAAGCAGTTATTCGATTACCGAATCCCGGCGCTGAAAGAAACGGCGCCGCCGCATACCGAAAGAGATATCGTCCAGTTCCTCTGCATGTCCCCGGATCGAGTCGCGATTTTTATGAAGAATGCGCGGCCTATCATCGTGCATGGACAGACTGGACGTTACACTGTGATTCCGAAGTCGCTGCTCGATAAGAATACTTTCTGTACCTTCATGAACCAGTAGCTCACCTTGGCCTCCACCCTAACTAGACCTGTGATAAAGTCACTAACCGTTCGGGGTGGTGGCAAATATGAAAGTTTGGGTTCTTGCGTTCGCTCTGTGCGCGTCTTCGGTTCTGTTCCAATCACAAGCAAATGCGCAAGCTGTGACTGGAACAGTTGTGGGAACCATATCGGATTCGAGCGGGGCACTCGTTTCTGGAGCCCAAGTAACTATCACCGATGTTGGCACGGGTACTAACCGTTCGGCGACAACCGATGCCAGCGGCTACTATGCTTTCCCTAATTTGCCGCCGGGCACTTACTCGGTACGCGTTCAGGAGCAGGGCTTCTCCAGCAAGCAGCAAGACGGTATTGCTCTGCTAGTGAACAGCACCGAGCGCGTCGACTTCACCATTCAGCCGGGACAAGTGACAGAGACCATCACCGTTACTGGTGCTCCACCACTTTTGCAAACGGATACGGCCAAAACGGGCGCGACACTGAGCGCCAAGCAAGCTGAGGATCTACCGTTAGGTAACAATCGTAACTTCCAGAATTTGATTAATCTTGTGCCTGGAGCTACTCGCGCCGAATTCAACCACTCCCGCTTTTTCAACCCGCAAAACAGTTTGAACAGTCAGGTGAACGGCCAATCGAGTCTCGGAAATAACTTCCAGATCGAAGGCGTAAACGATAACGAACGAACCGGGTTATTGCAGGTCTATGTTCCACCAGCTGAAGCGATTCAGCAAGTGGATGTGACTACCAGTAATTACGATCCCGAACAAGGCGCAGCTGTGGGAGCAGTTGTTAATGTAATCCTTAAGTCGGGCACGAATCAGTTTCATGGAAGCTTGTTTGAGCTTTGGCGCGGCAATCGGCTGGACGCACGAAACTACTTTGACTTCGGTACTTCCGGGAGGCCTTTTACGGTTCCGCCGTTAGTAGTCAATTACTGGGGTGGAGCTTTAGGCGGTCCCATACGTAAAGATAAGACCTTCTTCTTCCTGGACTATCTGCGAAATAGCGATCACGAGGGTCAGTTGCAGCGCCTCAGTGTTCCCACAGCCGCAATGCGGAATGGCGACTTCTCTGATCCGGCGTTGACCAAAATCTACGATCCACAGTCAGGTAACGTGGCCGATTGCCTTCCGGGCGGCAATCCCAGCAACTGCGGAAAAGGGCGGACACAGTTCCCGGGCAATAGGATTGATCCGTCTCGTATTGATCCAGTGGCTGCAAGGTTGCTGGCGCTTCTGCCGTTGCCTAACGCAAATCAAAACCTTTCAGGTGCGCAGAGATATAACAACAACTATCTGGAGAGTTCACGATTTACTCAGGACATCAACACTTTTGATGTGAAGATCGACCAATATCAGGGCCAGTCGAATCACATTTCCGGGCGGCTCAGTTACACCAACCCAGAAACTTACCAGCAACCGGCCTTTGGCACTATATTAGGCGGTCCCATCGGCGGAGGCTTTCAAGGAACCAGCACTGATGCGACTTACTCGGCGGGAATCAACTGGGACCATATCTTTTCTCCGACTTTGATCTCTGAAGCCAGGATAGGGCTGAATCGGTACCGAAATCAGGCGGTTGGTTCCGACTACGGCACAAACAGTTCCACAGCCAACGGCATTCCAGGAGTAAACCTTGACGCTTTCACAAGCGGCATCACTGCTTTCAATAGCACCGGGTTTTCCAATCCATTGATTGGCTACTCAGCCAGCGTTCCTTGGGTTCGGGCCGAAACTGACTTCGACATAGTGAACAATTGGACGAAAACGATCGGTAACCACACCCTCAAGTTCGGAGGAAATTTCATTCGGATTCGAGATGACTTACTTCAGGAGCAAACCTTCGGAGCTCGCGGCACGTGGAACTTCGCTACCGGGCAGACAGCCTTAAATGGTGGTCCAAAGACTGGCTTCGCTAATAACTTCGCAAGCTTACTGCTGGGCGTCCCTAGCCAGGTTGGACGCGACCTGCCAGTTTACTTCCCCGCTTACCGCGCTTGGCAGCTGTTTCTTTACGCCGGAGATAGGTGGCAAGTTACTCCCAAACTGACCTTGAACCTGGGCCTGCGTTGGGAGTTGTATCCGCCAGCAACGCCACAGTTCCCGGGTGGTTTCTCTAATTATGACGGCGATCGGAATACGCTGGTGGTCGCCGGAGTCGGAGGCAATCCCTCCAATCTCGGACTCAATCAGAAATATCGAGACTTTGCGCCTCGTCTTGGTGTCGCGTATCGATTCTCTGAAAAGGATGTAATCCGCGCCGGTTTCGGTATCAGCTACGAGCCGTTTTCAGACAATGCTTATGCTTATAACTTTCCGGTAAAACAGAATAACGCCTTCAACAACATAAGCAGCTATGGTCCTGCCATTCTTCCGAATGGCGCAGCCGCTACTTACGAGCAGGGCTTTCCGGCTCCGATCGTCGCAGCTATCCCTTCTAATGGGCTTATTCCGGTTAACACACCTGCACTGAAAAGCCAATCCTATATTGTCATTCCCAAAAACTACGTCGACCCTTACGTTGAATCATGGAATCTGACTTACGAGCGCGCCTTGCCGAAGCAATTGGTTGCAAGTATTGCTTATGTAGGCAACCGGGGTGTACATGTTCCCCTCGATTACAACCAGAACGCCGTCACCGACCCTGCTTTCATAGGCAAAGGTTCAGCTGGGCAACCTTTTTATCAGAGGTATGGCATCACTTCAACCATTGATCTGCGTTACTCGCAGGTCTCTTCCGCTTACAATGCGTTGCAATTTAGTTTGAGAAGGCAATTTGTTTCCGGTCTTAGTCTGAGTACTTCCTACACTTATGGGAAGGCATTGGCTTTCGGAGGAGAGGCCGGAGAGAATGCGGCCGCTGCGGCTTACTATGTTGACTTTCGAAGGAATTACGCCCGCACAGACTTTGACCGTACTCATATCCTGACTCAGAGCGTGATTTACGAACTGCCCTTTGGCCGTGGACGCGAGTTCTTCAAAACTGGGCCGCTCAATTACATTCTGGGCGGTTGGCGAATTACGGGCGTACTAACATTACAGTCAGGGTTGCCATTGAACTTTGGCTGCACGTGCGCTCCTCTTAACACGCCGGGAAACAGCCAGTCGCCCCAATTCGTTGGGACTTTTAAAAAGCTATACGGAATCAATACGGTCCCTTGGTTTGACACATCAGCCTTTGCCGACCCGACCACGCTGTTTGGGAAGCCAACTTTCGGCAACGTGGGACGTTACATTTTCTCTGGGCCCGGCTTCTTTAACTTAGACGCAGCACTGTTCAGAGACGTCCGCCTGACAGAAAAATTTAATCTGGAATTTCGTACAGATTGGTACAGCGCCACTAACACGCCGCAGTTTAGCCTTCCGGGTCAGAACCTAGGTGATCCGACATTTGGTTTGGTGACAGCCGCGGGTGGCGCGCGGACGATTGACCTGGGGTTGAAACTTAGATTCTAAGGAGGTTTGTAAGTCAATGGGACTAAGAGTGAACCGTAGAAATTTTCTTGGGCAAGTTGCAAAGGGCGGAGCTGCTATTGCCGCAACATCGGGGTTAAGACTTGCTACTGCCCGTGCAATTGGCGCAAACGACCGCATCCGCCTGGGCATTATCGGAGCAGGAGCGCGGGGCCAGGAAGACCTGAAAACCGCGATTGCCGTGCCTAATGTCGAGTGCGTGGCGATGGCCGATGTCTATACGCGCCGGCATGACCAAGTGCGGCAGTTTGTGCCGAAAGTAGAAGCCTACACGGATTACCGCAAGCTTCTCGATCGCAAAGACATTGACGCGGTAATTATCGCGTCACCTCTGCATCTGCATGAGGTTCACTTCCTGGATGGCTTAGCCGCGGGCAAGGATCTCTATAGCGAGAAGACCATGACGTGGTCCATTCCCGAGGCAGTCAAATGCCGCGATACTGCTCAGAAATCCAGCCAAGTGGTTCAAGTCGGTCTTCAGCATGAAAGCTCAGGTTCGCTAGCCGATACGCGCAAGTGGGTACAGGCAGGAAAGCTTGGAAAAGTGACGCAAGTGGAATCCTGGATGAGCCGCAACTCGCCTCACGGCAAAGGCCAGTGGGTGCGAAGCATTCCGGACGATTGCAATCCGGCCCACGTCGATTGGAACTTGTTTCTCGCTAACCGGCCAAAGAAGGCTTTCGATGCCAATCAGTTTATTAACTGGCGTCTGTTCTGGGAGTACTCGGAGGGCAATCTCACCGAGAACATGATTCATCAGATTGCCTGGATCATCACCGCTCTTAATCTGGATCTGCCAACGGCAGCCTATATGACCGGCGGAGTTTTCTCAGAGAAGGACGGTCGACAAGTCCCCGACACTATCGCCGTAACACTCGAATACCCCGACCTGACTGTGCTTTGGCAGTCAACGTTCAACAACAGCCAGTACGGCTTGGGCGAGCGACTACTTGGGAGCGACGGTTCTGTTCAGCATCTCTGGGGTTCGACCGATATGGTGACGGGACGTTCAAGCGAGCAGACCCACTACTATCCGGAAAAGGTCAACTTGCCACATGCAGATGCGGAGATTGGCCAGACGCCCAACGTGAACCATATGGCAAACTTCTTTGAATGCATGCGTACTCGCAAGCAGCCTAATGCGCCGGTGCAGATCGGTTATCAATCGGCAGTGGCTGTGCATATGGCAAATATGTCCTATCGTGAGAAACGGCGGGTAACGCTGGAGGAAGCTATGGCGTACGTACCCGAGTACGCCTGAACTGGCTTTGTCGTTCCTGGCGGAGAAATCCGCTCACGGTTCTTTACTCCCTATTTGGCGTTGTTCAAAGTTCTCAACCAGCCAGATCTCAGGCAGCGAATCACATTACTCAATTTTGGAATTGTGCACAGCCTGTTGTCTTTGGTCCTGCTTAAAGGCACAGCGTTCGGCTTAGGTTACGAATCGGTCGCAATCGCCCGAACGCTTGCCCAGACCGGCCAGTTTGCAAATCCCTATGCCTCGCTTGCAACTGGAGCAACGGCGCATCTCGCCCCTTTGTACCCGGCCTTATTGGCAAGCTCTCTGCGCACTTTCGGCGTGGACAGGACTGCATTCCTAGCCGTGAGCGTTCTTGCATCAGTGCTGTTCGGTTATGTGGTCAGCAGCCTGCCTGCCCTGGCCCAACGAGTGCATGGGCGCAAGGCGGTCGGCCTGATTGCTGCTCTCCTGGTGCTGAGCATGCCCGTTTTCCAAATGTCATTTCAGTGGGAGAGCATCTTTGTTGCAGCTGACTTGCTCTGTTTTTGCCTTGCAACCTACAAGGGACAAGGCCGAAGCTTCTTCCCTGGCTTTTTGGCCGCGACTGTTTGTTTGTCGAATCCGGTCGGCATCCTTTTTCTTGGTACGTGGTCGGCAGGTTTACTGTTGAAAAAAATCTGGACACTGCGGGCGTTTGCCGCTGTCTGGCTTATCTGCGGAGCCCTCTGCCTTCCATGGATGCTGCGGAATTATTTCGTTCTCGGCTCTTTTTGTCTTCGCGACAACTTCGGTCTCGAACTGCAGGTAAATAACAATGACCTGGCGGTTCCGTTATTGAGCGACAATGCCCCCGCACACAGCCGCTACCATCCGAACGTGAATCGTTTTCAGGCCGCTCAGCTTGCTGCCGTTAACGAGCCCGAGTACAACAGCCTGAAGTTAGAGAAAGCAAAAAGTTGGATCAGGACGCATCCGGTCCGCTTCATTACGCTTGCTCTTCAGAGGGCGTTTTATTTCTGGTTTCCGGATGCGCGATCAGGTCCCTTCGCCGCAACCACTTGGCTGCTCACTATTCTTTCGATCCCTTCCATGGCTGTGGCACTGCGTCGCAAAGATCTCGCAGCTCTTCTCGTTCTCTCAATGTTTGCGTTTTCGTTGCCTTACGTCTTAGTCAACGTAGAGTTGCGCTACCGCACGCCAGTGCTTTGGATAACGGCTCTGTTCGCTGGAGAAACAGTGTACTGGCTGATCTGCCGCTTCCGCTTGTCCAGCATGATTCCGATTCGCGTCTCCAGGTTATGCTCGACAGCAAATGGTTGAACGAATCCTGGAAATCTGGCGAACGCACGAAGACATCAATCGACTGCTCCTAACGCGACTTCCTGACAATGCATTTTTCGCACTCACTTTACTGAAGAATGGTCTGCCCTCAAAAGGACGAAATGTTGCGAAGGTTTTTGCTCACGTGCATGAGGTCCGCTGTTCGCATTTGACGAGGGCATTCCTACCGGGCGTACCACGTTTCGAACCCGGTGCTGAACCGACTCGCGAACAATTGATTGAAGCATTTACTGCTGCCAGTTCTGCCGTCGAGAGTCGGTTAGCTGTGATTATAAGCGGCAATGAACGGATCAAGGACCGGGACGGGCTCGTGTTGCTTGGCTATCTGATGACTCACGAAGCCCATCACCGTGGACAAATCTTGTTGGCCTGCAAGCAGTCCGCAATCCGTATGCCGGAAGAGTTTCGCTGGGATATCTGGAGCCATTGGTTTCGCCCTGCATTCTGATGGAAACTGTCAGAGCCGCTTGATGAATGCGCTAACGGCGCCCGTCAATAATGGGAAAGAGAACTTCCTTGCCGCCCACCATAGAGACCGTCGTTGACCAGAACGAAAGCCGCTTTCTAGAGGAGCTTTTTGCTCTTTTGCGCATCCCCAGCATCAGCACGCTGCCTGAACACAATGCTGACGTGGCGCAAGCTGCTGCCTTTGTTGCCGAATCACTTCGAGCCGCAGGTCTGGAAAACGTGGAGGTGATTCCAACCGGCAAGCACCCGCTGGTCTATGCCGAATGGCTGCACGCTCCCGGCAAGCCCACCGTGCTCTGCTACGGGCACTACGATGTCCAGCCGCCGGATCCGGTTGAGCTGTGGCATTCGCCCCCATTCGAGCCCACGCTGAAAGATGGCAATATCTATGCCCGCGGCGCTTGCGACGACAAGGGCCAGATGTACATGCACGTGAAGGCCGTTGAAGTATTACGCACTCTCGGCAACAACACTTTCCCGCTCAATCTCAAGTTCCTAATTGAGGGCGAAGAGGAAATTGGAGGCGAATCCATCTCTGCTTATGTGAAAGCGAGTGCCGCCAAGCTGAAGGCCGATGTCGCACTTGTCTCCGATACTGAGCTTTTCGCCGACGGTGTGCCAACGCTCTGTGTCGGGTTGCGCGGACTGCTCTATATGGAATGGGAAGCGAGTGGCCCGGCACGCGACCTGCACTCGGGCATGTATGGCGGCGCTGCCCCCAATGCAGTCTACGGACTGATTGAACTTTTAGCCAAGGCCAAAGATGCGGACGGGCGGATTCAAATTCCAGGTGCATACGACGGAGTTGCTCAGCCTAGCCAAGCCGAAACAGAGAGCTGGAGCCGACTCCCTTTCTCGGAAGAAGAGTTTTTGCGGGACGAGGTCGGCTCCACCGCGCTAACGGGCGAGCCGGACCAGACCGTCTTATCGCGAGTGTGGGCTCGGCCTACCTTTGAAGTACACGGCATTGCTGGAGGCTTTACCGGCGCAGGCGCCAAGACCGTAATTCCGGCAAAGGCCACGGCGAAAGTAAGCATGCGTCTGGTTCCGCATCAGGATCCTTCGGCAGTTGTTGGGGCGGTTAAGAGTTGGGTGGAAGCAAATACTCCGCGCGGTATTCGCGTAAGTGTCCGTGTTTTGAGCGTCGGTCCTGCAATCTCGGTTGATCCGACTCATCCCGCTATCGCTGTGGCTGCCGATACCTTTTCCTCTGCAATGGGACAGCCCACTGTGTTTACTCGAAGCGGCGGATCGATTCCTATCGTCGGCGAATTTGCTCAGCACCTTGGCATACCGACAGTGTTGATGGGCTTCGGTCTTCCCGATGACGGCCTTCACTCACCCAATGAGAAGTTCCGGGTCAGCAACTACCTGCTCGGGATCCGCACGGTCGCCCATTTCCTGCAGCGATTGGGCAACGACGGCCTGCCCTTGCTAGATTGAGGGTAAAGATGTTACCCGATTTACAACTTGCATTACGGCTTGGAGCGGTGGATCGGAAAATTGCCGGACTCGAAACTGAGGTTGCTACATTGCCCAAGCATGTAACGGAGATTGAGCGCCAATTGGAGGCGCACACGCGTCGCTTGGAACGTGACCGCGCTGCCCTCACGGCCAATGGGCGCGACCGCAGGAAGCTGGAAGGTGATATTCAGACCAATCAGCAGAAAATATC
>CAXTWQ010000149.1:0-333 GCA_964248065.1 uncultured Bryobacteraceae bacterium | reverse complement strand
CAGAGTTTAGGGGCTAAGAACAACGAACAGTATCGGGCTTTCCAGAATGAAATCAGCTTTGCTGAAGGAGAGATTCGGAAAGCAGAAGACCACATTCTCGAGTTGATGGAAGCGTCTGAACCTCTGGACAGGGCGGCCTCCACCTCTGAGGCCGACCTGAAAAAGCAGCGCGTCCACGTAGAGAGCGAGAAAAAGAAAGCTGTCGAGCGCACCGCTGTAAATAAGCAGGAGCTGCTGAAGCTGAATGAAGATCGTAAGGCGATCGCGTCCGGCATGACACCGCAGTTCTACACCGAGTATGAGCGTATCCGTAAAAAGACGAAGAATACGCCG
>CAXTWQ010000148.1:7315-9985 GCA_964248065.1 uncultured Bryobacteraceae bacterium | reverse complement strand
TGTTCCAGCTGAGCAGGTGAAGGCAAACGTGCGGCGATTCCAGGAACCGAAAGCTTTGACGGCAGCATTGAACTGGTATCGGGCTTGGGATTCAAAGAAGGAAAACGGCCCGGTGCCCGTACCAACGCTGTTCATCTGGGGTTCCGAAGACATGGCTCTTGGAAGAACTGCTGCAGAAGGCACCGCGCAATTTGTCAAAGGTCCTTACCGGTTCGAGCCGTTGACCGGAGTCTCACATTGGATAGCAGACGAAGTGCCAGAGCGTGTAAACGATTTATTACTTGCACACTTGCGTCAGGAGCAGCCGGGCAGTATCAGTTAGCCTTGGAGTGGATGCAACGGCTGGCGATTGATATGGATGAAGTAATGGCAGATACACTTGCCCACTACCTTCACCGATACAACTCCGAGTTTGGGGGCAGTATCAAAAAAGCGGACCTACAGGGGAAACGACCGTTCGATACTTTGCCGCTGGCTCATCGGGAACAGGTGATGACCTATTTCCAGGACCCGGAGTTCTTTGCGAATATTCCTCTGATGGAGGGCAGCCAAGAAGCGGTGGCGAAGCTGGCAAAGCGCTATGAAATCTTCATCACTACAGCCGCTATGGATGTGCCCTGCTCATTTACGCCGAAGTTTCGCTGGCTGGCGCGTCACTTTCCAGAGATCCAGCCGAGCCACATTGTGTTCTGTGGAGACAAAAGCATAATTGCTGCGGACTATCTGCTTGACGATAACTTGCGGCACCTGGAGAACTTTCGTGGCGAGGGCATCCTGTTTACAGCGCCCCACAATATTCATGAAACGCGTTTCAGGCGAGCCGATACGTGGCAGGATGTAGAACGGCTACTGCTCTGATAACGCCTCAGGCAGCAGTCTGAGGAAATTGTACTTGCAACGGCGCGTTTTGTGCACTAAGGCGAGGAACATTGTCGCGGTTGATAAAAGAAGAAAAGCGCAGAATTCGTGATTCATGAGCGAAGTGCTGATGGACGGCGCGTAAATAACGTCGCAACGCTTCGGGCTTGGACGACTTCCGAAGACGGCTGGTCTGCAAATCAAGCAGAAGTTCCAGTTCGCTTTGGGTAAAGGTGTGCCGCCGAACTGAACCGCTAATTAGATCTTGTACGAGCTGGCTGAACGAGGCCAGATCAGAACGTTCCCTACGCATTTCAATCACAAACATGTAGTGTTGTGCAACAGGGAATTTTCTTTAGTTTTGTGCGAAAGCCGCCCATCTCGCGCCACTAAGGAAGAGAAGCAAGTGGCCAATTTGGCGGAGACTCTCACCCAAACCGTACACGCGCTTACCAGTGCATGGCCCAGTGTACTTCGCTTACTGGCGAATATTCTGCTGCTGAGCGGTCTCGACGACTTCGTACCGTTCCTGCTTTGCTTGCGTCACTGGATGGACCAGCGCAGAGTCTCTGGCAAACAGCCGACAGTTTTCGGCCTGCCCGAAGGCGAGCGCCGCATTGCCATCTTTGTCCCTTGCTGGAAAGAATCGGGAGTGATAGCGGACATGGTGCGCCGGAACCTAGCAACTATTCGCTATCGCAATTTCGATATCTTTCTGGGAGTTTACCCGAACGATTTAGAGACGTTGACTGTGGCAGAAGACCTTGCCCGCGCATACCGTAATGTCCACGTTTCGGTATGTCCGCATCCAGGGCCGACATCCAAAGCGGATTGCCTGAACTGGATTTACTGCCGCATGATGCAGTTCGAGAAGGACACAGCGATCCACTTCGATACTGTCGTGCTGCACGATGCCGAAGATTTGATTCACCCTGAAGCTCTCCGCACCATCAATCATGAGCGCGTCCGGCATGCGATGGTGCAAGTTCCAGTGCTACCTTTGGCAACACCCTTCGGCGAATTTACGCATGGCGTGTACTGTGACGAATTCTCTGAGTTTCAAATCATCGATATGCGCGCGCGCGGCTACAGCCACTCCTTTATGCCATCTAATGGCGTTGGCACTGGCTTTGCCCGGCACATCCTCGAACAACTGGGGGAAGAGCGCGGCCAAGTGTTTGACCCTGCCAGCCTCACCGAGGATTACGAAATTGGGGTCTATATTCATCGACTCGGGTACGCACAGATTTTTGTTCCGCTGAATCTTCGCTCGGCTGATCTGGTGGCGACACGGGAATATTTTCCGCGCAAATGGAAGTCGGCAGTACGTCAGCGAACGCGTTGGGTAACCGGCATCGCCCTGCAAGGCTGGGCACGCGATGGCTGGCGCGGAACTTTGGCCGTGCGGTATTGGTTCTGGCGCGATCGCAAAGGTTTGCTGACCAATCCACTCGGACTTTTAACCAATCTGGTGTTTGTGACCGGTGCGTTCGATCTTGTTGCCAGTACGCTGCTTCACCGTTCCTGGACATTCGGCGTGAACAATCCGGAGGTGATACGTTTATGCGCAATCACAGCAACCCTACAAAGTTTTCGGCTGCTGTTGCGTATGTGTTGCGTCAGCCGAATTTATGGCTACCGGTTTGCGTTGGGCGTGCCTATCCGATCGTTCTTCGGTAACTTCATCAACGGTCTTGCTTCGCTTAGTGCCCTGCGCAATTTTGCGCTCGCTAAACTTTATCGGCGCCCGCTTGTCTGGCTCAAGACAGAACACAGCTACCCGCAGCGGGAAAGCATGCAAATACCTAAGCG
>CAXTWQ010000148.1:0-7305 GCA_964248065.1 uncultured Bryobacteraceae bacterium | reverse complement strand
GTTCAGGACTAATTGCCGAATCACGGCTGGCAGCAGTGCCATCCAGGAAGCGGGTAAACAACGAGCTTGCCGATTATCTTCTTACTCAACAGACATTGTCCGAGGACGAACTGTGCAGTGCCCTCAGCCTGCAATCCGGTCTCCCGTCAACCAAAGTCGATGTGCGGGCGGTGAAGCCGCGCACGCTCCAGAGCCTTCCGTTAAAGGTTCAGAAGCAATATGGCGTAGTTCCCTTCCGCGTTGAAAATGGCCGACTGCTGGTAGCTGGAACAGGCGTGCCTGACGATGCGTTCTTCCAGCAGATTAAATCTTTTACGCATCTGACGATCGAGTATCAGCTTGTAAGCAAGCGTAATTTGGAACAGCTACAAGCCCTGGTTTAGTTCACTTGCCGAACGTAGCGGCACCTTGCGGATTGAACATCTCAAGCGGCGAGAAGCTTACAATCTGCCACTTCTTGCCATCCGGCTTGAGCCCTATGGTGACAACGTACATCCGCTGGCGGTCCGATCCGGCGCTCTTGTCCGCAAGATGCAAAGTCCAGTTTGCCTTGATTGTGGTTTGCGGCTCTTCATCATCTTCGTCCGTGATTTCCACTTCGCTGACAATATCGAAGCTGTTAGTCAGGGCCGTAAAGTAGTTTTCAAGTTTTGAATAGCCGGGCATCGCCTTGCTGAACGGCGTGATGGCGTCGTCAGGATTACCGCTTGCCAACGCTGACGCTACATACGTGATGCGGGAACGCACATCAGCCGCACGATCGGCACGGCATGGCAGCGTTGCAAACAGCATGGCAACTGACAGCACGACAAGTTTCGATTTAAGTTCGATAGCTGCCATTGATGCGAATGTATCCTTCAGTAAAGTCGCAAGTGAAAAAGCGCGCTCTGCCCTTCCCCCATCCGCTTTGTGAGATACGAATGGAGATCTCGTGCGATTCGAGCTTAGTTTTTAGGGCAGCCTCGTCCAGTTCCACAGCCAGGCCATTGCGGCACACGAGGACGTCCTGGAAATAAATCTCTATCCGCCCTGGATGGAACGAAGCACCGGAGTAGCCTGCTGCGGCAAGGATACGACCCCAGTTTGGATCGCTGCCGGCCACCGCTGTTTTGACCAGCGGCGAATTAGCAACGGCGCGAGCAAGACGGCGAGCCTCCTCATCTGATCGAAAGCCGGTCGCATCTATCACGACCAACTTACTGGCTCCTTCTCCATCGGCCGCAATCTGTTTGGCAAGGCTTTGCAGAACGCGCGAGATAGCTTCCGCCACATGCCGCTTGTCTTTTGTCCCCAGCTTGCAAGGTGATGCGCCGCTCGCCAGCAAGGCAACCATGTCGTTGGTGGAAGTGTCACCATCTACGGTCAGCGAGTTATAGCTGTTGGCAATGCCTGTGTTGAGCGTGGCTCGCAGAAACGTGGCGGGCAGGTCGGCATCGGTCATCACGAACCCGAGCGTAGTCGCCATGTTCGGCTGAATCATCCCGGACCCTTTGGTCATGCCCGCGACAGTAACGGTGCCATCCGGAAACGACAGCACTTCAGAAGCAGTTTTCATTCGCGTGTCGGTGGTCAGAATGGCTTTTGCGACAGCTTCAAAACCGTCTGGAGACAGCGCTTGCACCAGTGTTGGAACGGCATTGGTCAGCAGATGAGGCGGCAGCTCAACACCAATGACACCCGTGGACGCGGGCAGCACAGATTCAAGTCGCACTTTCAAATATTTCGCCACCGCACGGCAAGAGGCCGTTGCGACTTGCTCGCCGGTCCGCGTCGCACAGTTTGCGTTTCCAGCGTTCACCAGGACTGCCGAGACCTTGCCACCAGAAGACTGCAGATGATCCCGCGCAATCTGTACCGGAGCGGCCTGAACAATGTTGCGAGTAAAGACAGCAGCTGCATTTGCCGGACGGTCGGCACTAATGAGACCGATGTCATCCCGCTGGTCGCGCCGGATTCCTGCGTATGTTGCGGCATACCGGAACCCGGGTGGTAGCTTCAGTTCATTCATTCGTTCGGACCTTCCGAGGACGGGGCAGTTCGTCCCAGCCTTTCACCATCGTGCACTTTGTATCCGTTCAGCAATGACTCTGCCGACATCCGTTTCTTTCCGGCCGGTTGAACTTCCAGCAATTCCAAGGCGGTGCCAACGCCACAGCCAACCAGCAATCGCTTCCGATCAGTTACCACAACGCCGGGTTGCAAGCCGGTGAACTCGGCTGGCCGCATTCCCCACAAGCTAAGCGGCACTTCACGGAACGCAGTATAGGCTCCCGGCCAAGGCGTGAAGCCGCGAAACCGATTATAAATTCGGTGCGCTGGCCGCTGCCAATCCACCTCTCCATCAGTTTTCTTCAAGATGGGCGCGTAGGTTGCTGCCTCGTTATTCTGCTTCTGCGGATGCAGCCGGCCCGCTTCCAAGTCTTCAATAGTCTGCAGGAGCAGCGCCGCTCCCGCGTCCGCGAGCCGAGTTCCTAATTCCGGTGCCGTTTCATCCGGGCCGACTTTCATTTCGCTCTTTAGCAGCATGTCCCCGGTATCCAGGCCTGCGTCGATTTGCATGGTAGTCACGCCCGTAATCTGCTCACCATTAGCAATGGCCCATTGAATGGGTGCTGCACCTCGATAGGCCGGCAGCAGCGAGCCATGCACATTCAGGATGCCGTGCTGCGGTAAATCGATAATGCTTTGCGGAATGATCTGGCCATAACCAACCACCACCATCAGTTCGGGCCGCAATGCTCGCAAGGTTTCGAAAGCTTCGGCACGGCGGATTCTTTCGGGCTGCAGTACAGCTAATCCGTGCTCTAAGGCAGCCATCTTGACTGGTGATTGCGCCAGCAGATTGCCGCGGCCCTTGGGTCGATCAGGCTGCGTATAAACTGCCGTGACCTGATGGCCGGCTTTCACCAGTGCATCCAATGACGGTACAGCGAAGGCAGGCGTACCTAGGAAAACGATTCGCATTGCGGCGCGGGTGCGGCTAATCCCACTCGCCGGCTTTTTGTAGCTTCTTAATCTTGCGCCGGATCATGTCGCGCTTCAGATTGCTCAGATGATTGATAAACAGGACACCGTTCAAGTGATCCACCTCGTGCTGGAAGGCACGCGCCAGCAGCTCATCTCCCGAAAGAGTGATGGTTTCGCCCGCCTCATTCTGCGCACGCACTTCCACCTGGTTGGCACGTGTGACGGGCTCACGAAAGCCGGGTATGCTCAGGCACCCTTCCTCGCCAACTTGCTTGCCTTCCTTCGACAAAATGTCAGGATTGATCAGCACGATCTTCTTGCTTTCGTCTTCGCCGACGCTGGTGTCGATGATCAGCACGCGCTGACGCACCCCCACCTGCGGAGCCGCGAGCCCAACGCCTTTGGCCGCATACATGGTGTCCCACATATCAGCAACAAGCTTGTGCAACTCGGGCGAACCGAACGAGGTGACCGGTTCAGCTACTTTCTCCAGGATTGGATCTCCGTACTTTAAGATCTTTCGAATCATTTTGCTGACTGCAAATTCGCAGTTAGAATTCCTTTATCTGAGCAAGATAGCTGTCGTAGTTGCGTCTGGTTTCGCGCAGCGAATCGCCACCGAATTTTTCCAGAAAAGCCTGGGCCAGCACAATCGCTACCATGGCCTCGCCTACCACGCCCGCTGCTGGGACAACGGCCACATCGCTTCGTTCATAGGCGGCGAGTGCGGGTTCGCGGCTGGTCAAATCGACTGACTCCAAGGGGCGGCGTAGAGTCGAGATCGGCTTCAGTAAGCCGCGGACAATCACATCTTCGCCGTTTGTGATACCGCCTTCGAGCCCTCCTGCGCGATTGGACCCGCGCCGGAACGAACTGCTCTCCCGATCGTAATGAATGGTGTCCTGCACTCCCGACCCGTATGCGCGTGAACCTTCGTCCGCCCGCCCGATCTCCACGCCCTTCACGGCTTGTATAGAAACAATCGCACCCGCCAGCTTCCCGTCTAATCGCAAGTCCCACGCGATATGCGAACCAAGCCCGGGCGGCACGCCGTGCGCAATCACCTCAAATACGCCACCAATTGTGTCGCCGGTTCGGTATGCCTGATCGACAGCCTGCTTCATCTGGAGCTCCACGCTCTCATCGACGCAACCGAGCAAGACCTCTTCGCGCTCATGGAGCGCAGTTACCTGATCCCAGGCCGCAGCCTCTGAAAGGCGAACCGGACCGACGCCCACCACATGACTCAAAACTTCAATCCCAAACTGCTGCAGAAATGTCTTGCAAAGCCCACCGACTGCCACTCGTGCTGCGGTCTCCCGGGCGCTGGCCCGCTCCAGAATGTAGCGTGACTCGGTAAAGCCATACTTCATCGCGCCCGCTAAGTCAGCATGGCCGGGACGCGGTCGTGCTACAGCCTTTTCCTGACCCGCCTCTGCGTCTTTAGCTTCGACCGGCAGGGTTCCGGTCCAGTTCTGCCAGTCTTTGTTGGCGATCAGAATGGCAACCGGCGATCCGATGGTCTGGGAGTGACGCACGCCCGCCACAATGTGAACCGCATCGGTTTCGATTTTCATGCGGCCGCCCCGCCCATAGCCTTGCTGCCGACGCCACAGCTGACGATTCAGGTACTCGACCGAGATCGGAATTCCTGCCGGAAGGCCCGTCAGAGTAGCTACCAGGCACTCTCCGTGCGATTCCCCCGCAGTCTCAAATCTCAACATTCAACTCTTCATGGTAACGAAACGTTCGTCTGCTCCCAAACACTGAGAACACCGAAGGCATGGGACAATCTCGATAAGGCAGCATCTCTTCTTGGCAAGTTCTTCGCTTCCTCTGACAAGTCCGGTTGAACGAACAGTTCGAGCTGCGGCTGGCCGCAAGCTGCTGGTGGACGGCGCGGAAGAGCTCGGCTGGACGCTGCTGATTGTCCTGAGCGGAGTAATGCTCTTACTGCTGCTCGGCTCCGACATCTTTGCTCCGCAGTGGCTCTCGCTTCTAGTCGTAACCGGCCTCGGTATTACGGCCTGGCGCTTGCGCAAACGCCGGCTACTGCCTTACCAGGTTGCGCAGTTGCTGGATCGTCGCCTGCATTTGCACGACTCGCTTTCCACCGCTTATTTTTTGAGATCACGGCCGGTGATCCCAGCCGATATCGCCACCGCTTACCAACTGCAGCAGGCCGACCAGCTCGCCAGTACCGTCAGACCTGAAACATCCTTTCCCTTTTCGGGCAACAGAATCTGGTTGGCAGCAGCGGCCCTGGCCGTCATCAGCTCCGGTCTGTTTTGTACACGGTACCTGATGACTCGGAGCTTAGATATTGCCCCGTCGCTGATCCCGCTACAAGTACCACCTTTCCTTCAGCCGATTACCGAGCTGTTCGACCGCAAGAAAGACAGGGACGACAAACTCGCCTCTACCGATCAGCCGAAGGCCAAGGCGAGGGCGGCAAACGGTCCCGAGTCGCAGGATGACAAACGGGTGGAGGGAGGAAGGGAATCGCGTGCTGCAGGCGCATCACCAGAAGCGTCAGCAACCCCGCCCCCGAATGCCGGAGATGGCGCAAAATCAGGCGCACAGGCAGGAGATGCGGAGGGCAAGCCTGGGGAGAACGACAAATCGCAGCGTAGCAGTGGCAGCGAACAGGCAAGCACTCCCAAGGATGGAGGGAGCAGTTCGAAAGCTCCAGACGCGGCCGGAAATGACAGCGGCAAAAAGCAGTCTCCAAACGGAGGCAACGCACCAGGCTTGATGAATCGGATGAAAGATGCCATGTCGAGTCTGATGGCGAAAATGCAAGCCTCAACAGCGCAGCAGCAAGCGAAATCGAGCGGTCAGCAGGGTGCCAGTGAAGACAAACCGGGCGATCAGTCACAGTCGCAAGGGCAGCCCAAGGCTGGCAGTCAATCTGAACAGCAGAAGACCCAGGACGGTGCGTCCAATCCGAGCGAGACGGCTGAAGGCCAGGCGCAGGGTCAAGGCGCTGAGAAGCAGGGGACCTCACAAGGCAAGAGCAGCAGCGATCAATCTGCCCAGAAGGGTGCGGACGCTCATTCAGGTGTTGGCCAGCAGGACGGCGACAAGGCGATCAAAGATGCTGAGGATCTGAAGGCGATGGGCAAACTCGCCGACATCATTGGAAAGCGTTCTGCTGAACTGACTGGGGAAATGACCGTTGAGACGTCCTCAGGCAAGCAGCAGTTAAGGACGAACTATTCCGGGCGTGTTGGTCAGCATTCGGACTCCGGTGGCGAGATCAATCGCGATGAGGTGCCGCTTAAGTTTCAGGGCTACGTTCGCGAATACATGCAACAGGTTCGAAAAGGCGTGAAAGGTGTTGAGTAGCTACCGGCTGTCACGGCTTTGCAATACTGAGGCCGCGTAGTAATTCACTACTTTGGCTTCACTCCGCGCTACTTCGTAGAAGGCAGAACGCAGCACCTGCTCTTTGCCCTGAAACAGCCCTTGCCGGATTTCTTCCTGCACGCGCGGATCACTCAGCTGCCGTTGACCTGCAGGCTCTTTGGCAATCAGCTTGATAATGCGATAGCCCTCGGGAGTCCCGATCACTTGAGAAACCTGACCCGGTGTCATGGCCACGATCAACTTGCGCAGTTCTGGATTCACTTTGTCCAGCGCCGACTCAGGCACGAATCCCAGATCGCCTCCATTCGGAGCATAGGCGGGGTCTTCTGAAAAGTTTTGTGCGAGGCTGCCGAAATCCTCACCTTGCCGGATGCGCAGCTCTAACGCCTGAACTTTTGCTCGTGCCTGTGCGTCCGTCTGTGCTTTGTCGTTCTTTAGGTTGCTTACATTGGGATCCGGGTTGGGCGTCACCAGGATCTGGGCAAGTCGAATCTTATTCTCAGCCAGGTTGAAGCTTGCCTTGTTCGCGTTATAGAACGCCGCCACGTCTGCATCGGAAATGGAAATGTGCGAACTGATCTCCTTTACCATCAGCTTCTGCACACTCAGTTCACGGCGGATCTGCGATTTAAGATCCGAAACAGACATCTTGCGCTGGTCCAAAACTTTCTGGAACTGCTCCTGCGTATAGCCTGCTTTTAACTCGTTAAACTTGCCGTCAACTTCGACATCGGAAGCAAGCAAGCCTGCCTTCTCCGCCCGCTGCAGCAGCATTTCGTTGTCGACCAGAGTGCGCAGAGTCTCCAGCCGCATGGCAGTATTCTGATCACCATTTGGTTTAACTGGCGTATTTGGCAACTGCGCAATTGCGCGATCAAGCTCTACGTAGGAGATAGGTCGACCATTGACTGTCGCCGCGACGTCCTTTGAGACTGGCTTATTGCACGCAGAAAGAGTCAGTAGAAGGGC
>CAXTWQ010000147.1:0-10250 GCA_964248065.1 uncultured Bryobacteraceae bacterium | reverse complement strand
ACATCAGGTTGACCATCGTGTTTTCTACGTGCTCGGTGACGACCAGGTTGTTAGGATCGGCAACGTTGATTTCCGAGACATCTTTGTTTAGCGCCCCTATTTGTTTCAGCATCGCCAGCACCCGATGGACCCGCGCCCGGCGATCAGCCACCGGCTCGTTTTCGCCTACGCCGGTGATGACCGGAAGCGTAAACTTCGCCGCCACCCGGGGCCGCAGAATATATCCGTCTTCATCAATCAGAGCGAACCGCGACATTCCGTCCTTGTTGTTCGGCTTGAGGTGAACGAAGGCCACCGGCACGCGCTCAACAACTTGAATTTTCAATGTTCTCGGCCAAATCTTCGCGACCGAAGCATCCTCAACCCAATCGATTGCCAAAAGCTCGGCCCGGCGTTTCTCAATCGGAACGAGGTAAAGGCTTCGGCCAAAGTCTTCCGCGAAAATGTGACGGATCTGGGCAACTGACGCATATCGGGCTCCCTCCACAATGAGGTTCGGACTCTGTCCGCTGACATCTTCGGGCTCAGCAATGCGAAACCGGCTGTCTTTGATAAGGAACTCTTCGGTAGCATGCCAGGCGAACAGGGTGGCAATCATCAGCAGAACCCCTGCAATGAGCCAGAGGAGAAAGCGGCCCCAGCGGACGCCCTCCCACATTCCTCCAGCGACGGCAGTCATCCGCTGCGCTCCCGCAATCCCGCCAAAATTTTCTCTGCTGCTGCCGAAACGTTGCCAGCCCCTAAGGTGATAACCAAGTCTCCCGGCTCTGCCGCTTCCACGATGGCTTTGACGCCGTCCTCGATTGTTGGCGCATAATGAGCCCCGCGATGGCCGTATGAACGAATCTTCTTGAGCAGCGTGTCGGTGTTTACCCCCGCAATGGAGGCTTCCGAAGCGGCGTAGATGTCGAGAAGATACAGTTGGTCAGCGCCATGGAAAGCTGTTCCGAACTCTTCGATGAGGTGCTTGGTGCGCGAGAAACGGTGCGGTTGAAAGAGCACCAGGATGCGCCGGAACGGTCCCAGGCGGGCTGCTGCCAGCGTGGCTTTTACCTCGGTCGGATGGTGCCCGTAGTCATCAACCACTGCCACATCCCGCTCAACGCCGCGCAGAGAAAATCGCCGGTCTACACCGCTGAAGGCAGCTAGGCCCTGGCGAATCTGATCGGGGCTGACTTCCATCTCCAGGCCGACGCCAATGGCGGCCGTGGCGTTCAACACGTTGTGCAGACCCGGCACATTCAAGCGAAACGAACCCAATCCGTTGCCGCTTCGCCTAACCGAGAACTCACTGCTGTTCGCCGCCAGAGACACGTTCTGAATTTCCAGATCCACGTGCCCGGATTTTCCATACGTGATGGTGCGGCGGGTGATCTGCGGAAAAATTGCCTGCACGTTAGGATCGTCCATGCAGACCACTGCCGCGCCGTAGAACGGCACCTTGTTGACGAAGTCCAGGAAGGCTGATTGAATCTCGTCAAGTGATGCATAATGATCGAGATGTTCGCGGTCGATATTGGTGACAACGGCGACAATGGGCGCCAGTTTCAGGAACGAGCCATCACTTTCGTCCGACTCGACCACCAGAATTGAACTCTGGCCCACGCGCGCGTTGGCGCCTTGCAGCCCTGCGACGCGTCCGCCTACGACCACCGTCGGATCCAGCCCGCCGTTATGCAAAATGGAGGCAACCATCGAAGTAGTGGTCGTTTTTCCGTGGCTGCCGGCAATGGCAATGCCGAACTTGAGGCGCATCAGCTCTGCCAGCAGTTCGCCGCGCGGGATGACGGGAATCTGCTGACGCCGCGCCTCCGCAACTTCTGGATTACGGCTGTCAAGCGCAGAGGTCACCACCACCGCTTTGGCTCCGGTCACATTCGGACCGTCGTGGCCGAGGTAGATCTTCGCCCCCAGAGCGGCCAATCGCTCCGTGATCGGACTAGCCTTCATGTCTGACCCCGAGACCTGATAGCCAAGCGTGAGCAGGACTTCGGCGATCCCACTCATCCCAATGCCCCCGATGCCCACGAAGTGAACGTGCTGGGGCTTAAAAAACATTCTTCATTCGTATTGTTTCGAGTTTCGGAACTGCTGTCAACGGTTGACTCGCGCGGGAGGTTGTTCCCGGGTGATGACTCTTATTTTAGCGCCCGCGAAACCGCGTGCTCCGCAACCGAAGCGGCCGACGGCCCTATAAACGGCAACGGCGCTGGCGAGCCGAGAGCTCATACCAGCGCCGTTATCAGAAGTGGAACCTAAACTTTAGTTACTGCTTACTTCGACGTTAATCATCTTTGGCTTAGCAACTTCCTTCTTCGCCAAGGTGACAGTCAGAACACCATTCTTATAGTCAGCCTTCACCTTCTCGCCGTCTACCGTCTCGGGCAGGCTAAAGGCGCGGACGAATGATCCGTAGCTGCGCTCAATGCGATGAAAACCCTTGTTGTTGTCCTGGTGCTCGAATTTGCGCTCGCCTTTCAGCGTTAACGTCCCGTTCTCTAACTGAATACCGACATTCTTCGGGTCGACGTCAGGGAGATCAGCCTTCAGAATCAAAGCATTCTCATTCTCGAAGATGTCCACAGCGGGCGACCACGGCCGCGAAGCCGGCTCACTAAATAGCCGAGACAAAGAGTCCTGAAAGAGGCGGATTCCAGCGGGGAAATCTTCGACATCGGAACCAAAGTTGCTGTATTTTACGACTGGCATTTTCTCTTCTCCTTAAACCCATCTGGGTACAACCCCAATATAAAACATGAGTGTATTAGTGTCAAGTAATGTAAAAGAAATTTAGAAGAAAAAGGGAAGGACTCTGCGCAGCTCCTGCCTACCCGACCTTCTTGTTAGCAGTGCCGGCATCGGCGTTACCACGATCTTCATCAAACGTCGGTTGACGGCTTAACTAATTGCTTTGGTAACAGCCGGGTGGGGTATCCGGACGCCGGCGATTCAGCGGTTTGTCATCGGGATCGAACGGGCGGTGATCAAAATCAGAAGAATGCACTGAGCTGCTCGGTGGGCGGCAATTCTAGCGTTCCGACTTGAATACAGTAGCTATCGATGGGGCAGGTCCGGTAAGTTGAGGGTGCGTGGCCATTCGTGCACTGATAGTTGATGACGAGCCAGTCGCCCGTAAGATTCTGCGGGAGGAACTGGAGCTGATCGACTCGGTTGAGATTGTCGGCGAGGCTGCAGACGGGCGGGCCGCCAAAGAGATGATCGGCTTGCAGAAACCAGATCTGGTGTTTCTCGATATTCAAATGCCGGTAATGGGCGGATTCGAACTACTCGGACAAATGAATGGCGGCTACCTGCCGTCGTTCATCATAGTGACTGCGTACGACCAGTATGCGATCCGCGCATTCGAGGCGGGGGCAGTCGACTATCTCTTGAAACCAATCGGCCAGCAACGGCTGATCCAGGCCTTGGAGCGGGTAAGGCGGACAGTTCGCGACCCGGTTGAAAAGGCGGAGAGCCTTGCTAAATTGCAGCAAGTTGCAAGCGCGGCCAGCCCAGTCGCAACACCGCCAGTTCGAAAGATCGTTGGGAAAATCGGCGAAGAGTTCTTCTTGTTGAACCTCGCTGAAGTTCAGGCGTTTCAGGCCGAAGGGGACCTGACCTGGATCATTACCGCTAAACAGCGGTATATGGCAACACAGAATCTGCGCGGGATTGAGAGCCGATTAGCGGATAGCACGTTCCGGCGAATCCACCGGAATGCGCTGGTGAACATAGAACACGTGCGGAAGCTGAGCATGCTGACAAGCCAGCGATGGCTGCTGACGCTACATAACGGACAGGAATTTATCGTCAGCAAGCGGCAGGCAAGTGCTGTTCGCGGTGTTTTAAGCTGGTAGGGACAGAGCCGCTCATGCCGCTATACGGGCCGCTCATGGAAATTTAAAGGCACTTCATCTGAACGTGCTATTCCTTCCCACCATTTCTTAGTTTGATAGTGCATTAGATCGGGAGACACGAATTGGGAAAAGCGTTTCGGCTGGTAAGCCTTAGCTTGTTTGTACTGTTGGTGGCCGAGGCCCGCTTGCCAGGACAGTCGCTGGGAAACGCAGGCACAATCGAAGGGTCGGTATCAGACCCTTCCGGTGCCGCAGTACCGGGCGCAAAAGTAGTTGTACACAATCCCCTCACCGGGTATGACCAAACTGCAACGACCACAGTGAGTGGCACGTTCCGGCTTTTGAATTTGCCGCCGAACACCTACCATCTGCAAGTTACTGCCACCGGATTCTCTCCTTTCAACTCGGACGTCGGCATTCGGTCTTCGTTGCCCGTTTCCGTTCCGGTCAGATTGCAGCTGGCGAGTGAAGGCACGACGATTCAAGTGGAGTCGCAAGGCCAGGATTTGGTGGAGCTGACATCGTCGGACCATACAGATGTAGACCGCGGCCAGTTGCTGAAACTACCGACATTCAACCCGGGGGCTGGGCTAAGCCAGGCGATCACTTATAGTACGGGCGGGGTCGCGGCTGATGCAAATGGATTCTTCCATCCACTGGGGGATCACGCTCAGGTCTCATTTATTATTGATGGGCAACCAATCAGCGATCAGCAGAGCAAAGTTTTTTCAACACAATTACCCACCAGTGCCATACAAAGCATGGAGCTGATTACAGGGTCGCCCGACGCTGAGTTTGGAGACAAGTCCAGTCTGGTGGATCAGATTACGACCAGATCGGGCTTGGGAGCCATGCGGACTTTTGGAAGTGTCAGCACCTACTATGGAAATTTCGGCAACACCGGAGGAGATGTCAGCGTTGGTTTCGGAAATGAGAAGGTCGGCAACTTTCTGGCTCTTGACGGGACTCGCAGTGGAAGATTTCTGGATTCTCCGGAGTTCACTCCGTTTCACGACAAGGGAAATAATCAAACAATCTTTGACCGTTTCGACTTACAGCCCACCTCGCAGGACGTGGTTCACCTGAACTTGTTTGCCGCTCGAAATTGGATACAGATTCCGAACGACTACGATCAGTTGGGGCAGGATCAACGACAAAGAGTCCTGACGTGGAACATCGCGCCAGGCTACCAACACACCTTCAACGCGCATTACCTACTGACCGTCAATCCTTATATCCGCAAGGACGAATTCAATTACTATCCGAGCCGGAACTTGCTGGCCGACACGCCTTCCACGCAGAGCCAGCACCGCAAGTTGTTTAACTATGGCGTGCGCAGTGATTTGGCGATCAACGAAGGCCATCACAACATCAAGATCGGCGTCGATCTGAAGCAGACGCGATTGTCTGAGGAGTTTGGATTTGGGATAACGGACCCAACCTTCAATGCGCCCTGCTTGAATCTCGATGGTAGTGCGGTGATTGATCCGGGAGTGTTGGATCCCGGCGTTTGCGGCAACTTGGGCTATTCAACTAACCCAGGCCTGCAACCAGGGCTGGTTCCTTTTGATTTATCCCGTGGCGGGTCATTGTTCCGGTACAAAGCAACGCATAACATCAATCAGTATTCGGCCTATGTGCAGGATGCAATTACCATTGGTAACTTACTGCTGAGTGTAGGGTTGCGCGGCGATACTTATTACGGACTAACCGCTGACAGCGGCGTTTCGCCCCGGGTTGCCCTGGCCTACAACGTAAAGAAAACCGGTACTGTATTGCGTGCAGCATACTCGCGCACATTTGAGACGCCGTTCAATGAGAACTTACTGCTTTCCAGTGCCACCGGGCTTAGCAACGGCGTTGCGGAAGCGGTACTGGGAGCAAGTTCGACGTCTCCCATCTCGCCTGGAAAAAGAAATCAGTACAACGCCGGCTTTCAACAGGCAATAGGAAAGTACATCTTAATTGATGCCGATTATTTCTGGAAGTACACACACAACGCTTACGATTTCAGCACTCTTCAGAACACGACAATTACATTTCCGATTGCCTGGAAGAAATCAAACCTTGATGGCGTAACTGGGCGAGTAAGTACGACTACTCTTCACGGGTTTCAGGCTTCGTGGGCAGTAGGACACACACGAGCTCGATATTTTCCGGGACAAACCGGCGGATTATTAAATACTTCTATCGTGCCTCCGGGCGTTTTCCGGATCGATCACGACCAGGCGTTACAATCCACTGTCCTGGCCAGGTATCAGCGGCCGCATGACGGAGAATGGCTTTCGTTCAGCTGGCGGTATGACAGCGGCCTTGTGGTAAGTGGGGTACCTGATGTGGGCACGGCGCTAGGACTGACCCCGAATCAGCAGGTCTCGATCGGCTTTTCATGTGACGGGGTTGCTGCCACGGTCGCCAATCCGTTTACCCCCGCTTCCGTTTGCAACGTGGGCAGATCGGCTTTGCTGACCTTGCCGCAAACCGGACAGGAGAACGACGACCATAATCCGGACCGAGTACAACCGCGGCATCTCTTCAACCTCGGAATCGGAACCGATAACTTGCTGCATAAGGAAGGGCCCCGGCGAATCATTGCGTCGGTGCAAGTGGAGAACCTGACGAACAAGTGGGCCGTTTACAACTTCCTTTCTACTTTCAGCGGAACGCACTTCTTGCAGCCGCGAACCGTGATTGGAACGGTCGGGTATAAGTTTTAGTTCAATCTTGTAGACCCAGTTACGGGCGCTCTCAGTCGGTGCGGTAGGCTGACTTGGGTGAATCCGGATCTCCTTTCTCGGCAGTTTGTGAATGCAGCGCTGCGGGCCAACCTTCCCCTGGTTGCCATCGCCTGTCTCGTTCTGGTTGTCGGCATCTGCTCGCTGCTCCTGGCACGATGGAGATCGGGAAACCGGCTCTTGCTTTGGGTGGGCACGTTTTCGGTAATGTACGGAGCGCGCCTGCTCCTGCAAAACGACCTGGTACATGCGGCGTTGAACGGCCAGGAACTTTACCCGTTAGTTTTGTGCCTCACGTTTGTCATTCCAGTTCCCTACGCTCTGTTTGCCCGGGAACTGTTCGGCCGAGGCTGGCATTCTTCCATAGAAGTCTGGCTCTGGGCTGAGATTGCCTTCGCCTTTTTGGCAATTCCCGCAGTTCTCATTGCTCACCAGATTTACTGGGCAAATTGGATTAATGGCGTGCTGATCATCGCCGGAACTCTCTTAATTCTGCTGCATGTTGTTGCGGTACCGAAAGGGTCTGACTTATTTGCCGCTTCTCTGAAATGGCCTCTGGGTGTTTTTACACTTTGCGTGCTGCTCACCAACCAAGGATTCAGGCTGGCGGGTTTCGATATCGAGCCGATTGGGTTTGTGGTTCTACTTGTTGGCTTGTGTGCGATAGCGGCTCGTTATGCGTTGGCAAGCGAAGAAAAGCTGGTCGAGGTTGAGGGAGAATTAGCGGCGGCCAGAAAGATTCAGAGTGCGATCATTCCGGATTCGGCACCCGCGTTGCCCTCTTTGCGTTTAGCTACCAGATACCAGCCGATGACATCTGTAGCAGGTGACTTCTACGACTTCCTGAAGACTAGTGAACATCACCTGACGATTTTGATTGCCGACGTGTCAGGCCATGGCGTGCCTGCAGCACTGGTCGCCTCCATGCTGAAAGTTTCTTTTGCAGCGCAGCGGGAGCAGGCAAGAAACCCAGCTGGGGTTTTGGCTGGTCTGAACGGCATGCTTCGCGGTAGCTTGGGCGGTCAGTATGTTACGGCAGCTTGTGCTGCAATCGACTTGGAATCGCGAACGATCACTTACGCTGGCGCCGGACATCCCTCAAGTTTGTTGCTGCAACGGGCAGTGCGAAACGTAGTGCAGCTTTCAGAAAACGGCCTGTTTATTGGTCCGTTTCCGAATGCGGCGTACCAGAACATAACAGTTCAATTTGAAAGTGGCGATAAGTTACTTCTCTACACGGACGGCATCACCGAAGCGACCGGACCAGACGGCGAAGAATTTGGCTTGCAAAAGCTAGAGCAGTTTCTGCGGGACACAGAGGATCTCGAGCCGGCTGAGTTTGTGAAGCAGCTCTTCGCGAAGATCTCTACAGCGCCTCAGCAACAGGACGATTTAACGGTCGTGCTCACCCAATTCCTGTAGGGTCTTACTAAGCCGAAGCTCGTTAGCTAAGCTTTCACCCCGCTTACCTTCAGCACGTAAGCCTGCCGGTACGGAACCTTGAAGCGTAGTTCGGTGGGCACCAACACAGCAAGCGAATCGCCTTGGGACGTGGATTGAAGAACATCGCCTGTTTCAAGGAGTGTCACCTTGGCGGTGGAAGCGCCGCTTATGCCGCGGAGAGTGATCTGCCCTTGCGGCCAGCGCGGCAAGATTGCGTAAACCGTATTTGGCTTAGCTGTAAAGAAAGCATCGACTCGGGCATAACCCGCTTTCGGTTCGTCAACCAGGTTAAGAATGTCGTACTCAGCCATGAACTCTTTCTCTTCCAACTTGGGCCGAGTTCCTTCACTGTACTGGGAAGGCGTCTTGAACGCCTTGGTGCCGTAAATTGCTTCGCCGTTCACACGCAGCCAATTGCCAATTTCGATCAGGCGCTCCTCCATTACCACTGGGATTTCGCCATCGGCGGTCGGCCCGATGTCGAGCAGGAGATTGCCGCCCCGGCTCACGATATCGATCAGCATTAGAACAAGCTGCCGTTCGGAGTGGTAATCTCTCAACGTTTCAGCGCGATTGAATCCATAGGAGTAGCCCATGCCCCGGCTCTCTTCCCAAGGGTGCGTGGCGGCTTGCATGCCGGATGTGTACTCAGTGGTGTAGTAACCGCCATGTTTGTGCTTAGTATCTTTGCCCCAGCGGTCATCGATAACCACCTTGTCTGCTACCGGTGATTCGTTGTAGAGCCATTTCAGTAACTCAGTCGAGTGCCACTGATCGCTGGTGAGTTCCCACTCGCCGTCCGAAAAGATGATGTCCGGGGTGGCATGGTTCACCACGTCCTTAAATTGAGGGAATAGATGCTCGCTCACAAAGCGCGGCTTATCGGTTAACCATAACGGGTTGTACCACTCATACAGCGAGTAGTAAATTCCCATGTGCAGACCACGGCGCCGTCCTGCTGTTGTCAGGTCCATCAGCAGGTCACGCTTTGGCCCGGCATCCACACTATTCCAGGGCCGTCCCCAGGAGCGGTTGGCTTGCTCATTACGCCACAACGTAAAGCCTTCATGATGCTTGGAGGTCAGCGCCACATACTTTGCCCCGGACCGTACAAACACGTCCGACCAGTGGTCTGGATCGAATAACTCGGCATGGAACATCGGTGCAAAGTTTGAGTAGGGAAACTCCGCTCCATAATTCTTCTTGTGGTACTCCCAGGTAGCAGGGCTGAAGCCAGCCACCTTGTTTTTGCCTTGCTCTAAAGAGTGCCAATACCACTCGGCATAACGCTGGCCCTCCTTGGCGTCAATGGGCGCAAAAGCGGGAACAGAGTACAAACCCCAATGAATAAAGATGCCGAACTTAGCGTCGGTGTACCAGGTGGGAATGGGTCGCGCATCTAGCGATGCCCAGTTTGCTTCAAAGCGCCGGTTCTGCGCACGTCCGAGTCGGGCGCTCCCTATCGCTGCAGCCGCACCCGCCTTTAACAAATCTCGTCTTCGCATAGCTGCTTTGGAATTGTATTGCACGTGGATAATTCAGACGATGATAACTCTGAAGCGGCACGAATGTTGAAGCTCTATAATCGCGGTTAAAAGATGAGGGTTTCACGAACAGTACTGTCTTTCTGTTTCTTTCTCGGGCTGGCATCTCAGTCGATCGTGCCGGCTGAGACAGAGGTAGGGAAATACGAAGTTCTGGGGCTCAGGTTGGGTATGACAGCGAAAGAGGCTGAGAATGTCATCACTGCATTTAACGACTTACATCCCCGTTCTTGTTATGCAGAACCTAGGGATACCAAGGCATATGAACGAGGTCTTCAACTCGCGGCAAAGCCCTAGCAAACCACCTCTTTAAACGGATACAACGTCGAAAGACCTGAAATCTCCGACATCCAACGCGGTGCCGTGGAGAGCTTTTCCGTTGGTTCGATGTAGCAAACCGGCAAGTCAGCGAGGCTCAGTTCCTTTCCTTGAATCGTTATCCTAAGGGCAGACCTCATGCGGGAAACATGCACGCGCTGTATTCTCCTGTTGTTAACTTTGCTCGCGACCGGAACTGCCATCCGCGCGCAAGGCAATTACGAGATCCAGGTATACGGAGCCGATACCGTTCCGCCCGGCAGAACGATGGTGGAGTTGCATAGTAACTTCACGTTCTCGGGTTTCAAGACAAGTGTGTTCGGTGTTCTGCCCGACCAACATCAGTTGCACGA
>CAXTWQ010000146.1:0-10494 GCA_964248065.1 uncultured Bryobacteraceae bacterium | reverse complement strand
ACACCGAACAAAATTGCCGTTACAAAAGAGACTGCTGCGGTGAAGGCAAGGAGCTTCCAATCTAGAGCAACACTGATCGTGGTTGCATCGGCAAGACGAATAAGAATCCGATCTAAAACCAAGGCTAAACCCACACCAATGATTCCAGCTAACGAAGCAATAAGCAGTGCTTCGGTGAGCAGCTGGCGGATGATTCTGGTCCGGGCTGCCCCAAGAGCAAGACGAACGGCAAACTCGCGCCTACGAGAAGCGGCTCTTGCCAGCAGGAGATTAGACACATTTGCGCAAGCAATCAGCAGAACCAGCCCGACGATGGCCATAAGCACGTGTAATGGTTTGGAATACTGCGCTCGAAGAGTAGAAAAACCGCCTGCGCCCGGGCTTACTCCGATCCTATTCAGGGAATCGTTTTCGGGATCGATATGCAACTTCGCCTGTACTGCTGAGTAAAGGACAGCCAAGCCCAGGCCAGCCTTTTCTGCTGTGATACCAGGGCGTAATCTTGCCATTAGCTCCAACCAGCCGACATTTCGGGCATGTAGAAATGTCGGCCGTCGTTCAGACTTGGCTGCATCGACAATGGAAGCCAAACGTCAGGGGCACCTCCGACCGCCACGCCATAAAATTCAGGAGGAGCAACTCCAACGATCTGAACTGATCTTTTTCCTAGAGTAAGGCTGGTGTTTAGAACTGCTGGGCTGCTATTGAATCGATCTCTCCAAAAGTTATAGCTGATGACCGCAACTGGGTTACCAGCCTTATCATCACTGTCGGTGAACATGTGTCCCAACGTTGGCTGCACGCCGAGAACGGAAAAGAAATTACCCGAAACAAGGCTGGCAGGAATTTGTTCTTTTTTCCCGCTGTTTGTCCAATCAGCACGCCAGTCAGAGCTAGCGAACACCCCGAAAAAAATCGGGTTACGGTCGCGTATCCACTCAAAGTCTGCGTGCGAAAACACTCCTCGTGTGCCGTTTTTCGACAAGCAATCGAGGATTACCAGTTGCGCGGGTTGTTGCACTGGAAGCATCTTGAGCAGAACTGCATCGATGAGGCTGAAGATTGCTGTAGTGGCACCGATTCCTAGTGCGAGCGAAACGACCGTAATAGCGGTGACTGTTGGAGTCTTGCGGATCATGCGAGATGCATAACGAAGGTCCTGCAACGAATCCGCAAAGATGTTTAACTTCGGCATTTAATATCCCTAACCTGTATTGCTTAACTACTCCACTCGCAACGTGTCCGCTGGCTGCAGTCGCGTGATGCGGAGTGTGGGAAGAAGGCTGGCCAGCGCGGCAATGCAGACTAGCAATAAAGGAACGGTGATCAGGGTTACTGGATCATAGACCTGCACTCCATAGATCTCACTGCTGAAGACTCGTAGCACTAGGAATGAGAGGCCGATTCCACAAGCGACGCCGGCAGCAGCTGCTCCGAAACCGGAAGAGCCGATATGGACCATCGCTTGGGAAATGGTCGAGCCGAGGGCGATGCGGATACCGATCTCGCGCGTTCGTTGCACTACCGAGTTTGAGACCAGCGCGTAGATGCCGATGGCTGAGAGCAGCAGAGCAAGTCCCGCAAGCATTGTGAGCAGCAGCACCTCAATTCTTTGCTGTTGTAGAGTTTCTTTCAGCAGTTCGTCCATCGAGTAGAAGCCTGAGAACGGGAGGTTGGGATCAATTGATGCCAAGGCTTGCTGCATCCGTTGCGTCAGCCGAGTTCGATCCCAACCATGAGAGCGCACAATCCAGCTGGGTTGAAGCCAGACATGTGACAAATTAACCAAGCCTTGATCCATTTGGGTTGCGGGAACATAGTAGACCGACTCATTAGCAATTGGAGCCGTCGGTTCCATACCTGGCTTTTTAGCGACATCTCGGACAACGCCAACGATCATGTATACGCGATCGCCGATGCGACTACGGATATGCCGACCAATAGGCATAGCCTCATGAAAGAATTCTTTACCGAACGCCTCATTCACAACAATAATCGGTTGCGACGATGCAGTGTCGCTTTCCGCGATCAATCTTCCTGCCAGAAGTGGAATACGCAGTGCTGCGAAGTACCCGGGCGTGACGTAGCTCAGGCTTGAACCTGCTCCCGGATTAGGATGTTTGCCATCGAGTATGCCAATGGGCGCATTTAGACCTAGCTCGTAGGGAACACTCAATCCGACTGCCGCCTCTTCAACGCCCGGAATGGCACGCATGGCAGCGACGCTCCTTGAGAGCAACGCCTGGAAAGCACCTGTATCCCGGTAACGCGCATCGTCCAGTGACGCTTTGCCGGTGATCACATCGTGCGGATCAAAGCCAGGAGGCTGCGATTCAAGATGCACAAGAGTTCTTATCATGAGACCTGCCGCAGCTAGCAGAACCACAGTCAGCGCGACTTCACCAATGATGAGCAGTTGACGGGATGGTCCGGAAGTGCGAGCAAGAGTACGGCTTCCACTGGCAATAGAGGAGCGTAGGTCGACTCCTCGAATCTGCAACGCCGGCAGCGCACCGAAAAGCAGACTTGTCAAGAGAGTGGCACCAATCGCAAAGGCCAATACGTGGGCGTTTAGCGACAGACCTCCCATGGGAATCATCGACTCAGGCAAGGTGTTTTCAAAGACGCGCAGAATTAGTAAGGAACAACCCACGCCGACAGCACCGCCAAACAAAGCCAGGACCAGGTTCTCTGCCCACAGCTGGCGAACAATGATCCAGCGTGACGCTCCTAATGCCAGGCGTGTGGCAAGCTCCTGTTCGCGGCGGGAGATGCGCACAAGGGTCAAGCCGGCCAGGTTCGCACAAGCAATTAGCAGGATGCAGCCCACCGCCAGCATCAGCACGGACACTTTGTTTTCCAATCCGTTGGCAAACTCGGTCTGTAATGGCCGGGCGTACACCCACGCCGTGCCGTGCGTCTCCTTTTCAAAACCGTCCATGAAGGGAAAACGAATGTGCCTGAGCTGAGCATCGACACTGTGCCAACTCACGCCAGGTTTAAGACGTAGAAGAATGCGGCAGTTCTCACCACCGCACTCGCCGCTGGTCGAGGGTTGGAGAGCCGTAAACAGATCGGCTTTGCTGGGTACCGTTGCATTGGCAGGCAGAACACCTACTACTGTGTACGGCTCTCCTTTCAGATGAATTATCTTCCCGACAATCTGTCCATCGCCATGGAAGGTCGACTTCCAAAGCGCATAGCCGAGCACGACCACGGGAGGACCATGCGAGCGATCCTCGCTCTCACTGAAGCTGCGCCCGCGGTACAACGGAATGCCGAGGACGTCGAAGTACCTGGCTGAGACGCGGCTTTCGCGAACATATCGGACAGCCCCGTCGAAGTCGGAGCGCAAGTTGACTCCACTGCTACTGCCATAAGAGGCGATCGTCACATCCGTCAGGCTGTCCTTCAAGGCCTGCCAGGATGAACCATCGAACCTGTCATTTTCTTCCGATGCCATCTGGCCGTTGCCCTTTTTAAAGCTTTCACTGTGAGTGGCAAGCGCACCCACTCGATCCGGTTCAGGATAAGGCAACTGCCGGAGAAGGAATCCATCGAGCACGCTGAACACTGCAGTGTTCACTCCAATGCCGAGAGCCAAGGTGATAATCACAGCCAGGCAGAAGCCGGGAGCAGCAAGCAATTGACGGGCCGCGAAACGAAGAGTTTGGATCATGGCAGTTTCCTTGTTTATTAACTATTCCTCGCGCAAAGCGAAATCGGTTTGACTCGCGGCCCGCAGTGCCGGCAGGAGGCAGGCAATTTCAGATGCACCTTGAGTGCCATGGCAGAACCACTCACCCTTGCTCGTATTGCTTATCGAAGCTGCTCGATACGCGTGATTTCTGTTCGTTTGTGGGATGTCAGTCTCCGGTAATGAACACTGGCTCACTTCAAGCGCGTGATTTCCCTTAGCAAGCCCTTACTCCACGCGTAACGTGTCCGCTGGTTGCAATCGCGTGATGCGGAGTGTGGGAAGAAGGCTGGCCAGCGCAGCAATGCAGATCAGCAATAAAGGAACGGTGATCAGGGTCACTGGATCATATACTTGCACCCCAAAAATCTCACTGCTGAAGACTCGTAACACTAGGAATGAGAGGCCGATTCCACAAGCGACACCGGCAGCAGCTGCTCCGAAACCGGAAGAGCCGATATGGACCATCGCTTGGGAAATGGTCGAGCCGAGGGCGATGCGGATACCGATCTCGCGCGTTCGTTGCACTACCGAGTTTGAGACCAGCGCGTAAATGCCGATGGCCGAGAGCAGCAGGGCAAGTCCTGACAGCGTTGTAAGCAGCAGCACCTCGACTCTCTGCTGTTGTAGAGTCTCTTTTAGCAGTTCGTCCATTGAGTAGAAGCCTGAGAAGGGAAGGTTGGGATCAACCTTTGTCATGGCCTGTTGCATCTGCTGAGTCAACCGTGATCGGTCCCATATGCGCGAGCGCACAATCCAGCTCGGCTGGAACCAGATGTGTGCCCCGTTGATGGAGCTCTGTTCCATCTGAGTAGCAGGTATGTAAAAAACGGGCTCATTTGAGATAGGAGCTCCCTGCTCCATACCTGGCTTCTTGGCAACATCTCGGACGACACCGACAATTGTGTAGGCGCGATTGCCCATGCGGATGTGGCGGCCAATCGGTGCAGCTTCTTGAAAGAAGCGTTTACCGAATGCCTGACTTACAATGATAATCGGCTGTGATGAGGCTGTGTCGGTCTCCCCTGGTAGTCGGCCAACCAAGAGTGGAATCCGTAGCGCGGCGAAATATCCGGGCGTAATATAACTGAGGCTTGACCCCGTTCCCGGATCTGGATGATTGCCATCGACAACGGCGAACGATTCATTTAGACCGCGCTCGTAAGGAACGCTCAAGCCGACTGCCGCTTCCTCCACGCCCGGAATGGCACGCATAGCAGCAACGCTTTTCGAGAGCAGAGCGTTAAAAGCGCCTGCGTCCCGATACCGCGCATCTTCGAGGGATGCTTTCGCCGTCATCACATTATGCGGGTCGAAGCCAGGAGGCTGCGATTCCAGATGCACCAGTGTTCGCACCATCAAACCGGCCGCTGCCAGCAGAACCACAGTCAGCGCAACTTCACCGACAATCAACAACTGCCGGAAGGGCCGAGCACTTCGGGCAATGGTGCGGCTTCCGCTCGCAATAGAGGAGCGCAGGTCGATTCCACGAATCTGCAATGCCGGCAGGGCTCCAAACAACAAACTGGTGAGGAGAGTGGCACCAATTGCAAAGGCTAGTACATGCGCATTCAACGACAACCCTCCCATGGGAATCATCGACTCGGGCAAGGTGTTTTCAAAGACGCGCAGAATTAGTAAGGAACAACCCACGCCGACAGCACCGCCAAACAAAGCCAGGACCAGGTTCTCTGCCCACAGCTGGCGAACAATGATCCAGCGTGACGCTCCTAATGCCAGGCGTGTGGCAAGCTCCTGTTCGCGGCGGGAGATGCGCACAAGGGTCAAGCCGGCCAGGTTCGCACAAGCAATTAGCAGGATGCAGCCCACCGCCAGCATCAGCACGGACACTTTGTTTTCCAATCCGTTGGCAAACTCGGTCTGCAAAGGCCGGGCGTACACCCAAGCCCTTCCATGGGTCTCCTTCTCGAAACCGGCCATGAAGGGGAGGCGAACGTGCCTGAGCTGAGCATTGACACCCGGCCAGCTTGCGCCGGTTCCGAGACGAAGGATGATCTCGCAGTTCTCTCCGCCGCACTCGCCGCTGGTCGAAGGTTGAAGCGGAGTGAACAGATCGGCTCTGCTGGGAACCGTTGCTTTCGCAGGTAGAACGCCGATGACCGTATAGGGCTCGCCTTTCAAGTGAATTGCTTTGCCTACAATTTGCTGATCGCCGTGAAATGTCGAGTTCCAAAGCGCATAACTGAGCACCACAACCAGGGGGCCATGCGGGCGATCCTCGCTCATGCTAAAGCTGCGTCCGCGGTACAGCGGAATGCCGAGGACGTCGAAGTACCTGGCTGAGACGCGACTCTCGCGAACATACCGGACAGCGCCATCGGAATCGGATTTCAAGTTGACCCCGCTCGTGCCGCCGTACGTCGCCAGAGTGACGTCGGTCATGTTCTCTGTCAGAGCTTGCCAGGATGCTCCATCGAAACTGTCGTTCTCTTCCGATGCGATCTGACCGCTGCGCTTGCTGAAGCCTTCAATGTGTGTCACAAGCGCGCCCACTCGATCGGGCTCAGGATAGGGCAACTGCCGGATAAGGAATCCATCGAGCACGCTGAACACTGCAGTGTTCACGCCAATGCCGAGAGCGAGAGTGATCACCACAGCCAGGCAAAAGCCGGGGGCAGCGAATAATTGACGGGTCGCGAAACGAAGAGTTTGGATCATGGCAGTTTTCTTGTGTACTAATCTATTCCTCGCGCAAAGCGAGTATTGGGTTGACTCGCGCTGCCCGCAAAGCTGGTAGCAAGCAGGCTAGGAGAGCAGCGATCAGCAGGATGGCCAAGCTCCCCAGCAGGCTGGCCGGGTCGAGCGGTTGAACACCGAACAGCAGCGTTTGCATCCCTCGGGTGCAGACAAATGTCAGCAGCAGCCCGGAGAGCAGTCCGAACGCAGTCAAGCTTAGGCCTTCCTTCACTACCAGCCTGGTCACGTTGGCGGCATGAGCCCCGAGCGCCATACGCAGGCCAATCTCTTTCCGGCGTTGCGCAATGGAGTAAGCCAGCACGCCGTAAATGCCCAGAGTCGCCAGGAACAGGGCAAGACCCGCAAAGATTCCAAGCAGGCGCGCCTGGTCTGCCTGCTCGCGCATGCCCCCTGCAACGTACTCATCCATCGTTTTGACATTCGCTACCGGCTGATCAGGATTCACCGCCGCAACCGCCGCCTTGATGCTATTCACAAGCGACAACGGATCGGTGGCAGTTCTGACAACGAGGTATCCAGGATTAATGTCCTTAACTTGTGTGATTGGCAGATAGATCGCCGGCTTCATGTCCAGCTTGAGGCCGCGCTCTTTTACGTCGCTAATGACACCAATCACTGTGCGCCACACAACACCCTCATCACCGTTCCTTATGCGGCTGCCTAGAGGACTGCGTCCCGGCCAGTAACGTTTGGCAAACGTCTCGTTGATCACCACCACTAACTGCGATGCCGGTGCATCACGATCGCTCAACAAACGCCCTGAGAGTAGGCGAGCGCCGAGCGTCCGCAGATAGCCGGTCGAGACTTCGCGATAGAGCGCATCGTTCAATTGATCTTCTGCTTTAGGAGCTCTTCCCTCGATATGAAAACCCGTCGTGTTACCTTCCGCCGTGAAGGGCGGGTTCGATGAGAAGGCGGCACTTTTCACGGCAGGCACTTGCGAGACCTGTTGGAGAACGCGACTGTAGTAGGAGAGCCTTTCGACATCCGACTTGTACAACTGCGGAGAAAGAGGGGTGGCCATAACGAGCAGGTTTCTGGTTGGAAAGCCTACGTTTACCTTGTGAAGGTTTGACAGTGTCTGAATCAGCAGGCCTGCTCCAGCAAGCAGAACAAGAGCAAAAGCCACTTGCGAAACCACGAACAATCGCTGCAGCCGGTGACTGCTGCCGGTCGCTCCCCGACCACCCTGCTTAAGAGCAAGGTTCAAACTCACCGCTGAGCTTTTCATCGCGGGAAGCAAACCGAACAGCAGGACGCTCATCAGCGCCACCGCGACCGCGAATCCAAGCACGGGAATGTTCAACGAGAGTGTACTGGCATTCACCAGCTCTTCCGGTATCAGCAGCTGAATCGCGCGTATACCAGCCGATGCGAATAGTAGTCCGACTATAATCCCAGCGAACCCCAGCAGTCCGCTTTCCAGCAATAGGTGAGCGACAATCCGTCCACGGCTCGCACCAATGGCAGAGCGAAGAGCAAGTTCACGCCCGCGTTCAGCGCCGCGAATCAGCAGCAGGTTGGCAACGTTGGCACAAGCAATCAGCAACACGAGAATCGCAGCAGTCGAAAGCAGCAGCAGGGCTGAGCCTGTGTCGCCCACAAGCTGGTTACGCAAAGGCACTACCACCGCTCCGAGATCCCGGTCATCATCAGGGTACGCACGCGCAAGCCGGCTCGCGACGGCGCTCATATCGGCCTGCGCTTCTTTCGCCGAAACGCCGGCCCGCAAACGCGCGACCACCTCCAGATAGTGATTGCCCCTCTTCCTTGCCTCTTCTGGAGTGAAATGGATCGGACGCCAGTACTCGTTCAGCCGATCCGGATAGCTGAAACCGGCAGGCATAACACCGATCACCGAATACGGCTGCCCATCCATATACAATGCCTTTCCAATGGCTGCCCGCTCTCCATTGAAACGCCGCTTCCAGAGGTCATAACCGATCACGACAACCTTCGCATCGGTTCTATCTTCCTGCTCAGTAAAGGTTCGGCCCAACTTTGGGTAAGCTTTCAGAACTGAGAAGAAGTTAGGGGTTACGCCTTTACCCAAAATGGATTCAGGGCGTGTACCGCCGGTTAGATTGGCGTTGGTGGTCCAGCGCAGAGCCGCCATGCCGCTGAAGGAATGAGAATACCGCTGCCAATCGAAGTAGTTCGCGGGAGCGGGAGTATTGCGCGGAAAGTCAAACGCCGACGCATCTTCCCAAAGCGCGACCAGACGTTCCGGATTGCCATACGGCATGGGACCAAGCAGCAGAGCATTCACACCGCTGAAGATGGCAGTATTGGCACCAATGCCGAGCCCCAGTGCCAAGATGGCGACCAATGTAAACCCTGGCGTGCGAGCTAGGTAGCGAAGTGTAAAGCGCAGTTCAGCAATGGAGCGTTGGAGCATTGCTCAATTGAAAGCAGATGAAGTTCCAACGGTGGAAACTGGCCAAAACGCCGTCTTTTGACGAAGCGGGAGGAGCAAGTGTCCGTAATTGCAAATTGTCGTTTCAAAAACGAACAGCGCAAGTCTTCCCATTTTGCCAGCGCAGGACCTCAAGCGACAATCACGGCATCGCTGAACTGGAACAGGGTGAAGGTATTGCTGAAGACTAGCTCGACAAACTCTTAGAAAAGCTCAAAACGCAACCGGAGTGAACAGGCGCTACATCTTAGCGCCTGAGGCAGCCCGCGATCTGGTCGGCATTTGGCGCTATTTGAAAGCCGAAAGTAGCGAAGATGTTGCTGATAGGATCGAGCTTGCTATCCGGTCGCAAGTTCATCTACTTAACAAAGTTTTCATTTGGAGGCCATCTCCGGCGCGATCTGGACTCTGCCGAAGTTCGATTATCTCGGTTTCGTCCTATCTGGTTGTTATCGGCCCGAAGACGAAGCCTTTGCAAATCGTTGCCATGTTCCACAGCAGCCGCGACTTACCTGCTCACGGCTGGTACTATCGCTATGTATTCAGATGCATCTTAGAGCAACTTGGTTATTGGCAGCGGTGCCGACGTTGGCTTTCCTTACGAATGCGGCGTCCGTCCCCAATCCACTCAGCAGCGGCGCGAAGCAGATGTACCGTATGGTGCAATCGAATGTTCTTAAGTCCGCCGAAGAAATGCCGGAGCCCGATTATAGCTATCAGCCCACCTCTACCGTCAGAACCTTCGGCCAACTGGTCGCGCATGTGGCTGACGGTCAGTATGAATTCTGTTCGGCTTTACTCCCTGGCAGCGATAAAGCTCCGGAAGTGGAGAAGACCAAGAAAAGCAAGGCTGAGCTGATTACAGCACTAAAGACTTCGTTCTCTTACTGCGACCGGGCATATGACGACATGACTGACAGCGACGCCGCCCAGATAGTCAGCTTCTTTGGCCATGATGCGGCTAAGCTCTCTGTTCTCAGTTTCAATACTGCGCATACCGATGAACACTACGGAAACATGGTGACTTATCTTCGGATGAAGGGCTTAGTACCTCCGACCAGTAAGCAGTAATTTTCTACTCTTTCTCACTCAGTCGGTCCATAATCTTTCCTAGCGAAGACAGAAGTTCCATGGGCAGCGGGAACACAATGGTCGTGTTTTTCTCCGCGCCAATCTCAACCAGCGTCTGCAGATATCGAAGTTGGATTGCGGCCGGCTCCTGCTGAATTTGTCGTGCGGCCATGCTGAGTTTCTCCGAAGCCATGTACTCTCCCTCGGCGTGTATCACCTTGGCCCGGCGCTCCCGTTCAGCCTCGGCCTGCCTTGCCAATGCGCGAATCATCTGCTCCGGCAAATCCACTTGTTTCACTTCCACCAGCGTCACTTGCACGCCCCAGGCATGAGTCGACCGATCAAGCACTTCACGCAACCTCACGTTGATGCGCTCGTTCTGGCTGAGCAACTCATCCAGCTCTACTTCTCCGATAATGCTGCGCAGTGTTGTCTGTGATAGCTGGCTGGTGGCAAATAGATAGTTACTCACTTCGATCACTGCCGATACCGGATTGAAAACGCGGAAGTAAACAACTGTGTTGACTTTTACAGCAACGTTGTCGCGCATCACCAGGTCCTGAGGGGGCACCTCCATTGCTTCAATCCGAAG
>CAXTWQ010000145.1:0-10543 GCA_964248065.1 uncultured Bryobacteraceae bacterium | reverse complement strand
TTAATTTTTAGAGTCGTGACCCTGATCTTGCGACCAGGATCGACTGATTCAATCGCTCCGGTTTATTACTCAAAGCTTGACGAATTACTTCATTGCGTCCAACTAGATTGTCAAACAACTATGCAAAAACCTAAGCGATAACGGATCACTCCGCAAAGCCTAAGATTTGCCGGCCTCGAAAGCCGTTTCGGATTGCTTACGCCTCGTCATTTATAACGTACAGCGAAGCAATTCCAGAAAATCGTTAGGAATTCAAAACTTCGGTAGCTTTGGTGTTTACTGCAGGACTGCTTGGAGCTTGCTATGGAGTCCGAACCACTCAACTTTAGATTAGTTGAGCTTTACTGCTTACCGGTTTCCCGTGGGCTGCCGTATCGGCCACCCAGGATCTAATCTATCAAACTCACTCGGTTCGGTCAAGTGCGAAAGAACTTTTCTTTTGCTCTCAACCGTTTCGCTGCTTACTGCTCGCTGCGACTTTTTGAGAATAACAGAGAGATGAATGGTGTGCAAGCAGTTTTGACTGCTTCCTTGTGGAAATACGCCCGAACCAAGAGAGTCCACGCCAAACCCGCTCTCTTACCGCAGTTTAAAGCAATGTTCTACCTTTTCCCAGTAGTTTTCCACACCCATGCTCTCCCCCATCATCGCTGGGCTAAGGTGATGGGTCAATAAGTGTGAATGATTCTTCTATCGTTGGAACGCCCACCCGGTGTATTGTAGGCCATCCTATACACGAAGGAGCAACATGCCTAACTTTGCGCTCTTATTCGCTTCCCTATCATTGATTGGTGTCGCCCAAGCTGCCAGCCTGCAGAACCCTACTGTCACAACGGCCTTGTACACCGTACAGTACCCAGAGAGGGGACTCACACTCCACTCCTTGAACAACGACGGAATCGCCATTGGAGAGTCGCTACTGCTCGATATCAGACCTGGCTTTGAACCCAGTTCTTCTGTCACTTACAACGTCCAAACCGGGCAGATCCAATCCACCATGTTTGACAATGACAGATATTCCGGTTTAGCAGCCTGAACGACAATGGCACTTACGTCGGCTACGGACAGCTCAACGACTATAGTGGCGGGTTTATCGGCTCCAGCAGTTTATTCAGGCCGTTTGGCAGCCCTTTCACTCCCTTCAATGTTCCCGGCGCTACTTCCACGTTTCCTTAATCGATAAACGATTCCGGCGTGGTCGTGGGCGGCTACATCAGCTCTGTGGATGGCTTGGAACACGGTTTCATCTATCGCCCGGATGGAACATTTCGGACGCTGGACGATCCGGCCTTGAAAGGCACAAAGTTGGTCGGCATCAACAACTCGGGACAGATTGTCGGAGCATCCAGCGATGGTTCAACCACTGGATTCCTGTATTCTGCAAACACCTTTACGCAACTTGGTTATGGCGCTCCGACGGCAATCAACGACGCAGGAGCGATTGCAATCGGACTGAGCGCCAGTTTCGGAGACCAACTTGCTGCAACTGGAGGGGTCCTCTACCCCGATGGCACCCTGGCGTTGACCTTCTTCAGCCAAGCCTTCGGTAGCAGTGGACCATTCGTTCCCGAGGCGATCAATAATCAAGGCATTTTGATCTTCAACTCCGCCTCAGCGTTTATCGCTACCCCCATTGCTCCCGAGCCAGCCTCGCTCCGGCTCCTGCTCTGTGCCGCTGTCGGCTCGGGCTTCATCGGCATACTCCGTCGCCGCTACTAGCCCTCTGAAGCTGAGAACAGGACTGTGCGTGAATCCACACTATTCTTAACGTCCTGTCCGCGACCCCGTTGAACGTTCGGGGCGGTGAACGGACTGCCGACGATCCACAGCGGCAACACGGGAAGGCGGCCGGGTACTGGCTGCTAGCTTCTGAACGGTGAAAGGGCGTCGAAGTTGTCACCGCTCGCGATACATCGCATGTACTGGAACCGAGGATCGTCGCCCAAAAAGAATCAGGCAGGCCTCAGAAGGACGCGCAGCAAGGACCTAATGAACAAAGTATTGAGTAAAGAAAGGGCACGAGCAGGTCTCGTCCTAAAAATCGAGGCGGTTGTGAGACGGTCCGCAGTAATCGTGTCAAGCATGGGAGTGCGCTAGCCGTTTCTTAGACATTACGACCGCCGAGAGCAGCAGGGCGGCCCCACCCGCTACTCCCAACCCTAACGGTTCGGGAGAAGCAGCCAAGGTTCAAAATATACCTGCACTGTCCCGGAGAGAACCGCATTCACCTCGACCAGTCCCACTGAAATCACGAGGCAGATACATCGGTAGCGGATATTGATATAAGCTCAGCTGCCCTCCACGGTAGGTAACAGCGAGCCCGCCAGGCACATTTACATAGCCGTTACAACCGGGTTTTAACAACATTGGAGGCCGAGAGATCTGGCCAATTCATGCCCACACAATTAATTCGCCCGGTGCACGCCGGAAAGATCGAAGCGGCCGTCAAACGGAATCCGCAAAGTAGCCTTGTCAGACATTGGAATGCCCTCGCCACTTCTTCTGCGTTACGACCACCCAAAGCAGCAACGCCGCCCCACCGGTGAATCCCAACTGTCCCGGCTCGGGAGCAGCCGCCGAGGTCGCGGTGAAAAGCTGCATACCACGAGCGTCAATCGAACCGTAATGGGCGGAATAGATTGCCTGCCCCGCGACATTGATGTCGATCACCCCGAAATTCAAATACGCCGGGTCACAGGCGACAACCTGACCAGGAGTCTGCACGTATGCCGGCTCGAGACATAACTGCACGGTCCCGGAGAGCACCACATTCACAGCAACTTCGCCGCTGAAATCGTCAGGCAGGTAAGTCGGATAGACATCTTTGTATAAGCTTGGCTGCCCTCCGCCGTAGGCGACCGCAAGTCGGTCGGGAGCGCCGGGTACATCGACGGTGCCAGTGACAAGGAAGGGCTCATAGGTGTAGCTCGAACGGGCGGGAGGGAGCGGCAATAGTGGAATGCCCACCGATACTGGCCGACCGCCACAGCTATTTTGACCATACTCGTAATTGACGTCGAAGTTGTCACCCGCTATTGACACACCGCATGCACTGGAAGTGAGCGTCGTCGCCTGAAAAACAATTGGGTCCGCCTTCAGCGCTACAGGCTGCAAAAAGCCGATAAAAAAGAGTACGAACAGTCCCGCCCGAAAGATCGAAGCGGCCGTGAAACGATTCGGAGGAGTAAAGAAAGTCATAAATCGAACCGGTCTCCGCATCCAAGCTATCACCTTTTCAAGTACGCTTCCTGACCGGCGCTTTCCCAATTCTTGCCGCCCCGAGAGCTTTCCTTTTGTCCTTCCCTCGTATTCCAGAGGTGTGTCGATGGAGGCGACCAGCATGGCTTTTTGAAGGCCGCCGAACACTCGCGCGAATCGGCCAGCTCGGCAATGCGTATGAAAGCAAGTGCTTGCTTATGGGCCTTCTCAGGAACATGCAGGGAGGTGAGTAGGATCTCGCCTAGGAAAAGAGTTCTACTGGCCGGCTCCGGGGTAGCAACTACGGTGGAGCTTTCTTGTCCCGGCGGCGTTCAGCCTAAGTATGGGGGTCAAGGCTGATAGCGGCCGGCAAAGTGTTGATGCCGGCCCGGAGTTCAAATGCGAAAGTGAATCACGCCCGAGCATCTGAGCCAGCTCAGCCCGGCAATCTCCGGGAGATGTGCCGACTCCCGATGTTTGGTTGCATTCCGGGAGTTAAGAGAGCCAACTACACCAATGGCTACAGACCAAGTACAAGAGCTTCTTGCAACCGGATTGCGACGGCTCTCGGCGCATCAACAAGGGCAATGGATGCTGCGGTGAATTGCAAATTGCCTCTGCTGCCAACTTGGCAGTTCACTCTTAAATCGCGCCATATGGCACGAGACCAAGGAAATGGATTTAGAAGTTACCGCGCTGGCACGAAAGCAATGGCGGAGTGCTGCCGGGAATGGGTCCGCCAGTGAGAAAAGGTGGCTGAGGGTTGGCTGCTTCGGCAATCATAGCGGCGGGGGGTTGTAGAGCTGATAGCCTTGCGCTCACAACCTGGTCGAGAGCATTGCGGAGTAGCACGATCCACCCCGGGAGGCGTAGGTCACTGCCATGGTTGGTGCTTCGAGGCTTCATCGAGTAACGGGAAGAAAATTACACTTCAACCGCCTTCCCTATACTGAAATCGAGTGCAGCCTCCTAGCAAATCGGCAATCTGTCTCCTAAGCGGGGGTCTGGATTCGACTACCTCCCTTGCCATCGCTCGCGAGCAAGGCTTTGGTTGCTACTGTTTGTCTTTTGACTACGGCCAGCGTCATCGTTTGGAGCTGACCGCAGCTGCCAAAGTGGCTGCTGCTCTGGGCGCGGTCGAACATCGCGTGATCACTTTCAATCTTCGTACCTTTGGTGGGTCTGCGCTTACCGACGATTTCGACGTGCCCAAAAGCCGATCTGAGGCCCAGATGACTTCGGGCATTCCTGTTACCTACGTTCCAGCGCGCAACACAATCTTTCTGTCCTTCGCCTTGGCCTATGCAGAGGTGACGGGAAGCAGCGACATCTTCATTGGCGTGAATGCTATCGACTACTCCGGTTACCCGGATTGCCGGCCTGAATTCATCCATGCATTCGAGCAGATGGCCAACCTGGCGACCAAAGCAGGGGTTGAGGGAACCTTGAGAGTTACCATTCACGCGCCTCTACAGAACATGAACAAGGCAGATATCATCAGAAAGGCAGCAGAGCTCCGTATTGACTTGGGCATGACTCACAGTTGCTATGACCCGGATGCGACAGGGCGAGCTTGCGGGGAGTGCGATTCCTGTCTGCTGCGCGCAAAGGGATTCGCAGAGGCCGGAATGGCGGACCCGGCGCTACGCCTCTCCTCTTCTCTGCCGTGAAGATTTCTGAAATATTCTATTCGGTACAGGGCGAAGGTTCGCTCATTGGCGTGCCTTCCGTATTCGTGCGAACGTCCGGGTGCAACCTGCGCTGCCATTGGTGCGATACGCCCTATGCCTCCTGGAACCCTGAAGGAACTGATCTTTCAATCCGGGAGATTGTCTCGGCAGTCGCTGCTTACCCAGCTCAGCATGTCGTGATTACGGGTGGTGAGCCCATGATTGCGCCTGGCATTACGGACCTCTCGGCGGAGTTTCAGGGTGCCGGACTTCATATCACGATTGAGACGGCCGGGACTGTGGCGCCACCTGTCAGTTGCACACTCATGAGTATCAGCCCGAAGCTGCGGAATTCGACCCCCTTCGAACGGGAAGGCGGCAGATGGGCGGCGCAGCATGATCGGCTTCGGCACCAGCCTGAGGTCTTGCGGACGTTAATGTCGCTCTATCCGTACCAGTTGAAGTTCGTTGTCTCCTCGCCGGAGGACATGGACGAGATTCGGTCGCTGTGCCGTACCGTCAACGCCGATGTGGGCCGGGTGATGTTGATGCCTGAGGGCACGCGGCGGGACACGGTTGCCGAGCGAAGTCTCTGGCTGGTGGAACTGTGCAAGCAGGAAGGCTATCGCTTCAGTCCCAGGCTGCACATCGACTTGTGGGGCGATCGCCGGGGCGTCTGACCCATTCTCGCTACACTGAGATTTGAGCGACCCGGGTCGAAAGCTTCGCATCGGCGCAGTCAGCTACCTCAACACGGTCCCCCTTATCTGGGGTCTGTTGCACGGCAGAGATCGCCTTGGTGTTGACCTTTCCTTTTCCATTCCTTCACTCTGCGCGGAACGCGTGGAACAGGGACTGCTGGATATTGGCCTTGTGCCGGTGGCCGAGATTGCTCGCCAGGGTCTTACCGTTGTTTCCGATTTCGGGATCGCCGCTACCGGAGCCGTTCGCAGTATTCTGCTGGTTTCGCGGGTACCGATTCGGCAAATCCGCACTTTATCAGCCGATGCCAGTTCGCGCACTTCGGTGCAGTTAGCCCGCGTGATTCTCAGGGAACGGTATGGCGCTACGCCCGTCTTCCACTCCGAACCACCTGACCTTACTGCGATGCTCCGGAATGCCGATGCTGCGCTGGTGATCGGGGATGCCGCGCTCCGGATTGAGCCCGAGACAGTTCCTTACCAGTGCTTGGACTTGGGCAGCGAGTGGTATACGCTCACGCAGTTACCTATGGTATTCGCGGCCTGGGCCGGCCAAGGCACGCGCAATGATGCTCAGCTGCGGCAGTTGACGCGGGACTCCTACCTATTTGGCCGCGATAATCTGCCGGAGATTGTAGAAAAAGAGTACCGAGGGCGAGGCATCAGCCGTACACTTGCTGCTGAGTACTTCGACCGGTTCATTCAATTTGAGCTCAGCTCTTTTCACCAGCGTGGGCTCGAAACATTCTTTGAATTAGCCGGGCTCCGTAAACCCACGCTTGTTGCCGGCTTTCAGTAACGACATAACTATGATGACTCGCGAACAGGCACTCGATTTTTTCGAAAGCACCGATCTGGTGGGCATTGGCATGGAGGCTGACGCGCTACGAAAGCAGTTGCATTCGGAAGGCGTCGTTAGCTACATCATCGACCGCAATATTAACTACACTAACGTTTGCACCGAATACTGTAGCTTCTGCGCCTTTTATCGACCCTTGGGTCATAACGAAAGCTATATTCTGCCTACCGACCTGATCCTGAGCAAGATTGCTGAAACGATTGAGCTAGGCGGTACAGGCATTCTCATGCAGGGTGGCCTGCATCCCGATCTGAAAATCGAGTGGTACGAAGACTTGCTCCGTACCATCAAGAGGCGTTTCAACATCTGGTGCCACTGCTTCTCTGCCCCTGAAATCACCAATATTGCTGAGGTCAGCGGTCTGAGTCTGCATGACACGATTGCAAGGCTGAGGGATGCTGGCCTGGATTCCATCCCGGGCGGCGGGGCAGAAATTTTGGACGAAGATGTGCGGCACCGGATTAGCAGGCTAAAATGCTCGACTCAGGACTGGGTGGATGTTCACCGGACGGCTCATGCATTGGGTATGCGAACGACAGCCACCATGATGTTCGGTGCCGGCGAGACTATTGAACACCGGCTGAATCACTTTGAACTCGTGCGGCAGATTCAGGAAGAAACGGGCGGATTCACTGCCTTTATTCCATGGTTCTTTCAGCGCGAGAATACTTCTCTTGGGCGGTTCGTGAAACAGGAAGCTACGGCTGTGGAGTATCTGAAGATGCTTGCGCTGTCCCGCGTTTACTTGCACAACATTCAAAACATTCAAGCGTCTTGGGTGACGCCCGGTTTAAAAGTTTGTCAATTAGGGCTGCGATTCGGCGGTAACGATGTGGGCAGCATTATGATTGAGGAAAACGTTGTCTCGGCTGCGGGAGCTCACCATTGCGCGACTGAGGAGCAGTTACGTCGGCTCATTCGCGATGCTGGGTTTGTTCCCAAACAACGTTACACGCTTTACAGAACTTACTTTCTGAACTAACTAAATAAGGGACTAAGCCAATGCAGCCTAGTCCCTCTTTGTCTTACTTCGAGACAATTTGTGTTAGCTGGCTTCGGTTTTCTTGGCCGGCCGTGCTGCCTTCATTTTTTTGGTCTCGATGGAATCATTGATGAACTTATCCGCCCGGTCTGTGTCCGCCTTTGCAGCATCGACAGAATCTTCCAGATTAGCTTTTGACCGGTACAGCAGGTTTATGTACGACATAGCATCCTCATTTTCTTTGTCGAGGGTCAGACATTTCGTTAGATCCCCAATTCCTTGATCGATCTGACTGCCGTATTTTGCTTTCAGGTCTCCGCGTACTTTGGCATCTTTGATCGGTCCTGGATCAGTGGCGGTCATCTTGCCGGCAATTCGGGCATCTCGAATAGGTGGAAATGCCTGGGTCCAATCGATTACGCCTAGATAGTAGTAAGCGCCCGAGTCTTTGGGGTCGACTTCAATCCGGCGTTGATTCCACTTGCGAGCTTCTTCCAGCGCAGCTGTCTTTTGTTCGGGTGTACCACTCTGGGCGGCATTAAAGGCCATGAATGCCATGGACTCCAGAGCATGAGAGGTAGGTGGCTCTCTCTTCAGGATATTCTCAAATTCCTGCCTGGCTGCATCGTAGTTCTTTTTGTTATCTGGCGAGTCTGCGCCGGGAACCCATTGCGTCATGTAAGACGTCGCCAGATATAACTGGGCATTGTCATTGGTAGGGTCCAGTTGTACAGCCTCTTTGAAATGCTGCACCGCATCCGGGTACTTATTATTCTTATAGGACTGGACGCCCTTGTTCATTTCGTCGCGCGACTGCAGCTTAGAGCAGCCAGCACTGCAAAGAAGCAGGGCGGCACCCAGCCCTGCTCCCAGAAACCTGGATTTCTGACTCATGAGATATGCCACCTTACTCGCCTGCCGCGACCTTCGGAGTCATGATTCCGACCTTATCCAGACCGGCGCCCTTGGCATCGTCGATGGCCTGGGCAACGTACCGGTAGTCCAAATCAGGGTCGCCTTTGACGAAGACAACTTTGCTCGCACGAGTCTTGAAGATATCTTCCAGTCGAGCCTGTAAATCTGGTTCTTTGATTGGCTGGCCATTGATCTCGATGGATTGATCCTTCTTCACCTCAACAACCACCGTCGGATCGTTGTTGGGAGGAGGAGGAGGCATGTTCGGAGGTGGCGGTTGAGGCACCAGGGTATCCAACCCATGCGGAGTCAGTGGCGTAATCACCATGAAGATGATCAGCAGCACAAGCAGTACCTCGAGCAGCGGAGTGACGTTGATGTCCGCCTTCGCTCCACCGGAGCCGCCCACTGCCATTGACATATTGTTCGTCCCTTCCTTGGTTACAAGCTAGAGCGTGGCTCCAGCCTTCTTCAAATCTTTGATCTCCTCAGTGAGGAGGCCAAGCTGATCGACGCCCGCTGTACGAAGATTGTCGATTACGTCTGTCACGCCCGAAAAACGAGCCCGCGCATCTGCGCGGATGTAAACAGTCTTATCCGAGCGATTCGCCTGCAAATCCTTCACTTTGCCCGACAACTGATCGGCGGACGTCTTTATGTTCCCTGGCATCAGATACACTCCACCTTCGCGGGTAATGGCGACAATAATCGCATCCTCTTTGTCGGCGTCAACCATCTTAATCGGGTTTCTGGCCTTCACCATGTTCACGGCCTGCCCTTTTGACAACATCGGGGTGATCACCATGAAGATGATCAGCACGACTAACATGACGTCTACCATCGGCGTCACATTGATATCAGAAACAACACCTAAAGCCTTTGCTTTTTTCATGTCCTAAATCCTTAGCCTGTTCCTTATTCAGAACCTGAAGTTGTTAGAGGCGGGATGAACCTGTTCTATCCCGCCTCTGATTCAACTGGAGGACAAACAACCTGACTAGACCTACTTGGCTGCGACGCGAGCTTGCGTGCGCTTCAGGAAGTAGTCAATCAACTCCGAGCTGGAGTTACCCATCTCAACGTCGAATGCTTCGATGCGGTTTGAGAAGTAGTTAAACATCCAGACCGCCGGAATCGCCACAAACAAACCAACGGCAGTGGTGATCAAAGCTTCCGAAATACCACCAGCAACCGCGCCGATACCAGTCGATTTAGAGGTGGAGATGGACTTGAACGCGTTCATGATGCCGACCACAGTGCCGAACAGTCCCACGAACGGGGCCGTCGATCCAATGGTTGCCAGGCTGCTGACGCCGCGCTTCAGTTCAGCGTGGACAATCGCCTCGGCCCGCTCAAGAGCACGACGGGAGGCTTCGATGTCCTCGCCTGGAATTTCCGAGCTCATCTGGTGAGCCTTGAACTCCTGCAAGCCTGCCACAACAACTTTAGCCAAATGACTCTTATTGAAGCGATCGGCGATCTTCACTGCCTCGTCCAATTTGCCTTCCCGCAACGCGCCGGCGACAGCTGGAGCAAAAGCCCGGGACTGTTTTCGCGCTGCATTATAAGCAATCAGGCGGTCGATCATGACTCCAATGGACCATGCCGACATGATAAAGAGAGTCGCCACAACCAGCTTGGCGAGCAAACCCATGTTGCCCCACACAGTGCGGGGGTCGAAAGCAATTCCTTCTGCTTCCTGAAAGAGCCAGAGGGCCCAGATCTGCAATTGTAAAACCATGCTTTTGTCTCCTAAGTTGAATCGATCTATCGTGCTAACTAACTTTTGACTTACTCGGACTAACTCTACAGAATGAGAGGGCTACCCAACACTTACTGACTCAACGTGAAATTCACGATGATATTGGTAACCACTTCCACAGGCTGACCATTGAGCAGTGTTGGCTGGTACTTCCACTGCAGCACTGCTTCTTTCGCTGCGTTAACCAGCAGCGGATGCCCGCGCACTAACTGCAAGTTCTCGATGCTACCTTCTTTGCTGATCACTGCGGTGAACTCTACCGTGCCAGAGACGCGTGCCGATTTGGCAAGCGGGGGATAGGCAGGTTGAACGCGCTTGATCAGTTTTGATTCGGCAACGTTGCCACCAACCCGCAGCGGTCCGGTTGGCTTCTTCGCTGCTGGCGGAGGAGGTGGGGGAGGTGCGCCGGGTACGCCACCAAGAACACCGCCGATGACTCCACCTGCTGCTCCACCG
>CAXTWQ010000144.1:0-10544 GCA_964248065.1 uncultured Bryobacteraceae bacterium | reverse complement strand
TTAGTCCAGCATTGAAGGGCCGACGTGAAATTATGGAGGGAGTGAACACGAACGGTAGTGCAACGGTGGACGATGTCACCGATGGGAAAAGTGCCGAACGCATTCGATACAACCGCTTCGTCCTGCTGGTTGCAGGCTTGGGCGGCTTACTCTACGGAGTCGACGTGGGTATTATCGGTGGCGCTTTGCCTTACCTGGAAGCTACTGCCGGTTTGAATCCGGGCCAGCTTTCCATCATCGTGGCGGCTGTGCTGCTCGGCAGCGTCATCTCTACATTGTTCGCCGGAGTACTGACGGATTGGGTCGGGCGGAAACCAATTATGGTGCTCAGCGGAATAGCGTTCGTTGCGAGTATTCCAATTATTGCGTTGTCACATGGCTATGCGCCGCTGTTCTTCGGCCGGCTTCTGCAAGGAGTTAGCGGCGGATTAATCGGGGTCGTGGTTCCGCTTTACCTAGCTGAATGTTTGGGAGCAAGCAATCGTGGCAAGGGTACGGGCATCTTTCAATGGCTGCTGACTTTAGGCATACTCGCGGCGGCGTTAATCGGCATTTATTACAGCTACCGTGTCGAAGAAGTAGCGAGGTCTGCGGGCGCCAGCGCTATCTTCGCATTCAAAGATCAAGCCTGGAGACGCATCTTCTGGGTATCGCTTCCCCCGGGATTGCTCTTTGTCGCAGGAAGTCTGTTGGTGGGAGAGTCGCCTCGATGGCTCTTCAGCCGTGCCAAAAGAGAGGCTGCGTATACTGAGTTGCTTCGATCACGACCTGTCGAGCAGGCTGATTTGGAATTTCAGGAAATGAACATGATTGAAGCCGCAGGGAAGGCTCCGGTTTCAGCGGGTGGCAGCTCTCAGGAGTCGCTGCTAAAAAGAAAATACCTGGTTCCGTTCGCGCTTGCGTGCGTGATTCTGTTCTGCAATACGGCAACAGGGGTGAACTCGATCATCGGCTACAACACGGACATACTTCTGCAGAGTGGCTTGTCAGATTTAAGCGCTCATTGGGGCTACGTTTTTTTCACGGCCGTGAATTTCCTTATGACCATCGGCGGCATGATGCTGGTCGATCGTAAGGGCCGTAAGTTTCTCCTCACCTTCTGTACGGCGGGAATGGCGTTGTCTTTGGTTCTTGTCGGCATTCTGTTTCTTCAGACAGAAAGGCGTGACGTAGACTGCCATCGCCTCGTGCAAGCCCTGGTGACGCCCGACCAGACATTGACGTTGCGATTCAACGAGGCGGAAGCGAACAGGCTTATTACAGCTACTCCCAACACCGCTGGTGCGATGGATGTCCAGCGAACCTCAATGGTGGTGATGTATTCGTATGGAGGCTTTTCCGGATCTTCGAATTTTGCCCGGTCGGGGGATAGAGGGGGCGCTCCGATTCACATTGAGCGGCAAGAATGCGTACCCGCCAATCGATTCGAGGCATTTCTCAAAAATCCACTGGCAGATTTGGAAGCAGCGCGTACTGCTCCTTTGAAGATTGATCGGGCCATTCTGGCGCCGGTGCCTGATGTGGCACATGGCTGGAGCGTGGCGCTGGCGCTGTATGCGTTCATGGGTTTCTTTGCGCTTGGACCAGGTGTCTGTGTCTGGCTTGCACTCTCAGAGTTGATGCCTTCCCGCATTCGATCCAACGGGATGAGCATTGCCTTGGTCATCAATCAAATGGTCTCCACCACCTTTGCGGCTCTGTTTCTACCGGTTGTGAGTCAGCATGGGTATTCGACCATTTTTTTCATCTTTGCAAGCTTCACGTTGCTTTACTTTGTTACGGCTGTCTTTTTCCTGCCTGAGACTAAGGGCAAAACGCTTGAAGAGATTGAAACGTACTTTCAAACCGGTAAGCCGGCACGAGCTGTTTCGTGACCGGCAGCTCCGGTCACGGATGCTTCAACTGCTGAGAGAAATCAATTCCTTTTTCCCACTTGACAGTAGGTAAAATCTGCCGCATACTGAAAGAACTTTAATCAACCTGCGTTTTTGGAAGAGCACATCCCAGGCATGTTGGTGACAAGTACGTTCAGTTTGTCTTCGGTCTTTTAGACTTCTCCTCCAACCCAAACTCAATGGCTGACCGGGTACATTCCAGTCAGCCTTCTTTTTTGGTACCGGCCCTACAAATCGTTGACCTAAGTGCTCAAGCAGCAAGCACGTTGTTGAGACTGGGACTGCCTATAAGCAGTGCGCTGAGAGTTTTGCCTTCGTTATAGCCCAAAACTCCGAGGTGTCAGACGATATGGAAGCGAGCATGACATCATTCTGTTTAGCATGAAGTTCCTATCATGTTCTGGTGTATCAGACTTCTCGCTGAACCTGTCGAGCAGGATCTGGATTCCTCAATGGAAGCGTGAATCTGCGCCGGCCTATTCGCTTTGGTTAGCTGTTTGGTTCGTCAGGATTCAACTCCACAGGCGAAGCCTTCGGTCTACCCACGCTTAGCTTGGCACTCGGTGCAAGGGCAGATTGCACGCAAGTGATCGAACGAATAAATGCCGGAGTTATGGCCGTCGTTCCAGTAAATTCGCACTGCGTAGCTTCCAACAGCCTCCACTGAATCCATTCGCAGTGCTGGCTTGAACATGGGAAAAAGTTCAGGCTTTGAGTAGCTGCTGCGTTGCGGTTCAGTTCCATGGGCACCGGTGCAGGTAGCGCAAGGACACTCGTCGCGAAGATACGCCAGCGGGTAGTCACTATGATGACCATCCCGCCAGTCTATTTTGATTCCGGTCGATTTCGAAATAGCGATATGCTCGGGATCGGCAGTCGCCTGGACAGAAACTTCGTTCCTCATAAATCAGTTCGTAAATAAGCGCTCGATATCCCGCACGCCCGGCACCCGCCGGAATGCATTGATCACACGCTCAAGCTGCTTCTTGTCTTTCACATCGAGCAGTATGTCCACAATCGCACTCTCGTCTCGACGGCTATGATCGCCACGCGCCTCCAAGGTCCGGATGTTGGTCGATTCCGAACTCAGAATGGAAGTCAACTGATGCAGAATGCCAGGCCGGTCATCGGTGTAGATAATAATCTTGACCGGCAGGGGATCGCTGCCGCTACGCGCCCACTCAACGTCGATCTTTCGATCAGCTTCATACATCAAGCTCTGAACGTTGGGACAGATCTGCGAGTGCACTGCCACGCCTTTTCCGCGGCTGATATAGCCAACAATCTGTTCGCCACGAATCGGGTTGCAACACTTGGCGCGATATACCAGCACATCATCAGCGCCTTTGACATGGATTGCGTAATCGGCGCCTAAGGCGCCATTTACCGGAGCTTGCGGGGCGCGCTGGACAGGTGGGGGCTCGACGACCTCGGCCGATGGCACATCGTCCGGTGCAACCTTTTGCAGCAATTGCCGTGCTGACAGCTTGCCGAAGCCAAGCAGCGCATACAGGTCGTCCGACCTGCCAACGCCGTAGTCTGAAGCGGCTTTATCCAGATCCACTTGCGATATACGGCCCAGACTTAAGCCCAGCCGCCGAGCTTCCTTCTCCAGCGCTTTCTGGCCAATCTCAACCGCTTTAGCCCGCTCAACCGCATTGATTACGTGCCGGATCCGGTTGCGCGCCCGAGACGTTTTAACCACAGCAAGCCAATCCCGGCTCGGCATATGCCCAGGCTGCGTCAGGATCTCGACCACATCCCCGTTTTTCAACGTTGCTTTTAACGGTCTGATGGAGCCATTCACCCGTGCGCCGACGCAAGTATGGCCAACATCACTATGTACTGCGTAAGCAAAATCGATGGGTGTCGCCTCGCGCGGCAGCACCATCACCCGGCCTTTTGGCGTGAATGTGTAGACTTCTTCCGAATACAAATCCACCTTCAGCGTCGACATGAAGTCGCCTGAATCGCTCATCTCGCGCTGCCACTCGACCAATTGCCGCAACCACGCTATGCGCTGGTCGTCTCCGTGCGGATTCTTACCGCCTTCCTTATACTTCCAATGCGCCGCAATGCCTTCTTCGGCGATCTTGTGCATCTCCTCAGTACGAATCTGAACCTCAAATGCAGTGCCGCCTGGGCCAATCACCGAAGTATGCAACGACTGATACAGGTTCGGACGCGGCATGGCAATGAAATCCTTGATGCGACCCGGCACCGGATGCCATTCGTTATGAATGACTCCAAGCGCCGCATAGCAGTTCTTTACCGAATCAGTAATGATGCGAACGGCTAAAACATCGTAAACCTGATCGAGCGTGATGCGCTGACGCTTCAGCTTCTGATATACCGAATAGGCACGCTTCACGCGCCCCTGCACCCGCGCCGGAACATCTTCCCGTGCCAGCTTCTGCTCGATATGGCTCCGGACCTGATCCAGCCAACGCTCATGCTCGGTCCGCTTCGATTCGATCTCGCGTGTCAGCTCTTCCGCAGCCGCCGGATGTAGTGTCTGGAAGGCCAAGTCTTCCAGCTCTCCACGCACTTTGCCCATGCCCAGCCGATGTGCAATCGGTGCATAAATCTCAATTGTTTCCTGAGCGATGGCGGCCTGACGCTCCGGAGCCAGAGAGCAAATCGTCCGCATGTTGTGCAACCGATCCGCCAGCTTGACGATAATGACTCGAATGTCATCGGTCATCGCCAGCAGCATCTTGCGCAGGCTCTCCGCTTGCCGGTCTTCCCGGTTTGCCAGGCTGATTTTGCTCAGCTTCGTCACGCCATCAACGCACCTGGCTACATCGGCCCCGAAGGCTTCCCGCAATTCCTCCGGCTTGGCTGACGTGTCTTCCAGGGTGTCGTGGAGCAGTCCAGTTTGCAGGCAGACCAAATCCATCTGCATGTCCGCTAGAATATGCGCTACATGCAGCGGGTGCACAATATATGGCTCGCCCGACTTGCGCTTCTGCGCACGATGATAAGTGGCCGACAAGCGGTAAGCCCGCTCCAGCGCGTGCAAGTCCTCTTTCGGGCGCAACGCCTTGACCTTGTCTTCTAAACTCCGATAGAGTTCTTCGACAAGCGGCGGATTGGCGACGATCGTCCCTGCTAATGGTTCTCGCAATGCTTTCTCTATTATTAGATTCCGGTAATTCCTACAGGATGCGAACGCTCGACCGCTATTGCGCTACTGCAGCGATCGCAGCAATTCATAGCGCACCGGCCACGACCCAACCACGTGCTTGTTCACGATCTGGAAACTGCCTGCGGTTAACAGCCCAGTTAAGTCTGACGGATTAGGTTGCTTCCCCTCACGACGAAGCTCCAACCCAAGCATTCGCGTCTGGATTTCGAGCTGGTTGCGAATCGTATCCGCAGCGGACAACTCCGGGCAAGCTGCATCCAGTTTCAACCGGAACGCAGCGCCTGTTCCTTCCGCTGCTGGCCCCGCTGAGATCACCACAGGGTTAGCCGACTGCAGCGACACTGCAAAGATCCGCACCGGCACCGGCAGCTCACCCGGATTTTTCAACAAGCTCTCCGCAAGCTGAACCCAGACCGGCTCGGGAGGCAGTTGCACATCACGCGGATGAGCCGGCGGTGCCAGGCTATTCACAGCGACAGTATCGCTGCTGAATGCCAGTGCCAGTACATCGGGCTGAATAAGATGAAACGAAGCCCATCGGCCCGGTGTGGTTGTCGGCACGCTGCAGACATGGTTCACGCATCGTCCGCCATGATCGCCCGGATAACGCCGTAGCCGCTCCCAATCAAACCGCCCTTGCAGCAGCACGAAGAACTGGCTGCCATCGGAGGCGCCTGCTATGCGATCGAGGTCCTTCGTGTAATCGAAGTTCACCTGATGCACGAACCGTTCGTAGTCCTTCTCGTGCACAACCCGGCTGCCCGTCAAGATCTTCAACAACCCCGATTCGCGCAGCACTCGCACATTCGCAAAGAACGTAGTCACATCACCGCCAGGAAGAATCTTGAGCAGATCCGCATCCGACCGCACATAACGATGCCGGTAAAAGTAGATGCCTGTTGCCAAGCCAACAACCAGCACGGCACAGACCAGGACGATCCACAGTTTTCTCATGCTTGGGAGACCGCACCGAACGAGCTAGACAGTAACGGGCTCCTCAACTCGCGCGGCCTTCCACAAACTGACATACGGCTGCAGCTCTCGCATCATGGCTCCGAATTGCGGAATGCTCAAAGACTGAGCACCATCGCTCATCGCCTTCTCCGGATGTGGATGCACTTCCACAATCAAACCATCAGCGCCAATCGCCACGGCTGCCCGTGATAGCGCCGGCACGAGACTGCGTTTTCCCGTTGCATGGCTCGGGTCCAACATCACCGGCAAATGAGTCATCTCATTCAACACGGCAACAGCGGCAATGTCGCACGTGTTGCGGGTTGCTGTTTCGAACGTTCGAATGCCGCGCTCGCATAAAATCACGTTCGGATTGCCATGCGCCACGATGTATTCGGCCGACATCAGCAGTTCCTTAATTGTCGAACTCAAGCCGCGCTTCAGCATCACTGGCCGGCTGGTTTTCCCCAGCTCTTTTAGTAAGGCAAAGTTCTGCATATTGCGCGCGCCGATCTGCAGAATATCCGCATACTCGGCCACCATCTCCACGTCGCGGTCACTCATCACTTCCGTAATGATGCCGAGCCCGGTCTCGTCTTTTGCTTTGCCTAACAGCTTGAGCCCTTCGCGCTCCATGCCCTGGAAATCGTAGGGCGATGTTCGAGGCTTGAACGCCCCGCCGCGCAAAAAGTGCGCCCCTTGCACTGCCACGCCATGCGCCGATTCCAGAATCTGCCGCTCGCTTTCCACCGAGCACGGCCCAGCCATCATCACAAATTCATCACCGCCAATGTCGATTCCGTTTGCCCGAACGCGCGTCTTACTCTCACGAAATTCGCGGCTGACAAACTTGTACGGCGCCGAAATGCGCACTGCTTTTTCCACTTGCGGCATTGCTTCCAATGACTCCAGGCAAGCGGTCACATCACCTGTCCCAACCGCGCCGATCACCACGCGCTCTTCACCCTCAATGGAGTGCACCTTATACCCGAATTCTGCAATCCGCTCGCACACCGCGTCGATCTCCGCCCGCGTCGCATGCAGCTTTATAGAGATGATCATTTCTGTGTTCTTCCATCATGTCACTGCCTCAACACTGATAAAATTTGAAACATCTGAGGATGAAGGCAATCTTCTTACTGGCCTTGCTTGGCACCGGTCTGTTTATGGCGCCTGCCGGTGATGCCGCGCCGCCTCCTAAGACCAGGGAGAAAGGCAAGAAGACGGCCACCAAAGGATCTGCAAAGGCTAAAGGTCAGGTGGTAACGCGAGCTGGCAGCGTGCATTACGTTCGCGGTAAGAACGGACGCCTGGTCCGAGCCGTTGTCCACACTCCGCCGCCGCCCAGCTATCAACTCCATCCCGATCCCGATCGCTATATCGAGATTCAGAGAGCTCTTGCCGATCGCGGATACTTTAAAGGTGAGGCGAATGGGGAATGGAACGATGATTCTGTTGACGCCCTCAAGCGTTTCCAGGCTGGCGCCAGTCTCCCCGACGATGGCAAAATTAGTGCGCTCACGCTTACTGGCTTGGGCTTGGGTCCGCGGCACGATGGTTCTACTGCCAGCAGTGTGCCGCAATCGGCCACCGAAACTGTTCCGTTGCTGTCAGGTACTCCGGTCAATCCGGCTGCTGCTCCGCCCGGTCCTACTCCTCCGGATCTCTAACAGTTACGAAAGAAGGTTTCTCTGGTAATCGGCGTCCCTAAAGAAATTAAAGATCACGAAACACGCGTCGGTTGTGTGCCCAGCATGGTCACTGCTTTGCGCGAATGTGAACACGAGGTGCTGGTGGAAACCGGTGCCGGCGTTGGCAGCTCCATCAGCGACGAAGAGTATCGCGAAGCCGGCGCACTAATTGTCAACAATGCTGCCGAAGTATGGAGCAAGTCCGACCTGATTGTGAAAGTGAAGGAGCCGCAACCGTCCGAGTACGCGCACTTCCGTCCCGGCCTCACTCTCTTTACCTATCTTCATCTGGCCCCGCTGCCTGATCTAACTGACGCTCTGCTGAACTCGCGGGTGAACGCTGTTGCTTACGAAACTATTCGTGAGCGCGATGGCTCGCTTCCGCTGCTGACACCCATGAGTGAAGTTGCAGGCCGGATGGCAATTCAGGTCGGCGCACAGTATTTGGAGAAGCCGAATGGAGGCCGCGGCATTCTGTTGGGCGGCATCCCTGGCGTTGCACCGGCCAATGTAGTCGTTCTCGGTGGCGGCATCGTAGGCCACAACGCAGCCAAGATGGCCTGCGGACTTGGTGCGAATGTTACGATCATCGACCGCAATTTGAATCGTCTGCGCGAGCTCGATGATATCTACTTCAACTCGCTTCGCACACTTGCCTCAAACACTCACACTATCCGCGATGCAGTGCGGCAGGCAGATCTGGTGATTGGTGCCGTGCTGATTCCCGGCGCATCGGCCCCAAAGCTACTTCGCCGCGACATGCTCAAGCAAATGAAGCCCGGCGCGGTGATTGTAGACGTTGCCATCGATCAAGGCGGCTGTGTTGAAACGGCTCACGCCACCACGCACACAGACCCTGTCTATTTCGTCGACAACGTGCTCCATTACTGCGTTTCGAATATGCCTGCAGCAGTTCCGCATACCTCAACATTTGGTTTGACCAACGCAACTGTGCCGTATCTGCTGCTACTGGCAAACAAAGGTCTCGAACGCGCCTGTGAACTGAGTCCAGCCGTAAAAGAAGGCGTGAACACCTATGGCGGCGAGCTTACTTACGAAGCAGTAGCGGAATCACAGAACCGCCCGTGGCGCGAAGTCACTGGGGTGATGTGATGATTGAGCGACATGTGATGCTTGTTTAGTCCCACGAGTGCTACTCACAGATCCAAAAACCACAACGCATAGACATCTCCGCGAGCCTCACTGACAATATTGTGACAGGCAAGATATGAAAAGAACTGATGCGTATCTGCATCGGGCGCGAGCGCTCGCATTGGAGGCAGGTGTTGATCCGGATTCCCGGACAGACTCCCCGAACGGTCAATCTATGCCTGCATGGTGCGCGTTTATCGATAAAGCAAAGAGAGAAGAAGCGGATCTCGCACGCGATGCGATGCAAGCGAGCGCTCTGATTCCTGCTCAGGCGAAGCCTTACCAAAACTCGCCGCTTCACATATTCGGCGATCATGAAGAGAGCACAATTTCACAGATGCGCACGTGCCTGACAATCGGCAACACGGTCGCTGGCGTCATCTGTGCGGATGGGCATCTCGGTTATGCACAACCAGTTGGCGGCGTGATCGCGTACCAAGATCAGGTCAGTATCTCTGGAGTTGGATTCGACATCGGTTGCGGCAATTTAGCCGCGCGTCTTGATCTCAAGTCGTCAGACATCAAACAAAGGCTTCCCAAGATTCTCGAGCGGGTGCGGAGAACAATCTCTTTCGGAGTAGGCCGCGTCAATGCCGAACGAGTCGAACATGAGTTACTCGACGATTCAGATTCCTGGCGCTTGTCGGGGATGAGTGACTACCGTGATAAAGCGGCAGGGCAGTTAGGCACGGTCGGCTCCGGCAACCACTACGTTGATGTTTTCGAAGACGAAAACGAAGATGTATGGATCGGTGTGCACTTCGGAAGCCGCGGCTTGGGTCATACCACCGCCACTCGTTACTTGAAGGCTGCTGGTGGCAAAGACGGCATCAACGTTCCGCCTACGGTGGTTCCCGACAACCGTGAAATCGGGCAACGCTATTTGGCAGCAATGGAGCTGGCTGGTCGCTATGCTTATGCGGGTCGCGAGTGGGTTGTCGAAAAAGTGCGGCAGATTATCGGCGGCTCCATTGTTGAGTCGGTGCACAACAACCACAACTATGCCTGGCGAGAGTCACACGGCGGCAAGGACGTATGGGTTGTCCGAAAAGGAGCAACACCAGCCTTCCCCGGGCAGCGGGGATTTGTCGGTGGCTCAATGGGCGACGATGCCGTAATTCTTGAGGGTGTCGAGAGTGAGAAGTCGAAGGACGCTTTGTACTCGACCGTTCACGGTGCAGGCCGACTCTTCGGCCGCAGAGAAGCGAAACGCAGATTCACGCATGAAGAGATGCGTAACTGGCTGGACGAACGCGGCGTGCTCGTCTCTGGCGGCGATCTCGACGAAAGTCCGATGGCCTACCGGCGTCTGCCCGACGTCTTAGCGCATCATGCAGGGACAGTGAAAGTAGTTCATACTCTGCGCCCCGTTCTGGTCGCCATGGCCGGCAATACGGAAGATCCCTGGAAAGATTAGCTGCGCAAAATCCCGGACCCTACTCGGGCGGGCGAAGGGGACGAAGGGGACAGCCTGACGTGAGGAGTTCATCAGTTCTCGCAACGTGTGCCAGCGGTCTGCTCAATTCGCTGGTTTGTTCAATCTGAGGCTGATTGATTAAACTCTGTGTCGATCGCGACCAAATTGCTTAACTTGGGATTATTTTGTCCCTGCTTTTCAGACCTACTATCGTAATCTGTGCTCAGAGGTAACACTCACCCAAATCATCGGATACCGAATCGGTCAAACGATAGGATATCCCGGTA
>CAXTWQ010000143.1:0-10648 GCA_964248065.1 uncultured Bryobacteraceae bacterium | reverse complement strand
GTAGGCAGGACGGTTTGCCCCGTCGTAGCCCGACGTGACCACTCGCCCAGAAGGATACGTTTCCGTGATCAGAGCGCCGGCAAAGTTGTAGTCGTAGGCAAAGTTAAAGGTCTGCCCTGCCGTGAGTTGCTGGCTAGCGGTGATTTCGCCCACCGGGTCATAACCCGTAATGTTGGTGACCGAAGCGCCGTTGGACACCTGAACTAATCTGCCCACAGCGTAGGCCATCGAGCTACCATCCGGCTTCCGATCGAATTGGTAATGAACGGGGGACGTGCCGTCTGAGTAACTCTTTGCGATAAGCCGGTTTAGCGCATCGTAGGAATAGCTGGTCGTGACGTTTCGCGCATCCGTCTTCGTTTGAAGGTTGCCGACCGCATCATAGCCGTAGCGAATGGTGCCGCTCTCCGGATTTGTCCCTTGCTGCAGCCGGGACAAAGAGTCGTCCCGCCGTGAGGCCAATAGCCGGTCCAAAAGCTTTGGTTGGCGAAAGGATTGGTCGTTGCTACTGTAAAGCTGCCTTGCACGGAGGAGGGAACTGCTGGTCAACGTATTTACAGTTGTACAGATTTTTCCAATAATCCATGCCGTCCCAGCTGATAGCCCCACCTAACTTATGGGCAAGATTGTGCGCGATCTCCAAGGCTAATTGCTCAGATTCCCTATTACGACGAACTAGAAGGTCTACGACGGAGAGGACCTTCTCTTTTGGCAGAGGCCATTTTTCTGCCATATCAAATTCAGAGGGTGGCAACTCGCTTAGTTGATTATTTTCAAGCCAAATATACGCAACCCCTCTCGAGATGGAGAGTTCCCGCGGGGACTTGTAGACACATCCAGCTCCGGTTGACACGATCGCCGACACAATTTCATTGTTCGACACCTCACACGAAAAAAGAAGGCTAAAGGAATCCATATTTGTGCTCCTACGTCGTGTCTGGTTCGGTGTTGCTTCCTTAAAGCTCTTTGTTCCTAAACAACAGGCTGTTTCTCTATTACTTCAGACCTGACCAGCTTAGTGATTGGGAGCGGTGGGGCTATCTACTACACCGACACAACTGGGCATATTAACAAGCTGTCTACTAACAACCTTTCTTCTAACACTTCTGTGTGGGTGAACCAAGATCTCACGGCAGCTAGCATCGGAAGTCCTAATAATGTGGTAGGACATTCTTCGTACCGAGAATACATCCGCTTTGGCAGCAGCGTGGTTGCTATCGAGAATGTGAAGTATTGATTCGTATGCTCAAGCTAGTTTGGGGAGCATGTGACATAACCGAAAATCTTTGGGATTTCTCGCTAGAGTGGATGTGCCGCTCTATAATTCGGCTAAGTGCTGCTGGAGTTGATCGTTGAGAACTATGCTGTTGTCGAGCAGGCCCGCATCCGTTTCGGGCCTGGGCTGACCGTACTGACGGGTGAAACGGGCAGCGGTAAATCGATTGTTGTCGATTCGCTAGGGTTGCTGCTTGGAGCGCGCGCTTCAGCAGAAATGGTTCGCAGCGGTCAAGCAAAAGCGCGTGTCTCGGGTATTTTCTCGGTCCAACAAACTCCTGAGCTGCAAGCGCTGCTGGAAGAAACCGGTATCACTCAAGAGGCGGGCGAGGATGATCTAATTGTCGAACGCGAACTGGCGGCCAGCGGAAAGTCTCGCGCGTTTGTGGGCAATCGGCCTGTTACAACGGCATTCTTGCGCCAGCTTGCCCCGGCGCTCGGCGATATTCATGGGCAGAATGAGCAGCAGTCGCTCTTTGCCAGCAGCGCTCAGCGTAGCGTTCTGGATGCCTACGCACAAGCGGAGAAGCTGCGCAATAGAGTGGGCCGCGTTTACTTTGACTGGCGAACTTTGGGCGACAAACTGCGAGACCTGAATCGTAACGAGCAGGAAAACCTTCGGCTGCTTGATCTCTGGACTTTTCAAAGCAAGGAGATTTCATCGGTACAGCCCAAGCCCGGGGAGGACGCCGAACTGGAAAGCGAACGCAAGATTCTCCAGAATGTGACACGCCTGCAGGAGAGCGCTAACGCCGCTTTTGAGTTTCTCTATGAGTCCCCGGACAGCGCCACAACTCAGCTTCGCCAGGCAACGAAACGAGTAGATGAGTTGCTTCGGATCGACAACAGCCTGCAGCCGGTTTCCGAAACATTGAAACAGGCTTCGGTCTTGCTGGAAGAAGCCACATACAGCTTGCGGGATTACGTGGGGAAGCTGGAGGGCGATCCGGCTCGTCTGGAGGTTGTTGAGAGTCGGCTGGAGTCTCTGGACAAATTAAAGCGCAAGTACGGTGGCACGTTGGAAGAGGTGTTAGCGTTCGGAGCCGACGCGGCGCGCAAAGTAGACCAGGTTGAGAATGCCAGTGAGCATCGGGCTGCGCTGGAAAAGGAACAGTCGCGGCTGGCTGCCGAGTACGAGAAGCTGGCGAGCGAACTGCACCAGCAACGGACGCAAGCTGCAACGCGGCTGGGCAAGCAGGTAGAGCAGGAGCTGAAATCACTGGCAATGGCGGGGACGCAGTTTCAGGTAACCGTCACGCAAGGCGAATGGACCGCGAACGGCTTCGACGAGGTTGCGTTCCTTGTTTCACCGAATCGGGGCGAAGAGCTAAAGCCGATTGAGAAGATTGCGTCAGGAGGCGAGTTATCGCGGATTGCTTTGGCACTGAAGACGGCTACCGGTTCAACAACCGACACCGCTGGCCTCACTACGCTTGTCTTTGACGAAGTAGATGCTGGCGTTGGCGGCGCAGCAGCGGCAGCAGTCGGGCGGCGATTGAAAAGCCTCTCGCACTACAACCAGGTAATCTGCGTGACTCACACCGCCCAGATTGCGGGGTTTGCGGACCATCATCTGGCCGTCGCGAAGCGTGAGCGTGCTGGCCGCGTGATGACCGAGATCACTGAACTTCCTTACGCTGAGCGGGCGCGCGAGATCGGGCGCATGCTTTCCGGTGAACAAATCACGCCAGAAGCACTGCGTCAAGCTGAACAGTTGATGCAAGCCGGTTCGGCCGCTTAGATTCGTCTGCAACGCGATCTTCATATTCCGCGCCCATAATCAGGATTGCCCTGTCACGGGCACCAAGGGAGCGACGATTGGCCCAGCCCATCAGCAACGAAGAAGCACAGGCTCTGCACGAGTACTGGTCTGCCGCAAACTACTTGACTGTCGGTCAGATCTACTTGAAAGATAATCCGCTGCTGCAGCGCCCGCTTGCCGTTTCGGACATTAAGCCGCGACTGCTTGGCCACTGGGGCACGACGGCCGGATTGAACTTCATTTACACGCATTTGAACCGCCTGATTCGCCGGACCGATGTCAATATGATGTACGTCATCGGACCGGGGCATGGCGGTCCCGGCATTGTTGCCCATACGTACCTGGAAGGTTCCTACACCGAATGCTACCCGGCTATCGAGCGCAATCGGGACGGCATCAGGAGACTGTTCCGCCAGTTTTCGTGGCCCTATGGAATCCCCAGCCATGTCTCGCCGGAGGTGCCCGGCTCAATCAATGAAGGCGGTGAACTTGGCTACTCACTGCTGCATTCCTATGGCGCTGTATTTGATAATCCCGACTTGATTGTGGCCTGCATCGTTGGTGACGGCGAGGCGGAGACCGGAGCGCTGGCCACCAGTTGGCACAGCAATAAGTTCCTCAATCCAGCAACTGACGGCGCCGTGCTGCCAATCCTGCACTTGAATGGTTTCAAGATTGCCAATCCCACGGTGCTGGCGCGGATCTCAGAGGAGGAACTGTTGGCCTTGTTCGAAGGCTATGGCTATACGCCGCGCATTGTGGCCGGTGATGACCCGCTGGAGATGCAGGGAAAAATGGCTGCAGCTCTCGACGACATGCTGGCCGAAATTCAGGCGATTCAGAGCCGCGCCCGGGAAGAGAAAATTCCGGAACGTCCGCGCTGGCCGCTGCTGATTTTGAGGACTCCCAAGGGCTGGACGGGACCCAAGTTTGTCGATGGCAAGCAGGTGGAGGGCACCTGGCGCGCGCACCAGGTGCCACTTGAGAACGTGGTGAAAAATCCGGAGCATCTGCAGATTCTTGAGTCCTGGATGCGCAGCTACCAGCCCGAAAAACTGTTCGATAGCGAAGGCCATCTCCGGCCGGACTTGGCGGCCTTGGCGCCTACCGGTTATAAGCGCATGGGCATGAATCCGCATGCTAATGGCGGGCTGCTGAAAGTGCCGCTGGTGATGCCGGACTTCTGGGATTACGAAGTAAAGATCGGCGGCCCCGGGCAAACCAATGAGGAGGCCACCAAGATCTTAGGTGAGTTTCTGCGCGACGTCGCAAAGGCGAACAGCAAAGCTCGTAATTTTCGGGTATTCGGCCCTGATGAGACGGCTTCCAACCGGCTCCAAGCGATCTATCAGGCCACGAAAAAAGAATGGATGGCCGAAATGGAGCCGGTGGACGAAGATCTCAGCGTTGATGGTCACGTAATGGAAGTTCTCAGCGAACACATGTGCGAGGGCTGGCTGGAAGGCTACTTGCTCACAGGGCGGCATGGATTATTCTCCTGCTATGAAGCGTTCATTCACATCATTGATTCGATGTTCAACCAGCACGCTAAATGGTTGAAGGCCACGCACACGATTCCCTGGCGCAAGCCGATTGCCTCGTTGACTTACCTGCTCTCCTCCCACGTCTGGCGTCAGGATCACAATGGCTTTTCTCACCAAGATCCTGGTTTCATTGATCACGTAACAAATAAGAAAGCGGACATCGTGCGTGTTTATCTTCCGCCCGATGCCAACACGCTGCTGTCAGTCGCCGATCACTGCCTGCGAAGTCACAATTACGTAAACCTGATCATCGCGGGCAAGCAACCCGCGCCTCAGTGGCTCGATATGCAAGCGGCGGTCCGTCACTGCATGGTCGGCATGGGTGTCTTCGAATGGGCCAGCAACGATGGCGGAGATCCGGATGTGGTGATGGCGTGCGCGGGCGATGTGCCAACGCTGGAAACATTGGCTGCAGTCACCGAATTGCGCAAGCTGGTTCCTGACATCCGCATCAGGGTGGTAAACGTAGTGTATCTGATGGCGCTGGAGCCGCCAAGCGAACATCCGCACGGTCTTCCTGATGAGCAATTCTATGCGTTATTTACAAAAGACCGCCCGGTTATCTTCGCTTATCACGGCTATCCATGGCTTATCCATCGCTTGACGTACAAGCGTGATCGCGGCGACCGCATCCATGTACGCGGCTACAAGGAAGAAGGAACAACCACAACGCCTTTTGATATGACGGTGTTGAATCAGCTCGACCGCTTTCAACTCGCCTTTGACGCAATTAGCCGGATTCCACGCCTCAAATATCTTGTGCCGCAAGCAAGTGACTGGCTTGCCGCCAAGCTCCAGAAGCATAAGGAGTATGTGATGGAGCACGGCGAGGACATGCCGGAGGTCGCCAATTGGAAGTGGCCGGCTTGACCGGGCCTATTCTGGCTGTGAACTGCGGCTCATCGTCGCTCAAGTTCGGGTTGTACAAGGCAGGCGAGAACGGCAGCCGTCTGCTCTGTGAGGGGGAGGCGGAAGAGCTGGGGAAGCAGGGCTCGAGTTTCTGGTTCAAGAACTCGCCCCAGGCTGACAAGGCAGAGGAGCAGGTCGACTGGGCCGACCTTGCTGCGGCCTGGCATCGGGCTTTCCAAAAAATAACGGACGCCGGGGGTCCCCAACCACGTGCTGTCGGGCATCGAATTGTGCACGGCGGCTCCGAGGTTCGCGATCACCAAAAGCTCACCCCTGCTGTGCTTGGAAAGCTACAGGCGGCTGCTGAATTTGCTCCGCTGCATGTTCCTCCGGCACTGAAAGCAATTGCTGCCGTGGAAAAGCTCTTGCCTGATATTCCTCAAGTGATCTGCCTGGACACGGCGTTCCATCGCACCATTGCAGACGTCGCCCGCTTCTTTCCCCTGCCATTCGAACTGGCTCAGAAAGGCGTGCAGCGTTACGGTTTCCATGGTCTATCGCTTGAGTCGATTCTTTCGCAACTCGAGCCTGTACCCCAGCGATTGATAGTGGCGCATCTGGGCAGCGGCTGCAGCATCACTGCTATTCAGCATGGCAAGTCAATTGACACATCAATGGGGTTAACCCCGACTGGTGGAATCATGATGGGCTCGCGTCCAGGCGATCTCGATCCTGGTCTGATCATTTATCTGCTGCGCCACGAATACGACACGCCGGAAAAGCTTGAACAGTTGTTGGACCACCACTCCGGTCTGAAAGGAGTTTCGCAACAGGGCAGCGATCTGCGGCAGCTCGAGAAGCTGCGCGCTGAAAATTCGCAAGTGGACCTGGCTCTGCGAATGTTTACCTATCAAATTGAAAAGTCGGTCGCGGCCATGGCAGCAGCGCTCGGAGGATTAGATTTGCTTGTCTTTACCGGCGGCATTGGTGAGCACATCGGATGGCTACGCGATGAAGTCAGCCGCAAGCTGAGCTTTCTGGGACAGTTTGAAACGCGTGCGCTACCGTCGCAGGAAGATTTGCAAATCGCCGTGCTTACCGCCGCCCTGGCATGAATAGCAACAGGGGCGCTAACGCCGATTTGACTTCAGCGACTTTCAACAGATGGCACCCGGCAAAGTAAACTGCGCCATAAACCGGTAGCACCAATTCCGCTGCCAGAAGCGGATGCTTGCTGCTGACCACAAACTTGCAAGGAAAGCTGACCGCGGCTGCTGCGATTGCTGCCGACCAGAGTTTAACAGTGTACGCCGCCGGCAGAGATACACTTCCTATGCGCTCCTGCAAAGCTCGGCGCAGCAACGCAAACTCAACCCAGCCGGCAATACCGGCCGATGCGGTTAATCCCGCAACTCCCCAACGCAACTCGATACCAAGCCAGCGCGGTACAGCCAGCGCGAACAAAGCTCCCAAGGCAATTGTCAGTGTGATTCGAATGATGGCAAACCGAAGAGGAGTTTTCGTGTCTAGCAGCGCATAGAACGCCGAGGAATAGAGCCGCCCCATGGACGTTGCCAGCAGCCCGACAGCGGAACCAGCCAGCACCGACCAGGTATAGCGGGCATCGCCATGGGAAAACCGTCCACCTTGATATAGCGCGGCAACCAAAGTATCGCCTAGAGCAAGGAAAGCCACCGCGGACGGAATGATAAAGAACGCGATTCGCCGTAAGCCGGAGAGGAGCCTGTTCTGTAGTATGGCCGCTACTTCTGCCTCGGTCCCTACAGCGCTGGATAGAGCTGGCAGTTCTGCGGCCGAGATTGACATGCTGAATAAACTTACCGGCAGCAGTGCAATGATCTGTCCATTGGCGAGCGCTGCTACGGCACCGGTAGGAAGCGTGCTGGCGATGATGGAATCGACAGTGGAACTGATCTGTACTACACCACGGCTGATGAAGATGGGCCCAAAGTTCCTGACCACTGTGCGCACATGTTGCGAATACAGTTCCAGGGCCGGGCGAAAATGTGGCAGCAGTTGCAAAACACGCGGCAACTGCACCAGGAACTGCAGAGCGCTGCCCAGCACGAAGCCCCAGGCCAGATCAGTGACTAGTTTCTCCTCCGGTTCCACGCCGCCGAAGGAGATCAGTACTGCGATCATCGCGACGTTGGAAGCAACCGGCGCCAGGTAGGAAAGCAGGAACTGGCGATGGCTGTTGAGCACTCCCAGGCACCAGGCGCTCATCACCAGCAGACCGGTGCCGGGGAAGAGGATGCGCACGAGCCGAATGGTGAGATCGCGCTTCTCCCCTCTGAATCCCCAGGCAATGACGTCCACCAGCCACGGAGTTGTCAGCACGCCGGCTAAGACCAGCACCGACGAGGCCACGGCCAACAGACCGAAGACCCCTTCGGCCAGGTACTCGGCTTCATCTGTTTCGCCAAGCGCGCGCAGCTTGGAGTAGACAGTAATAAAGGACGCCGAGAGTACGCCTTCGCCGAACAAATTGTAAAGAAGATAAGGGATGCGGATGGCCGCCCGGAATGCATCGGCTATCAGCGACTGGCCGAAGTAGTGGGCGATGACCCGCTCGCGGATGAGACCGGTAATGCGGCTTATCAGGATGCCGATGGCAATCAGGGAAGATGCACCCAGAACCGGTGAGGCTTGAGGCGTGCCGCGAACTAGCGCCGGACTAGCGGGTGGATTGCTCGGGGGTTCCGCCCTGCGCGAATCGCTCGATGTCCTTGGCCCAAGGCCGTGCTGAATTCGAATGCGAACGTGCAAGTGGGGAATCTACTGTAAGAGCTTAACAATTGTGAGACTGAAAATGAGAGTTGGTGCATCGAAGGGAGACAGGAACTGTCATGAGGCCCCCTTGCAATGTCCGGCGGTTACTTGTTGTTGGATTCGTAAGTTCGTGCTTGGGCTTAGCCCAGATTACCTCTCCGGCTCAGCCGTCCGGGGCCGGGCATGGTGCCGTGGCAGGCGATCAGGCAAAGGCTCCGGCTAAGCCCAACCCGGCGCGAATGGATGCTCTACGTGAGCTCAGCACTTCGTTCGAGGAGATCTCCGAGCGAACCGGTCGAGCAGTCGTACAGATTTTCGTGCGCAGTTATAGCACTGGCGGTAGTGAGTCAGCCAATACCAGTGGCGATGTTCTAACAGCTGAAGATAGCAGCGGGTCGGGCATTGTTCTTAGCCCTGATGGATTTATTCTGACCAACGCTCACGTAGTCAAAAATGCACACAGCGTCAAAGTGCAATTGAGCGCGCGAATGGGCCGCGAAGCTCGGGCTAATGGGGATACGTCCCTCAATCGTCCTATTGCCGGCACCATCGTCGGAGTGGACCGCGAGAGTGATCTGGCAGTAATCAAAATTCCTCGAAACAAGCTGCCTTATCTCACCTTTGGTGATTCAGATGAGCTTAAACAGGGCGAGCTTGTGCTTGCATTGGGTAACCCGCTCGGGCTTGAAAATTCGGTTAGTTTCGGTGTGGTAAGCGCCGTGGCTCGCCAGATCAAGCCGGATGACCCCATGGTTTATATCCAGACGGATGCGCCCATCAATCCTGGCAACAGCGGCGGTCCACTGGTCAACGCGGACGGCTCTGTGGTGGGCATCAATACATTCATCCTGACGCAGTCAGGCGGCAGTGAAGGAATCGGTTTTGCGATCCCTAGTTCGCTGGCTCGGGAAGTGTTTCAGCAGCTCAAGACGCAGGGCCACGTGCATCGGGGGCAGCTGGGCTTAGTGGGTCAGACGGTAACGCCCGATATGGCGGACGGTTTGGAGTTGGAAACGGCGCACGGGGTGATCGTTTCGGATGTGCGACCGGACGGCGCGGCTGATCACGCGGGGTTGAAGGCGGACGATATCATCGCCGGACTGAATGGACGCCCAATCAATACCGTGCATCAACTGGAAGCTGGGGTGTTTCGGCTCGCGCCGGGCACAAAAGTCACGCTGAAAGTCGAGCGCGGCTCAGAGGTTCTGGATATGCCTATCGTCACAGAGGAGCAAGCGGGCGCGCAGCTGGATGCCCTAGCCGATAGTGTGGATCCTGTGAAGAACCTGGTGCCGCAATTAGGTATCGTCGGGCTCGATATCAATAAGGCTGTGCTGCAAGTGCTGCCCGATCTGCGCCGCCCTGCTGGTGTGGTGATTGCCGCACGCAAGTCGAACCCGCCGTATTCAGGGCCGGCGCTGGAGACCGGAGATGTGATCTACAGCGTGAATCGCAAAGTGGTGAACAATGTAGCGCAGCTGCAGGCCGCACTAGGTCAGATCAAGCCGGCAGGAGCAGTGGTGCTGATGATCGAGCGCAACGCGCATCTGATTTATGTGCCGTTGCAACTGGATTAGAGATCTTCAGCTAAACTCTCTGACACGCATGCCACAGCCTAATTTCAATTTCAATCCTGATGTTGTCTTTCCGCTTCCGGTACCGGCTAAGACGGATTTTGCTGGCCACAACCAAACCTCATTCGGTTGGAACCGGGACGGCGGCCATCGCAAACACGCTGGCGTGGACCTCGAAGCTGAGGCAAATACACCGGTGCTGGCAATGGCGGATGGGGTGGTTTTGCGAAGCGATCCAGCTTTTTATCAAGGTACAGGGGTGATAGAGATACAACATCCCGGAATAGGAATTATTCGGTATGGGGAGATTGATCCCTATAAAAGGTTGGTTCTTCGCTTTCAAAGAGTACGCAAAGGGCAGCTAATTGCCTTCGTTGGAAAACGGGACAAAGCAACGCGTTTTATGCTTCACCTTGAACTCTATACCGATTGGAGCCAAGTTGATGTTGATAACACACAGCGTCTTACTGATAAATCGCAGTCACCTTTCCAGCGCAGAGACGACCTGAGAAATCCTACTGTTCTCCTGAAGAGCGCGCCGCTTCGGGATCTAAGCCATTTAAGCCCTCTGCGATCGCCTTTTCAACAAACTTTGGACGGTTTAAAGCTCCAGCGCATGCTAGCCCAAACTCAAGAGCGGACTAAATCCGCCTTCAAGGGCCAATAAGACGTGCGGATCAAGTTACTAAGAACTCGAGTTGCGGTTTACGTCGCGATTAGTTTTTTTTGTGCAATGATTGCCTTCTCAAATCAGGGGTCAACGCATGGCGAGGAAAGTGCGGCAACTTGGGCATCAGCAATGGCAAATTTCATAGCAGATCCTCGCTTCTATAGACACTTCGAATGGTCGC
>CAXTWQ010000142.1:953-10784 GCA_964248065.1 uncultured Bryobacteraceae bacterium | reverse complement strand
GGGTATACCCCTGCGAGACACTGCTTTTGTGACAAAATCGCGTCTCGCAGAGATTGCATTTCCGACTGTGTGACACAAGATGGTGAATGCTAGAGAACCTAACGTGACAAAAGGGAAGCGGCGGCCCGAATAAACGGTTGGCTACCTGCAGGAAGGCTCTCTGATTAATCAAGCTCCTTCAAACAAAAGGCAGGGCTGCGTCTTGGTCGGTACCATGCACTGCTACGACTTGTTCCCTGCGAAGCCGGTCAACGTCACCCCAAGCCTGTAAATGTTGGATAAGCGGGATCAGGGTCTGCCCGTACTCAGTAAGTGAATACTCAACCTTGGGTGGAACGACGGCGAAAGCCTGGCGGAAAACGATCCCATCCTCTTCCAGTTCCTGCAACTGGACTGACAGTATGCGCGCGCTGAGATTCGGCTTTAGCCGGATCAGTTCCCCAAAGCGTTGTGTCCCGTGCTGGATCAATTGATGGAGCAGCAGGCCCTTCCACTTGCCGCCGATGACCTCCAGGCAGGCCTCCACACCGCACCCGCATTCCGATGGATAACGCCGATATCTTTGCTTCCGCATACCAGTATGGTAACAAGAAGATTCCTTGCTTACAAAATTGTAACTATAACAAACTAAGCAACTTATGCGTCCTTACCTCATCCGATTGAAAGCTGCTTTAAAAGCACGTCAATCTGAGAGGACCTGCCATGAAGTTCTTTATTGTCTACGCCCATCCCGAACCAACGTCACTGAACGGTCATCTTAAAGAGGAAGCGGTACGCGCGCTTGAGAAGGCAGGGCATGAGGTGCAGGTGTCCGACTTGTACGCCATGAAGTGGAAGGCGGTTGCCGACCGAGACGACTTCCCGCAGCTTGATGCAAGCAAGCCGCTACGCTACCCAGTGGAGTCGGGCAAGGCTTTTCGTGAGGGAACGCAGTCGCCCGATGTTGCCGAAGAGCAGCGCAAACTACTGTGGGCGGACGTGGTGGTATTCCAGTTTCCGCTTTGGTGGTACGGTATGCCGGCCATCCTGAAGGGCTGGGTGGACCGCGTGTACGCGCTCGGTTTCGCGTACGGTGTGGGCGAGCATGGCGGCCCACGTTGGGGGGACCGCTTCGGCGAGGGCACGCTCAAGGGACGCCGCTCTATGGTGATGATGACGGCCGGCGGCCGCGCATCGCACTATGGTCCGCGCGGTGTATGCGGTGCGGTGGACGACCTTCTCTGGCCCATCCAACACGGCATCCTTTTCTATCCCGGCATGCAGGTACTTCCGCCTGCGGTATTTTATGAGACTGATCGTTCCACGAATGAAGCTGCAGCGGCCATGGTCGAGGTCTATACGCAGCGCCTGCTCACGGCAGAGACGACCGAACCAGTTGCCTTCCGCTCGCAGAACGGCGGGGACTACAACGACGTGCAGGTGTTGAAGCCGGGGCTCGCCCCCGGTGTCGATGGGCTTGGGATGCATCAGCGCGAGCCGGCGCTTGTGTCCAACACGGCTTCGGGAACGCCGGGCACGTACACTCCCCAGCATTTCGCTCCCACGTCCCGCGACTAGATTTCGCGCAGTCTTCTGAGGAATCCCATGTCCACAGCGATGATGCATCAGGCACAAATACACTCGCCCCGGCAAGGAGGAATATCTCTGCTATTTACTACAAACAACGATTCAGCAAACCAAACAGGAGAACATCTATGCAAACCAACGATAAGGCAATCACAGTCATGGGACAGGCGCGGGCAAAGGGTGGTCACGAGGCTAACGTGCGCAAGGGCCTGCACGCCTTCATCGAACCGGCCCGTAAAGAGGATGGCTGCATCGCCTATGACCTATTCGAGGACGTTCAGTACACCGGCAGCTTTTATACGATGGAGAAGTGGGCAAGCCAGGAGGCACTCGATCTCCACGTTAAGAACCAGCAGCCAGACATGAACAAGCTTCTGCCTTGGCTGAGCGAGCAGCTTCGCATCAGCGTGGTCAAGCCGGTGGCCTAGTTCTGACAGCTCCAAGCATATGGTCCCGTGCTACCCACAACCTTTGCTGTCGGGCTTCGACAAGCTGTCACAAACGAACGTTTAAAGACATCAGGCTAAAGGGGTGGAGCGCCGGACGTTGTGCGTTGGTTCCATGCAGCGCGGGCATGGTCGGCGGGTTCATTGTCGCTCAGAATTAGCTCCGTTCCTTTGAGCTGGAGAGTCGGGGTATCGGGCGCACAGGCCAACGGACCGGAGCCAAGCGAAACCCCTTTGTTGCACCACACCGAATTGACGGCCTTGACCTCGCGGTATGGCTGGCCGTACTTCGATAGAACGGACTGACGGAACTGCTGCCGGTCCGCCTCGGTGGGTGTATTGGGCGTGTAGAAGATCCCGGTGAGCTGTTCGGGATGGGACGGGTCAAAGGGTAGGTCTCGGCGAAGTTGAGGAGAATGGTGGAGCGGGGGCCATTTACCGAAATCGCTGAAGTGTACTGCGCCCCTTGCGTATAGAGTGTGGCGTTATGCATTTGAGTGGATTCGGACACCTGGGGAACTTTGGCCCTGACCGCATCCATCGCTTGCTGATAGGTCATCCCGAGTTTCAGACCAACAATGTCGAAAGAGGCCGGGTCTGGCTGATTCGGCAGGTCGATGAGGTTGGAATTCGCGGCGGTTGGAGTGCGGACAGCATTGCTGCTCTCCAACCACATGGATGTGGTTTCAGTAGATCGCAAGGCATGGCACATTGATCCGTTCGGGGCTGAAATCAAAGAGGGTTTCATCTGGGGCCGCGGTGCCTTGGACATGAAGGGAGTCGGCGTGGAACAAATGGTTGCGCTCATGGCTCTGCATGAAGCCGGCATCGTTCCCTCTCGTGATGTTGTCATGCTGTGCACAGCTGACGAAGAGGTTGGGGGCGAGTACGGCATTGACTGGATGATTGAACATCACATGGCTGATATCGATGCCGAGTACGTGCTGGATGAAGGCGGACTTGGATCGCGGGAAGCTCTGGCCAACAGCAAACTTGTCTTTGGGGTGTCGGTCGGAGAAAAGCAGCTTCTGTGGCTGAACATGACTGCGCATGGGACGGCTGGACATGGCTCCCAACCCATTGCCGAAAATGCGAATCTCATTCTCCTGCATGGACTGGAGAAGGCTATGGAACTGCCGCCCTCATCGAAGAAAAATCCCACGGTTGAAGGATTGATTAGACAGGTCGGACCACTTGCGCAGAACAAGTTCACTTCCGCTATTCAGAGCAATACAATTTCATTGACCAGCCTGAGATCGGGCTTGGGTGATCCTCCCAAAGCCAAACTAATCCCGTCAACTGCTGAAGCGACGCTCGACTGCCGCCTGCTTCCCGGTGCGAATGCGGACGAGTTCCTTTCGGAAATCAAAGCGCGCGTTAGATGATCCCCGAATACAAATCACCGAAATCCGTCGTTCGAAAGATGCGGGTGCAAGCGCAGCAAATACTCCGTTATTTTCTACTGTCGAGCGATCTCTGAAACAGCATTATCCGGGCGCGATCGTCTCCCCTATGCTGGTGCCCTACGGAACCGATTCAGTACGGCTGCGCCAGCGCGGGGTGGTCGCCTATGGCCTCATCCCGATGGTGCTGGATACCGCAACCCTTGCCACCATGCATAGCGATGAGGAACGGATCCCGGTTAAGTCATTCCTTCAAGGAATCCAGGTGTTCTTTGACGTTCTTAAAAACTTCTAGCCGTCCTCCAAAGGAATTGTCTTAATTCTGGAACTGAATACTCCGGCAACTGTTTGCCTGATTCGTGAAAAGAAGCGCGGCTCACTGATTTTCTCAGCACTCACTTCCACCAGATTGCGCCGGGCAACGGCAACCGCTATGACCAGATCCGCCACTTCGGTAAAGCTTCCGTTGTACGACTGCGTTGATTCAAGGCCGCTGATGAACACAACGCGCGCCCGTTGAGACGCGAAGAAAGCAATCAGAAAAACTAAGCCCAAAAGTCCGAGCGGCACGGCTGTTCCGGCACCCTCTTTGGAGTAATTTGCTGCTGCCGCCAGCAAAAACAATCCGGCCGCAATCACAAGCAGGCTCGGATGGTAGGTCTTAACAACTTTAAGCGCATTAATTGAAAGCAGCGATAGAGCAGTGTGCGGCTGTCCACTAAACGATGGCACCACCACGCAGTCTTCAGTGACTATGGTCGACAACTTGGACTGTACGATCTTTTCGCTGTTGAGGCCGGATAGAACGACATTTTGCATCGAAAAACTGCGATGAATAAAACTAAATTGTACTTTGATTATGCAAAATCAGCGACCGGGTAAAATAGTGCACTAAGCGAGAAGCTCTGAGTATCTATGAGGGAGTATGCATAAAAAAATCGTAGCGATCCTGTTCTTGACTCTCGGCCTGAGCGCCTGCAACAGTGACCAGGGTCACCGCGGCACTCCCAGCGATCCGAATGAGCAGCAAGGGAACCCGAATGCCAAACCGGAAGAAAGCATGAAGCCGGTCAGTAACCATCAGGATGATGGAGATAAGGCGAGCAAGGATCCGCATCCCCTGACGCAGGACAACACTGCAGGTACTCCGAAAAAGAAGTAATCTGTCTGCAGAGCTCTCTGCTCACTTGCGGGCAAACCTGATATGGACTTTCTTGATAATCTTGAAAACTCGCTCAAAAACCTGGAATCGCAGGAGGAGCGGGACCCGACGGCTGTACAGCGTCAGCAACAAGCGCGCGAGCAGGCGATTGCCGCCGCACCCTGGGCTGAAAAGCTCAAGACTTCGGACTACACGCAGTCTCTCTTTGCGAAAGCCGCGGTAGCAGGTCACAAAATGCGCGCCAAAATCTATATGGCTTGGCTTGAGTCTACGCTCCGGCTCGAGGTAAAAGGACGATGGTGCGAGCTCAGGCCGACTGCGAATGGCGTGATCGCCTACTTCATCGATGCAGGCGGCCAGCTTGTGGCTGATCCGGTTGACCTGAGTGGGGACCCAGATACTCTGCTCAACTCATGGCTGCAAGCTGTAGAATCTCGTCAGTAAGAAGTCGCAAGCACGCCTCCTAAGAGCTTGCCTCACGGGCGTTTTTACTCAAACGCAGATCTCATTAACCAAAGAAGAGAACCGCTGAATCGTTGGTGGTTCAAGTCTGAATCGGAACCGCACCCGAACCACTCTGAATTTTTCCAACGACTACGCCCCGTCGTTACGTACAGCACTTTCAGTATCTAGAGCGTCGCCCTTTCAGAAGCGGACACCGCTGCTTTAGACCTGCCAACTGACGCTAGTTGTCAAGCGCAGTAGAAGTTGCCCTTCCTCGACTGAGCGAATCCGCGGCCTTTGTTAGCCCAGAAGCTAGAACGGCTTCTTGCCTCCATCCTGCCTCAGCGTACCGATTTCTAAAGGAGTTATTGGTGCTGGTTCGGCAGATTCGTAACAGCTAACTCCACCGTGCACAAGTTTCCGGAGAATTATCTTCTATCACTTATTCGGCTAGTGTCTCCGGCCTACCTTCTGGAATATGAAGATAAGATAATTCCGAACTAATTACCCCCATTTACCCTTCTGGTTTGGCTTAATCCAAACATCGCGCAAACTGTTGAACCACGTACTGGTACGCCCTAACAGCAGCTATCAGGACACCGCAGAGCTAATAACAAAAAGCTACCACCACGTTTCAACCATCTGCACGTCTCAGCCTCATCCACCCTCCCCTGTCAAGAACGAATTTATTGATTGTAGTTTCATCGCGAACTTCAGCCATATATCTGCACTTAAGTACTGGCAATTCGTTACATAGACATGTGTTTTTGACAGTACCTGAATTCGTTGACTACGTTACAGAGCTCTGGCGTAATGCTAATTAGAAAAGCCGGTTTGAGACTGCTAATTCAGATAAATCTTAATCAGTTATTAACTATTGGCCGTTTTTTACCGGTACGGGCGACGACGATATTTTTGCTTTGACCTATTCTTTCGACCGGCGCTCGCCGATGAGGATAGTGACCACTGCTGTGAAAAGGAAACGACGATGACGGGATGGATCGCGATTTTAGTTTTGCTGGGCGGAGTGGCTCTCACCGCTCAAACCTCACCGGTGGATGAACATCAAAGGGCAGCGACCGCTCTGGTTGCCGAACAGCCTTTGCATTACAGCCTAGGCGCGGGCGACCTAATCTCCCTCCACGTTCAGGATTTAGATGATGTCTCGGAGAAGCCGGTGAGAATCGATCCTTCCGGTGTCATCGACCTGCCCCTTATCGGACGGGTGAACGCAGCCGGACTTTCTATTGAGCAGCTTCGAGACTCCCTGACCAAGAAGCTGTCGAAGTACGTTGAATCGCCCCAGATTGCCATCAATGTTGTCGAGTACCACAGTCAGCCTGTCTCAGTGCTGGGCGAGGTGGCCAACCCGGGCATACAGCAATTACAGAGTCCGAAACGATTACTGGACGTGATCTCCGTAGCAGGAGGACTGAAGCAGGAAGCGGGCTCACAATTGACCGTTACAAGACAGCTTCAATGGGGCACCCTGCCGTTACCCGGCGCTCATGTAGACCAATCAGGGCAGTTCTCTATTGCGCAACTTTCTTTGGATGACCTGACCAAGTCGCGGAATCCTCAGAACAATATTTTCGTTCGGCCGAATGACGTAATTTCAATCCCCAAAGCCGAAATCGTGTATGTGCTGGGCCAGGTGAAAAAATCTGGAGGATTCGCTCTGGACAATCACAACAGCATTTCCATCATTAAGGCTCTCGCTCTGGCACAGGGCCTTGATCATGATGCAGCACCCAAAAAAGCGCGTATTGTTCGGGCCGTCTCCAGCCACTCCGGGAGCACTAGCGACAACGGGAATCAGACGGAAATAGCCGTCAATATTCAAGAAATCCTGGACGGCAAAGCCCCCGACGTTCAACTCAATCCGGACGATGTGCTGTTCGTTCCTAATAGCTTGGCACGTTCCGCGTCACGCCGGGCGCTGGAAGCAGCGTTGCAGGTTGCCACTGGCGTTGCAATATTCCACTAATTTTAGTCCGCAACAAATTCGTAAATAAGGAAAACAGAGGACCATGGAGGATTTCAAAAAGCTTGGACGACCAGACGCATTTCCTGCGCGGACACAGGTGCTGATTGAAGGAGGAAGGGCGTCGGCCCTCGCGCCCTATCTACATGGAGGCGAACCGCTTGGTGAACCCGAAGGTCTGCTGGTTGAATACTATCGCTTGCTCATTCGCCATCGCTGGATCATCTCAGCTTTCGCACTCATGGGCGCCACATTAGCTTTCCTCTTTTGTCTGACCACGCGCCCGGTTTATCGGGCCCGAACCTCCCTGGACATCCAAAACCTCAACGCTGATTTCATTAACATGCGCGAGATCACGCCTACCAGCATGCCAGGACCGGCAACTCCAGAAGTTTTTATCCAGACCGAGATTAAGCTTCTTCAGAGCGACACCCTTCTTAACCGCACCAAACAACGCATGGAAGAGGAGGCTCACTCTCTTCGCGTCAACGATGCCGGTTTTGTCTCAAAAGCAAGAACACTGTTTCATCTGCCTGGCTATCGACCGCCTGCACCGCAGGAGACCGTGGAGTATACGGCGAAAAGTTTGGCGGTGAAGCCACTGGGTCTCACTCACCTGGTTGAAATAACTTGTGACTCCTGGAACGCTAAGTTTGCTGCCGATTTCTGTAATGCTCTCAGCGCCGAGTTCCAGCAGGAAGACCGGGAGGTGCGTTGGAGCGAAGCCCAGAAAACTAGCGAGTGGCTTTCACGCCAGCTGGCGGACGTCCGCGACCAGCTAGCTACTTCAGAGAAGCGCCTGGAGCGAGCCAGTGAGGCCAATGGGCTCGTCTTCAGTCAGCAGAATGGGGGCAGCGTCGGTGAAGAAAAGCTCCGGGAGCTGCAGGCCGAGCTGATGAAAGCACAAGCCGACCGCGTTACCAGGCAAGCCCAATTTGAGATTAGTAAATCCGCGACAACCGATTCCCTTCCGGTCGTGTTAGACGACACACAACTCCGGGATTACCAGACACGGCTGGTCGAGCTAAACCGCCAGCTCGCTGAGCTCATGCCGCCCCTCACCGATGCTCACCCGAAGATTCAGCACATCAAATCCCAAATTCGCGAGCTGGAAGCTAGCTTGGCTGCAAAGAAAGCAAACGTCATTGAGCGCATGCAGAACGAGTTCCAGGCGTCACGCCACCGGGAAGATCTACTTTCATCCGCTTATCTCACACAGGAGAGAAAAGTAGCCGTTGAAATGGGTCGTGAGACTCAAGCGAACATGCTGCGGCGCGACGTTGATTCCGGCCAGCAGCTATACCAAACTCTTTCACAACGTGTGAAAGAGGCAGGCCTTGCATCTGCCATGCAAGCTAGCACCATTCGTACGGTAGATCCGGCGCTTGTTCCACCAGTCCCGATTCTCCCCAGGAAGATTCAGACGATCATGGTCGGCATCCTGCTCGGCACAGTAGCAGGAGTTTGCTTCGCATTCTTTAAGGATCGGACCGAAACAGTTTTACGTGCGCCAGGCGAAGCACCACGATTCTTGAATGTTCGTGAACTGGGTGTCATTCCGTCAGCCAGGGTTGGTTTGGACCATGCTTATGCCCGTAGGCTCCCGCAGAACTCTTCGCCTGGAACGGCACTGATGCTCAAGGATGCATCCCAGTCAGGAGCACTGGCGCGGAACGAAGCAATTGATTTGGCGACTTGGAAGGCGAATGCCTCTCTAGTGGCGGAAGCCTATCGCAGTGCCACGTACTCCATTTTGTTGGAAAGTCGTGGCGCCGGACGCGGACGGGCTTATGTCGTAACCAGTCCAAGCGCCGGTGAGGGCAAGACTTCGGTTAGCTGCAATCTAGGTATTGCGTTAGCCCAGGCAAATCGGCGAGTTCTGGTCATCGATGGAGATTTGCGGCGCCCGCGCCTCCATAAGTCAATGGCCATTCCGAATGATTGTGGCCTGCGAGATGTTCTACGCGGAGATATCGAAGTTGCAGGCGGTACTCTTCATCAGTTCTGTCGTGCATCGCAGGTGCCGAACATGTTCATTCTTCCCAGCGGCACTGGGACCGAGGAGCCGAGTGGCCTGCTCTACTCACCGCAGCTTCAGCCACTCCTGCGCAAGTTAGTTGAGGAGTTCGACGTTGTCTTAATCGATAGCCCGCCGGTTCTTCACCTTGCCGACGCACGGATCATTGCAGGCTCAACTGACGGAGTCATTCTCGTTCTTCGTGCGCGCTCCACAGATCGCGAAGCGGCAAGGAACGCGAGCAATCTGTTCCAGCACGATCAGGTCCGGATTGTCGGCACTATTCTCAACGACTTCGATCCATTGAGCCACGGCAACTCGGGCTACTACGACTCCTACTACAAGTACGCCCAGGCAAATAGTAATGGCAATGAGGAGTTGGGTCGCGCATGACACTGAGCATCGCCCCGCTAGCTATTCAGCAACAAACTCCGGAACATGCAATTAATCTGACAGCGACACGACTGCGGATCCTCGCCTATGTCCATCTCCGCAACATTCACAATTCCACTGGGGCAGGAAGAGTTGCTCGGCAGCTGACCTCTCATTTAGCTGATCGGCCCGATGTCGAGTTACAGGTTCTCGCCGATCGTGCCGATCATGCGCGCATCGTTCCGCAGGTTGGCGCACCTTGGGACGAATACGATTACAAGTTTTTCAACCGTGACACTTCTCGACAACAGGCAGATTGGTTTTTCTGGAACAGCCCCGCTGCTGGTGACTTCTGGAACGACGCACAGATTGTCTACTGCACTGGCGAGTCCTATGTCCCCAAGGGCCGGGCTCGCCTGGCCGTCACGGTTCATGAT
>CAXTWQ010000142.1:0-943 GCA_964248065.1 uncultured Bryobacteraceae bacterium | reverse complement strand
TCGCTGGAGCCGGGCATTTCTTCAACAGCGGCTTAAGTGGACACTTCTGTACGGACGACTGGCTAAGAAAGCAGATCTATTTCATGCTGTGTCTCAGTTCTCAGCTGAGAGATTGGGGCACTTCTTTCCTGCTATTCGCTCAAGGCTTCGCGTAGTACACAACGCAGTCACGCCACACTTCTTTGAGCCCGTGACAGAGGTTGGATTTACATGGCTGCGTGAGGCGGCCCTTGACCGCCGCCCATATTTGCTGGTCCCGGGGGGGTTGCACTTCCGGAAGAACGCCGATCTCATCCTGACTGCCTGGCCCCAATTGAAATCGCTCCAGAAGAACTTGACCCTTGTTGTCGTCAACCACTCCGATCCTTACTACGTCGGCCGGCTAAAGGCAATCGACCAAACCACTGTCATCACTGGATTTGTTTCCGATGGGGCACTGCATGCGCTCTACGCCAACGCCAAAGCGGTTTGGTTTCCCTCAAGGTATGAGGGCTTCGGATTGCCCGTCATAGAAGCGATGGCAAGTGGAGCGCCGGTTGTTACAAGCAATGCCTCATCTCTCCCGGAGATCGCCGGAGATGCAGCACTGCTCGTTGAACCTACTCAAGCCTCCAAGCATGTCGAAGCCGTTGACGCACTGATGCGGGACGAAGGTCTACAGCAGGACTTGCGCGCTCGTGGTCGTCAGCGAGCGGCTCAGTTCACTTGGAGGAAATCTGCGGCGGAATTGAAGAATCACTTTGACTCGATTCTGTAACGGGGCGACATGAAACCACACAAACAGAGTTCGAACACTAAGGCCGTCGTTGTTCACCGGGGCGCTCGCGACGCCTATCAAGTAGCACGTGCACTATCCGAGGCAGGTTTGCTTGATTCGCTTGTCACTGATTTATATTGGCCCCAGGATAGGGCTTGGGCTCGGGTAGCGTCGCGTCTTCTACCT
>CAXTWQ010000141.1:10418-10945 GCA_964248065.1 uncultured Bryobacteraceae bacterium | reverse complement strand
ACTGAACAGCGAGGCGACGGTCGAACCAATCGTCAGCGATGTGACGCCTTCCAACATTGAGGAGTTGCTGGAAGATTGTGCGCTGATGCTGGACGGTACCGACAACTTTGAAACCCGTTACCTCTTGAATGATTTTAGCGTTAAGCACAGCACGCCGTGGGTGTATGGAGCCGCGATTGGTAGTTACGGGGTGGTGATGCCGGTGGATGCTGGGCGTGGGCCGTGCTTCCGGTGTGTGTATCCGGAGAGCCCTGCGGGGCAGCAGCCCACGTGCGATGTGAATGGAGTGATCGCACCAGCAACGGTAGCGACGGCAGCCTGGCAAGTAGCGGCAGGCATGCGGCTGCTGGTAGGGTGGCCTGATTTCGAGTGCAAAATCAATTCGTTCGATATCTGGGCAGGCAAGAGCAGGGGGATGAGTGCGGGCCCGCGCGACCCTGACTGCGTCTGTTGCGGATTGCGGCAATTCGAGTTTTTGGACGGGCAGCGAACATCGCCGGTAAGCCTGTGCGGACGTAATGCAGTGC
>CAXTWQ010000141.1:0-10408 GCA_964248065.1 uncultured Bryobacteraceae bacterium | reverse complement strand
GCAGTTGCATGTGACCGCAAAGCGGCTGGATCTGGCAGCTTTGGCGGTTGATTTACGCGCGATAGGGGATGTGCGAGTAAACGAGTTCGCGCTGCGTGTTTCGATACCAAAGTTTGACGTAACCGTGTTCCCGGATGGACGCGCAATTGTGAAAGGCACCACGGATGTGGCGGTTGCAAAGGGCGTTTACGCGCAATTAGTGGGTGCGTAGGGTGAAGTTGGCGGGCGTGCGAGAATCAGGAAGATGGGCGGTTAGCTCAGCCGGTTAGAGCGCCTGCCTTACAAGCAGGAGGTCCACAGTTCGATCCTGTGACCGCCCACCATTTGAATCAATAACATAGTTTGCATTCGTTGTTGCTCCTTACGCCTATGTACGGAAAGTTGTACGGAAGCAATCAATAGGCTGACTAATTCACTCTCGGTTCTAGAGCGATTGGGTTCGGAGCTTGGCAAAATCGACATACTTGAGAGTCCGACGAGCGGAACTCTCAACAGAATGAGCCTGATTGCAACGACTTTCCAAATCAAGTTGCCCGCCCAGAAGAGCGCAGCTCTGGCCGATATCTTTGCCTTCCAGGATCTTCGCAACACCCTCACCCACTCCAAGCCGATCAAACTCCAGGACTCCGGTTGGTCATCTGAAGCTCTTCATCTATGTAGCAAGCTTTGTACCCAGTCCCACCAGGAAAGCGTTAGTCATCGAATTGATGACGTAAAGAGATATTTAGAATGGTTTCACGGTCAAGTGCGAGCGAAGAATCCTGACAAGAATCTCCCTCGATATGCGCTGCGAGGAACCCGGCTGCTTACAGAGCAAATAGAATCCTTGTTGGAGAACTACAAGTGATCCTGGGAACATCGTAAGATACAAAGCTGCTCTCAGTCGTTCGCTCATTGAGGCAGCGCGAACGTAGCGTTAGCCAGCGCCGCCTTTAGTTGGTAGCGGTTAGGGTGTTCGCATTGTTCTCAGCCGGGAGGCAACTGTGGCAGTGCAAACAAATAATCCGGCAAACCTGGGTTTGGCTGAAAAGAGATGACAGATCGGTATGTGGGGTTTTCACCATCAAACGTCGTAGTCTGAGAAAAAGGTATAGTCACGTTTTCTATCTGTCGGAAATCCCGATAGACGTCTCGCGTCAATGTAGCACCAGAAGCACTTTTTTCCAGGTACTCTCTGGCTATAAGTAGATGACTGTTCTTGCTGAACCAAAACGTGATCGTAGCACCGAAAAACGGCTCTGTGACTCGTACCTTATGGGCAGGTACGCCTAAAGTTGTGTCGTCGGAAACGTTTATATCGCGCCAAAGCGACTTAACGCCAGGGCAGAAAGCGTACCAGTTGTCGACCAAATGATTCTCGATGTCTTCTGGTTCTAGAGGTTTTGTGCGGAGCTTTGTTCCAACTTTAGTCCAAGTGCCGTCTTTGTTTTTGCCAGAGATTACGAGCACTGGTTCGCCAGTCTTCTTGTGAGCCTCATAGCTGAATAGCGAGGCTAGGTCTGATCTTTGCCAGTTCTTATAGAGCACCACCCTGCCGTCTCGGAGATATTTGTTTTCCGTCCAACTAGCGTCTTTCATGGAGCACGTCCCTGACGCCTTTTCAGCAGCCGAAAATATCGATTCGACAATATCGGGGAGAGCAGGTACTGACTTGGAGTGAGAACCTATCGAGACTGATTCCAAAGAGGGAACAACTGATCGGGGTCTTGCGAGAAGTTTAATTAACTCCGAACTTGGTATCGCAAAATTCAAAAGCTCACCGTCAAGCTTGAAATCCACAATGCCTATAACCGTCCCACGCTCATCTAGCACCGGCCCACCACTATTCCCATGAGAGATGGGAGCACTAATCTGAATCACCTTCCCGTGGGATTCGTCAGCCCGAATGCCGGAAATAAGCCCGTCCGACATCGAGCTGGTTAGAGCCCGATTACCCAATGGATTCCCAATTACAAAGATTCTCTGTCCAGGTTCGAGAGAGTTGCTGTTGCCCAGCCTCAACGGTGTGCAATGATGACCGGACAATTGCAAGAGGGCGAGATCGTGAATTGGGTCTATCGACGCAAGGCTAGCCTGCGAATCCATGATGTGGCTTTGATTCTGATTTAATCTGATGCTCTTAGCGCCATCAACGACATGCAGAGAAGTGGCCACAAGCCCACTGCTGCTCACACAAAATCCGGTACCGGCCTTTATATCGGTCTCCACGAAATAAATAGATGGACTAGCGACACGAAACAAGTTTGTTGAGGACTGTCCCGGCAAGACGGCAGTGATTAGCAAACACAGCGCTATAAGCTTCATTCCTTAGACCTCGCCGATCCAGCTTGCCAGAAGGACGCGCAGTTTTGCATTCAGTGTTTTCTGATTGCCAGGAGTACCTTTACTGGTGCCCGTAGGATCCTTTATTGTTCATGCGTCATCTCGCACGAGTCCTGTTACTCTAGGCAACCTCAAAACCCACCCACGTTAACCTCTCGAATGGCCGCCTCTCTGGCCTGTGATATCGAGGCGAGTGCATACCTATCATTAGAAATGCAAGGGAGTCTTGATGCGCGCGAGCGCATGGACAAAGCGAACGTGAACGGCTAGAGAACTTATGAACATCGCTGCCCGGCGTTCTCTACTTGTTAGCGACTGGAGATTCTGGAACGAGCTGCAAGTGGGTTCTTGCCTTACCGTCACCTCCGACAATCACCCATGTACGACCCGTACTGGAGTCAATTAGGTATGAACACCGAGCTGTTACCCCGGATAGAAGAATCTGAAAGCGGGCTCCTAGAGATTCTTAATGGCAGGAGCATCTTCCACATACATCCTCTCCCAACTTTGGCCATGCTCCTCCCGAACCATCTGCCATACTTCGCCAGTAAACTTGTCCAGCTTGAACATAAATCTCGCCAATATTGGAGATTGGACCAACTCCCATCTACTTGCTGCTGGGGATAATGACGTCGTAGCAGACGGTGTACTAGAAGAGACGGTCTCCTGGGCATAGCTCTTGCTAATCAGCAGAAGCGCCATTACAGCGCCCATAGAGGATTGTTCCAATTTCATCATCTTCACCAAATAAGTACGGGTGTCTGTTCACGGTTGACTGTTCAAGTCGTCCATAGTGTTTACGCGACTAACGATCAAGCAGCAGGGTAGTTGCCGTATCCAGTTGACCAAGTCTGTTTGAAGGGTATGGCATGGAGGATACTCCCGACGACTTTTTTATCTATCCGCTACCCTGTCGAATAAGCCGCAAGCGTGATGCAAGCAACAGGGGCTCTGTTGACTATCCGAGTAACGCCTAGCTCTTCTTCCTAAGTGGGAGTGCAATCCGTTTCCCTCTTGAATCAAGAGTATGGAAGGTGCCCCCACCTAGCTTCTCCTTGAACTCGCTAACGGAGAGTAGCGACCCGTTCGACGAACCGCAAGATGGGCGGGCTGTTACCGCAAGAGGGATGCCGGTGCTCACATTTTGGCAGGCGTGACACTGATAGGCAAAAGGCCCGACTTGATTGTCTTGCGACACGGCACTCATCGACAATAGGATAGCGTCAACGCACGCTAGCTGTTGTTTGCGACAGGTAGTGAAGTACCGACACTGCTGAGATGCGCACCTTCTTTGCTGTAGCGTCAAACTTGATCTAAAAGCGCCGGGGCAGGCTCTGGATACATTGCCCGCACACATTGTCGAAGAAGCCAACCTAGGATGAGCGAAAGACCGAAAGCGATGGCAAGAAGTTGGAAGCTTGCTATGTAAGCCGTTGGTTCCACTTTCACCACTAGGGTCCAAACCGTGCGACCGATCAAGAAGGTGACCCCAGAGCAAAGATTGCATTCACCAACACATAGAGCTCATTACCGGAAGCCTTGAGGTGGTGGTCTTTTCGCCCCTTGGTGATCAACGTAATTTGGCGCTCATAGGATAATCGAGCTAATTCGAGGTTCAAGTCTTTCTCAATGCGATTGAGAGCAACCTTCGCATACGTCTTTGCTTGAGTGTATTCAGGGCTTGCGGAGCCAAGTACGGCCCTTGTGCTCTTAAGGTATTGGCCCCAGAACTTCAGTCGATAATTTGCAAGGTCAATCGCGTGATTCTGTTTTGCATAAAAATTACGTGAGGAGCGAAACGTCTGTACACCTACAAAGATCGTTGCAGCCGAAGTCAGAACGGTAGGGGCTGCGGCTTCTAGTAATTGCTGAAGGTTCATTCTTCAGAGCATATAGTGCCGTTTTCTGTATAAAGCTGCCGTTTGCGCTTTAATCATTTGGCACTCCCGGGCTCTCCACAAACAAGGGCCTGTTCTGGGGGTAGCCCCTACCTACCGGGAGGGTATCCCCGAAATTCTGATCGGCTTATCCCGCCACCATCGAAGGCTTCGCGGAGCTTGCACTGCACTTGCCGCCAAAGTAGATTTACCTCTTGAAAGAAGGAACGATAGGAACAACGTAAGCTCCTCACTCAGCGGCAGATAGTCACCAAGATTCATTCGCGATGCGTTTTAACGGGAACTAGTCTGCGCGGTTACGCCGAATCGACTTAGAGCGCCTTTTATTGCAAAGCTCGCTACTCATGTACGGAAGAATGTACGGAACAACGCCGTACACCCACCGCATCTCACCGACTATCGAACGTGATCACAAGCACAGGCGCATTCTGGTAAGTTGTTGATCCTGAGCATCTACGGTTGCTCGCAACCTTCGATGAGATGGCCAATGACATTCCTTACAAGCAGGAGGTCCACGGTTCGATCCCGTGACCGCCCACCATTTGACTAGACCATACACACCCATAAACGAGAGCAGGCCTTAAGTTAGTAGCCACAGTAGAAAATATTGGCTCAGCCTACATAATTTCTTGTCCTTTCGACATTAGAGATTGGCGCAAAGAAACGCACTCAGCCTCCGCTTGCCTCAACTTTTTTGAGACTGGCCACTCAGCGAACGCCATATAGAGGAAAGCTAAAGCGCCTAAACCTGGAATCACGGTTAGGAAAGAAAGCCAAACCGGATACCCAGCTTTGAACAGTATCTGACGCCAAACGAAATAGCAAACAGCAAGGAGGGTCGCAAGGAGGGTTAAGCCAAAGAATGTGGTCCAGGCTTGCTGGGTTGACTCGTTAGAACGAAGGGCAATGCCCATAATAAAGACTAGGGTCATCGCGATTGAGGACAGCCATACTACTCGCTTGTCCATAGACGCTGCCACACCGCCCAGACGGCTTCCACAAGCAGAGCAGTATCTTCCAGTAAGATGAGTTCCCTTACCGCAAAGGGAGCAGTAGATCGTGTCGGCGGAGGCAATCTTACGGGCGCCCGCTTCTTGGTTGGAAACCTTCGGTTTCCAAGCTGTCTCCTCAAGTACTGCGTATTGTGTGACTCTAGTTTGACCCTCAGACTCAGTTCTGAGATTTGCATTGGCGTACTCGGGTCAAATGTGAAGCGACACTGCTCAGTCCTTTCTCCGTTCGACATAGCCACTGTCGCTCAGGCATCGTTATTCGCCCATTGTTCCTAAGGGAGTAAGAGTCCTGCCCTGAACATTGAGTACTGCTTAAGGAGTAGGTCGATTCAATCATGGGAATAGCGATAAGCTCAGCGTTTGACAGTGAAGCGGAGCATTTCAAAGGTCAAGGCATTTCGTCAGCCGTCCACCGCTACCGCGGTGCAGCGCCGCTCGCATCACGACTGAGTCGATCTCACGTCAGTTTTGGCTGTGACCTTCACCGAAGGGATGCAAAGCAATACAGGATGGCTCTCTTCTTTCACTCCATTGAGAGAACGGCCTTCCACCGAGAACTGAATCTTATGTCAAATGACCGGTATCTTGGTCTGTTAAATCATCGAATTGTAAAGGCAATGAATACACGATTTGATTTGAGGCAGTATAAGGAGCCCATCATTACTGTAAGTGGCGTGACGGCCATTTTGGTCATGACCCTGCTCTTCCTGTTCCGAAGCTAGCCAACGTCAGCCAATTAGGCTCCTTCACATCCAACAGGGTCAGTACCTAAGATCCTTTACAGGTATAAGAAAGGAGAAGATAGTCGTCTAGTATGGAGTGTGCGCCGTTGACGAGGTAATCGATACCCGTTACTCTTGGCCAGCACTCGCAATGCGACCTAATCGATATCACCTCGACGCTTGCAGTTCCGAAGCTCCTAATCTAAGAGGAGCTTGGCTCCGATGTTGCCTAGCAGTTTTGTGGTGTTTGACTGCGGCCGGACAAGTCGACGCAAGCGAAGTAGCGGCCGGAACCAGTCTTGAGGTACGACTGAACGCTCCGTTGAGTTCGCGCACATCGCATCGGGGCGATCGGGTCGAAGCGACCGTAATCGCGCCGGCGGTGGACGGCACGCGCATACCGATTCCTCAAGGCTCCACGCTGGCCGGCCATGTTGGGCTGGTTCATAAGCTCGGGTTCGGAATCAAGCATTCCACGGCAAGCATCACGTTGCAGTTCGAGTCGCTGACCGTTCCCGGAGGTAAGCCGGTACCGATCTCGGCGAGGGTTGTCGAAGTAGAGACGGCAAGAGAACGCGTGAACGGAAGTGGCGTCATTGGCGGTATTCATCCAGTGGCCAATTTCTCGTCCGGGGTATCCATCTTTATATCGGCTTTGATGACGCAGCCTGCAATTGCGGTTCCGATTTTGGCAGGAAAGTTTCTGATTGCACGATCGCCTGATCCGGAGATTCGCTTTCCTGCGGGAACTGAGCTGATAGTACAACTGACAAGCGCAAGATCTGTTCCTGCCTCGTTCCATAGTGAACAGGAACTGTCACCCATTTCGTCAGCAGATGCTGCGCGCGCGCGTCAGCTTTTGCGCGACCTTCCTGAACAGCAAAGCCGCCAAGGGCTGCATGGCCAGTCGGACCTGACCAACATTCTTTTCTTTGGTACCCAAGAGCAGATTGGGCGAGCCTTTCACGCTGCTGGTTGGGCCGGGTCTCAGGGTCACAACGCGCTGGCTTTGTATCACATTTATAACTGCCTGGTGATGCGCTTCGGCTACAGTATGGCTCCTATGACGCGGTTGATGCTCAACGGAGTGCGACCGCAAGCGATGTATCAGAAGAGCCTAAACACGTTTGCCAAGCGGCACCACATACGTTTATGGAAGCAGGATCAACCTGATACGTGGCTGAGCGCAGCATCGGAAGACCTTTCGTTCTCCATGAAGAAGGGTCTGGTAACTCATGCGTCGGATCGAAATATTGATAACGAGCGCGCGAAGGTAATCGACGATTTGGTACTGACAGGCTGTGTGGAGTCAGCAAGCCTGTTACCGCGTAACAATCTGCGGCTTGAGATGGTTGACAAGCAGGCCATTGTTACCGATGGGAGAATCGCGGTTATGCGCTTGACGGATTGTTTTCACCCGGCGCACGAATTTCCTGCGCCGGAGCGGCATGCGATCGCCTCACGGTTCGGACATGGGATGGGCATTGTCGCGAAAGATTTTGTACGCTCCAATCCACTTACCTTGCTGTTCGCCGCATCAAACATGTTGATCTGCAAAGCGGACCTACCCCAAACCGTGCAAAACCAAGCCTCCCAGCCCGGGCATCATGCTCCGGTCAACGTGGTTCCAGTTGTCTGGAAACGAGCGGTGGCAATCAACAACTTTTCGGAGCCAGCCACTTACACCTCTTCAACTCAAACTCCGTCGACGCAGGTCACGGCAACTCGTGTCTCTTCTACTCCTTGAAGTTCGAGCTTGAACTTACTCCCCTCGGCGCACTCTCCGCTAACCAGATCTCAGCCGATAGGGCCGACGCACCATCAATTGACTAACTTGCCAAGCTCCGGGGTGTCCATCAATTGATAAGCAATCATGTGGCAGATGATCAGGTGAGCATCTTCGATTCTTCCCATGTGCTGCTCGGAAACGCGGATTTCTAAGTCGACGGCGCGGCCGAGCACCCCTCCATCGCGCCCAGTCAGTCCAATTGTTTTGCAGCCGATTGATTTAGCATAGTTTGCAGCAGCAACTACGTTCGGCGAGTTTCCAGAGCCGCTGATTGCCATCAGCACGTCCCCGCTACCGCCAAAATTCTTGAGTTGCTCTACAAAGACACACTCGTAGCCTACGTCGTTGGAATAGGCGGTAAGCGTTGGAAGCGAATCAGTAAAGGCAAGGATGCGAAAGCGCTTCTCGCGCTCGTAGCTTGCGCCTTTCAGAACGTCACACACAAAGTGAGAAGCGGTTGAGGCGCTGCCGCCGTTGCCGCAAGTAAATATGTGGCTGTTACGATCGCATGCTTCTCGCATCCAGTTAGTTGCTTGTTCTACCTTGTCTAAGTCAACTAGTTCCAGTGCGCTCAGTAAATCTTTTTTGTAAGTGGCAACGAAGCTCACTCGAACCTCTTCTTTCCGACTTAAGTGTATCCTCCACGCAGAGTCTGCGGTGTAGTTTGATATAGAAACAACATGTCTTTGTTCGTCAGAGTGAGTGCTTGCCCGGTATTGTTGCTGGTATCTGCCGGCTTAAGCTTGGGCCAGGGCCTGCCTCCGCTGCGCGCCCCTTCAGTTCCATTGGTGGTTCATGACCCTTACTTCAGTATCTGGTCGAGCGGCGACCAATTAAACAGTAAGCGGACAGAGCATTGGACTGGCAAACCAAGCCGGCTCACCGCTTATGTGCGCATTGACGGCAAGAGTTATCGATTAATGGGTGGTGATCCGAGGCGAAGGGAGCCGCAGCCGGTTCTAAACCAGACAAGTGTGCAGGTACTGCCGACTCGAACCCTGTATAAGTTTGCCGGTGCGGGTATCGAGATCGACCTTACGTTTCTAACGCCAGCACTGCCAGACGACTTAGATGTGTTGTCGCGTCCTCTGACGTACCTGGAGTGGACTGTGCGCCCTAGTGACAGCGCCCGGCACACAGTCCAGTTGTTTGTCGATGCTTTGGCCGACACCGTTGTGAATACGCCTGATGAAAAGACCTGGTCATTTCGATATCTGCTGGATGGTGAGCCGGCGCTGCGAATGGGTTCACGCGAGCAGCCGGTTTTGCAAAAGAGCGGCGATGATCTGCGAATCGACTGGGGCTATCTGTATCTGGCGGCGGACCGGAACGAGGGTGTGACGGAGGCGGCCATGCAGCATCGGGATGCTCTGGCGCGATTCGATAAAGAGGGACGACTTCCGCTTAGTGACGACTTTTCTGAAGCTTCGGGCAACGACCGCGCGATTGCGTACAGCCTTGATCTGGGTCAAGTGAATGGGCCAACTTCCCGATATTTGATGATCGCCTATGATGACCTGTACTCGATCGAGTTCCTGGAGCGCAAAGAGCGGGCATGGTGGCGCAGGAACGGGGCGGATGCGGCGTCTCTGTTGCGCGATGCCCGCCGGGACCACGACAGCTTGGCGGTACGTTCCAGGCAATTTGACGAGCAACTAATGAGCGATCTGACCAAGGCCGGCGGCGAACAGTATGCCCGCCTTGGTTCCCTTGCTTATCGGCAGACGCTGGGTGCTTACAAACTGGTGGCCGACGTTAACGGCACGCCCATGTTCTTTCCGAAAGAGAACTCTAGCAACGGGTGTATTGGAACCGTAGATGTGATTTATCCAGCAGCGCCGTTTGCTCTTCTTTTTAACCCCAAGCTGCTGGAAGCGCAGCTGGCCCCAGTGCTGGAGTATGCAGGAATGCAGCGCTGGCGCTGGCCGTTTGCTCCCCATGATCTGGGCACATATCCACTTGCTAATGGTCAAGTCTATGGTGGTGGGGAGCTCACCGAGGAGAACCAGATGCCTGTCGAGGAGAGCGGCAACATGCTGATCCTGCTGGCTGCTTTGGCAAAGGTGGAAGGCAATGCCGACTTCTCGCAGAGGTATTGGCCGGAGTTAACCAAGTGGGCCGCTTACCTGCGAGACAAGGGACTGGACCCGGAGAATCAACTATCGACCGATGACTTTGCAGGCCACTTGGCCCATAACGCGAACTTGTCAATAAAGGCCATCCTGGCACTCGCCTCCTATGGTCGATTGGCTGAGATGACCGGCCATAAAACGGAGGCGACCGAATACAAGCGGATTGCCCAAGGCTTTGCAAGTAAGTGGCAGGGTCTGGCGGCAGAAGGAAACCACTATCGCCTTGCCTTCGATCAAACCGGAAGCTGGAGCCAAAAGTATAATCTGGTCTGGGATCAGCTGCTTGATCTGCACGTGTTCCCTCCGCAAATTGCAGAGTCGGAGATGACGTTCTACAAGACTAAGCTGAACAAATACGGCTTGCCCTTGGACAACAGAAAAGACTATACGAAGCTCGACTGGACTGTGTGGACGGCAACCATGGCAAAGAATCCAGCTGACTTTGCCGCGCTGGTTGGTCCCGCTTACCTATTCCTGCAGGAGACGCCCAGCCGAGTGCCAATGAGCGATTGGTATGACACTGTTACAGCCA
>CAXTWQ010000140.1:10359-11010 GCA_964248065.1 uncultured Bryobacteraceae bacterium | reverse complement strand
AGCCAAGGAGATGTTTGCCCGTGGAGATTCACCCGCCCGAGGGTCCCACCCGTTCTTTGAAGGATTTCGGCATACATATCCTGGTTGTCACAATCGGCATCCTGATCGGTCTGGGGTCTCGCAGGAATCAGGGAGAGTTGGCGAGAACACGGCTCTGTAATCGAGGCTAGGAGCAGCTTCCAGGATGAGCTCTCGGCAGATTGAAAGCAGCTTGATTCCGAGTTAAGTGCAGTCCGCAAGGTCAATGGGCAATTGGATCAGCTTTTAGCTTTGATGTCTTAGTTTTCGAAGTCGCCGGATGTCATTGCGAAGCGCGTACGCGCGTTAAAGCCAGCCTTCTATTGCTTCGAACCACAGCGTGGGAATCCGCAATCACCAGCAGCAAGCTTTCGCACCGTGAGTGAGTGGCGGCTCTTCTTTGCGAAAATCAGACATGCCCGCCTTCGCACAAATTATTTCTTTGAACGTCGGGAAGGCGCAGCTGTTACGGGCAGGAGGCCGTCAGGTTCTAAGCGGTTTCCTAAAAAGTCCGGTAGCAGGAAGAGTCTCGGTGCAAGGTCACAACTTGCAAGGAGATCAGCAGGCCGACCTGCGTGTGCATGGTGGTCCTAACAAAGCTGTTTACGCTTACCCGAGCGAACACTATAGCTT
>CAXTWQ010000140.1:8858-10349 GCA_964248065.1 uncultured Bryobacteraceae bacterium | reverse complement strand
CTATAGCTTCTGGCAGCAGGAGCTTGCACGCCCGGACTTGCCAGCCGGTGCCTTTGGAGAGAACCTGACCACTGCAGGATTAAGCGAAGAGTCAATCTTTATTGGCGACCAGTTTCGTATCGGGTCGGCCGTCCTGCAAGTGACTCAGCCGAGGATGCCCTGCTTCAAACTAGCCTTACGCTTTGAACGCGCTGACATGATCAAGAAATTCTGGGCAAGCGGCCGCTCCGGGTTTTACTTTTCAGTTGTCCAGGAAGGTGAGCTTGCCGCGGGGGATCAAATGGAAAAGATCGCCGAGGATCCCGAAAAAGTGACAGTAGCCGATGTTCTGCGGCTGTATAAAGGAGAGGAGTGGGATGCCAAGGTTCGAACGCGAGCCCTCGCCTCCCCACTCAAAGGCAGCTGGAAACAGGTCATTCGCGGGCGGCTGACGGAGGCTGTTTCCGAGGGCGTTTAGGCAACGGCCGAAGTACAGAACGCGCACCGGCGCGCACCGATCGGAATTGTACTTAAACACTCGTTGCAGTTCTTAGTAGTAGGGTCTGGCGGCGACTGCCCGCGACGAACCCGCTCAAGAACGGTATTCACCGGTAGCACTACAAAGAAGTACACCGCAGAGCCGATCAGCAGGAACGAAACTACCGCGTTGATGAAGTCACCAATCAGAAAATCACTGCCGTTCACTTTAAACACAATTCGAGAGAAATCTGGTTTACCGACAAATGCAGCAATAATTGGAGTAATCAGGTCTTTCACCAGTGCAGTTACCACAGCACCGAAGGCAGCCCCCATGACCACAGCAACTGCTAAGTCAACAATGTTCCCTCTTAACAGGAATGTCCTCAGGCCTTTCATATTTCGACTTCTTCCTCCTTCGTCGCCTTTCCTAAAGCGAACAGAGTAATCGTACTACCATGTCCGGTGAATTTGATTCGGACTATACAGCCCAGATTTATTCTGCCGATAGACATATATGGAGGAATACTAATGGACGGCTTGGTAAGGCGCGAGGAAGCGACTTCGTCTGGATTCGCTACCGTTGATTCTGGAGATCAACGAACCATTACAGATCGGGAGCAGCGCATGCGAGTCGCATTAACTGCGCTGATAGCGATGAACTTGTTTGTGATCTGCGGGGTGGCAACAGTCACTGCACTCTTTCTGGGGGTTGCTAGATAGCTTACGAATCGGTGCGCGTCACCTTCCGCTTGGGTTTCTTCTTTCCTCCGCTCTGAGCACCTGAAGATGTGTCCGTCCCTCCCGTGGAGTTTGCATCGCGACGCTGCTTGGCGACGTCGGGATTGTTGGTTCCAGGCTGCTGCTGCTGCGGAACATCGGCGCTCTCCGTGCTCGCTCCACCAGTTTGTGGCGTAGCCGGCGCTGGCCGCCGTTGCTTCCCTACATCGGGATTGTTCGTACCCGGCGATTGCTGTGTTGGCACATCCTGGTGGTTCGACTCAGGCTGCTGCGCTTGCCCGAACAGGCATGCGG
>CAXTWQ010000140.1:6876-8848 GCA_964248065.1 uncultured Bryobacteraceae bacterium | reverse complement strand
GCATTGAAATCAAAACTGAGGCTCGAATTTGATTCATTGGATAATAATCTCCACGAAGGTGTGACATCGGCCCGGAAGAATGGTTTCGGAAGGCGAAGCAGCCTCGTTAGAGTCTATCTCCGGAGACACATGTTGAGATTTGTGAAAGGGGCTGGAGTCTTGCAATAATCTGGAGTTATACGGTCGCTTGTTACTAAGCGGAAGAGTAAGGAACAAGGTGTATTCATTTTCAGTTTCGGAAGCGGAAGAAGACTTTGGCGCGCTGGTAAGTGCGGCACAACACCAGCCGGTTGTGATCCGCAATGGGAACGGAGAGTCGGTCTTGCTGCTCTCACCGGAGGAGTACAAGAGATTTCGACAATGGCGGACGGAAGAGTTTACGAAAGCTTGGGAGGAGCTAAGTGCCGAGGCGCAGGCCAATGGATTGACGGAAGAGAAGCTAGCTGAACTATTGGCAGATGAAGGATGATCAGCGTAGGCGACTAGTATTAGACACAAACGTACTGGTCAGTGCTCTTCTGTTTCGCTACTCGATCCCTGGGCGAGTTCTTGAAAGGGCAGTGACACCTAACACTCTACTGGTCTCTGGGCCAACCTGGAGTGAGCTGACCGAAGTGATATTGCGGCCTAAGTTCCAGCGCTATGCCTCGGTCGAGAAACGTGGAAAAGCATTAGCCAGCCTGGAAACGACGTGGGTTGCAATCACCCAGCAAGTCCGCCTCTGCCGGGATCCCAAAGATAACATGATTCTCGAAGTAGCTTTGAATGGCAGAGCAGACTTGATTATCACCGGCGACAAGGACTTGCTCTCACTTGGCAGCTTTGGAGAAATACTGATACTCACTCCAGCGCAGTACGTGGCCCGCGAGTGAGCTAACCTCAAACCCTGTTAGGCAGCCCTTTGTCTTGCGCTCGAAGTACCCTCTCGATGTCCGCTTGACCGGCGTGGCTTGCCCAGTCAGCTGGCGTCCCTTGCCATAGAACGTCTTTCATGTCGAGTCTTGCACCGCGCTCTAAAAAGAGGCGTACCAGTTCGCCATGTCCGGCAAAAGCGGCTTGGTGTAAAGGAGTCGAATGAGAATGCCCCCCGGCAGGGTTGTACCGGTCCGGATCTTCACCCGCATCCAGTAGCGCCCGAACAATCTCCACATGACCAAATTGAGACCCCAGCGCTAAAGCCAGATGGCGATCCTCTCGATCAGCCAAAGGAAGAAGTTGCTTCATCTCAGCGGGGCGCCCAAGAGCAGCCGCAACCGGCAAATCGATTCGGGCCCCGTGTCGAATCAGAAGCTCAACGCTTCGTGCTCGCCATGCAAAGCCGCAGCATGGGTTGCGGTATTAGGATCTGCCCCGTTTTCACAAAGTAAGTCGATCAGTGGATTTTGCACCCGGCACTCTCGGGGAACTCTGCCTGTTGCTACCAGCCCCAAGGTCTCGTCCAGAGCGGACTGACCTGCTCCTGTATCAAGAATGACGCGTGCTACCTCAACGATATTCGCCGGTAGAGTTCCGTGGCGAACCGGATTTTCCGCTACAAACTCAAGCAGTGTCGGATTGCGAAAGTAGTTTCCGCCCTCAAATACGACATGCTGCTTTGCCAGACTTGGATGCTGCTCCAGAAGTGTTCGCAGACCTGATGCATTCCCTGCGTCGAGAAGATCCACAGCGCGGCGAAAGATTGCATCGTCGATTCGTTCGTGATGTGGAAGATTCAGCCGACTTAGTAGCACCGGCTCTTCGACGAGTTGCATCAGTCTGGTCCAACTCGCAAATCCGTACTCACGTGCGATTGTAAGTTGCCCATCAGCAAGACTCTGGCTCCCCTCGAATATCTCAGGATCGGTGCTGGCCAGGAACCGTGGATGAAATTCCCTTATCCGTTGAGCCGCAGCCAGCTTGCGAGTGGCGTGCCCCTGAAGCAAACTTCCTACCTGCTTGTGCAGATCATGGAGATCGGGGGGTAGTGGAAGAT
>CAXTWQ010000140.1:0-6816 GCA_964248065.1 uncultured Bryobacteraceae bacterium | reverse complement strand
CTGGCATCGCTAAGTTCCTTGCGTAAAGATCAAAGTGCACATCCCAAGCACATAGTATTCCAGGACATCACTCGAGCGCGATAAGGTTCAGCTTGCTTGCGGTAAGCGCCCGCGTCAATTGTGAATAAACAACCCCGCGACTCTGTTAAATGCCGCAATAAGGGAGGGCGGATGTTCGGCGAGCCGGTTGCAAAGGTACAAGAACCACTCTTTTCCGTATGTAACGTAGACCCTGGTCGCAAATCCACGATCTCTGAGACGGTCGAGCGCATCCGGCGATATCCCCAATAGGCATTCAAACTCGACCAAGCGTCTGTCGATTTGACCGGTTTCAATCTTTTCCGCGACTCTGTCCTGGATTTCAACGTCGTGAGTTCCCACCGAGACACACACGCCGGCGGCAGCAATTTGATCAATCAAGTCCAGGTAAGCGCGATTTAGATCTGGACCGCGGCTAAGCGCTCCCGGAGGTGGATCGAATGCGCCTTTCACCACACGTATTTTGACTGGCTTGAGTCCTAAGTTCATCACCTTGCGTACGTCTTTGGAACTTCTCGGCAAGTACGCTTGAACAGTGAATCCGACGTTCGAATGCCCTTGGAGTACTCCAAGGACGCTGGCTAAAACCATATCGGTCCGGTCAGCACCTTCAGCGCTAACGATGATCTCTCGGCCACTCAGGGCGAGTTGACCTGCCAAACGTGCAAGCTGCTCCGTACCGAGTTGTGAATCAACGATGAGTCCAAGATGAGAGACGTCAAGGGAAATGCTTGCGTCCAGGCGAGCACCATCTAAGTCCTGGGCCAGGAATGAAAATTCCTTTGCGGAAACGATGGCGGCTTGTCGATCGCGGGTGCTCTCTCCCATGAAGTCAATCGTTACGCGGTGTCCGTCGGCGGTCAGCCTGGCTGCAGTTCGGATAGCATCCTCCCGACTCTCGCCAGCAATATATGGACTCGCTGCTTGCAAGAGGACGCTGTAGAGTGCGCGGTTTCTGAGGACAAATGCTTTCGCATTCTCGTCGAGAGCGAGACGTCGAAGCAGTTGGCGCGCAACATCGATGTCATTCTCCACCGGCATTCTGGCATGGTCAATCATCGCAAGCGACACGGTTCGCGCAAGCTTTGAAGGAGTCCTCCGACTCCCTGCTCTTCCACGATTTCTGTCATTCTGTAGCATCACCCGAGATCAAGCTTGGTGGACTGGATACCCGGTGTGGCACCGAACTACCGGACGCGCACTCCGGCAATCCAAATCGCCTGAATGGATCGAGTCGCAGTGATATCTATGGTTGGGTCTCCTTCGACGAGAACAAGATCGGCACGACAGCCGGGCTCGATTGCGCCACGATCTTCCAGATCGAAGTATCGCGCTGGCAGAGTCGTCGCGCTTCGCAGGGCCTCTACCGGTGTCAGGCCGGCAGCTACCAGCAGGCTCAATTCCTCGTGGAGTGATTCGCCGTGTTTGGGCTGAAACGGCGAGCCAGGTGCTGTGTTGGCGTCTGTGCCCGCGAGAGCCGGGATGCTCGCCCGGTGAAACGCAGTCACCGCGAACTCTGCGTGGCCGTAGCCCGTCGGAAGTTTGCGGCCTTCCGCCGTACCTTTCATCATGACAAGCGTCGGGACAGTGATAATGCCGCTAGCAGCAATTTGCGTTACCAGTGATGGACCAATTGGCGCATCGAGCGGTGCATGGGTGAGTACATCAAGCTTGGCGTCAGCGCCCAGCTGAAAAGCAGCGATTGTGGTTACATGAGCAATCGTTCGAAGGTTACGATCGTGCGCCGCGTGAACGATAGCGGAAATTGTTGGTCCATCGAGAGCAGCGTCGCCCATGATCCTAGGGTCCTCAATGATTATCTTTATGTAGTCAGCACCTTCGGCCGCGCGCTCTGCAACAAATCGCTCCGCGTCGTCCGGTCCGGCAACAGCAGAGGAAGCCGGCATGCCCATTCTGGTGGTTTGAAGTCCACCAGGCGCCGAAGCCGGACTCTGCGAACTGCGGATATCGGTTAACCCGGGGCGGCCGCGAAGGCTAGCCACCAACTTCGGTGACGGCGTTCCCATATCCAGCATGGTAGTCACGCCCCAATAGGCAGCCCGTTCAAGGTTCTCGATCCCACTCAAATGGATGTGCGGGTCGATCAGACCGGGTAGTAGCGTGCCCCCGCGACCATCAACTGGAAACTCGGCGTTGGCGTTCTCCGAAATACGCCCATCCGAGACGGCAACGGTGCATAGCTTGCTTAATCCGTTGCCATCAAAGACGCGCACATTCGTAATAGCAGTAGAGGAAGAAGTCACAGACTTATCTTCCTCTCTGCCCTACAGGTAGGTAGCTATTGCGCGAACACGCCAAACAGATCGAGGAGTAAACCAGTCTGTTCCGGTGTGTACGTTGAAATGAAGCCGTCGGTAGTTGGGACTACTGCCAAATTCGAAGTTACTGCGCCGTCATACGCGTTAAGAGTAGACTGCACAGGCTGCGTGGCACCCCGGGCCCAAGCGGTGAGATAGCTGACCGAGGATACCGGGATCACCGTGGTATTCAGCACAAGACTCTGTGCAGTCACTGGAGCCGAGCATGGCCCGACAATATTCTCGCTATTGACTCCAGAGATTGGCGAGTCTGAACCGGTATGGCGTGAGTCGTAGGCCCGGCAGGGTGTCAAGTTATAAAGAGCCAACCCGTTACTTCCAGAACCTACGGGAGCGTAATAGCCGCTTACATCGATAATCAAGTCCGTAGCAGCCGTCGCATAAACTGAGATGCTCCCGTTAGAACCGGCTGGGACGATGGCTGCGTTGGCGGTCACGGCAGCTGTGTTCGAATTCAGCGTTGAAACAACCGGCCTGGTACTGCCGGTCGGCCAAGTGGTTAGGAAGCTCAATGGAGCTTGGGGCAGCGAAGTGAAATTCAGAGCGTAGGCTTGAGCGCTGGTAGGAAGTCCACAGCTACCGGTAAGCAGCGCGAAGTCCCGATTCTGGTTAGCCACCATGGAGGGCGAACCCAGTCCGGGGGTCGAGCTCGGTTGACGGGTATCCACCAGTCGGCAGGGCGCAAGCGGGAAGTATGCGAGAGAGTTGGCGGTCGCCTCTGAAACGTAGTAGCCGTTAATGTCAAGGATCAGGTCCGTGTCGCCGGTAACAAAAACGCTGACCGAACGATTTATGTCACCCGTGTTGGCCGGGACAATGGCGGCATTGGCCTTGATGCGCGCATCATAAGAATTCAGTGTTGAAACAACTGGCCTCGTCGCTGCGGTTGGATAAATAGTAAGGAAGCTGAGCGGCGCATGTGGAACCACCGTAACGTTCAGCGAATAAGCCTGTACGTCAGCACCCGTCGGAACCGTGCCCGGGCAGTAGTTGCTATTCCGGATCGCGAAATCGCGGCTGGTATTGGCACTCATGAAAGGCGCACCGAACGGCCCGGATGCGAGGCGAGTATCTACAACACGGCAAGGTGCGACCGGGACAAAATAGAGACCGGTACTGACCCTTCGAATCGCTTCATTCCCCGAGTCAATAAAAAACAGATTGCCAAGGTCGTCCAGGCTTAAATACGTAGGCGCGCTCATGGTGGCCTGAATTGCCGAACCGCCATCGCCCGTATACCCGACTCCACTAGTACCTGCGACCGTTGAGATTATCCGGTTCGTGGCCGGGCCGGACACCCTGCGAATGACATTGTTCCGTGCTTCGGTTATGTACAAATCGCCGTTGGTATTTACTTGTACTCCATACGGGAAGTCCAGCAAGGCGCTGGTTGCCAGCTGCCCGTCGCCGGAATAACCAGCCGATCTGCCCTGTCCCGCTACGGTCGTGATGATCCCGCTTGCGACCTCGCGGACAACGTCATTCAAGACATCTGCAATATATAGGTGATTGTTGGTGTCGAGTGTGATGCCGACCGGTCCATCTAGCTGCGCGTTGGTTGCCGCCCCGTTATCTCCTGAAAAGCCGGCAGCGCCGTTCCCAGCAACCGTCAGAATGGTCCCGTCCGAAGCGTTAATAAATCTGATCCGCGAGTTTAGAGTATCGGAGACATAGATGTTATTAGAAGAGTCGACCGCGAGCGCGCTTGGCGAGTTGAAGCTTGCGGCCGTTGCCGGCCCGCCATCACCACCGAAGCCGGCAGCTCCACTGCCCGCGACTGTAGAAATCGTATTCGATGAGAGATTGATTCTTCGCACACGCTGATTGTTGGTATCGGCAATCAGCAAGTTGCCGGCATGATCCAGTACCATGCCAGATGGTTGATTCAACTGAGCTTGATTAGCCGGTCCGCCGTCGCCTGCGAAGCCTCGGGTTCCGCTACCAGCAAACACTGTAATCTGGCCTGTACGCCGATTCAGCAGATCTATCTGGTTGTTCGCCGAATCAGCAATGAAGATTGTATTAGCATCCCGAGCGGCAACGCCAAACAGACTGGCAGTGGCGAGCGTCGGATTGGAACGATTAGTAACAGTTGAAATAAGTCCCTGAGAAAAACCAAGCCCAGGGCATAGGAGAGCGAGCGCCGTCGTAGCAGACAGGGCACGGAATAAATTGGGCATAAGTACCTCGCTTGTATGAAGCAAAAATTGATATGCCCGAGGGCCTACCAACAGCCTCAGTATAAGACGTTTGCATCACATGGGGTCACTACACCAAACGTCAAAAATCGTACGCTAATGGGAAGTTCCGCTCTCAGCCCTCCACGATTGGGCCCCAAGCACCCCGGCCGAGATGTCGATTCGCGCTAAGGCCTGTAATCAGCAGTCAAGACTCTCAAGGGTGAGACAGCTTCGCCTCAAGAATCTGAGTTTTCTAGATAGCGTGTACGGCCAAGATCTTCCATAAGCCCCGGCCCAGTCGGGATCCAACCGAGCCGCTTCCGCGTCCACGCGCTCGATGCAGAAAGATCCATCCCTACGTATCCGCCGATGCGACCGAATCGGGCTCGTGCCTCTTCCAATGAGATAGAAGCGATGGGAACCTTAAGGCCCTGGCCGATGGCGGCGGCGATATCTCGAAGCGGGACTCCCTCTTCGGCGACTGCATGGTAACGGGAGGCTTCGCGCTTCTCAAGCGCGAGCCTATAGAGACGCGCAACGTCGGTTACATGCGCGGCCGGCCAGCAGTTCAATCCTTCATTCACGTACGCAGATTGCCCCGCTTGACGCGCTACCGCAATGAGGCTCGTAATGAGCCCCTGCTTGACTGCGTTGTGAACCTGGGGAACGCGCACGACTGTGACGTTGATGCCTTGCTGACGCAGCGAGCGTGCAGCCTGTTCCGGACCGCGAGGTGACGCTGAGACGGCAGGCGAATCAACATCCTCCGTGATCGGACGGGTCGGTGCTTCCAGCCCAAGTCCCGAACTAACAATCAGGGGACGATCAGAGCCTGCAAGCGAAGTCCCGAAAGCCCCAATGGCTAGCCTCTCAGTTTCGCTATTTTTTTCAAAGTTTGCGAAATCGAGTTCGAACGCACAGTGAATCACTCCATCAACCCGGCTCACACCCTCCCTGAGAGTGTGGAGGTCTTCGAGATTTCCCATAAGGACCTCAGCACCAGCGGAGAGAAGTGCTTTTGCACTCGTCTCCGACCGAGCAAGGCCAAGGACCTGATGCCCAGCGTTGATGAGCTCCGGAACGATGGCTGAACCGATCAGGCCCGTGCCCCCGGTAAGAAATACACGCATTGGAATCTCCTTGCATTCGTGAAGCAGACGCCTGAGCGCCTCGTGGTTTACTCGCCCGTCGATTCGAAAGTCCCGATGTGAGCGAGTTGATGGTTACGAATCAATACCTACATCATGGAATGAGCGCTACGTTTAGGGAAGACGGCACATTCACCTTAGTAACGGAGCTGGAAGTAACCTATGAAGAAGCCCAACAAAGACGCTGTCGGAGGACCAGCCGCTCTCACGTGTGAAGGTGAAGAAACAAAGCCGCTTCGCGACCTCCTGGCAAAGATCGGAGACAAGTGGAGCATCCTGCTCCTTGTTGCGCTTTCGAGGAAGCCGGGCTATCGAGCGCGCTTTTCTGAACTGCAACGGTCGATAGACGGCATCTCGCAACGGATGCTCACCACTACGTTGCGCCAATCGGAGCGAGACGGCCTCCTGTCACGTCATGTGTTTGCGGAGGTTCCCCCAAGGGTGGAGTATGAACTTACTCCTCTTGGTCTAAGCATTTTGGAGCCAATTCGGACTTTGGTCCATTGGATCGGACACAACTGGGACACGATCAAAGAAGCCAGAATTGGCTTTGATCGTCGCACTCCGTGACTCTAATAGATATCCTTCTTCAGCCTTAGCCATCCTCAAAAACGCTTCCCTCGGAAATGAAAAGCTTCAGATGGATGCAAATCGCCAATGTGCTCACCGAGAGGCTCCTCACGCTGTGTTGTTCAAACGAAGGATGCTGTTGAAAAACTCACGATGAATGAAAAGGAGTGAGCAGCCCAGAAACAAATAGATTGTTTTGTTTCGGTGACGTTCGCGTATTCGAAAACGTCTTTACAGAGAGTTCCTTGATGTCGTTCTGGCTCAACTTTCTTGGAGGCGTGCTGCTCACCATGATGGGTCAACAAACTCGTTCTGAGTCACTGTTCTACCCTTTCCGAATCGAAGATCATATTCCCGCAGATCATCTCGTACGGCTCGTTGATCGGCATATCGACTTCGCCTTCGTGTGCGCGACCTTGAAGGCGAGCTACAGCCATACTGGCCGTCCTTCGATTGATCCTGAAGTCCTGCTCCGCATTCTGTTAATCGGATATCTGTACGGCATCACGAGTGAGCGCCGCTTGGTTGAGGACGTGGGAA
>CAXTWQ010000139.1:1671-11129 GCA_964248065.1 uncultured Bryobacteraceae bacterium | reverse complement strand
TCCCAGCGCTTACTCACGCAAGGGTTTTCAGAGTCGGTCTCCCGCCTCTTCGAAGCAAACACGATCTACGATACCGTGGATGGCCAGCTGAAAAAGGGAGGGACACTGCTGCGATTGCGGCAGATTGGCGATCGGACCGTTATTACTTGGAAAGGGCCCGAGATACCGTCAGCGCACAAGAGCCGTCCTGAAATTGAAACCACGGTTGGCTCGTACCAAAACCTTCACCGCATACTGGAAGCCCTCGGCTTCCACCCTGCTTTCTGCTACCAAAAGTATCGAACCGAATTTCAGCGGCGGGACTCCTCAGGCGTCGTCACGGTCGACGAAACGCCGATCGGGAACTTCCTCGAAATCGAAGGCGATGCCGAGTGGATCGATGCTACCGCGGCAAGTCTCGGCTTTTCGTCAAAGGACTATGTTTTACAAAGCTATGCCAGACTCTATTTAGCTGACTGCGAGAGGAGGGGCGCGACTCCTGGCCATATGCTTTTTGCCCCTGACAAGCAGATTCCCGAAGCTTACATATCAAATGTTTCACTTACACAATAGAGCAAATGGCTGAAACACTGACGGCAGACACTGCCCTTGTACACAGAGCAATCAGCGATTTCCGTCGCGTGCGGGATGAGATTGGGAAGGCCATCGTTGGGCAAGCCGATGTAGTCGAGGGCCTGCTCATTTGCCTGGTCGCAGGCGGCCATGTTTTGCTGGAGGGTGTTCCCGGTCTGGGAAAAACTACCATGCTCCGGACCTTGGCACGGGTACTCGATTTGCGCTACTCGCGTATTCAATTTACGCCCGACCTAATGCCTGGGGACATTGTGGGCAGTATGGTGATGGAGACGAACGAGCACGGCCATAAGAGCTTTCGCTTTCAGCCTGGGCCTATCTTCTCGAATCTGGTACTGGCAGATGAGATTAACCGGGCGACTCCGAAGACACAGTCGGCTCTTTTGGAAGCAATGCAGGAGCGAACAGTAACTAGCGGCACCTCGACTTATACCCTTGACCTGCCATTTCTGGTTATGGCAACACAGAATCCGATCGAGATGGAAGGTACATATCCACTTCCGGAAGCGCAGCTGGACCGTTTCCTGATGAAGATTCTGGTCACCTATCCATCCCGGGACGATTTAAGCCGCATTGTCGAGATGACCACCAGGCGAGAGGATGTCGAACTACAGCAGGTGCTTGGCCGTCAAGACATTGTGGAATTGAAGAGTATCTGCAAGAGCGTCGTGGTTGCTCCTCACGTTCAGGATTTTGCGATCGAGCTGGTGATGGCGACACAACCAGGCTCGCCCAAGGTGCCGGATGTGACTAGTAAATATATACGCTACGGCAGCTCTCCCCGTGGTGCGCAGGCACTGATTGAGTGTGGCCGAGTACTGGCTCTGATTAACAGCCGAATGCATCTGAGCGTCGAGGATATAACGGCAGTTGCCCCGGCCGTCTTGCGTCATCGCATCATCCTCAATTTCGACGCTCATGCAGACGGGGAGACCACAGACTCCGTCCTCCAAACGATATTTCGGCACCTTACTCTTCGCTAAGTCAGGCAGATTAGCCTCACATGTCTGAGCCATTGGTGGACCGTCATTTTCTTGAAAAGCTTGAGCGACTTACTCTGCAGTGGCAAAGGTCGTTTCCAGGGTTAGTCGGTGGACATAATATGTCGCACTTTGCGGGCGCGGGACAGGAATTTCTCGACCATCGTAATTTTCACCCGGGAGATGATCTGCGAGCGATTAACTGGCGCGCCTACATGCGCTTCGATAAGGTCTTTCTCAAGCTGTTTCAGATTGAGCCGCGAGTGCCAGTCAGGTTATTACTGGACGTTAGTGGATCTATGCTTGCCGGTGCTCCCCATGGTGATTTGAGCAAGTTTGATTATGGGCGTAAGCTGGCTGCTGCGCTGGTTTACGTCGGATTAGTTCGCCTTGACAGCTTGCTGTTACAGCCCTTCGCTGCCCAATTGCAGGACCCATTTTCGTGTAGCGGCGGACGCCACCGATTTCAGCCGGCGGAACGCTTCCTCCGTGGTTTGCACCCCGGCGGCGAGACCCGCCTGATCGATCTCTCACGTCAGTTCCTGGACCGCTATCCTCAGCGGGGTCTGGTCATTCTGATTTCGGATTTCCTCACCACCGGCGATCCTTTGAAGGCCTTGCAGTATATTGCCGACTATGGCCATGAATTAGTTCTGATTCAGTTATGGGGCGAAGAGGATCGGTATCCCTCCGTCGAGGGCGATGTGGAGTTTGTGAACGTCGAAACAGGAGAGGAGTTGCGGCTCTCAGTCGACGAAGAGAGTAAGGCTCAGCACAGGGAAGCTTTCGATGCATACGGAGCCTCGCTAGAGAGGCTGGCCCTTCGTAACAAAGGTCGTTATGCTGGACTTTCAACCCGTGTTCCTATTGAGGAAGCTATGTTCGGGCCCCTAACCATGATCAGCGCCACTTACTGATTGAGTATGTTTTTCCTCAACTTGACAGCATTGGAGTTTTTCAGCCTTCTAGGCGTGTTGAGCGCTAGTATCACGGCACTGTATTTTCTGGATCGGAGTAAGCGTAAGCGGACCGTTTCAACTCTTCAGTTCTGGAGTGCAACAGGTGTAGCGGTTCAGCAGCGAAGCCGCAAGCGAGTCAACCAACCGTTGTCGCTCCTGCTTCAGTTAGTAAGTCTCGTTCTACTGCTTCTTGCAATTGCACAGTTGCAGGTCGGGCATAGGTTGGCTGCTGGCCGCAGTCATGTCTTGATGATTGACACGTCGGCTTGGTCTAGTGCTCACACCGAAACTAGTCTGGTTCTCAATGAAGAGATTCAGACCGCCATGCAGTATGTAACTGCGCTTCCTAAACAGGATCGGGTGCTGGTAGCTGGAGTAGATGCGCTGGTAACTCCCGTGACCGGCTTCCTCAGAGATCGTGAGCAAACGTTCCAAGCACTCAGGGGTTTGAGTACGCACCTTTCTGCCCTTGACCTTCCAGCAGCATTTCGATACGCCGAGCATGCCCAAACCGGTTTAGTCGGTCCTGTTGGTGAGGTTGTTTATGTTGGACCAGCTAGGATAAATGCGGCTGCCGAACCCGTACTTGCACCTAATAACCTTCGCGTACTGCCGATCGATGTAGCGAACAACAATGTAGGTATTCGGGGTGTATCCGCTAACGTAGTTGAGAATGCTCCAGGTACCTGGCAGGCGAGGGTAAAGCTGTATAACTTCACCACAAGTCCTAAGCCGGTGAAAGTGGATGCTAACTTTGCAGGTACTCCGTTTGCGGTGCGATCAGTTACTTTAGCCCCCAAACAGGAAGCTGAGCTCACCTATCGTTTTGTCACCAGCACAGCAGGACTGCTTACAGTCAGGTTAGACAATAACGATTCGTTATCGGGAGATAATCGCGCATCTCTTGAGTTGCCCGGTGACGGTCCTATACAAGTCATTGCTTACTCGCTTCGGCCTCAAGTTCTTCGCCCTTTGCTCGAATCGAATCCCAGGTTGAGTGTAAGGTTCGAGCCATCTTCGAAATACATTTCTAAACCTACGGCCGACTTACTGGTTCTAGATGCGTTCACTCCGCACGAAGCTCCAGCAGTTCCTAGTATCTGGCTCGATCCAGGCCAGTTGCCACCAAATCTTTCGGTAAGCACAACTGTCGAGAAAACAAGTATTAGTAACTGGAACGACGACGGCCTGCTCTCATCAGGCTTACATTCACGAAATCAAGAGATTACACACGCTACTATCTTCAAAGATTCACGCGATTACCTGCCGTTTGCTAGCGCGGCAGAAGGCTCAATTGTAGTGTTGGGCCGCGCGCACCCGCGTTCTGCCGTGGTTGGCTTTGACCCACTTCAACCAAAACTGCGGTTCACGGTACTTACTCCGTTACTGTTCGCAAATCTGATTCAGTGGGTAGCTCCAGAGTTGGACGTGCCGACAGACGTACGAGCTGAGGAAGTAGGAGCCCTTTCCCTGCCCTTGTCGCCCGGAGAAACAGTTGACAATGTGAAATTGACAACAATGGACGGCACAGCCTTGCCGTTCACAATTGGCGAGCAGTCACTCAAGATGTTCGTTGATAAGCCGACAGTCGTTCGTCTTAGGTCCGGCAGCCGCGACCAGTATCTTTCCCTTACTCTGCCCAATGTAGGCGAGGGGACGTGGAAGCCTACATCCACCGTGCCACTCGGTATACCTCCAACAGGCCTCTTTGATAGGCAGCCACTGGACTTGTGGAAGTGGTTGGCCCTTTCAGCAGCGATGGGGCTCTTTGCAGAATGGTACTTGTTCGGCAGAGTGAAATTCTCATCTGTACGCGCCAGTGTCAAGCCAAGCGCAATGACACCTGAAACCCAGCCGCAACACGAGATGGTCAACAGATGACGATTACGCACCCCTGGTGGCTGCTAGTTATTCCTGCCTTAATTCTCTGGCTAGGGTTTGGTCTGCGTGCGCGTGCCGGTCGGGCGAGCCTGCTGTTGAAAGGCCTGAGTCTATGTGCAATTGCCCTCGCACTTAGTGAGCCTAGACTAATGGTGCCCCAAACGAAGACAGCTGTTTCGGTCCTAGTCGACACTTCCGGCAGCATTGACCGTGACCAACTGTCCCAAGAGTCTAAGGTTGTAGACGAAGTCGGGCAAAAGCGCGGAAATAATTGGATGCAAGTAATTCCATTTGCAGATGGAACTAGAAAGCTAAGGGCAACTGAAACTGGGTCTGCGTACCACTTAGAACCTTCTGCGGGCGAGTCGGCTTCGGCAACTGATTTTGAAGGTGCTTTACGCGACAGTTTGTCGAACGTACCGGAGAATTACAATTCTCGGCTCGTGCTTATCAGTGATGGAAGAGAAAACAAGGGTAACAGCGCAAGGGCGATTGCTGAGTTTCAAAGGCTGCATATACCTGTAGATACGTTTAGTCTCCCGGAGTCCTCGAAGTCGCAGCTGCGTTTTCAATCTGTCGCCATTCCCCAAGCAGGCTACGCTGGTGAACTGATTCCGCTTGATCTGCATGTCACTTCGCCCTCGGCAACGCAAGCTCAGATTGACCTCAGCGCTGAAGGCAAAAGCTTGGGAACTACACCTGTCACCCTTGAACCGGGAAGCAACTTGGTCCGCGTCCACGCGCGTGTCAATGCTGTCGGCGTGACGTCTATTGCCGGGCAAGTACGAGATAGAACCGGTGGTGAGCTTCGCTTTCAGGGAGCAGTAAGCTTGAAACGCGCACGCGTGCTTTACGTTTCCCAGGATCCAGTTGGGACCGATGAGAACTTACTTCGTTCCTTAAGGAGTGCGCAACTCGAAGTAGTTACTAATCCCGCAGACTTGAACAAGGATCTAAGCACTTATCAGTTAGTCGTATTGAACAACCTTGACTTAACTGCCTTGCCCCAGCGCTATAAGGAAAACCTGGAGCATTACGTGAAAGAGGGTGGCGGCCTCCTACTTATTGGAGGCGAACGTCAGATTTATAAAGAGGATGCGAAGCTGGACGCACTAGACCGCGCACTTCCAGCGAAACTGGCGCCTCCTAAGTCACCCGAAGGAACTTGCGTCGCCCTCATTATCGATAAGTCTTCGTCCATGGAGGGTCGCAAGATTGATCTGGCGCGCATTTCGGCCATTGGCGTGGTTGACCACCTTCGGCCTATCGATTACATAGGCGTTCTGATTTTCGATAACTCCTTTCAATGGGCGGTTCCCGTGCGTCATGCCGAAGATAAGTCGCTGATCAAGCGGCTGGTAGCTGGAATTACCCCGGATGGCGGAACACAGATTGCTCCGGCACTGGCGGAAGCTTATCGCCGCGTTCTCCCGTCCAAAGCAACCTTCAAGCACATTGTTTTGCTCACAGACGGCATCTCAGAAGAAGGCGACAGTCTCGATTTAGCAAAGGAAGCGCTTGCTCACCAAGTAACAATTTCGACTGTGGGCTTGGGTCAGGATGTCAACCGAACTTATCTGGAAAAAGTGGCGTTGACTTCAGGCGGAAAGAGTTACTTCCTAAATGAGCCGCAAGGCTTGGAACAGATCCTGTTGAAGGACGTTCAGGACTATAGTGGCTCGACTGCGGTAGAGCGGCCCCTGACGCCCATCCTGGATCATCCGGCGGAGATACTCGAAGGAGTCAATATCGAATCGGCGCCACCGCTCAAAGGGTATACCCGATTCATTGCTAAGCCAACTTCAGATACGCTGCTAAGTATCGACGAGAGTAAGAAGGATCCGCTCTATGTGCGCTGGCAATATGGGCTCGGTAAGGCGGCTGTTTTTACCTCGGATGCCAAAAGCCGATGGGCCGAAAGCTGGGTCGGCTGGCCCGGCTTCGACAAATTCTGGATCAATGTTACTCGCGACCTGCTGGACCACTCTCAAACTACCGAGGCTTCCGCTCAGTTTGATTCCGCAAGCGATGAGGTGAAGGTCACCTATCATCTGGGGCCTGGATCCGAAGTGCCGCGCGAACTGCCTACTATCTTTGTTCTCGGTCCCCAAGCGTTTAGGAAGCCGATCACGCTGGAGAATGCCGGCTCCAGAATCTATACCGGAAAGGTGCGGGTTGGTTCTCTGCACGGGCTGTTTCGCATTCGGCCACTGGCCGAGACGAAGGTCTTTCCGGAACTTGGACTCTATAGAGGGGACGCCGAGTTAGAGCACGGTTCCGATCCACGCTCCTTACAACAGATCGCCCGGCTGACCGGTGGCCGCTTCAATCCAACTCCGGCATCTGTTTACGATGGCAATGGCCGTATTACTTACAACTCTCTCGAGTTATGGCCTGCTGCCCTGGCGGCTGCTATTGCCCTTACGCTTGCGGAACTAATCGTGCGCAAATGGAGCGGACTTAAGTCTCTTACATACCGTACCTAAAGTAACGTCAGTTTTGCGATAGTCTCCAGGTGGTAAGTCTGCGGAAACAAGTCAACCAGAGTAAGTGAATCTAACTTATACACCGCGAGTAGCTTCTTGAGATCGCGCGCCAGAGTGGTAGGGTCACAACTAATGATCACTAGATGCGGTGCCTTCAATCTGAGTAACTCGCCTGTCGCATCTTTACCGAGTCCTGTCCGGGGCGGATCAGCCAACACAAGCTCTGGCGCGTCCTGAAGCCGACGAAGGTACTCTTCCGCGCTGCCCTTCTCGCTCGATACATTTGCTCGCGCGACCCGGGCGTTAAACTGCAAATCACCAAAAGCATGGCCCCCGCGTTCTATCGCGTCCACCTTCTCGTACTGCTTTGCAAGCGGAAGCGTGAACAGTCCCACTCCCGCATATAGGTCTACTGCGGTCTTGCCGGTAAGACCTCCAATTGCCTCAGAGACAAGCTGGTCATGCAGAAAACGGTTGACCTGGAAGAATGAGCCCCCGCTAATCCGGAAGTCGTGATCCACAGCTCGGTATTGAATTGATCCGGGAGCAAATTGCGGGATCAGTTCGGCGCACCACTCAAAGAACCGCGCCGCTACCGGCCGGTCAGATTCCATCACGTTCAACTGAACTTCACTCTCGTTAGTAAAAACCTCAAGCGATTTGAGAAATTCGGGCCAGCCATTCTGCCGGCAGGCAACGCTGAGCTTCTGTACCACCTCATTTAGAACCGGCGACGAGATAGGGCAATGGTCAATCTTACAGAGTTGGTGAGACCCAAGCTTGTGAAAGCCCATATCTCTGCCATTGAAGTGCAGTTGAATACGATTGCGATAGTGCCAAGGCTCCGCTGTGACAATGCTTACTTCCGGTGGAGAGTTGATGCCGCCGAGCCGAGCCAATGTCTCAAGCAGTATCGACCGCTTGTGTTGCACCTGCGCCTCATAGCTGGAGTGTTGGTACTGACACCCGCCGCAGTCCCCGAAGTACTCGCATTGAGGAGTCACGCGGTCCGCCCCGGCAATCAGGATTTCAGCGTCTCTCCCGCGCAAAAGCCCGGTCTTAACCCGTTCTGTTCGTGTCCGTACCGATTCACCCGGCAGCACGAACGGAACCAATACCACTTGACCGTTTACGCGTGCTAGCCCATCGCCACCGTAGACCAGCTTTTCTATTTCGACTACTGATGGCTCTAGTGATGGTTCGTCTTTTAATTTCAAATTCATCCCTTACGATAGAGGTTCGTTCTCAAGCATGAAAGCACGCGTCTTATCCGGCGTTCAGCCTACCGGCAGCCTCCATATAGGTAATTATCTCGGAGCGCTCAAAAATTGGGCCGAGATCCAGGGCCAATATGAAAGTATTTTCTGTATTGTCGACTTACACGCAATAACCATTTACCAGCAGCCGGCTGAGCTGGCAGGCAAAATACGGGAAACGGCAGCACTGTTCATTGCATCCGGTATCGATCCCGAACAGTCCTCTATCATCGTCCAGTCCAGCGTCAGTGGGCATGCGGAACTCTCGTGGCTCCTCACCTGCGTGACGCCGCTTGGCTGGCTCTATCGAATGACGCAGTTCAAGACTAAGTCGGAAAAGCAGGAGACCATCGGGGCGGGTTTGCTTCAGTATCCCGTTTTGATGACCGCCGACATTCTGCTCTATCAAGCAGCCCTTGTTCCAGTGGGTGACGACCAATCACAGCACCTGGAACTGGCACGCGATATCGCTCAGCGTTTCAACTCACTCTATGGGGAGACGTTTGTGATGCCCGCTACTTCCCTGCCCAGGGTTGGCGCGCGCATCATGGGACTTGATGATCCTACTCAGAAGATGAGTAAGTCAGCACCGGGGTCAGGCCATGCTATCGGGCTGCTGGATGATCCCAAGGTGATTCAGAAAAAGATAAACCGGGCCACTACCGACTCCTTGCCGGCCGTCGACTTGGAGAATGTAAGCCCGGGCATTGCGAACCTGCTGGCAATCGGCGAAGCATGCGATCCAAGCTTTACAAGGCAGACTGCCGAGGGCATGCGCTACGGCGATTTCAAGAAGCGCGTGATCGAAGCTGTCGTCAGCCGCCTGGAACCGATCCAGAAAAGGTATAGAGAAATTACTGCCGACCCGGGCTATGTGGAGAGTGTGCTGGCGCAGGGAAGGCGAAATGTCTTACCGATTGCTGAGGACACCGTGCGGAAGACCAAGATGGCAATGGGCTTGTACGTTTAACTTGTTCGTTATCAGGCCGTAGTTTATGGAGCGTTATCATAAGGTTACTTGAGCACGCAAATCGCGCCGGCGCCGTCCGTTGAGCGCAACCGCAAGTTCAGGTCGTGGGCGATTATCATCGGCACGAACCTGCTCTCGCTTATCTGTCTGGCCTGGGTTCTGAACGGCGCCAAGCTTTCCCAGATTTGGAATGACGTTCGGCAAATGGACTGGCGATGGGTGGTTGTTGCCGTAATCACCGATGTCTGCGTCTATCTGTTTCACGGCCTGCGGTGGAAGTTGCTCCTGCGGCCCATTCAGAATATCTCGTTCGCGCATTGCGTCGAAGCAATCTATGTCGGGCTATTTGCGAA
>CAXTWQ010000139.1:0-1661 GCA_964248065.1 uncultured Bryobacteraceae bacterium | reverse complement strand
GTGCTGGAGAATTGATTCGCTGTTTCCTTCTCTCGAAGTCCAGCGGCATACCTCTCTCGGTGACCTTCGCCTCGGCCCTGATTGAACGCATTTTCGACGGCATTTGGCTTCTGGCTTGTTTTGCCTTCTGCCTTCACATGGGCCGCTTGCCTGGAGTGTTGCTGAAAGGTGGTTACATCCTGGGCATCATGATTCTGTTACTGGCGATCCTTCTCGCTTACGCAATGTATGCCAAGAGACAGTCTCTTAACTTGTTCTTTGGTATGGCTTGGCCACGCTGGCTCGTTACGCTGATTGAAGATCTACATTTGATTGGCCATTCACGCTATCTCTATTTTTCTTTTCTAATCAGCGGGTGTTACATGATTTGGCAAATGCTGCCCATCTACGCGATCGTGCGCGCGAGCGATCTGCCAGTTCAGTGGACGGCTTCATTTACCATGCTTGTCCTACTTAGGTTGAGCAGCATTGTGCCTCAGGCTCCTGGAAATCTCGGATCGTTTCAATGGGTGACAGCACGTACTCTGATGATGTTTGGAATGATCGCCGCACCAGCCAAGCGATTCTCGTTGATATTGTGGGCGGTGGTCACTCTGCCGTTGATTGTCATTGGGGTCATAGCTCTTGCGTTTGAAGGAATCAATCTGAGCAATCTCCATAAAGAAGCAACTTCTTGTGCCCGGGATCGTAGAACGGCGTGACAAGCTGGCCGGAAAGAGCCCGTTAAAATAGAAACGGGGTGAGTCGTAGGTGTGCCTGTTTGTAGTTGCCTTTGTCCTTTGGAGCGCGCAAGCCGACCCTCAGCAACCCGGACTGCAAGCTCTGGATCGCGGTGATTATCAAACGGCCAAGCAGGTCTTCAGCAAGCTCGCCGCCTCCGACCCGAAGGACTACTCCGCTTTCTTTAATCTCGCTTTGGCTGAGAGCGCCTTGCACGAGGACACCAAGGCGACCTCGGATTTTCAGCAAACGTTAGCTCTGAAGCCAAGTCTATTTGAGGCCGAGCTAAACCTGGGCCTGCTCTATTTGCGTAATCAGCGGGCAGCAGATGCCATCCCGCTATTGCAGGATGCGGCACGACAAAGAGATACAGATGTCCGTCCCAGGCGCTATCTGGGTGATGCCTATCTCGCCTCTGCCAAGTATGAGGCTGCCGCAGGGGCGTTTGGAGATGCTCTAAAGCTCAACGCTAACTCTGCGCCGGCTGAACTGGGTTTGGGACAGAGCCTGATGCACCAAGGCAAGCTGGATGAGGCAAAGCCATACTATGAGAAAGCGGCGCAGCTCGACCCGAAACTCAAGTCTTATCTGACGGAGCTTGCGCAGGCTTACGAAGCGGACAAGCGTACGCAGCCGGCTATCGACTTGTTGAAGGGATCAGGCGATGATCCGGCGGTGCTGGAGCACCTGGGGCAACTCTACCTTGCCAACAACCAGCCCGAACAGGCCGCTACCGAATTTGGGCGTGCTGTTGCGCTGTCACCGACGCCTGCAAATCAGATGGCGCTAGCTTCTGCCTACCTCAAGAACAATCAGCCAAAGCTGGCCTCACCTCTTCTTGAGGCCGCGCTATCCTCAAATCCGAACGACTATGACCTTCGGATGGTGGTCGGCCGTCTTCACCGTGATCAACACGATTATCAACATGCAGCCGAACAGTT
>CAXTWQ010000138.1:10824-11150 GCA_964248065.1 uncultured Bryobacteraceae bacterium | reverse complement strand
CTTCCACCATGTTGTTCACGCGCTGTACGTTCGGCTTGTCGATCAGCGGCCCCATGTCGCTCGATGGATCGGCAGCCGGACCTACTTTCACGCGCTTCAATCTCTCGGTCATCATGGCGCGGAACTTACTTGCTACGCCGCGTTGCACCAGAAGGCGTGAGCCGGTCATACAGAACTGCCCGGCAAATGTGGTCAATGCCTTTTCTACTTTCGGTGCGGCAGCCTCCAGGTCGGCATCGTCAAACACAATCATTGGTGTTTTGCCGCCCAGTTCAGTTTGAAAAAGCTTGAGAGTCGCCGCACCTGCCGAAGAAATAATCTTGGCA
>CAXTWQ010000138.1:8803-10814 GCA_964248065.1 uncultured Bryobacteraceae bacterium | reverse complement strand
TTCCAGTGAAACTGATGACCCGAACGTCCCTTGACTCGGTCAGTAGAGCTGAGCCGGCGCTGCCGCTTTCAGTGAAGACGTTAATCACCCCTTGCGGCAGGTCAGCCGCTTCGGAGAGAACCTGGCTGAAGAGATGATTCGTTTGCGCAGTGCTGCCGGGTAGCTTAATAACCGTTGTAGTACCTGCCGCTAACGCTGGCGCCAGAGACCGAACGGTCAACACCAGCGGCGAATTGAACGGAGCGATAACTCCGACGACACCGATGGCCGAACGTGTTACGAACGACAGACGACCCGGTTCTACTTCCATCGCCCGGCCATAATTGGTCAGAACGGTTGCGGCCCAATAGCGAAATTTGCCGGGGATCATATCCACTTCAAATGCCGCTTCAGGCTTTATCTTTCCGTTCTCAATAGCGAGAATGTTAATCAGGTCCTCACGCCGAGCTTCGAACCTATCTGCAATCTGGTTTAGAACTTTTGCTCGAAGCTTACGATTCTCCTTCCAGTCCTTCGATGAAAAGGCCTCTGCCGCAGCTTGGATAGCCGCTTGCGCATCGGCGTGATTCGCATCCGCGTAGCTGCCGATCTCCTGGCCAGTAGCTGGATCAAAACTCTGAATCCGTTTAGCGGAGTCTACCCACTGGCCGTTGATCCAGTTCATGGCCGTCCGTAAGCCTTTCGAGATGACTGGCGTTGTGTTTGCTACAAGCGTTGTCAATGTTCATTCCTCTCAGAAATCAATGTTTAGGCCGCCCGTGAGCGTTAACCCAGGCAGAATAAGGATGACGTAATTCCGGTTGCCATCAGCTTTGCTAAGCCCCGTGTCGGGGAACATCGGCAGCTTTTGAGACTCCCCGCAGATCATGAATCGACCCTAGCCCTCACCAAGCGTAGATAACTGGAATCTTGATGTCAAGCAATAATGCGAATAGCCGAAAACCCGTTGTCTATGACAAAGAACCTTGACATCAAGGAACGGAGCGCTTACTTTATAGATGGCTGCTCAGACGGTTACTCCGATGCTAAAGCAACAAGCGCGAAGAAAGGTGGCGCGCACAAAGTAAATATGCCAAGCGCCAACGTTGAAATCGTAAGGGAATTGCTAGAGGGAATTCTTGACTCTGCTGTTGTAAACCGGCTCGTTGCCGAAGATGCGGATTATGTGTCTCTAACCTTCGACAATCCTGAGCTAAAAAGACTAATGCCTTGGGCGGGTACGCATGCGAAAGGCGGTCCCGCCGCGTTCTTGGAAGTCTTTGGGGAACTTCATCGACGCTGGGATATTCAAAACTTCAAAATACAGGACGCGGTCGGCGAGGGAGATAGAGTGGCGCTCTTCGGAACCTTCACCACGCACTCGGTCCGACTGAATAAAAGGTTCACTTCTCCGTTTGCAATTCTTTGCCGGCTGAAAGATGGTCTTGTGACTTACATGCTCTACATGGAGGACACTTTCGGAACCGGCTCGACATTCCGGTCAGGCGGAAGCTGGCGTTTTCAGAGCGATCTGTCCGGAACAGAAGTCAAAGTTGGCCAGGATTAAATAGGCTTATCAGGGCAGAACTGGGTGAGAAACATTCTTTTCGTCAGCAGTTTCTTCTAACTCTTGCATTCCATGCAAGAGTTCTTCCCAATTGGGAGGAACTCGCCCGTCTGGGCCCGGTGATGGCTGAGTTGGGGGATGCGAATGAGAGGGAAGCAGCCGCACTCCTCTCACGATCTTATGCTTTCCATAGTCGTAGAACCAGTTCTGAAGCGGTTCAAAGCTCTGCACAACCGAGTGCCCGGTTAAAGCAGCATGTTCCGCGGCATGCTGACCGGGAGACGTATCGCAACAACCGATGTGGCCACACTCGGCACACCTTCTCAGGTGAAGCCACCAGCCTCCAGAGGCCAGGCACTCTACACATCCGGTTCCGCTTGGCTTTGAAGCAGGATTGATGCTACGCCGCTTCCCTTCAGTAGATCTACTGACTATGCTCATTTGAATCAAGTGTGAAGAGAGGAG
>CAXTWQ010000138.1:4618-8793 GCA_964248065.1 uncultured Bryobacteraceae bacterium | reverse complement strand
GAGGAGGCCTTGTATAAAAGCACCAAATGTAGCTGTTTTTACGTAGTCATTTCGGAGGGTATCGGCGCAGAGCAAGGGGACATCCGCGCAGGGTAATTACCTCGCACCGAATCCGAGGTCTTTCAGAAGAGCTCGCAACGTTCCTCTTCGAAGGTAAGCGCGATAGGGAGGCATTATGAATAAGACTTCAGTACCGCGCCCCAGTACACTCACGATACTGAGCCGCCCACCGACTTTTTCGGCGCGTTCTGCTATTCCTCGCAGTCCCCAGTGGCCGAGGGCCGGATTTTCCTGTTGTTTAGCTACGTCGAAACCGCATCCGTTATCCAGACATAACATGCGGAAAGAACGCACCCGATACTGGAGCTCGATCCTGATCTCCGAAGCGCCTGAATGCCGAAAAGAATTAGCCAGTGCTTCCCTTGCGATGTAAAGGATCTCACCAACAATGTGCGGGCGAAGGATTGCTGCTGTGCCGCTTCGGTGCACGGTGTAATGTATCTGTTCTCCCCCTTGCAGGTCGTTCCCGAGCCTTTCCAAGGCTTCCAAAAGCTCGGAGTCGGTCAAGCGCTCAGATCGGAGCTGATTGACTCGGTTTCTGCCCTCAATCAGAATCTGGTCGGCTATTGTAAGCGCTTTATCTAATATCTTCTTGGACTGATCATCAGTTGAGAGTTGATGAGCCGCAACATGAACGCTGAGCATCAATCCTTGCACGCCTTGCAGTAGAGTGTCATGCAACTCGCGTGCGATACGAATCCGCTCATCGGCCCGCTCTTCGGCCCGCAGACGAATGGCGTTCACCTCATGCTGCACTCGAACTTTCAGAAAAAGCCAGACCGAGGCAACGGCTGCAGCACTGCATAGCAAGCCGAACCACCAAGTCTGGTAGAAGCTGGGAAGAACTCGAAACGAACTGGACGATATTGGATTCGTCCAGCGGTCAGTCCCATCAGAGGCCATAACGCGAAAGGTATAAACACCAGGTTTTAGGCGAGTGTAAATGGCCTCTCGTCGGCTCCCAACATCCTGCCAGTCGTGATCTAAACCGTCCAGCCGATAACGGTAAATCACTCGTTCAGGATTGGAAAGGTTCACGCCTATATAGGTGATGTTCAGTGTTTGAGGGTGGGGTTGAAACACCCTACCTTGATGGAGGCTTTGACCATCAGCCGAAATAGAACGAATACTCAATCTGGGCAAATGCGAGTCGGTGTCCACCTGATCCGGGTTGATGGAAGCCACGCCGTTTGTGGTAGAAAACCAGATCTTTCCGTTTCTGTCCAGTTGTGCCGATTGTGCCGAACTCATCCCAAAGTAAGCTGGTCCGCTAAAATCTCCTTCTCGAATCACTTGACTCTGAATGGAATGGTGCGCGTCTTGAAGTGCTGCACGCATCTCATGAGCAGAAATCCGAATGATGCCTTCTGAGCCATTCAACCAGAATCCGCCGTCTTTGTCTTCCACAAGACCGGTTACCGTTTTAGCTTGCTCCGGGTGAGCGAACGCAAGCGCTTGAAACTGTTCGCCTCGGTTGACGGCTATGCCGTTCGCACCCAGAGCAAAGAGGCCGCATGAGGTTTGGGCGAACGCGGAAACAACGCCGAGGCCAGGAGATCCCGATGAGATCGTCTTCAAATTCCCATTCTGCAGAATGCTGATAGTGCCATCGTTACGTCCCATATAGATACTGCCGTCAGCATTCTTCATCATGGCTTGCACCGGCCAGGAAACTACGTCCGGTAAGTATTTAGCCCATGTTTGGTTGCGGTAGCGCCAAAGTCCACCTGCAACAGAGCCTCGTTCAGACGCAATCAAGTCTCCGTTTATGTCTGTCAAACCGGAGAAAAACCATTGCGCGAAATACCCAGGGTGGAAGGGTGGCAGCGGCAGGTGGTGAACGTGATCGGCTTTTGAATAGCCAAGCCCAGAAGCATCAGCAAACCATACGGCGTTCGTCTGGGAACAAAACATCTTGTATATGTAGCTTGTTCCCGAGATGTTAGTTACTTTGCCATCTCTTAACACGCTAAGCGGCGCGAAGGTGCTTGCGTGAGTGATCCATGTCTCACCCTGATTGTTCGTGCACAAAGGCCAATATCCAGTGGGTGCGTGATCGACAGCAGGTAAAATTATCGCCCGTTTGAACCGATCCAGTCCCTTCCAACTTCCCACCCAAACATCCCCCTCTGTGTCGGCATAAAGGGTCATCAGGAAATCGGACGTCAGGTGGCTGGCAGTGTACAGTTCGGAAGTTAGCCCTTGACGCGGCAGGTCAGCTTTACCCGTCTTGCTCTTTTGCAGGCGGTAGAGCCCAGTAGACCCTTCCAGTAGCCAAAGTGAACCATCCTGCATCGTGAGGAAATCATGTATGTCATGAAATACGAAAGGAAGAGGAAGAACTTCGCCCTCAGGACTGACATGTTGAAGATCGGTACCCTGGCGCTCCAGCTTTGACGTTTGACCAACCAGCCAAACACTATGATCAGAATCCTCTTTAATTTGAGCTTCGCCAAAGGCGCGGACAGCAGTTGACCTAAAGCGGCTTTCCCCTCTCGCTTTCCTGTATAGATACCCATCTGCAACAATCCAGTGAGTGCCCCTGGAATCAAAAAACAGGGTCGTTAGCCGCCCATTACTAGACAGTGGAGCATCCTCTGCATGCCAGATGTCGTTCTTGCCCAAACGCATAAGTTGCCGTTCATTGACAATGGCCCAAATCTGGCCGTTTGAATCCTGCTGTATTTTGGTGAAGTCTACGTTGCGTTCCCCGCCCACGCCGCTGAAAACAGACACACGACCGTTAAAGATACGGATAACCCCAGCACGGTAGCAGGGAACCCAAAGCTCGCCGCCCCTTGACACAAACAGGCGCCGAACCGAGCACGATGGCAGGTGCGGATCTCCAGGTCTGGTGTGAAAGGGCGCGAATGCAATTCCGTCGAAGGTGAAAAGACCGCCTGTAGTTCCAATCCACAGCAAACCATCAGGAGTCTGAGCGAGCGAGTTGATCGACTGAGGAGCATTGTCCCGTCCAGTCCAGGCGGTGTGGGCCATCTGCCACAGCTTTTGATCCTCTGCAAAAACTGGCTGCGCGATACCCAGATAAGCTACAGCGGCTAAAAGCATCGTCAGATGCTTGCAACTAAAAGTTTTGATGATCATCACTCCTACCGGATCATAAGCACTGTAAACCGAAGACTTGCAAAAGATCCTCATCGAGGAATGGTTCGATCATCACAGGAGCAAGTGATGATACTTTTCGCCAAAGTCGAAGGCGAATCATTGGAACAGATTGAATCCTATAACAGAGACGAAAAGAATTCGAATTCTCGCCGTAGACGATCACCCTGTCCTGCGCGACGGCTTGGCAACCATTATTGGCAGCCAGGAAGATCTAGTTCTGGTCGCGGAGTCAGGAACCGGCAAGCACGCTATTGCGATGTATCGGGAGCATCTTCCCGATATCACTCTGTTAGATCTAAAACTGCCCGATATCCATGGCCTTGACGTGATCCGAGCGATACGTGAAATCCAGCCCGCGGCGCGCATCATCGTTCTCACAACATACCTGGGCGACGTGCAAGCGTTGCGAGCCTTAAAAGCTGGAGCTCTGGGCTATCTCTTAAAGGCAACCTTGCGCCGTGATCTTCTCGATACGATCCGGGCAGTGTATGCCGGGGAGCGTCGAGTACCTTCTGAGGTTGCTGCTGAATTGGCAACTCACGCGGCAGACGTGACGCTGACCGACCGTGAGATTGAAGTTCTAAAGCTTGTAGCTGGCGGTTGTTCCAACAAACTGATAGCCGATCGCCTCCATATCAGCGAGGACACCGCGAAGGGGCATGTGCGCAATATTCTCGCCAAGCTGAAGGCCAATGATCGAACTCATGCTGTCACCATAGCGCTGAGACGTGGCTTCTTCGAATTGTAAACGCTACACAACAAGCAATTGAAAGGTGATTATTTGGGATCGAACCATAACCCTTGATATCAAGCTATACTGAATCAGACTGTTTTAGGATCTCATATGTCACTACGTCCTATTAAGAAAATCATAGAAGCGAAACCCACCCTCGAAGGTGCGGGCGTGCGGCTTCGGCGAGCATTTGGCTTTGGACAGACTAAGGAGTTTGACCCGTTTCTGTTGTTGGACGACTTTCGAAACGACGTTC
>CAXTWQ010000138.1:0-4608 GCA_964248065.1 uncultured Bryobacteraceae bacterium | reverse complement strand
GCCGACTACTTAGCCGGCTTTCCCTGGCATCCGCATCGCGGGATCGAGACTATCACCTACGTGCTGGCCGGATCCGTGGAGCATGGAGACAGTTTAGGAAACAAAGGAACAATGACGCCTGGCGACGTGCAGTGGATGACCGCGGGTCGAGGCATTCTGCACCAGGAGATGCCCAAAGGTGACACGCAGGGCCGCATGCATGGGTTTCAATTATGGGCTAACCTTCCTTCATCCCTTAAGTTGACGAATCCTCGTTATCAAGACATTCCGTCGAGTGCAATCCCCGAAGTGACCGAGGATGACGGAACACGCGCTCGCGTGATCTGTGGCGAGTTCTGGGGTAAGAAAGGACCGGTCGAAGGTGTAGCCGCAGACCCCAGCTATGTAGACATTTCCGTGCCGCCCGGCAAACGAAAGCGGTTTACAGTTGAAATCAATCGAAATGCGTTTGCCTACATCTTTGCGGGAACGGGAACGTTTCGCGGAGCTTCTATGCCCCGCCCAGTTCTCACAGAGGCTGCCGCTCAGGCCGAAGCAGAGCCTGAATACGACATCAAGAATCACTCTCTAGTGCTCTTTGACCAAGGTGATGAGATTACCGTGCAGGCGGGACCGGATGGCATCCGATTCCTGCTAGTCTCCGGCAAACCAGTGGAAGAGCCTGTGGCGTGGTACGGTCCCATCGTGATGAATACGCAAAGCCAGTTAAAGCAAGCCATCAATGAGCTGCAACAAGGCACGTTTATCAAGTAAGGTGAGCTGAACCGTTAGCATCAGTTTTGAACTTTGAAGATGGTGGCCCAAGAACGTATTCGAGTCTTACAGAACGAGCCGCCGTCAGGTATAAATCTAAACGCTTGTGAGTCGGAGGGTAAAGTGAAACACGATAAGCAGGGAATCAATTTAAATTCCAAGGCCAGCGGAGACGGATGCGTTGAGTGCTTGACCACTGGCGCTTGGTGGCTACATCTTCGGCGATGTGCGGAGTGCGGACACATCGGCTGTTGCGACAGCTCTCCCCATCAGCATGCTGGAAAGCACGCTGCTGAGACCGGTCATCCCGTGGTGACCAGCTATGAGCCAGGCGAAAAGTGGTTTTACAACTACGAAACACAAGAAATGTTCCGTGGTGGCTCGGAGCTGCTGCCGCCGCTTTCACACCCAGTCTCTCAGCCCGCTCCGGGACCCGCTGGCAAAGTACCAGCGAATTGGGAATCGAAACTTCATTGAAGGTTATGTACCAGAGGCTCGTGCAGTTGGTGTGGCGGCCCCTTAAAAATAATCGCCGAAACGATCGGACCAGGACTTAAGAAATGAGCAAAGATCTACGAGTGGTGACGACGGCTGCAGAACTCACCGACGCACTGCAAACAGCGGAGACCGCCACCATAGAAGTACAGGGAAGGCTCGAAGGAGTTCGTTCGTTGCGGCTGAAGCCAGGGCATAAACTCCGTGGCACCGCTGGAGCCTTGATTCGATTCGAGCCGGAGTGTGATGGCGTGATGCTTACGACTGACAATGTTGTCGAAACGATCGAACTCCAAACTGAACCCAATCGTCGCGCCCTCTACAACGACACAACTGTCGAAGGCTTCGGCCGCCTGGTGCTCAAGGACTTGCGGACGACAGGTTGCATCCAATTAATCGCCGAAGGAGCTGCAGTCGGCGGCCATGTCGAGGCGCAAGACATCCATGTGGTCGCGGCAGATGCACGCGGTTTCGAGGAACGCGCTAGCGGCTTCGGAGTTGAAGTAGTTGCTGGAGCCTTGACTCTCTGGAACCGGCAACCATCAACGGATCACCGCGTCAGCGCCGAACTGCGAGGCATCTCGGCGGGTAGCGCGGAACTTCCCGTTCGGGGTACAGGCATTCTCGTCGGAGGAACGCTCGGAGGGGGTGGAATGACTGTGAGCCTTCTTGAAACCGGCGAAATTCACAGCGATGGCGGCATTGCCCCTGGCACGCCAGATCGAATCGCAGGTGGCGTTTTCATCCTCCAGGGAACAGATGTGGATGAGATCCGCTGCCTCGGTGCGGTGACTACCTATGGTCCCAATGACATGGTGCTCGACAATTGGGGGCGGGTACAGCGATGGCACGCGCACGGCAAAGTGACCTCTTACGGTCCTAGTGGCATCGGCTTCGTCAATCTCGGCGAACTCGGAGAGCTTACGGTCGATGCGTTGCTCGAGACTCACGGGCTTGGAGCGTGCGGCTTCAACTCCGGCGAGGTCAAACAGGCCTCGCCCGACCCGTCAACCGAAGTCGGCGAAGGGGTCGCGAACGCCTCTAACGTTTATGCGGGTACGGTTCGGCAGGCTACGTTTGAGCGTGTTGTAACGCGAGGCGATGGAGCCATTGGGATTCAAGTCAGCGTACCGGTCGGCTCCATCCTCGTCAAGAAGGGGATCGAGACGTACGGCGGCATAGGTGCTTCTCTCGCTAGAGGAGTAGTGACTAAGCTCGCTGCTATCGCTCTCAGCCTGAAGCCGGGTGGATCGGCAAGAGAGCTAGTCGTCGGAGGCGGGCTGACAACGCACGGGAAGGGGATCGAAGCCATCGAGCTGCATGGGCAAATCGACTCGATTCGCATTTCGGGATCGGCAGGACCGGCAGGCGGCGGCTTCGCCGTAATCTAATTCCACCACAACTTGCACGAAGCAGAACGGGCAGCCTAGAACCCGCACTGAATATTGCAGCGATCGTATACCGGCAAAGAAAAAAGTCTCGAAGAGAGACGTAGCGCATGAGCAAAGAAATAAACCTCGCAAGCGAATATCGAATGATTGAAGCCGTGAATTCGGGTGATCTGGAAAGATTGCACGAGATCTTCGCGCCCGATGTAGTGGACCATGACGCTGCGCCAAATCAGACGCAAGGCTCCGCCGGGTTTGTTGTGTTCTTCCGACAATTCCGAGAAGCCTTCCCAGACTTGCACGTGAAAATTGAACATCTGATAGCAGATGACAACAACGTTGCCTTGGCTGTGACTGTGACCGGCACCAACTTGGGCCCTTTTCAAGGCTCGGCGCCAACTGGCAGAAAGATTCAGATCAGGGGTGTTCAGATCGCCAGGTTTACGGAGGATGGCAGGATGATCGAACGCTGGGGCAGTTCCGATGAATTCGGGCTATTTCAACAGTTAGCTTTGGCTACGCAGGGCAGTGTCATTCACAACGGAGAAGCTATGGTCACTACAACCGCCTCACTACTTGCTGCCACCAAGGACAGCAGCGTAAAGCACCTTGTTCTCGCTGCTGACATTGAGGAACTTCCAACCGTTAAGTTGTTACCGGGTCAGTCGCTTCGGAGCGAAGGTCGCCGGAGAACTTTATCATTTAGCCCCGGCTCAGATGGGCTGCAATTGTCTGCCAGCAATCTTGTGAGCAACGTCCACCTGCACACCTCTCCGGAGAGACGTGCTCTGTTCAACGATTCCTCGGTACCAGACCTCGGCCGAATCGATCTTCGAGATATCTCGACGGTGGGCAGGGTGCAGTTGATCGCGCGCGGCGAACTACGTCTGGGTCACATCGAGATCCGAGGGCTGGATATTCTGTCAGCCAACACCGTGAGTGAGGCGGAGCGACCCCAGGCATATGGGGTTCACGTTCTACAAGGCGCACTCACGATCTGGAACATGCATGCGGATACAGATGCCGTGTTAACGGCAAATCTCATCGGCTTATCGGTCGGTCGCTCAGGGGCCCCGGTACTCGGCAGTGGCATTTTGGTGAGCGGCGGCGGCGAGAATGGTGGACGGCTGAAAGTACAACGGTTAGAAACAGGAGCGGTTTACACTGACGGCCAGATCCCACCGGGAACACCAGACCAGATATCAGGTGCTGTGTTTACGTGTTTCAGTGCCCATGTCGATGTTGTGGTAAATGACGGGCCAGTGGTCACTTATGGAGCCAATGACATGGCGCTTGATAACTGGGGCAGTGTTGACCGTTGGATCGCAAAAGAGAAGGTGACTACCCTGGGCACTAGCGGCATCGGATTCGTAAACTTCGGGACTATCGGCGAACTCAGGGTCGAAGGCCCGATTGAAACCTATGGTGAGGGTGCGCGCGGTTTCAACGTTTATGCCGGCACAGTCGCAACTGCAAAATTTGATCGAATTGTGACGCACGCAGACGGAGCGGTGGGAGTTCAAATCAGCCAACCTATCGGAGATCTATTCGTCCACCGAGGCATTGAAACATTCGGCGGAATTGGCAATTCGCTTGTTAAAGGGCAAGTGAAGCAGCTATCGGCCATTCCACTCAGCATCATGCCAAACGGCGCTGCTCATAGCATCATCATTGAGGGGGGACTGAAAGCCAACAAACCCGGAATCATTCCGCTTGAGCAGCACGGATCGGTAGAGGTGATTACTATAGCCGGCGGCTTCAAAGCAGCTGACGCAAGTGGCGCTTCAGGCAATTGAAGGCTGGCCTCAGAGCCGACTCTGACAACATCGTTAACTAGGAAGCGGTTGTCTGTTCTGCTGTTTCCTCAGCGGTTTGACCAAGACGCTTCAGCAGGTCAACAAGAGTGCTGCGCTCTCTTCGGGAAAGGCAGCTCACAGCTTCGTCCATGCGAATTCTATGTTGAGCGTAAATC
>CAXTWQ010000137.1:0-11223 GCA_964248065.1 uncultured Bryobacteraceae bacterium | reverse complement strand
GTGGAAGAAGCCATTGCGGCCGGTGCGCAAGTTCTGCTACGTGGTGGTCCGATCACCGAAGGCCCGTTAGCGGTCGGCGCTTTCTACCGTCCCACTCTGCTGGAAGTCACTGACCCGAAGATGACGATTGTGCAGGAAGAGGTCTTTGGACCGGTGCTGACCATGCAGGTCTTCGATACAGAAGCGGACGCTTTGAAGCTCGCAAATGATAGCAAATACGGCTTGTCTGCAAGCATCTGGACCAGGGACGTGGATCGCCCGCTCCGAGTCGCCCGGGAAGTCGACGCCGGAACAATCTGGATTAACGATTGGGCTGTCGTTTGGGACGAGTTTGAGGAGGGCGGCTTCAAAGAAAGCGGCAACGGGCGGCTGAACGGATGGACCGCTATGGATGAGTTCCTGGAGTACAAACACGTGGCGTTCAATTCAGGAACCGTTGTGAAGGACACAACTAAGGAGCGAGAGAACTAATGGAAGGAAAAGTCGTCCTTGAAGAACATTTCTCGACAGCTCTCAACAACAGCTACTGGGACGCGAAAGGAGAGGAGAGTCGGAACGGCATCGAATACGCCCGTGATATCGAACGCCGATTGCTTGATCCAGAGCTCTGCCTTCGCGAAATGGATCGTTCCGGCATCGAGCTCTGCATCATGTCTCTCACTTCCCCAGGCGTGCAGTCGGTGGTTGACCCAAAGCGAGCTGCGGAGCTGGCGCGGTCAGCAAATGACTATGCGGGTTCGCTGATCACGAAATACCCAGGCCGCTTTGCAGCTTTTGCTGCCGTCCCTCTGCAAGACCCGAAGATCGCAGCACAAGAGCTGGAACGAGCCGTGCAGCAGCTTGGATTGAAGGGCGCACTGATAAACGGCTACTCCAACATCGGAGAGGGTGAGACCGTTCAGTACCTTGATGACGAACCGGCTTGGGAATTCTGGGAGCAGGTCTCAAAGCTAAATGTGCCCGTCTACCTTCATCCCAGGGAGCCGCTTCCCAGTCAGACCCGCGCCATCCAGGGTTATCCCGAGCTGGTTGGATCGGCCTGGGCATTCACTTATGAGACAGCGAGTCATGCGATTCGGCTGATGCTGAGTGGTCTGTTTGATAAGTATCCCAACTTAAAGATCATCCTGGGCCATCTGGGTGAGGGTCTTCCCTATGTACTGCCGCGCCTGCAACACCGAATCGACGAACAGCGTGAAGGTGAGCGGGGAGCAAAGGCAAAGCGTCGGCCGAGCTACTACTTCAGCAGAAACTTTTGGGTTACCACCAGTGGACATCACCATACAAGTCCGTTTCTTGAAGTAGTGGAGCAACTCGGTTGGGAGCGTGTTCTGTTTTCAATCGACTACCCGTATGAACAGATGGACCTGGGAAGCCGCTGGTTCGATGATCTACATATTTCGAACGAGATGAAGAGAAAGGTAGGCCGGGAAAACGCGAATCAACTCTTTGGTCTCGGTCTCAGTTCGCTCTCAACGTCCGTCGTAGCGGGATTCGGCTCATAAATCCGGATCATCCGCGCTCGCGTTGATTACGCATGCGCACCCGCGGAAAGACATCAGGCCACTAAGCCGCGAATCCAAAGGGATTTTGCAAACAAGGAATGTGATGAGAATTCTGAACCTTATAAGACTTCTGGCAGCGCTGGCCCTTCCTCTTGCAGCACAAACGCCTGTTGAATGGCCGAGCTACAACCGGACTTTGACATCCGAGCGCTTCGTGCCTTTGAATACAGTCAACACCAAAACAGCCTCTCGCTTGAAGGTGGTCTGCAGCTACGACACTGGCCAGATGACAGCCTTTCAGTCTGGCCTTGTGGAGATTAGGGGTGCGCTCTACGCCACAACAGAGCATGATACGTTCTCATTGAATCCAGATAACTGCAAAGAGAATTGGCGCGCCCATGAAGATTTCAAGGGCAGCTACTTGGGAGCACAGCGAGGCGTCGCTTATGAGGATGGTCGGATCTTTCGTGGCGCTGCAAATGGACACGTCTACGCCTATGATGCTGGATCAGGAAAACGCATCTGGGATCGGGTAATCGCCAACGCAGTTGCAGGCGAGTCTATACCCGCGTGTCCGATTGTGTGGCAGGGTTATGTCTTTATCGGCATGGCAGGGGGCGATAACCGTGGCGTAAAGGGCAGAATGTATGCTTTGGAAGCAGCTACAGGCAAGGTGGTATGGGAGTTCTATTTAGTTCCTAAAACAGGCACAGATCCCACCTATGGTCCTTCGGCTCCTATCGGTCAGCTTTCGGCATCAGCCACTTGGTCTACAACGCAGGGCAAGATAAACGATGCGATTACGGGCGGCGGAACCTGGACCTCCTACTCCTTAGACCCGACGACGGGACTGCTCTACGTTCCCGCGGGTAATCCGTCTCCGGACTTCATGCTCGGAATGCGACCCGGTAACAACTTATATGCCGGCTCTCTCGTCGTGCTTGATGCGCGCACCGGAACTTATCAACGTCACTTCCAGCTAGTCCCGCGCGATTTCCACGATTGGGATGTCTCGTCGCCTCCCGCGCTATTCACAACCAGAAGCGGAAAGCGGCTGCTCGCCATTACGCCGAAGGACGGAAATCTTTATGGGTTTGAACGCACGGAAGGTAAACGGCTCTATCGACTGCCGATGACTACCATGTCGAACACGCAAACGCCTCTGACAACAGCTGGCGTTCGCTTTTGTCCGGGAACGCAAGGCGGCGCGGAATGGAATGGGCCGGCATACGATTCGGCGAATGATGCCGTGCTGAGTGGCCAGGTAGATTGGTGCTCGACGGTTCACATTGATCCCACGTCCAAGGTCGCATCTGTTGCAGCTGCACAGCCATGGACCGGTTCCTCCGCCGATGGATTCGGCAAACAGGACGATCCTTCCGAGTGGGCTGGTTGGCTCACTTCTGTTGATGCCGCTTCGGGGGCACAGCGTTGGCGTTTCAAAGCCCCTTTCCCTGTCATGAGCGGCGTTACACCTACCTCAGGCGGAGTCGTTGTTTTTGGAGACATGGGTGGCAACATCTATGCCCTTGATTCCGACACGGGCGCGAAGCTCTGGTCTAACACTCTTGACGGGGCGATAGCCGGCGGTGTCATTACCTATGACTCCGGTGCAGGTCAAAAGATAGCCGTTTCTACAGGTATGACTTCGAAGATCTGGCCGACGTCCAAGGTCACAGCCCGGGTATACATCTTAGGGCTGCAATAGCTGGTCACCAAGCAAGGTTTCCGCTGCTGAGTGATCCGATGCCACAGATCCTTCGGTCAACGTCGGGGCTAATCTTGCTTCGTGTCTCGCGCAATATGGCGAAGATACGAATCATCGCAGGATTCGCGCTCCTCGTGCTCGGTAGCCGTATATACGCTCAAACTCCTGACCCGCGACCGCCAGGACCTCCTCCAGATCCACAGCGGCCGTTCCTTTCTCCTTTACCTCAAGAGCAAAACTGGTTCTTTTTACAAGATCCATCCAAACGAGTTGATTGGCTGGACCGCCTGAAATACATACGTCTTGGCAATAGCGACAATCTCTATCTCTCATTTGGAGGCGAGTTCCGTGCCGAGTATGAACGTACCGGCAGTACGTTGTTCGGCAGGGGACCACAAGATACAAACGGGTACTATCTGCAACGCTTCCTGCCGCATGTAGATCTCCATCTAGGACCGCACCTCAGGGTCTATTCCGAACTTCAGTTTGATGACATTTTCGGACGCAATGGTGGTCCACGTCCGGGCATTGATCGCGACCAAGGAGCGTTTCACCAAGTCTTTGCTGAATTCAGCTCCAACCTAAATGAAGGCGATGGCGTACGGCTTCGCGTGGGACGTCAGGAGCTCGGTTTCGGAACTGGACGTCTTGTGGACAACAACGAGGGCGTGAACGTAAAGTTCAGCTTTGATGGAGCGCGCTTGACGTGGAGAAGTAGTGGCTGGGAGGCGACTTTGTTTGCCGTTAAGCCCGTTCAACTCAACCCTGGTTTCTTCGACGACTCTCCGGAATCTCGTCAAACATTTTGGGGAGCTTACGCGACAGCTCCTTTGCACATTCAGAGTGCAAAATTAGACTTCTACTATCTAGGGCTGGACACCAAACAGGCTGTATACAACTCAGGCATCGGTGCCGAGAGCAGAAGCTCGTTTGGCTTTCGTCTATTTAATCGTCCGCCTGGCGCTCTTCCTTTGCCTGGACCAGACTACAACTGGGAGGCGATCTATCAGAGCGGAAGCTTTGCAGGTGCCAGCATTCGCGCCTGGACCGTCGCGACTGATACCGGCTACACTTGGCGAACGCCTCTGCAAGTTCGTTTGGCTCTTCGCGCCGATGCTGCGAGCGGCGATGGAAACCCGGCAGACCGCACACTGAATGCCTTCAACCCGCTCTTTCCAAGAGGTGCTTACTTTGCTCCGAAATTTGCACTGATCGCGCCCTCGAACATATACGATCTGCATCCCGTCGTCTTCTATCACCCCAGGCAGAACATTACTGCTTCCATCGATGCAGTGTGGTTCTGGCGTCAAAACTTGCACGATGGATTGTACGGGTATGGGGGCTCTTTGTTTCAACGTGGTACGCCGGCGCAATCTCGCTATATCGGCAATCAGGTCAGTTTAGAAATCCGTTGGGCTCTCACTTCGCACGTTACGCTCGTTGCTAACCCTGCTGTGCTCGTTACCGGGGCATTTCTGCAGCAATCACAGCTGTCGCATAATATTGCATTCGTCAATCTGGGGCTGACATATCGGTTTTAGGCTGAATGTGGTTCTCTTCGCTCCGAGCTGGGCGGGCAGACCAGTTAGTGGTCGTTACGCCCGGACCCAATATCGAACAGTCCGGCGGGGGACCCACAGGTAGCTGAGGTCCACCGACCGTTCTGCGGAGGCGTTCAACGATGGCTGTGTTTAGCCTTCCCGCATGACCAGCAAAACTTTTCCGGAGCCTTGCCCTCTTCCAGCGTGCACCTCGGCTGCATCCCGCAGAGGCACTTTCTGGCCAATCGGAATGGTGAGTTGACCGCTGATTACGGCCTGGGCCATAAAGAGAAGAACCTTGGCATCCGGAAGTGTGTTTACGGGCACGAATTTGACCTTCGGGTAATCGGTGGAGTTTTGAGGAATTCCGACAACGGATGCGAACACGCCACCCGGCTTGATTTTGGCGATTAACTTTTCCGCGGTCTTGCCATTTACCGTATCAGCTACCGCATCAAGAAGCGGTAGATTGGCCAAGCCGCTGTCATCGTCTGTTGCAACTATCTGATCTGCGCCGAGACTCCGGGCCTGCTCCAACTGCTTCGTTAGCACGCCCGCGATCACAACCGCGCCTGCGCCCTTGGCCGTGAATACTGCCGAGCGGCCCACATTGCCCACCGCTCCGGTTACAAGTACAGTCTGGCCAGCGTTAATGTCCGTTCCCAGGCTAATAAGTGTGTGACCGGTTGTGGTGACTAGAGGCAAAGCGGCGGCCTCAATTGGGTCTATACCGGTTGGAATTCGCGCGATCTGAGAGGCCTTGACGACGCACAGCTCGGCATAGGTCTGATCCGCCATGCCGAATACTGAATCGCCGACCGCAAAGCTGTTCACACCGCTTCCCAGTTCGATAACTGTTCCGGCCAGATCCACTCCGACAATGCCAGGGAACTTGATGGGGGCCATCTCCTTCGCCTCTCCTGAACGCCTTTTCATGTCGAATGGATTGAAGCTGGTAGCATGCATTCGCACCAATACTTCGCCTACTCCCACGGTCGGATCCGGCGCTTCCTCAAACTTCATCACTTCGGGCCCGCCATATTCATGAATTACAAGTGCTTTCATAGCTCTCGATCGAAGGAGCATGTTCGCCCCATTCCCTCCTGTTTTCATAACCTTTGTATCAAGAATCTTTACCTTCAGGCAATGACTTTTTGACCATCACCGCACTTGTCACTGGGCCAACAGTACTACAGGATGCTCCTCTCGCTATCTTGACGTCAAGCTATTTAATCCGTAGAATGAACGCTGGTTGTATTTGAAAGGAAGAGCCATCCATGAGTGAAGTCGAACGCTTGCCCGCGGCTGATCGTTTTGAGATCTTTGAACAGCTCAGTCGTCACCAACGCTGCATTGACAAGGATGCGAGTCTGGATTCGGTGAAGAGCTATGTGGATCTCTTCTGGCCGGAAGCACGATTTACCGTTCACGACATCAGGCAGGTCACCTTTGAGGGACCAGAAGGACTCAAGCAGCTCTATGACTACGCGCATAGTGTGTTTCCGCTTGCCAAATGGAGTCACTCAATGGGTTGGTTCGCCATTGAAGGTTCGGGAGATGAGGCCCGGGTGGAATGGCGTTGGATGGTCAGTTGGAAGGCCGAAGGAGAAGGCGTCGTCTCCACCGGGATCTATTCGGACAGGTTCCAAAAACGAAACGGAGAATGGAAATGCCTGGAGCGCACTTCCACCGTTGATCCGAATTGGCCGGCAGCGCTTTTTCAGCCACTTGTGGATAACGAGAAAAACACTTTCAGGAGTTCTTGAGGTTTATCGGATCCTCAAGAAGTTGTGTTTGATCAGGCGGAGTAAGCGATGGAGAGATCGCAAACTTGCCGATCTGTCTCGGCAAACAAGAAGGAATAGAAAGTCATGCCAAAAGCCACTGCCTGGAAGGAAGAAGCGTTCCCCGTTCTCAGCGAGAACGCAATCAGCCGCGTTCGCCGGTACGGAAACACGCAAACCGTGTCAAAAGGCGATTTGCTGGTCGCGCAAGGTGACCCCATGGACCGCCTTCTGGTTGTTTTAGAGGGCGAGATCGGTGTTGAACAGATGTCGCAGGAGGGTCTACAGGTTGTCGCGACTCACGGCAAAGGCGAATTCTTTGGCGATGTTCACTCGCTTTCCGGACGGCCAAGTTTGGTCAGCGCACGCGTGACGGCGGATGGCGTTGTACACGAGGTGCGCCGTGCCGATCTGCAGACGTTGATGCAGAACGACAGTGAATTAGGAGAGCTCTTCATGCGCGCCTTCATTTTGCGCCGCATCGAACTGCTGGCCACCTCGACCGGAGATGCCATCATCCTGGGGTCGCCGAACTCCGGCAGCACCCTGCGCGTACGTGACTTTCTGACACGAAATGGATACCCGCACTCGTTTCTGAATCTTGACGAGGAGGCGGATGTTCAAAGCACCTTAGACCGTTTCCAGATCAGCGTCAACGACATTCCAGTGCTGATCTATCAGGGCAAACACATGGTGCGAAATCCCACCAATGAGCAAGCCGCGGCGCTGCTCGGGTTCAATCAGAACGTTGACTGTGGTCAGCTTCGCGATGTAGCCATTGTTGGTGCTGGCCCAGCGGGATTATCAGCCGCCGTCTATGCAGCTTCAGAAGGCTTGAGCGCGATTCTTCTCGAATCCAAGGCCCCGGGTGGACAAGCAGGTTCCAGTTCCCGTATCGAAAACTACCTTGGATTTCCGAACGGCATTGCAGGGCAGGAGCTTGCCGGGCGCGCCTTTGATCAGGCCCAGAAGTTCGGTGCGGAGTTCCTGATTGCCAACTCTGCCGTGAGTCTCAGCTGTGCGAAGCAGCCATTAGAACTGCAAACCAGCGGGGTCTCGCCCATTCGGGCCAGAGTCATTGTTGTCGCAAGCGGAGCCACGTACCGCAGGCTGCCAATCGAAAACCTCGAACAATTCGAAGGTGCGGGTATCTATTACGGGGCTTCCAAGCTGGAGGCGCAGATCTGTGCGCAACAGGATGTGGTTGTGGTGGGTGGCGGCAACTCAGCAGGTCAGGCAGCGGTGTTTCTGGCTATGTTCGCCCGGCATGTGCACATCCTGATTCGCTCGGGTGAACTATCATCCTCCATGTCGCGCTATCTCATCCGCAGGATTGAGGACACTCAGAACATCACTCTACATCCCTATACAGAAGTGAAGCGGCTAGTTGGTGAAGAGCATCTTGAAGCAGTTGAATTGCTTGACAACCGCTCCGGTGAACGCAGGCTGGAGCCCTACCGGCATGTCTACCTGATGACGGGAGCCAGTCCGAATACAGAGTGGCTGGGCGGTTGCCTCGCCCTGGACAACAAAGGGTTTGTATTGACGGGACCTGCCCTGAAGCAGGAACAGCTTGACAGTTTCGGTTGGCCCTTGCAACGCCGGCCTTACCTGCTGGAGACGAGCAGTCCCGGTGTCTTCGCCGTCGGCGACGTAAGGTCAGGCAGCGTCAAAAGGGTGGCGTCTGGTGTGGGCGAAGGCTCGCTGGCAATCAGTTTTGCGCATCAGGTGCTTGCGGCAGAGTGACTAAAAGCAACGTAATGGAAATTGGAATTGACAGCTTTGCCGCGCTGCAGCGAGATCCGGACACCAGGCAAACGGCTCCAGCAGTCACGCGCATGCGCAACTTGATTGAGGAGATTGTTGTTGCAGATCAGGCGGGCGTTGATGTTTTCGGTCTTGGCGAGCATCACCGTGCCGACTTTCTGGATTCCGCTCCCGTCGTGATTCTAGCCGCGGCTGCGTCACAAACAAAACGCATCAAGTTAGCCAGTGCAGTGACGGTGCTTAGCGCAGCCGATCCAGTCCGCGTTCATCAGGAATTCGCCACGCTCGACCTTTTGTCAGGCGGCAGGGCCGAGCTTACCGTTGGGCGAGGATCATTCACCGAGAGTTTCCCGCTGTTTGGGCGCAGGCTGGAAGACTACGATGCACTCTTTGCCGAGAACCTTGATCTCTTTTTGAAGCTGCGTGAATCGACCCACATCGATTGGCAGGGCAAGTTTCGGGCGCCGTTACGCGGACAAGGCGTCTACCCGAGACCCTTGCAGGCCAAGCTGCCCGTCTGGCTCGGCGTTGGTGGCACACCCTCATCGTTTCAGCGCGCTGGAAAACTTGGTTTACCTTTGATGGTCGCCATCATTGGTGGAACACCGGACCACTTTAGTCCTTTGGTGGACCTCTATCGCGAGAGTGGATTGAAGGCAGGTGTGCCCCGAGATCAGCTGAAGGTCGGGATACATGCCTTTGGATATTGTGCGGCTACCGACCAGCAAGCTGCTGACGACTTCTTTCCTGGTTATCAGGAAGGAACAAACAAGATTGGAAGGGAGCGCGGTTGGCCGACGATGAGCAGAGCCCGTTTCGATTCGCTGCTGAGCGAGCAGGGAGCACTTGTAGTAGGCAGTCCGGCTACTGTTGCCCGCAAGATTCTGCGCTTCAATAAGGTGTTGGGTGGCATTGCTCGCTTCGATTTTCAGATGAGTCCGGCGGCCGTAGCGCACGATAAACTGCTCACGGCCACTCGGCTGATCGGGACGGAAGTGAAGCCGCTCATCCGGCAGGCAAACTTGCTGCCAAGCCTTCTGAGAGGTTGAAGAACTTAACAATGAAAAGAGGCGATTGACGTGAAACTGTACTGATGGTTCGGTCAGGAGCGACAGTCTGAACGATAAAGTGACCACTCCGGGTGGCCTTACAACCAACTGTCGACCCACTTAGCTTTAGCATCGCGTATAACAATCACGACGGCGAGCCCCTCCTCCGTCTACGCTGGTACAGTTCGGCAGGCGAGTTTTAAGCGGGTTGTGACGCGGGGGCGATGGAGCCATCGGGATCCAAGTCAGCGTGCCAATTGGTCTATGCTGATTAGAAAAGACATGAAGAGGTACGGCCACGTAGGTGCATCTCTCGCTAGAGGAGTTGTGACCAAACTCGCCCTGTGCCCTGAGCCCTGAAGTTATCTAAACCGTTGTTCCTTACAGTAGTTGTGAGTGACCAATCTCTGGCCATAATGCGGCGTTATGCGCCAAGTAGAGCGGCGGCCCATTGACGCAAAGTTCCTAAGAAGCTTTGGCTTATTGAGTTTTGCATTGTAGGAAGAACTTGCAGGTGAACTAGCGTTACGAGTCTTTTGTGAGATGCGTGAGGATCCGTTGCAGCAGGTAACTTGCGGAGTGCGATGCGGAATAGCTGTACATTTTCAGAGCAAGCTAGAAAATCACTCAGCAGGTATTTTGCCCATATCAAAGTCGGCTGGGCGGAACGAATTTTGAAAGGAGAAGCAACTTATGAGGGCTGCTTGGTATGAGAAGCAGGGACCGGCGCGGGAGGTATTAACCGTGGGCCAAATGCCCGAACCATTGCCGGGGCCTGGTGAAGTTCGCATTCGCGTTTTAGCCTCAGGAGTTAATCCGGGTGACACAAAGAAGCGCGGAGACGTGTTCGGTTTTGGCATGCCTTACCCGCGCGTCATCCCTCATAGCGACGGCGCTGGAATTGTCGATCTGGTTGCTCCCGATGTTTCCGATGAATTGCTTGGCAAGCGTGTGTGGTGTTATGGGGCACAGTCTTACCGGCCTTTTGGAACCGCCGCTGAGTTTACGGTCGTACCGGCGGACCACGTGGCTCCATTACCGGCGAATGTGTCCTTCGAGATCGGTGCTTGTCTTGGAATCCCAGGGCTTACGGCTCACCAAGCGGTGCATGTAGCGGGTTCGGTCACCGGCAAACGGTGCTGGTCCAAGGGGCCGGCGGTTCTGTGGGTTTGTGCGCCGTGCAAGTCGCGCGCTTCGCGGGAGCGCATGTGATAGGTACGGTCCGATCTACGGCCGAGGAAGAGACCGCTCGCAAAGCCGGAGCGCATGATGTTCTGCTCAACGATGTCGATCTAATTGCAAAGGTTCGCGGCTTGATACCGCAAGGCCTCGATCACATAGTTGAGGTTGCATTCGCAGCAAATATCGAACGGGATGTGGAGCTTCTAAGACAGGGCGGAACATTGGCGGCCTATGCTACAAACGATGCGCTTCCCAGCATCCCGTTCTGGCCCCTGGCCTTCAAGAACATCCAAGTCAACTTCCTTGGCAGCGATGACTTCCCAATCTCGGCGAAGATTGCTGCCGCCAAAGATCTCAACGGCGCGCTGGAAGCAGGTTGGTTCGGCTTTAAGGTTGGGGAGCGGATTCCTTTGTCGGAGATTGCCCGGGCACACGAACTTGTTGACCGTCCTACACGTCCCGGGCGCGTCGTTGTTCTAGTCGAGTAATCGATGGAAATACCTTTTGCGGAATGTTGGAGCGTTATCGATGTCGCCAAGATTCACTGAGCGCGCGTTATTGCGAAGCCGACCGATGCGAACTCAATCATTGAGTAGAGATTTTGAGCAGGACACGAGATTCTCGGGTACTTGCATCTGCGATTTTCGAGCGGTTCCGCAAGGTAAGTAAAGGTCGGCACACAAAACG
>CAXTWQ010000136.1:2074-11352 GCA_964248065.1 uncultured Bryobacteraceae bacterium | reverse complement strand
ATGTTAGGTTTTCTCGGCACTGCTTTATCAGTGCTGGTGATTGTACCCCGTGCTGTGCACCCACCAGATGAATGGATCGTGTTACCAGAAGTCAGTCACGGTATCTACGTTGGGCTCATTCCGATGTTGCTCGGTTTGCTGATTGGTCTACTGGCAGCAAGCTTCCGCCAGTACCTTGGACGTAAAGCGGAAGTTCTGAGCGCGCAGGTCGTTTCGCCTGAGCTGGAATCGACTATTGCTCCGGGCATACTCGGCTTTGTCGAACGCGCCATGCAGCGCAAAGCTCGGCTTATCAGTTTGAATCTAAAGAGCCGATTACATCACTTGGTGATCATTGCTTCCACTGCGCCATTGCTGGGTATTTTTGGCACCGTATACTCAATGATCTTCCGTTGTTTCCCCAGCTTCGGTTCAAGCCGCACTACGATGATGGCGTATGTTACTGGCTGCCTTGGCGACAGCCTTATTTGGACCCTGGCCGGACTACTCATCGGGATCGTTGCGTCGTTTGCTCACCAGTCGCTCTCCTCGCAAGTCAATGCTTTCAATGCAGAAACGTCAGCAATTTCACCCCTGCTTCTCAACTCCTTACCCAAGACGTGAGTAACGCGCCTTAGGTGCTCAGGTTCAGACAAACGAAGACATGTAGGGTGGAAGCGAAAGACTCCGCCCTCTGTCTTTCACCCCCTCCTTAAGCTTGCGAAGGGACAAAGTTGTTCCCCACGCAATGAGCGCGCTGATGACCAGCGTCACTGGGATGTACCACCATCCAAGCAATTCACGCGCAGGGCCGCGGGTGGAAAGAACGAGTCCAACTCCGCCAACATTCCCATCAGTATTGTGAATGCCGAAGTGAAAGATGCCGGGCCCAATCCATAGGCCAGTCTGCTTTGGAAAATCGGCTTCATCATTCCAGACAAGAACATCGCCAGCCCGGTGCCGTAGCCCAGAAATGCGATCAGCGCATGACCTAAAGCGCGAGCCCCCGTGCATGCAAGCTGCACAAGCTCTTTCGTTTGAATGCGACGGCGCCATTCTGGTAGGCGTTCGTTCTAACCGGAACTGTTCCTGGTATTGCATCGCCAGCTCTTCCGGAGTGCCGAGACGTGCGATGGCGGTTCGAATGTCCGCGTCAGGCTTCAGCGTGGATTCCCGGAGATGAACTCCGATTTCGGCGACAATTTCATCACACTCCTGCGCACTAAGACCTTTCAGAGCCTTTCGCTGGGCAGTACAGTAGTTCTCAATTGCCAGTTCAGTCAGGTTCACTTTGCAATCTCGCCTTTCGCTAAAACAGGCTCGATCAAACGTCCTAATCCCGCTGAGAAATCGAGCCACAATGCTGCCATTTGCCGCGCGCGCTCGCGACCGGTTCGCGTCAAAGCATAATACTTCCGAGGGTGCCCAGCATCCGCTTCCACCCATTCCGACGTGAGCATACCCTCAGTCTTTAATCGGTTCAGAATCGGGTAAATCGTTCCTTCTGATAGCACCAACTGCGACTCTTGCTCGAGAACCCGGATGATCTCGAGGCCATAAAGGCGACGTCGCCATAAAGCTGTTAAAGCAGCCATCTCCAGGGCGCCCTTCCGTAACTGAGCCTCCCACCGGTCAATCGAAGCTGATTCCGTCGCTGGTTGATTCTTCACAAACCCTTGGAATCAACGATACTTGGATAACAATGTATTGCAACACTTCGAATAAAACTACGCGCAGCAAGGAGTGCAGTCTGAATCGCAAAATCGAGAGCCTGGGCTATGCTGATGAGCCCTTTCACTCACGATCTTTTTATAATTTCTTCCGGCTGAATGTGCCGCAATCTACAAACTGAAACGAACCAGGAGCGCTCTTATCAATAGCGGTGATAATTTTCGGCAGATGCTTTCTTAGAATAGATAATTGAATCGCTGAAACTACAATGGTCGCCAGCTTCCGCCCGGTTAGATTCTGTTCGTAGCTCAGCGTCTGATCACCAGTGATAAAGATATGAATCCCCCTTTCCTCGGCTATCCGCAATAATTCCCCATTCTTCAGGCCCGCCCATCCCATGTAGCTGACGGTAACGATTTTATGCTCCCCCAGCAGCTTTCGGAGTGACTGATCCAGGTGTTCGTCGAGCAGCTCTTTCACGGCTTGTGCTGAGCTCGCTGGGCGTGAGCAAACTCGATTAGGCGCTTGATTTGCGCAGGGGAGAGTGACGGGAAACCCTCTCGCAACTCATCAATTGTCTGCCCAGAATCGTAGCCGTCAACAATGGCATCTGGAAGTATACGTGTAAAGCGCACAATGGGTTTTCCTGAGACCTTCCCGGGGATGCGTTCAATGAGTTCGCATTTCATCCAGTCAATGTCAGAGTCAAGGCTGGGGATGATTGCCCTGTAGTTCATTTATCAAATATTCTACTGTTCGACTGCCGTGTGTGATTAGCTTTTGATCACTGATGGGAGTGAGATGCAGGAACGAATGATAAATTCCAGCTTCGGATCGCGAAAAGGTTTAGTGCGGGCAAGGCCAGAATTACTGACACACAGGTGAACTACTGAGCCGCATAGTAGCCTTTACGCGCTCGTACCTTGACATTGCCCAGATCCACCGTTACCTTTACATTTCGGTACGGTTTCTCCGACTGATTATCAGAGATATAGCGAATGATGTACTGCGTTGTCACCTCGCCAGCAATGTCGGACACGGCATGGTACATCCGCCCATCAACTACCGAGCGGTAAGCCCCGGTTCCCACCGTCAGTGCATAGTTGCCATCGTCTGACGGATGGGACAGGTAGCCGTCGGTGTCCTTGTAGACATCGCCGAGCGGGTAGACGACACGGCCGCCGGTCTCCTGGGCAATTCGAACAAGGTTGTCGTCACTCGCATTCGTGAAGCCGAACGCCTGCGTGCTGATGCAGTACACCGTTACCAGATTGCGCTGCGCCAGCTCGATCACTTGCTGTAAAGAGTGTTTGCTTGCGTTGTCGTGCCCGTCGCCGATGATGACCACAATTCGGCGCGGCTCAATCGGCTCGCCGTGCACCAGTTTGCGGCTGGTGCAGGAAAGATAAATGGCGTCGAACATCGCCGCCCCACCGCCCGGCTTCAGCTGCCGAATTTTGTCGACCATCGGCTCAGGGTCGCTGGTGGTGTTGACGGCCACCTCGGCATCCTGCGCATAGTCGATTAGATAACCGGCATACTTTTTGTCGCCGGTCAATAGATTTTGGATCAGCTCTGTTGCCGCGTTCTGAAAGTTCTTCCAATGCACTCGGCTTGACGTGCTCAGATCCAGCAGGAAACCAATGACAACGGGCTGGCTACGCTCGCGTGTAAAGAAGCGGATCGTTTGCGGTTTGCCCTCTTCCAGAATCTGGAAATCTTTCTGATCGAGATCGGAAACGAAGCGGCCTTTTTCATCAGTCACCGTTACCGGGACGATCACCTCATTAACCGTGACCCGGATTGGGGGCGTGTCACCTGCCGCTGTTTTTCCGGTTCCGTCTTTCGCTGGAGCAGGCAGCGGCGGAGCCACAGTAGTCTGCCCGGATGATGTGCCACTTGGCTGCTGAGTCGGTTGCTGGGTAGAGGGAGTTACCGGTTTAGGATCCTGCGCGGGGCAGGGAGGAAGCAAAAGAGCCGCAAGAGCCAGCGCGGCCGCTTGCGACGGCGTACGAAACTGCATTGTTCAGGGGTGCCTGTTAACGAATTATACAGGGCTGACTCGGGTTAGTTCCAGCAGCCCCGAACGGTAGAACTCGATCCGCTGCTAGGTCTTCTGCAACTGTCCATTAATACTGACCCGATAACGAAGGGCAAAGCATCGAATTGGTCCTTGGTCTGTGTGCCCAATCAGCTCTGCCGCAACATGGCGCGCATCTGTCCAGCGCTTGACAGAGAAGTAGACGTGTCCGGATGCAAATGGAACAGTTTTTGGATCGGCATGAACGAGGGCCGCGCTGACATCCAGCAACCTGCTTCGGTTGGCGGCGTCCAGAAAGTTTTGGGTTCTATCACTGGCCATCGATTGTTGAAAAGAAAAGCCGTGCTGATTGCATTCCAACCAGCAGTCCAGGATCGCCGGACCTCAAGGGATGAAACCGAGTGCCGGGATCCGCGCCCGGTCAGTATCAAATTGGCAAGCCCAAAGCAATGAGCGTCTCGCTTGGTGCGTAGTGCCTGTCTGGCGACACCAGGGGGCGAGCCGGAGCGATCTGAAGCGCAATGGCATTTGCGAGACACAGCATTTCTATCGCGTAGGCGAGGCTGCTTGCAATACTGCCGGCGCCAAAACGGCCTCAATCCCCGAGGAGGCATCCACTGCCGGTAAGCCTTCCACGGCGTTCACAGTGAATGTACTCGGGGGCACAGAGGTAGTCTTTTGCAACGCCGCTGCAGCCACTCTGTCGAGCGCAAAAGCATCCACTCGCACCGGTGTATTGGCGCCTTCAATAGCGGAGGCTGCCCGTTGCAGACGTGAGAACGCCTCCCGCGCATCGTCCAGATAATTGCCGAAAGTTAACTGCATTCCTGTGAATACCAGGCGAGGCGTACTCACCAGTGCCGCTCGGGCACCAGCCATAACGAGGAGAGATCCGCTCGGCACCTGCCGCAGTCGCCCGATGGCCTCGCAGGTAGCCGACTCGTCAGCCGGATCGCGCAACGCTTGAACCACATTCACGGCTGCTTGGGGAAAAATCGCTGCTACCGATGCCCGAGCAGCGGCGCCATTCTCCAGTCGGGCTGCGAAACAGCTGCACTGCAGAATGTCTCCCTTCGGTACGGACGCCTCTTCAATGCTTTTGCTTAAGTGCTCCAGTGCGAGCGTCAGGCTGGCCCCGGTCTCGCCTGAGAAAAAGGCCAGACCATTCGGGTTCAAGCTGCGCCGGGTGGAGACGACGCCCTCCATCTACACAGAGCCCCGATCCTCGCCGAAGACACCCACCTCCACAATGGTCAGCACGGGCAAAGGCAGCTTGTGATCGGAGAACATGGCCGATACTTCCGACTGAACACGCCGCGCATCTCCCGAGCCGGAGACAAACGCCCGCAGCTTGATAATTGTCTCTCCGTGGGTATCCCGAAGCAGCGCGCCCAGGCTGCTCCGAATCTGCGCCGACAGGCCTCCGGTTTTCAGCAGCGGAGAGACGTGGAAATCCAGGCCGGCAGTCTCGGCCGGCAGAGCCATAGGCAACTCGCGCGGCAACGGTAGTGTCTGATTTCTGGCCTCATCCTGCTTGCGGTGCCGCTGCGCCTGTATGGGCAGTGCCATCCAGGCCGCCAGCGCGAGGGTCAGAGTAATGAAAAACTGGTTGCGACGCGATCGGCGGTGCACAGAACCAGCCTAACTTGCTCATCCGAGACTTGATGCTGGGCTTCTTCCATCCAGTACCTCTGGACTCCTATACCATCTCGATTCGCCCTAAAATGGGGGTTCTCGATGCTTGGCTATTACCTCATCTTCTTCGTCATCTTCGTGCTGCCGTCTCTGTTCGTCGCAGCACCAGTTTGGACGATGCTAGCCCTGATCGGGTGGCCTCGAAGGCGCTTGCTCATCGTTGTCCCAATAATTTTGCTGCTCAGCTTTGGAGGAGAAGCTTGGTTTATTCACTGGCTGCGAACACCCAACACGCCTGACCTGACGCGGGAGGAAGCGGCAGCAATCTTACGGTCGCGCCCCGAGTTTACTTCACGAGGCCATTTACCCTCATTTAGAGAGGTTCGAAGGAGTCAGGACAGCTCCGAGAGGGATTACCTGTACTCGGGCACATTTTCCTTTGTAAGAAACACGGGAGAACAAGTCCCAGACGCGAGTGCCCACTTTCAGTTCTCGAACGGACACTGGACATTTGCTGAATATGAGTGGGGTCCTGCTATCGAGCGCACTTACGTATACCTCGGGAGCACCGAACTTCACATGATGCAACCGCCTCGCAATAACATTGAGAGTCCATTCACTCCGGGGGTTTGCTGGAAGCGGCTTAAAGATGGAAATTACCAAACACAGAAACCTGGATCTGACGCCTGCGAAACCAGCCTGAGAGGCCAACATTCCAGGCACATTCGAGATAGGTAGTTCTTTGCACGAGTAATTGCCCTACCAGTACACTGTGATGAAATTGTCAGTCTGGTTCCGTCCTTACATGAAGCTTTTCATCACAAGCGGCCTATTGCTGTTGACCACTCTCAGTGGTCTGCTTGCGCAGGATACGAAGTACTCCCCGGTTGGAGAACAAATCCCGGGCCCGGCCAAAGCCTCCGACCGTGCGGTCTGGTTGCAGGACATCACTGCATGGCGAGCCGAAAAGCGGGTGCGGGCTGGTTTGACTGGAGAGGCGTACGCTCGCCCGGATCTGCGCTGGGGGCAGAGCAGCTTTATTCAACCGCAGGCCATGGTGGAAGATCGCTACTTCTACGATCCGGTGCAGCATCGCTATACTGTCGACCGATTCCTCGACGATCTGGACAAGCGGTATGGCGGGATTGATAGCGTCCTGTTATGGCCTGTGTACCCCAACATCGGCATCGACAACCGGAGCCAGTTCGATCTGTTACGCGATCTGCCTGGCGGCGTCGAGGGCGTGCGCAAGATGATTGAAGACTTTCACAGTAGGCACATTCGCGTGCTCTTTCCGACTATGCCCTGGGATACCGGGACGAAAATCGACGCTTCGAGGATGCCGGAAACGCTAGCCAAGCTGATGGCCGAGGTAGGAGCCGATGGCGTTAATGGCGATACCTTTGATGGCCTCCCCCGCACCTACCGCACGGCGTCCGATGCGACCGGACACCCGGTTGTCTTTGAGCCCGAAGGCGGGCCGGCCAGCGACGAAGGCCTCAACTGGAACACTATGAGCTGGGGCTATTGGAAGTATCCGTTCACTCCTATGATCAGCCGCTACAAATGGCTGGAGCCCCGCCACATGGTGAATGTTTGCGACCGCTGGAACCGCGACAAAACGGACAACCTGCAGTATGCGTTCTTCAATGGAGTCGGCTATGAATCATGGGAAAACGTGTGGGGCATCTGGAACGGAATTACCGAACGTGATGCCGAAGCCATCCGGCGCATAGGGACAATCGAGCGCTTCGCTGCCTCGCTGCTGGTGAGCGCCGATTGGGAGCCGCACACGCCAACCGTTCAGTTTGGAATCTTCGCCAGTCGCTTTCCTTTGGGAAATCGGACTCTGTGGACGCTGGTCAACCGAGGCCAGATGAACGTGGCCGGTGTCCAGCTTCAGATTCCTGCGACAGCCGGTACCCGCTACTTCGACCTTTTGCATGGTCGGGAGTTACAAGCTCACTCCGCTGCTGGCCTGACAGCGCTTGACTTCGAGGTGGAAGCGAACGGCTATGGTGCGGTGCTGGCGCAAAGCGAAGCGCCCGACTCGCAACTTAGCAATTTATTGCAGACCATGGCTCATCTTTCTGCGAAGCCGTTGGGGAGTTATCCAAAGCAGTGGTCGACGATTCCGCAGCATCTGGTTGAGATTGTCTCGGCTAAGCCCGCCAAACAAGCACCTGCCGGTATGGTTGCAATTCCAGCCGCTCAGTTCAACTTTGAAGTAAACGGTATCGAAATCGAAGGGCAGGAAGACGTCGGCGTTGACGTGCAGTATCCCTGGGAAGATTCAGCGCGCCGGCACCACTCGCACCCGGTCAGCATTCAGCCTTTCTTCATCGACAAGTACCCGGTGACGAACCGCGAGTTCAAGACCTTTATTGACGCCACCCAGTATCGCCCGTTGGACTTACACAACTTTCTGAAAGATTGGGCAAACGGCAGCTATCGCGATGGCTGGGCTGATAAACCGGTCACATGGGTCTCACTCGAAGATGCCCGAGCCTATGCGCAATGGGCAGGCAAGCGGCTCCCGCATGAATGGGAGTGGCAATATGCAGCGCAGGGCACCGACGGCCGCCTCAATCCGTGTGGCAACTCATGGGATGAATCACGCGTCCCGCATCACGAACATGGGCACGATTTGCCGGGTCCGGCAGCCGTCAACGCGCATCCGTCCGGAGCCAGTCCATTCGGGGTAATGGATCTGACCGGCAACGTGTGGCAATGGACTGATGAGTTCGTGGATGAGCACACCCGGGCTGCCATCCTACGCGGTGGCGGCTACTATCGCCCGGCAGGCTCCAGTTGGTACTTCCCATCTGCTTACAAGCTAGACGAACACGGCAAGTATCTGCTTATGGCACCCAGCAAGGATCGCTCCGGCGTACTTGGATTCCGCTGTGTAAAGGAGGTTGGGTGAGGGAGATTGTGATTGTCGGCAGCTTGAACGCTGACCTGGTGCAACGAGTGGAACGCGTTCCGCATCCGGGTGAGACCGTGCTAGGTAATGATCTGCAAGTTATCTCCGGCGGCAAAGGTGGCAACCAAGCCTTTGCCGCCGGCCAACTGGGCGGTGCGACGTGCATCGTCGGCAATGTCGGCTCCGATCAGTTTGCCCCCGTACTGCTCGAGAGTCTTCAAGGGGCGAGAGTCGATACGCGGCTGGTCGAGCGCATCTCCGGAACTACTGGTACAGCCTGTATCCTGGTGCTCCCGAATGGTGAGAACCTGATCGTGGTGTCTCCAGGAGCTAACGGCAGGCTCACGCCTGAGCAGGTTCGGCTCCGCCTCGAACCGATTCTTGCCGATGCTGCCGAACCTGCAATTGTGCTTTGTCAACTGGAAATCCCTCTCGCTGCAACGGCTGCCGCACTTGAGACAGCGCACAAGTTTGGTGCGACCACGATGCTCGATCCAGCCCCGGCCCAGGCGCTTGACCGTTCGGTTTTGAGCCTGGTCGATTACCTGACTCCAAACCAAACCGAGGCCGCCACTCTACTGCGGAGTGACAAATCTATAGAGACCGTTGACGATGCGAAAGAGGCAGCGAAGCAACTGCTGGAACTCGGCCCCGCACACGTTTTGGTGAAGCTGGGCAGTCTCGGCTGTGTTGTTGCCGACGCAGATGGCTGCGAATACATCTCCGGTTTTGAGGTCGAGGTTCACGATACTACAGCCGCTGGCGACACTTTTAATGGCGCGCTGGCCGTTGCTCTAAGCGAGGGACGTTCAGTCTCCGACGCAATTTACTTTGCCAATGCAGCGGCTGCGCTCTCGGTGACACGGTCCGGCGCACAATCCTCCATCCCCAATCGAAGCGAAACGGATACTTTCCTTCAGGCGCACCCGCGAAAGTGATTCCTTAGTGCTAACTGTTCAAAACCCAACCGCGGCCATCCTGCTTTGCATGGTTACCATGCTGGGCTGGGGATCATGGGCCAACACG
>CAXTWQ010000136.1:0-2064 GCA_964248065.1 uncultured Bryobacteraceae bacterium | reverse complement strand
AGCTTTACTACTGGGACTATGCTTTCGGTGTCTTTCTCTTTTCTTTGCTCTTCGCTTTCACTGCAGGCAGCTTCGGCGAAGGCGGCCAGTCTGCACTCAGCAATCTCGCCGTCGCATCCCAAGCCGCAATCGTTGCCGCTCTGCTTAGCGGAGCATTGTTCAACTTGGCCAATGTGCTCCTGGTCGCTGCCATCGATGCTGCCGGTCTGACCGTTGCGTTTCCGCTGGGAATCGGGCTGGCCCTGGTCATCGGCACAGTCACCAGCTACCGGCAGACCCCGCGCGGCAACCCGACATTCCTCTTTGCCGGAGTCGCATTCGTTGTTCTAGCGATGCTCTGCTCAGCCGGTGCCTCAGCCCGCCTCCCCGGACAAACGCGGCGCGGAGGCCTGCGCGGCATCGTGCTCTCCGTTGCGGCGGGCTGCCTCATGGGCCTGTTCTATCCGCAGTTAATGACTGCAATTTCGCCGGAGTTTAATCGGCTGCCAATTGCTTCGGGCAAGCTGACGCCCTACACAGCGGCAGTCTTTTTCGCACTTGGCCTACTGCTCAGCAATGGGGTGATCAACACTGTCGTTATGCGCATAGCCGGACTGTCATACCGGCAATATCTGTCGGGCTCTGCCTGGCTGCACTGGATCGGTGTGCTTGGTGGAGCAATCTGGATGCTTGCGCTGTGCGTGAACGTACTGGCTTCGGGCACCGCAGGCCCTGCTATCTCTTACGCACTGGGTCAAGGTGCCACACTCATTGCTGCTATCTGGGGCGTGTTCATTTGGCGCGAGTTCCGTTCCGCCTCCCGATCCACTTACACGCTGATCGGCGCAATGTTTGCTTCCTACGTCATCGGGCTGGTGCTGGTCGGCATGGCAGTTCTATAGCTGCCATGCGGCTCACAATCTCCCTCACCGTCGCGCTCTTTCCGATCGCGTTCGCATACGCAGCCAGTGTTGCGCCGGAGAAGGTCGACCAAATCTTTGCCGCGTACAACGCCCACTCCCCAGGTTGCTCGGTCGGAGTCATGGGTGATGGCGGTTTCCTATTCCGTAAGTCCTACGGCACGGCCAGCCTGGAACTCGGCGTCCCACTCAAGCCTGAGTCTGTGTTCTACATGGCTTCGGTATCGAAGCAATTCACTGCCGCCAGTGTCGTGCTAGCAGAGCAGGGAGGCTTCCTCTCACTTAACGATTCAGTCCGCAAGTACATTCCCGAGCTGCCCGAGTACAGCTCTTCCATCACTCTTCGCCAGATGCTCCACCAGACCAGCGGCCTTCGGGACTTCCTGGCGTTGACCGACCTTTCCGGTCGCAACACTGCAGCGCTCTCCTCCCCAAGTGATGTTCTCAAGCTGATTGCCCGTCAAAGAGGACTCAATAACCCGCCCGGAGAGAAGTTCGTGTATAGCAATTCGAATTACTTTCTGCTCGGCATTGTTGTGAAGCGCGCAACGGGTAAGTCCCTCGCTGAGTTTGCCGAAGCAAACATCTTTCGCCCGCTTAGAATGACGCACACTTTGTTTTACGACGATAATTCGGTTGTTGTGCCTAACCGCGTTGCAGCTTATGCCCCTGCAGCCGCGGGCAAATTCCGCGTTGACTGGTCAACCATCTTCGATCTCGTCGGAAGTGGCGGCATGCTGAGCAATGTCGATGACCTCCTCCTGTGGGATCAGAACTTTTATAACGGCAGACTTGGGCAAGGAAAACTCCGCGAAGAACTCGAAAGGCCCGGAACATTGAATAGCGGTGGCAAAATCAATTACGGTTTGGGACTCTGGCTGAGTGACTATCGGGGCCTGAAGACGGTGGAACACAGTGGCGGCACCTTTGGTTACAGGACGGAACTGCTGCGCTTTCCCGACCAGAGGTTGAGTGCTGTTGTCCTTTGCAACAGTGAGGATGCCGATGTCGAGGGTTATGCGCGCAGGATTGCTGACCTCTATCTCGATGGACAGCTGAAGCCGGAACCGACCGTCACCGCAGGATCCAATAATTTTTCGGACCCTGCACCATTTGAGGGGACTTACCTAGACGGGCAAACCCACGTGATCTACACGTTCAAAGC
>CAXTWQ010000135.1:0-11535 GCA_964248065.1 uncultured Bryobacteraceae bacterium | reverse complement strand
CTGGAACATGAATCTTGCGTCCAAGAGGCGAGCGGGAGACCAGAAGACCTTCGACGATGTGGTCAGTACTTGGGCGGACGAGCGGAGACAGTTGGCGTTTTTCCATTGCCGATAGCGGCCAAGGCTTCGAACCGAAATACGCGGCAAGGATATTCGAGCCCTTTAAACGTCTGCACGGCTTAAATGTGCCTGGCAGTGGAATTGGCCTTGCTACCTGCAATCGTACTATCGAGCGGCTCAGCGGCAAGATCTGAGTCGAGTCTGTTCCGGGGCAAGGGTCAACGTTTTACTTCACGCTCCCTGAGAGGAAGAAACAGCCTGCCAGACTTTTCGGCGAGCAATGATACTGAATCGGGCGCACCCTTACATGCGATGTGCGTAGCCGAGCCACCCCCACCGGTCCCCGTCCACCACCTCCAGGGCACCAGCCACGCCTTTCTGGTCCTCCGTGCGGAGTCCGGCGCTGTCCTTGGCTACGGTGAGCTCCTTCAGCTCATTCACGGCGACCGTGTTCGTTCTCGTCTTACGTACCACTTTCGCGACGGCTCCCTTGACGACGACATAACCGTGTTCTCCCAGCGCACCGCCCTTCGCCTGATCCGCGACCACCACGTTCAGCACGGCCCGTTCTTCTCCCAATCCTCCGATTGCCTCGTTGAGGAAAGTGGCAACGTCACCATTCGTACCGCCGATAAGGAGGGCAAGGGAAAATTGGCAACCAGCCACATCGACCTTCCTCCCGACGTTTCTAACGGCTTCACTGGAACCATGCTCCTTAATGCTTCTCCCAACTCGGGCCCTTTCAAGCTTGGCCTGATAGCGCCTACCGGTAAGGGCCGTCTATTCAACTTTCCATCGGCGTGGCCGGCGAGGAACCCTTTGCTCCCGTTCTCGGTGTCCGCCGCAAAGCCACCGTCTTCCGCATCCACCCCGAACTGGGCGGCATGGCCGGCGTTGTCGCCCTGTACTCGGCAAACAACCAAAGGATGTCTTCGTCTGGATACTGGAAGGCGAGGTCCCCGGCCTTGTCCGCGTAATCGGTCCCTCGAAGAAGGCGGCCCGGTAGTCGGCGTAGAGCCCGCCGGAGCCTTCTATCCGCCCGCAGCCATAGTCAAAAGGTAAGAGGGCGTTGTTTGCCCAGACCACTCCGGTGAGCTGCTCTCGAAAGGTTCCCCGATGATTAGCAAGATCAATAGCAGGAATATTCACACCACGGTTGAACCTTAGACTGTTACCTGTGATAACGGCCTTTATCACAAGTGATAACTGTGTAGATAACCGCGGCCTTTTGCGACCTCACGTCCTGAAAAGGTTAAGTTTCGGTACTGCCGTTTGGCCCTTCTCTGCCCCGCCGCTGCCGCCTGCAGGATATTCTCTGTCCGCATGCCGTAAAGTGGAGAACTTGGCCAAATCAACTCGCGAACGTTAAAATGATCAACCAGCTTTATTATGGTGACAATCTACATGTACTACGGGCATCAGTTGCCACCGAGAGCGTTGACCTCGTTTACCTTGATCCTCCGTTTAACAGCCAAGCAAATTACAACGTGCTTTTCAAAGCGCCGACCGGCCAGCAGTTACAGGCCCAGATTGAAGCCTTTGAAGACACATGGCACTGGAACGACCACGCGGAAAGCGCTTTTGACGATGTGATGCGAAGCGGCAACGGCAACGTTGCCGAGTTGCTTCGCGCTATGCGGTCCTTCCTGAAAGAAAACGACATGATGGCGTATATCACTATGATGGCCGTGCGCTTGCTGGAATTGCATCGCGTTTTAAAGCCCACCGGAAGCCTTTATCTACACTGTGACCCGACTGCCAGCCACTACCTGAAGACACTAATGGACGGCATTTTCGGAGCCGAGTTTTTTAGGAATGAAATTATCTGGCAGCGTACCAACGTTCACAACGACAGCAAGACATGGAGCCGGGTTAGCGACACGATTCTTTTTTATTCAAAGGGCAGCGCGTTCACTTGGAACAAGCCATTAATGCCCCATTCCGAAGAACATCTTACAGCAAAGTATTCCAACGTCGATGAAAAAGGCCGTCGATACACGCTCAGCGACATGACCAGCCCGGCGCCGCGCCCCAACATGATGTATGAAGGGAAGGGCTTTCCGTTTCCGCCCAATGGCTGGCGCTATTCCAAAGAAACAATGCAACGGCTTGATGATGAAGGCCGCGTCTGGTATCCACGCATGAAAACCGGAACCCTAGATCTTTTAAAACGTCCGCGTCTTATCCGCTTTCTTGAGGAAATGCCCGGTACCGTCATGGGCAATATTTGGATGGATATTTCTCCGATCAACTCACAAGCGCAGGAGCGGCTTGGATATCCGACACAGAAGCCCCTCGCGCTTCTAGAGCGCATCATTCGGGCATCGAGTAATGAACGGGATATCGTCTTAGATCCGTTTTGCGGCTGCGGGACAGCCGTTCACGCAGCTCAAAAGTTACGCCGCAAATGGATTGGCATCGACATTACTCACCTTGCCATATCGCTTATTGAAAGACGGCTCAGAGATGCTTTTCGCGGCATCATTTTTGAAGTGCATGGAACTCCGAAAGACCTTGACGGCGCGCGTGCCCTCGCCGCTCTCGATAAGTATCAGTTTCAATGGTGGGCTGTTTCGCTCGTGGACGCAATTCCATACGGCGGTAAAAAGAAGGGTGCCGACACCGGCATTGACGGCACGATCTATTTCAAGCCGGACGGCAAGGCGACCGAAAAAGCGATTGTGTCAGTAAAGGGCGGCGATAACGTTGGCGTTCCGATGGTGCGCGACTTAGGGCATGTGGTCGACCGCGAGTAAGCGAAAATTGGCATTTTCATTACACTAACCGAGCCGACCAGGCCCATGCAGATCGAAGCCGTGAGAGCGGGTTATTATCAGACCCCACACGGCAAGTATCCAAAAATTCAAATCCTTACTATTGCAGAATTGTTCGTGGGCAAAAAGCCGAACCTTCCCCTGATAGACCCGTCCATATTCAACAAGGCGGCCATTGAGGACGACGGAAGCAAACAAGAAACGCTGTTTTAAAAATGGTCGACAGGAAGACACCTCACGATGGATCGAAAAGACCAACTTAAACAGTTGTTGAGCAACGTTAGTGCTCTTCTAGAAGCGATGCGGTACAGCACCACGACTGCAAGCGGGAATACGCAAACATCGGGAAATGGAGCAGCTACCAAATCTTTATGCGTAAGTACAACGATCTTGCAAAATATGCCGCTCCTCTGTTGCCAAACACAACCTTGCTGGACAGCTTCAACCTCGACAAGCTCCAAGAAATTGGAGCTACTACTTGGCTTCAACAAAAATTCTATTTCGAAATGGCGCATACAAACGCCTCTCTGTTGAAGTCACTTCTCGAAGGCGCGATTGGATACGCAGAAGATCAGACCCACATTTTAAGAGACTTCATTCAGGCCAGTTTGCGTAAGGCTATCTTCACCGTCCCAGACAAGGAAATAGAGGTCCAGAATGGAATCGAGTCATTGATAGTCGGGCGCGGTATGGAGAAAGGAACAGATTATGATCTTGAAACTGGGCGGGTAAAAACATCAGGCAAGGAATCAATTCCCGATTTCATCTTTCCCAATCTGAAACTATGCCTGGAAGTAAAGCTGGCCAAATCAGCAGACAAGCTTAGAGCCATGGTGGACGAGATTAACGCTGACATACGAGCCTACGCCACGCGTTACGAGCGTCAGCTTTATATTGTTTATGATCTTACAACAATTCGCGATGAAGCGGAGTTTAAGCATGACCTTGAGGATGCACCTGGCGTATCAGTGGTGATCGTAAAGCACTGACCTTGTTTCAGAAAGGTAGATTTGGAGACAAAAACAAAGGGGTATCCCTACACACCAATGGTGTACAAATCTAAACCAACGTATAGACTTTGTACATGAGCGGCAAACCCCAGGAGTTCATCGCCTACTATCGGGTCTCCACCGACCGGCAAAGCTCGAGCGGTTTGGGCCTCGACGCGCAGCGTCAGGCTGTCGCCGCCCATGTCGGCAGCGGCCAGCTCGTAGCCGAATACACCGAGGTGGAGAGCGGCCGGCGACACACCAACAGGCCCCAGCTACTCGCCGCCCTGGCCGATTGCCGGAAACGTCGTGCCGTGCTGCTGATTGCCCGCCTCGATCGGCTGGCGCGCAACGTCGCGTTCATCGCAAACCTGATGGAGAGCAAGGCGGATTTCATAGCCTGCGACATGCCGACCGCGACTAGGTTCACGATCCATATCCTTGCGGCCGTGGCCGAGCACGAACGCGAGATGATTTCCAAACGTACGAAGGCCGCTCTAGCAGAGGCGAAGCGGCGAGGTACTACGCTCGGAAATCCGCGCATCGAGCATGCCAGGTCGAAAGCGTTGGCGCTCCACAATTCACAGCGGCCGGCACCAGAGGTTGTTAGTCTCATGACGAGCTGGCGGCAGCAGGCATGGACATTACGCCGTATTGCTGATGAACTGAACCGCCTTAGTATTCGGCCTTCGCGCGGCCGTCAGTGGTACGCGAGCAGCGTCCGGAATTAATTGGAGACGAAATGTTAGAGCGGTTCTCTGGGGAGCAGAGGCGGGGTGTCTTAGTCAATGCTATTCGTGAGCAGAAGCTCGTAGGCGGGAATGCTCAATTGGCCGAACGGATCGCGAATATCGCGCAGCTCAAAGAATTGCCGCCCGGGACAGTTCTGATCCAACAAAACGCCTATGACAACGACGTTTACTTACTCCTCGCGGGCACTTTGGAAATCATCGTTAACGGCAGGAAGATCGGAGCTCGTACTGCTAACGACCACGTTGGTGAAATGTCGGCAATTCAGCCGTCACAGCCTCGGTCGGCGACGGTCATTGCCGCAGAAACATCGGTAGTTTGTAAACTCACGGAGCCGCAGCTCTCCGAAGTTGCTCGAGAATACTCTGATATCTGGCGTCTGCTAGCCAGAGAGCTCGCCCGCCGCCTTGACCAACGTAATGCCCTTGTAACCAACGCCCACCAGAAAATCCGGGTCTTCATTGTTTCATCTGCCGAGGCTCTTCCGATCGCACGAGCGGTCCAAAACGCTTTCGATCATGATCCATTCAAAGTTGTTGTCTGGACCGATAATGTTTTCCTGGTTTCCTGGTATCCCGTCGAGAGCTTAGAGCAGCAGCTCGACCAATCCGATTTCGCAATCGCGTTGGTTACGCCAGATGATCTCGTGCTGAGCCGCGATATGGTGAAATCCTCTCCTCGCGACAATGTTGTTTTCGAGCTCGGGTTGTTCATCGGCAGAATCGGTCGAAAACGCTCATTTTTGCTTGAGCCGCGCGGAGAAGAATTAAAACTGCCTTCCGATCTCACCGGCATCACTACAGTCACTTACAAGTACGATGGCACCGACTTGGCTGCGTCAGTTGCTCCGGCGTGTAATCGTATGCGCGAGATTATCAATGACCTTGGCCCAAACAATTAGCGGAAAGCACAAATGGCTTTAAAGGAGGATCTTATAAAGGAAGTTAGAAGTACATTTCGTACAGCATGGACTGAACGAGACGGTACAGTAGTGCCAAACGAAGACTCCATAAAGCTTGGCAATGACGGCGTGAAACTCGCGGACGTTGTGGTGCTGTACGCTGATCTGGCCGACTCTACGCAGCTCGTAAAAGTTAAAACAAAACAATTTGCGGCCGAAATCTACAAAACCTTTCTTCACTGCGCGGGAAAAATCATCCGCGACGAATCGGGCACCATTGTTGCTTACGATGGTGATCGCGTCATGGCCGTATTCATAGAAGGGCCAAAAATCACTAACGCGGTGAGAACCGCTCTAAAGATTAAGTGGGCGGTAGAAAACATCATCCAGCCAGAACTGAGAGCGATGTATACCTCGCAAGACTTTCTGGTAAAGCATGTAGTCGGCATCGACAGAAGCGAGATTCTTGTCGCAAACTCGGGCGTTAGAGGTGCCAAAGACTTGGTGTGGGTGGGCAACGCGGCAAACATTGCAGCGAAGCTCTCAGCTCTCTCTCATAAAGACGCTTCAACATATATAACCAAAGCTGTTTATGACGGTATGCTCGACGAAGCCAAATACGGCGGAAACCCTCGTACCAATATGTGGGTCCAAAGAACCTGGACGGGCTATGACAGCTCTACAATCTACAGCTCGACGTGGTCCTGGCGTATCGACTAGTGCCGCCACCCACGACGGCGGCAGCACACATAACGTCCTTTATGTGCGGCTTACTGCTGCGGTTCTGAATCGCATGGTGTCTCGCATCTAGAAGGTATGGAGCCTGCAAATATCCCGCAGGCTGCCCAGCTCTAAATCTTGATGCAAATGTTCTTCGGGCTTCGGTACGGGCCGTATTCTCCGATCCACTAGTGTGCTGTCCCGGAAATAGCTTGCAATAAGCTGCGGGCGTCGTTAGGCTTAAGTATGTCGCTGGGACGGCGCAAAGCCACTTTGGAACTGACGGCGGAGGAGGGGCAGGAACTGGCCGGATTTGCCGGTTCGCGAAGTCTTCCGCATGCATTGGTGTCGCGTGCCCGCCTGGTGTTGTGGTCTGCGGAAGGATGGTCCAACTCCGAGATCGCTGCGCAATTGAAATGGTCCAAGGCCACAGTGGGCAAGTGGCGCAGCGGTTCGTTGAGCGCCGCATTCAGGGCCTCTCTGACGAGCTTCGGCCGGGGCGCCCGCGTTCGCTGTCGGACGAGAAGGTGGCTTCGCTATTGCGGCGCACGCTCAAGACCCGGCCGCCGGCGGGAACGTACTGGAGCGTGCGACAGGCAGCGGAAGCCAACAGGATCTCGAAATCCACCGTGCATCGGGTCTTTCAGACCTTCTCGGTGCAGCCGCATCGCAGTAAGACGTTCAAGCTTTCCACCGATCCTTTCTTCGTCGAGAAGGTGCGGGACATCGTTGGCCTGTATCTGAACCCGCCCGATCATGCCATTGTGCTTGCGGTAGACGAAAAGTCGCAGATTCAGGCGCTCAGCCGTACCCAGCCGGTACTGCCGATGGGCCTAGGCTATGTGGAAGGGATCACACACGACTACGTTCGCCATGGCACCACGACCCTGTTTGCTGCTTTGGATATCACTACGGGGGCCGTCTTCACCGCCTGCAAGCCGCGGCATCGGCACCAGGAGTTTCTCGGCTTTCTCCAGCGCATCAACCAGGCTGTGCCGGCACATCTTGAGGTTCATCTCATCGTCGACAACTATGCCACCCACAAGCATGCCAAGGTACGACTCTGGCTGGCCCAGCGGCCCCGCTTCCACATTCACTACACGCCTACCTATGCTTCCTGGCTCAACCAGGTGGAACGGTGGTTCGGCTTGATCACGCAACAGGCGATCCGCCGCGGCAGCTTCCGCAGCGTGCGAGACCTCATCACTCGTATCCAGCAATTCGTCGATAACTACAACCGCCGCTGCCGCCCTTTCACCTGGACCGCCACCGCTGATTCCATCTTCCAGAAACTTTCCAGACTATGCTCAGCTATTTCCGGGACAGCACACTAGCTGGTAAGTGCAGTTCTGAAAAGCAAATGCATCCGTTGTCGTATAGGCTAGCCGATATTCATCTTGATACGAAAAATGCTTGAGCTTTGTTGTGACTACCAAATCCGGTAATGCCCAAACATTGCCCGGAACGTCTTCCGGCAAGTAATATCCGACCCTGCGGGCAACATTCTTTCCTTCCTTCTTTGCCTCTTCAGGAATTGCATCAAGCCAGCGATAAATGAAGGCTCGCGGGTTGAAAACCTCTATACAGGCTTTCGCCTGAAGCTCACGCTTCAGAATGTCGTTAAAAGAATTGCTCATGCAAAAGACATAGATTTCATGTGCCCGCGTGAGGCACTCCATCCCCATGTTGAGCATGAAAGTCCGCTTCTGCGTTTGATTATCTATTTCTAGGCCGTTCGAAGGTCGATAGATGCGCGCCCCCTCATATTCGTCTCCGATGACTTGCTTAGCCTGTACATCTTCGTAATCTCGGAAATAAGCCGCAGTCCAGCAACGCAACTTGCCATCGAGGAACATCTCCGCATATTTGGCGTCCGAGAAGTATTTGAAACGACTATGCTTCATCCACAGCAGCAGTGTGTACTAATGTCCTTCATCATACGTATTACGAAAAGGGAAAATGTTCTGAGCTGCTGCTTTTGAAATTAAACTTACAGTGGCAGCAGCACGACGCCAGATTCAAGCAGTTGGTGCTTAAAGGATCAAAATGCGAAAGCCGGCTGTGTTTGTCAGTTCAACCTGCTACGACCTAAGACAGGTGAGGGCTGACCTTCAATCGTATTTAGAGAACGCAGGATTCGACCCTGTTCTATCGGAATATCCGACTTTTCCGGTTGATCCTGGAGCAGCTAATATCGCTAATTGTCGTAAAGCGGTGGAAAGCAGGGCAGATATTTTCGTTCTGATCATCGGCAACAGATACGGCTCTACCAATGAACACGGCAAATCCGTGACAAACCTTGAATACTTAACAGCCCGTGCAAAAGGCATACCGATCTATGTGCTTGCCATGCGTTCCATCATCGATATGCTTCCTGTCTGGAAAGACAATCCAGGAGGAAATTTCCAAAAGTTCGTTGACACGCCGAGCCTTTTCGAGTTTGTGTCCAACATCCGGGATAGCGGGAACATGTGGGTTTTCCCCTTCGACCTGGCGCAAGACATCATAAGCACCCTGCGCACGCAACTTGCATATCTATTTGCAGATGCGCTAGCGCTTAGGATGCGAGTGTCCGGAACGGATTCGCTCGTACCAAGCCTTAGAAATCTATCCGGGCCTGAGTTGCGATTGGTGATAGATAAGCCTCATGCCTGGGAATATTTGCTGTTTAGCGAAGCCTTATTGCGCGAAATCCAATCAAGCGCTGACCTCAGACGAGACTGGACTCACAAAGTTGCTTTAGGAGCGAGACCCATCAAGCCACTAGAGTTTTTAATTCGATATGTACCGGGAAAACTGTCCGAAGCTTCTTCGACAATCAAGAACCTGAAATCGCTAGGTGACACCGCTCTACCTGAAGCCTTCGGCCCCGCTGGACAGCCTGGGAATGCTGAACAGATCCTCTACGTTGCAAACAGAATTGGTGCTGTTTACCGTGCATCTCTCGAATGGAAACTGGACTTTTATCGATTGATCCTCAATGAGCAGCTTTTGCATCTGCGTTCTATAACTGCATCGCTGCTAGACAATTCGATTGTCGAAATTGAGGAGACTACGATCAGGCTATCAAAGGAGTTGGTTGAAGATCTTTCAAAGCCACCAGACACGCCAGGGTCGGTGAACATCACCCTTCGGCTTACAATACCTGATTTAACTGAGCTACAGAATGAGCTGACGCGTTTAAACAGTCTGGATTGGACCGGCTTTTAGTAGCTCGAAATGCGATTCGTCTACTAGCTCTCCAAAGGTTAATGTCTACATTATCTGCAGCACTTCAGAAGTTCGAGGCTACAGCGGCCAATCTCGCAAAGCTCGATAAATTATGGCACCAAATCTATGGGCTCCTACCAAACGGGCCGGCCTTCGGAAATCCACCTGACTACGAGGAGCTATGTCTTGCCTTCCGCAACATTCTGCCGGGGCTGCCAGCGATCAACGGCGTCCGCGTCAAGGATAAGCTCTTCGAATATAACGATGCCGGCCAGATGTGGCTCGATGCTTATGAAGTTGGTGAGATCGAGGCCAAGGTATCAGTAAGCAACTTACTCGAAGAGCAAGGCAGATCTCTTCGTCATTACCGCTTTCACTTTGATGTAAAGCGTCGTGAACTTGTCCGCGATCGCCTGCTTGCAGCCATCACTGAAGTAGATGATCTGCTGCAAGCGCTCTTTCCTCTTACCGAGAGCGCCGCGATCTACGAAGGGATAGACAACCCGAATTGGTCGAGTTTAAAAGAGTTGATAACTGAGATTGCTACGTTGCATGGCGGCAACACCAAGCCCCATCGATGGAATGATCTGCAGCGGCATTTATATTTCGGGAAGGTAGGCGACCTCTCCGATATCAGTCAGCACGACTGGCCTAACGTCAAGCAGGGCCTTCTCGCCGAATTGTATGGCGAACACGACCCATTGCCGATCGACGTAGACGACTTGGGTGACCTCGTGGCAGCCCGGCCGTCTGGCCGGGTCACGTCCAAACTGAACTGGTCCAGCTTAGATGACGAAGGCTTTGAGCGGCTGATATTCTCTTTAATCGCCGATACCAAAGGCTACGAAAATCCTGAGTGGCTTCAGCAAACACGCGCACCCGATCGAGGCCGTGATTTGTCTGTCACCAGGATTGATGTCGATCCCTTGGGTACCGTCCGCCGGCACCGCGTCATCATTCAATGCAAGAACTGGCTATCTAAAAGCGTGGCACTCGGAGATGTCAGCAACGTGCGCAGTCAGATGGAGCTCTGGCAACCGCCGCGCGTCGACAGCCTCATCATCGCGACAACCGGCCGCTTTACGGCCGATGCTATTGACCTCATCGAAAAGAATAATCAGGGCGACCGCGCCCTTCACATCAGCATGTGGCCAGAAAGCCATCTTGAGATGTTGCTCGCCGCCAGGCCTCACCTCATTGCAGAATTCCGGCTACGAACACCGTGGCCAAGCCACTGATGCATGCAAGCATCGAACGGTTTTGCAACACACGCGGTCATCGTGCAAAGAACGTCCTTTATCATGCGGTTCTACAAGGAGGTGGGTAATGTTTTGTCTCCTCCTTTTCTGCCACTCGCATAGGATCATTTAGCTGATATGCCGCAATTGCCTGCCTCTAAGCTTTTTGCCTTCGTGTTGATGCCGTTTGATTCCAAGTTGAACGACAGATATAAAGTAGGCATCAAAGCAGCAGTGGCGAAGTTCCCCGACATGCACGCGGAACGCGTTGATGAGCAGATATTTCGCGAAGGCATTCTAGAAAGGATTTACCGCCAGATCGAACTCGCTGACATTATCATCGCCGATATGAGCGGGCAAAATCCTAACGTCTTTTACGAGGTTGGATATGCCCACGCCAAAGGCAAGCTCTGCATACTGCTGACTTCCGATGCAGATGACATTCCGTTCGATCTAAAGCATCAGCGGCACATTGTTTTCGGCACGTCAATTACGAAATTACGGGACGAACTAATAAAGGAACTCGCTTGGGCAAAGGAAGAGGTTGAAAAACAGCGAGCAAGCCATATCAAGGTGACATCGAAAGAGGTTTACGCAAATTTGACTAAAACCAAGTACAGCGCGAAGGCAGACTTAACTTTCAAAATTGACCTTGAAAATATCTCCACCGACCGGTCTGTAAATATCCAAGCCCTCTATTTCTATTCAACTTCGGCGTGGGACCTATACCAGAACGAAAAGGAATGCCCTTCTAGTGATCCCGAATCGGAATTAGCGGCGCGAGGATGGCAAAAACGACACTTCATACAATCACCACTGCCCACTTTATCTAAGAAGGCATGGGCTCAGGTAACGTTCAAAGCCGCAAAGTATGTAGCTTGGACGCATACGGG
>CAXTWQ010000134.1:0-11790 GCA_964248065.1 uncultured Bryobacteraceae bacterium | reverse complement strand
AATGGGCGCCACGCGCGAGATAATTGCCAGATCGATTAACCCCAATCGCAATTCGAATGCGACCTGATGCGCTTTTCGATCCATTGCGTGACGGACAAAGACTTCGCGTGTAGATCTCACCATGGCAGACTCCCTGCGCAGAGTGTACACCTGCCGATCTTCAGCAACCGGTATCCGGAGGAAGCGCCCACTTAGAATGCTATCTCGCAGAAGCTGTATCAAGAGCTCGCCTTGTTGGAGGCAAGGCAGCAGACAGATCGCATCGCACTCGAAAATACGCGAGGACGCACTCTTCAACAACAAGACCGATGCAGCGTTTCTTCACTCCGATGTCTATGTGGCCAATGCGCAGGCCGATGCGGGCTATAACCGTCTAAAGACGCTTGTCGCGCTGTACCCGGAACCCATCTACATCTCGGCTCTACGAAAAGCCATCACGTCGAAGCCTGGCATAGTGTCCTTCGGCGCAAAACAGGATTTAATGCTTTGTCCGATGCGAAAGGCTTCAAAGTAGGAGCCGCACGGGGAGGAGTCTACATTGCGGGTATTCTGACCGGTCCACTCCGGAGAAGATCGATATGCAACGGCGTTTCTGTGCCTGCTTTACCAAGAACCTAGGCAAGCTTCAAGACGAAGGCTCTCCCAATTGGCTGGAAGTGAAGGCAGGCGATCAAAGCACACTTCCGTGGCTTGATTTGCCTTAGGCCGGCTTCCTTCTTTGAAAGTAGGGGACAGAGAGTACTTTAACCCGAGTCGATCTCTACACCTGCTGGTGAGCAAGCCCTGTTGAAAGCGATGCACTGGGTGGCTCCACTTGACGTTGCGCATCGAAGGTTGCGCGCGGATCACGAGCCGAGGCTTTGCCGCCATAGTAGATGCCAAAGCGCAGGCTCAGGCTGGCGAGAGACCCGAGGACGCCACTGGTGATTCGCTTAGCCCTGGATTTGCCCGGAAGGAACGATACCAGCGTTGATGCGATCGTGAGAACTTTAGCTGCCTGCCAAAGCGTACCGCTCAAGCCTTGCTGCAGAGGTCGCCCGACACGCTCAATCCTTTTGGCATCGGCTTCAAGCGCAATACTAGTGCCCAACTCCAGGACTTTGCCCATAAGGCCAAATCGCTCTACAGTGACGCTTTCCTGTTCATTCAGGTCAAACAATTCGAGGAAAGCGGCAGCAGCTGCAGTTCCCGATGCCAGGAACAAGATCGGCATGGTCCGATAAGAATGCTGCCACAGCGGTACCGCCGTTTGCGAAATCAGAACGCCGGTGTAGCCCGAAAGACCCAAGCCGAATACGCCGGAAATCAACCCGAACACACTGGCCAATGGCCGGAAGATCTTGGGTCCGTATGGTAGAACCGCTGCAGCTCCAGCGGCGGTTGAGAAAACGGTGAGGATCCAAGAACCCATGCTCATCGGCGACGACGGGCGGAATACCCGAAGCATGTTGAGGAAGCGTTCCGGTCTTCCAAGATCGTGAATCAGCAGCACGGCACTAATCGCACCACCAATGGTGCCGATCCATCGGGCTTTGGTCACCAGCCCGCCCATGCTCTTCGGCGCAGTTAACTGGACAACTGCACCTAAAGCAGCACTTACTCCAGTGACGCCACCAACATAAAAGTAAGTCGCGATAGACCAGATCCACACTGGCTGCTTTAAAAGAGGCGTGTCGTAGTAAGACGGACTAGTCCGGTCCTGCTTGCTGGGAATGTAAGGATATGACTTTGATTGAAGAGCAACGTTGTAATTGGCTGATTGCGTCTTCTGCCCGGATGCTTCGCCGGTCAGTGTGCCGAGTTCGACGCTAATATTTCTGCCGTCGTCGAAGCTCTTGACCCGCTGCTCAGCGTCGCCACCTTCCTTCAAGTTGGCGCTCATGCGTGGTCCCCGGCACGCCTGCCCAAAAGAGCAGAGGCCAGCGCAACCGCGGTGACGCCCAGCGCAGCCACCCCAGCCGATGCCCAACTCTTATTTCCCTTGTGCGTCGGTACTTCCGGATTTGGCGGCAGGTTGTAAACCTCTGGCTTATCGACTAGAAGAAAGAATGCGTTCAGGCCGCCCGTTCCCGGCTGGCTCTCGGCGTCTTCACCATACAGATAAGCTTCCTTGGTTCCCAGCTCATGTAGTATTTCGACGCGCTTCCGAGCCCGATCGCGCAACTCGTCTACATCACCGAACTGAATGGATGCAGTGGGGCAGGCTTTCGCGCAAGCCGGTTGCATGTCGTCTTTCTGGCGGTCGTAGCAGAGCGTACACTTCCAGGCACGGCCATCGTCGTGGTTGCGATCAATCACGCCAAAGGGACATCCGGACACGCAATAACCGCACCCGTTGCAAACGTCCGGCTGCACATAAACGGAGCCGAACTCGGTTCGGATGATTGACCCGGTTGGACAGTTCTCCATGCAACCGGCGCGGACACAATGCTTGCAAACATCGGACGCCATCAGCCAGGACAGCCCGCCGTTATCTTGCGTTCCTAGAGGCACGGGCCGCTCGATGAAGCTTACGTGCCGCCAGGTAGAGGCGCCCAGAGCCACCGTATTGTCATAGGACATGCCGGTGAAATGATAGCCGTCATCGGGCAGCTGATTCCACTGCTTGCATGCTACTTCGCAGGCCTTGCAACCAATGCACAGAGTCGTGTCGGTAAAAAAACCATTTGCCATGTGTGTACAGGTCCGTTCGAGTTTAAGTCTGCGGTCCCTGTTTAGAGAGAGGCGCGTGAATGTTGTGCTTGCCGACTGGGCGATGTTGCGCTTGCGGCAAATCACGTTCGAGCTCGCCCGGGCTAATGCCAGGACGCAGCCAGTGAGGTTTGGTCTTATCGCGACGGCCAGCACGAATGCCGCCGGTCAGCGCCTTGGATTCCATGATGCTGGTATTCGGGTCAGCCTGGAAGGCCAGCAGCTCGTTAGCGGAATCGCCAACGCTCAACCCACGATTACCCCAGTGATAAGGCAACCCAATCTGATGTACCCAGCGACGGCCCATTCGAAGCGGCTTCATTCGGGTTGTCACCAGCACCCGCGCTTCAATCTCAGCGCGAGCCGACGAAATGGTTGCCCAGTCGCCATTAGAAAGGCCATGTTCGGCCGCTAACTCCGGGGAGACCTCGCAGAACATTTGCGGTTGCAACTCATTCAGCCAGGTCAGCCAGCGGGACATGGCGCCAGACGTATGGTGCTCGGTAAGCCGGTAGGTGGTGAGCACATACGGGAAGTCGGGATCATCGTAGGGCCGTGCAAACTTGTTATCGCCGCGCGGATACTCGATGCGCACCGGGTTGCACTGCTGCCCATAAAGGGCATTCCGGACGGGCGACTCCAGCGGTTCATAGTGCGTTGGAAGCGGTCCTTCCTGTAAGCCATTCGGCGCAAAAAGCCAGCCTTTGCCGTCCGGCTGCAGCAGAAACGGATCATCCCCAGAGATGGTGTCGAGACCTTGCGAATCAGGAGAAGCACGATAATCCGGCCGCTTTGGCTTCACAAAATCAGGCTCATCGTAGCCAGTCCATTTCCCGGCTGCTTCGTCCCACCAGACCAGGGCTTTACGCTCAGACCACGGCTTACCTTCTGGATCTGCTGCAGCCCGATTGTACAGGATGCGACGGTTTGCGGGCCAGGCAAAACCCCAGTCCGGACCGTAGTGATATTTGTCTGTTGCTGCACCGCGAGCCGCAGCGCGATTGACGCTGCCTGCGTAAATGCCAGAGTAGATCCAGCAGCCGCATGCAGTTGATCCATCATCTTTCAAGTCTGTAAAGCCACCCACCGGAATCAGGTCCGCAATGGTATACCCATTGATCTCTTTGAGCACCATCTCCGCACTAGGCTCATCGAGCGAACCGTGCGTGGGATAGTCCCAGGTCATGTCCTGTATCGGCCGGTCCTTCGGGTCGGTCGAATCGGCATACAACTCTTTCAGGCGCTTGCCCAAATAAAACACAAAGTGCAGTTCGCTGCGCGTGTCACCTTGCGGCTCCACCGCTTGATGATGCCATTGCACCAGCCGCTGAGTTTGCGTGAAGCTTCCATCTTTCTCAGTATGGGTAGCTGCCGGGAAAAAGAAGACCTCTGTTGCGATCTCTTCTGTTTTCACCTCGCCGCTGTCGTGTTCGGGCGAGGCTTTCCAGAACTCAGCAGTTTCAATCAAGGAAAAGTCGCGTACAACCACCCACTCGATGTTGCGCAAACCCTTCCGCTGCAGACCGGCATTAGGGGAGCCAACCACCGCATTTTCACCCATCACCAGATAACCGGTCAGGTTTCCATCCGCCATATTGGTGACGGTGGTCATGTGCGAATGATCGCCAGTCATCTTGGGGATGTGGTTGAAGCAATAGCCGTTGTCTTTCGTCGCGGCATCACCATACCAGGCCTTCAACATCGACGTAATGTACTTCGGCGTCTCGGTCCACCAACCTGAGCGCGGCGTGTAGTTCTTGATGTAATCTTCAAGCGAATCGTCGGTGCCCGATTTCGGCATCGGAATATAGCCCGGAAGCAAGCTGTAGAGAGTGGGAATATCGGTGGAACCCTGAATGGTGGCGTGACCACGGAGTGCGAGAATGCCGCCGCCGGGTCGTCCGATATTGCCTAGTAGCAGCTGCAGAATGGCGGAAGCGCGGATCATCTGAGCGCCCACCGAGTGATGCGTCCAGCCCACCGCATAGCAGAGGGCAGTTGTTCGCTCGCGGCCCGAATTCTTAATTAACGTTTCAGCGATGCGAACAAACTGATCCTGCGGAACGCCCGTTACCTCCTGCACCATCTCGGGCGTATAACGCGAAAAGTGACGCTTCATGATTTGCAAAACACAAAACGGGTTCTGCAGCGTTAGATCTTTCAGCGCCGATTTAGCATGCTTCTGCTGAAAGCTGGCCGCCCGCTCGGCATGAGACTCGGGCACCCGCTGTCCGTCGACAGACTGATCATCGTCGCCCGCACGATGGTAGCTCCAAGTCTTACTTTCGTACTGAGCATCTTCAGGCTTCCAGCCACTGAAAAGGCCGTCCAAGTCCTCGGTGTCCTGGTACCCTTCATCGATCAAGTCAGCCGCATTCGTATAGGCCAAGACGTACTCCTTGAAGTAAGCCTCTTTCTCAAGAATGTAGGAGATCAAGCCGCCTAGAAAGGCAATATCGGTACCTGCACGGATAGGCGCGTGAATATCAGAAACAGCACTGGTGCGGGTAAACCGCGGATCAACATGAATGATAGTTGCGCCGCGCTGCTTGGCCAGCATCACCCAGCGGAAACCTACCGGATGCGCCTCGGCCATATTTGACCCTTCTATGAGGATGCAATCGGCATTCGCTAAATCCTGCAGCGACGTCGTTGCCCCACCTCTTCCAAACGAGGCCCCCAGACCGGGGACCGTGGAAGAGTGTCAAATCCTGGCCTGATTTTCGACCTGGACTATTCCAAGCGAACTATATAGCTTTTTCAGCAGGTAGTTCTCTTCATTGTCCAGGGTCGCACCGCCCAGGTGAGCAATGCTGAGCGTGCGGTTTACTGCATCGCCTTTGTCGTTTTTAGCTTCCCAGTGTTCGTCGCGAGCCTTTTTGATCCGCTGCGCGACCATTTCGCTGGCCTCAGCTAAAGAGATCGGCTCCCACTCGGTTCCAAAAGGCTTGCGGTAGAGCACCTTCTGCTCGCGATGCTGGCTGGTTACCAGCTGAAACGTCGCCGAGCCTTTCGGGCAGAGACAGCCTTCGGAGATTGGAGAAGCCGGATCGCCTTCGATGTCAATGATCTTCTCGTCTTTAACGTAAATCTTCTGGCCACATCCCACAGCACAATAAGGACAAACGGAAGAGACCACTTTGTCAGCGCCCTTCAGACGCGAGTCCAAAGACCGCGTACGATCTGAGGCCGAGGTATCACCCAGAGCGTGCAGATCGCTTTTAGTGATTTGTTTCAGCACTGGCCACTTAAACAAGGTTGAGATCGGGTTCATGGCTAATTTTTCCAGCAGGCTTCAAGGTGACTACCAATTCTCATGGTGGCGCAAAGCACGCTTCGCGCCTATGAGTATTTTTATCATGCAAGTCGCCAGCAACCCAGGAGATCCTCATAGGCCACTCTGCGTGGATGGCCGAGTACTAACTGCCCTGTACGGATTGGCAGGGATTGCAGTCCAATACGATACAGCGCAAGAACCGCGTAGGTTGCGTGCTGAAGGAAGATGAGGGTCCGGTGAATCGTTGGCTAATTGCAGCCGCTGGCGTGCTGTTACAGGTAGCGTTAGGAGCCGTGTATGCCTGGAGCGTCTTCGTTGCTCCCCTGATGAAGCAGTTTGGGTGGACGCGATCTCAGGTAACGCTTACCTTTACAATTGCGATCCTGGCACTCGGGTTTTCGGCGTTCTTTGCCGGGTTGTGGTTGAACAAGTCGGGTCCTCGGATTGTCGCCATGACGGGCGGCTTCCTCTACGGACTTGGAGTGTTTCTGGCCAGCATCGGCGGGCATAGCCTGCCAGGTCTGTATCTAACCTACGGCCTGATTGGCGGCATTGGACTAGGCTTCGGCTATATCGTTCCAGTGGCGGTATTGGTGAAGTGGTTCCCGGACCGGCGCGGCCTGATCACCGGCATAGCCGTCGGGGGATTCGGGGCTGGTGCTCTCATCACGGCACCTGTTGCCACGCGACTCATCGCCAGTGTCGGCGTACTACCGACGTTTGCTTACCTCGGCATCGTCTACATGGTGGTCAGCGTGTTTGCAGGATTCTTTATGCAAAATCCGCAACCCGGATGGAAGCCTGAAGGCTATGTGCCCAGCGCGACACAAGCGGCTCAACGCGCCAAGCGCGACTACTCGCTGGGAGAAGCGCTGCGGACCTGGCAATGGTGGGTTCTGTGGGGCCTGCTATTCCTCAATACGTCAGCGGGCATCTCGATCATCTCCCAGGAATCGCCGATGTTCCAGCAGTTGGCAGGCGTCACGGCTCTGGCAGCTGCAGGCATGGTGGGCATCGTCTCCATTGGTAACGCGGCCGGACGGGTATTCTGGGCCTGGGTCTCTGATTTACTTACCCGGCGTACGACCTTCATCATCATGTATGCGCTGCAAGTTGTCCTATTCTGGATCTTCCCCAGTCTGCATTCAGTAGCGCTCGTAACCACGGTAAGCTTCGTGATCCTGATGTGCTACGGCGGCGGTTTTGGCACCATGCCGGCCTTTGCAGCCGATTACTTCGGCTCCAAGAATGTGGGTCCCATCTACGGCCTGATGCTGACTGCCTGGGGCTTCGCCAGCGCATTCGGCCCTATTCTGGTCGCGCAAATGAGGCAAGCTTCCGGGCAATACAGCGGCGCTTTGCACGTCATCGCTCTTGTCCTTCTAGCTTCTCTTGTACTGCCACTCATAGTACGGCCTCCTGTGGATTTCCGGGTACCAGTAACAACGCCTAAGGCGAAGGCTGCCACAGCCTCATGACACGTTAGATTTACCTGTGTAAACGTGCTAACCTTTTCCTTCCGTCATTGAGCGACCGACCCCGACGTTCGAGCCGCTACAGAGACGCGAAAGAACTCGTTTCGCAGGAGTAGTACATGAGCAGTTTACCCGGGGTCCGTCTCGCGCTGGCCCTCTCCCTTTTCACGCTATTAAGCCCGCTGAGCAGAGGGCAGGACGCTACCGGCAAGATCACTGGTCTCGTTACAGATCAGTCTGGATCAGCCGTTCCTGGCGCAAAGGTAACGGTGAGGAATCGGGCTACCAATGTCGGCACCGACGCGACAACAGACGCTTCCGGTAACTATCAGGCGCTCCAGTTGCCTATCGGCACTTACAGTGTTTCAGCGCAGGCGGCCGGCTTTCAGCAGACTACCGTTGAGTCTCAGACAGCGCTAAACATCAACCAGACTTTGCGCATTGATGTGCAGTTGCAAGTCGGCGCGACAAGTAGTGCTGTGACGGTGGAAAGCAACGTTTCGCAGGTGGAGACGGAAAATTCGACAGTCGGTGGAACGGTGGTGGGGCAAGCTATCTTTGAGCTGCCTTTGAATGGGCGTAATACGCTGGATCTCTTGAGAACCCAGCCTGGTGTGACGCCGGGGAACCCTGACAATACCGGGGCGGGTAATTACAGCATCGGCGGGATGCGAAGCGATTCGGTCACGTACCTGCTTGACGGCGCCATCAACAACAGCCTCCTCTCCAACGCCGTGGTTGCTAACCCGAACCCGGACTCCATCGCTGAATTTCGAGTCATTGAGAACAACTATAGTGCGGAGTACGGACGAAATGCCGGCGGAATCGTCAGCGTTGTCACCAAGAGCGGCACAAACAGTTTTCATGGCACTCTCTACGATTACTTGCGCAACAACTACTTCGACGCTAACCGATTTTTCAACAATCAGAACGGTCTGCCGACACCGGTATTGAAGCGGAATCAGTACGGCGGAACGATTGGTGGGCCGATCCTGAAGAATAAGCTCTTCTTCTTCTTCTCGTATCAGGGCCAAAAGCAGATTCAGGATGTGACGCCGACCAATGGACGAGTTAACACATTCACTCCTGCAGAGGCAAATGGAGATTTTTCAGCTTCGTCCAACTCCTCTAAGTAGCCGCGTACCTGCTGAAAAATCCGCAGTATCAAGCCAACCCAATCCTGGCAGGGCAGGGCATCATTGATCCAACGAAGATCGACCCAGTTGCCAAAGCCTATTTCGCTAAGGGGCTCATACCGCTATCCAGTGTCGGGTACATCTTTCCGCAAGCAGGCTCCATCAACAACAACAACGAATACCTTGGCCGTTTCGACTATACAATCGGCGCCAAGGACTCTCTTTCTGGCACGTTCAGTTCGCGCGATAACCCGACATTGGACCCTTTCTCAAGTCTGAATAATACTCTTGGCTATCCGACCACGAGTGGCGACACAAATTATTTAGGCACTGTGACTTATAACCACACGTTCACGCCAACCTTGCTCAATGAATTAAGAATAAGTGCGCAGAGGGCAAATCATCAGCAACGAATTCCATCTGCGGTTCAACCCACCGCTATGGATTTGGGTGCGAACTTGCCTTCCGATCAGCCAACTGGACCACCAAGACTTAACTTTCAAGGTTCAAACCTGCAAATCGGGTTCAATCCGAACGGCCCGACAAACGAGATTGATAACAATTACACCTACGCAGATAACCTCTCGTGGGTGATTGGACGACATAGCTTAAAGGCCGGATTCTTATTCTCTGCTGCTCAGAACAACACTCTCTATGACTATTACGTTAATGGTGAGTTTGAGTTTTACGGACCCGGCAGTAAGGTCGGCTCAAAATTCGACTTTGCCGATTTCTTACTTGGTCAGCCTGACGAATATCTGCAATTTGGTGCTGCACCTTCTAACGTTCGAACAAAACAGTACGGGGCCTACATACAAGACTCTTGGAAAGCAACGCAAAGGTTAACGCTCAATCTTGGGCTCCGCTACGAGTATTCGACGCCCAAATTCGACACTCAAGGACGCTCATTTTCGTTCATACCGGGTCTTCAGTCGCAACGTTTTCCTGGTGCTCCCACAGGGCTAGTCTTCCCCGGCGATCCAGGCGCTCCTAAGGGCTCAAACTTTCCGGACAAGAATGACTTCGGGCCTCGCTTCGGTTTCGCCTATGACGTCTTTGGAGACGCAAAGACAAGCATCCGAGGGGGCGGAGGCATGTTCTACGACTATTTAAAGGCTGAGGATAATCTTCAGTTCAATGGGCAAGCGCCGTTCTACGGGTTCTCCGACATTTATCCCACGCCAGTCACCACGGGGCCGACCAATTTACAAAACCCGTACATATCTGCGGGAGTTCCCAATCCATTTCCATCCAAGCCGCCGTTTAAAAACCTCAATTTTGGCGATGCGGGTTACCTGCCGTTTGGTGGAAGCAGCGTCTACTTTGTAGATCCGCATTTGCGAACTCCATACGTTTTCCAATACAACTTGTCTGTTCAGCATCAGTTGCCGGCTCAGCTGCTGTTAGAAATCGGGTATCTAGGTTATTCGGCCCACAAGCTTACTGGGTTGGTCGATCAGAATCCATTTGTTCTCGGAGGAACAGACCGGATCTACGGTCAGACAACTTTCAACTATCTAAACACATTCCAGAATGTCGGTAAAGCGAATTACAACGCCATGCAGGTGCACCTAACACGCTCTGGCAATATCGGGGGGAGCTTCGGCAAAGGCTTCTTCGATGTGTCTTATACGTGGTCGCACGAGATCGACAATGAAAGTGGCTTTCGCGAGCGCAATAGCTTCGTCCCTTATTACAATCACAACCAGTTCCGAGCATCAGGCGATACAGACGTTCGCAATGTAATCAACATCTCCGGCGGTTGGGATCTCCCGATCGATCAGCTATGGCAACATGGCCCGAAATTGTTGACCAAGGGATGGAGCATCTATCCGATCTTTAGTATCCGAGATGGATTTCCGCTGGACGTATACGCTGGTTTGTCTACCTCCCTTAAGAATCCTGGACCGTCCGGCGCCGGCGATGCTGGTTTAGTACGGGCGGACTACAACGGTTCAACCATCACGACGTTAAACGCCAGGAACTATCAAACATTTGCAAATCCATCGTCAAACACCACAAGCGGAGGGAACTTTTGGTTCGATCCCTCTGTGTTCAGCATCAATCGATTACAAGCTGCAAATAATGGCGGCACGCCTTTAACTTACTACCCGTACGGAACGTTTCCTCGCAATGCTCTGCGTGGGCCTGGCTATGTCAATCTTGACCTCTCTATTTCGAAGCACTTCTTCTTTACAGAAAAGGCCAACATTGAATTACGTGGTGACGCTTTCAACGTATTTAATCATGCGAACTTCAGTAACCCGGACACAACACCTGGATCACAGACGTTCGGTCAGATCTCGAACACCTACGATCCCCGGATTCTGCAGATCGCTTTGCATCTTGCATTCTAAATTCACTCCGGTCTTCGGGTTAGAAAGCTGTTCAACAAGGGCGAGGAGTCTCAGTCTCGCCCATGTTCTATAAAGCTAACTGAACGATTAGGGTCACTTCGATGACAGTGTCTAGCCGGAGAAGTAGGCAGCAAGAACAGCCATTGGTTCTACTCGATCGAAGAGGGTTTAGAGCACCGATCTTGCACGCCTGACATGTCGGAGAAAGTGAAGCAGGTTCTTCAGCAAATTAGCCATTAGAGTTCTCATACATTGGTCCGAGATCTCGAATACCGGTGATCCTCGTATTTCAAATTGCACCTTCACCCGCGCTTTAACTCCAACCGCGCATGGTCGGGGATTTAGACTGTAGACAGTCTGTTATTCCATCCACGACCATGCAAAGAAACTCCGTCGTTCTCTCGGCCATTGCAGCTCTCGGTCTTATCGCTGTCCTCGCTCTGGGGCAGCTTACCCACCTGAACAAAGAGCGTGGCAACGGCCCCGACAACATTCAACAACTCACTTTCTTCGCTCATCGCCTGGGTACCGATCACGCCGAAGGAGTTACCTCTCTCGACTTCAACAATGACGGTAAGCCGGACATTGCCAGCGGCGCGTACTGGTATGAAAATCCTGGCCCCCAAGGCGGCGAGTGGCTGCGCCATCAATACCGCACTGTGGACACAGTTCGCGAGTTTGTCTCTGATTGCGGTGAGTGGGCCATTGACGTCAATCATGACGGCGCTCCCGATGTCGTCACGGTCGGCTGGCAGACTGAAGGGCTCTGGTGGTATGAAAATCCGAAGAAGGACGGAATCCTGTGGCAGCGACATCACATTGCCGACACCATTGATACCGAGGGTGGCTGGATG
>CAXTWQ010000133.1:0-11869 GCA_964248065.1 uncultured Bryobacteraceae bacterium | reverse complement strand
GGTGTTGAATATAAGGCTTCTCTAATGCAAGCTCATTCGGCCGCACATACACACTCGCTATCAAAGAGGGAAGTATGTATCGAACCGGAAGAATTAGCAGCAGGACGAGGGCGAACTTGGCTCGGCGTATCAGCACGAGAACTGCAGCCAGCATAGCGCCGAGGATCATCAGCCATTGCAAAGGAAGTGCAATGTGGTGAGCTACCCAGTCAATGCCAACAAGAAAACTTCCGTGGTCATCCAGCAGCATGTCATAACGAGCCAGGTAGTAATGCGCTGCAAGCCCCAGGAGAAAAACAGCGGCTACAAGCCGGACAAAGTAAGAGTTGAAGAGATTAACAAACGAGATCTGCTGGTACTCAAAGCTTCGTGGCGTCTGAAAGTTGGGCAGACGCTTACTCAGGTTTTCGGCATTCGAGGCCAGACCATAGATCAGCAGCGAAAAGATCGCGCCGACTAAAACAATGCGCAAGAGCGTGTTGTAAAAGGGCAAGGAAAACAGGTAAAAGTGAAGCGGAAGCCCGAAGATTGGATCAATAAATTCAGCTGGTTGAGCAATTCGCAAACCGCCGAAGAACCGCACGATGGTCCAGCTGCTCACCGTCATGTTCGCCAGAACCCAGGCCAGAAAAGCCAGGACTAAGATAGCGAGTTTGGATAGCAGTGACCGACTCAGAACACCAAACATCGGCCCGCTGCCGCCCTGCCGAATACCCAATTGATAAGCAGTCCAGAAAGCCAGGAAAAAGAGCAGCACGGCTAAAGCCAATGGCCCGGTTCCATAGATCAGCAGGCTAAACCAAGTTTCGAGCTGGCCCAACTCCTTCCACCAGGCATAATCAATGATTGTTTCGGCTATATAGCGGGAGCCAATCAGCAAGAAAATGGCTGCAACGACGAACGCAATCCATCCACCGCGACCGCGCGGCCTCGAACCCAAATAAAGATCAGACATGAACGCTATCCATTAGACTCTCATTGCAGTCGGTGGGAGTATATCGGAGCCACTTTCTTTTTCGAGCGGAGCTTAAGGGGCGAAATCGTTTGCATGAGTTCTGTTTCAAGGCTTACAATAGCGCCGCCCGCGTTTCGACACCTATGAACACCTTTAAGCTCCGCCAACGTCTCGTCAGCGCTGCATTCTGTGCCGGAGGCATAGCTCAGGCTGGTACTTACGCCACAGATCACGTTCCGATGAAGGCACGCAGCGTCGGCTTTGAAGTGAACGAAGGTCAAGCGGCATCGAATGTGCGCTTCATCCAGCGTGCCGGAGCATACACTGTCCTGGCTAAAGATCATGGACTTGATTTGCAGCTCAAGTCGCCCGGAAGAAGTTCGCTACATATGGAGTTCGCCGGAGCAGCACCGGCCTCGCGTCTCTCTTCAGCAGATCTCCTCCCAGGTCGAATCAATTATCTGAAAGGCAACAATCCTGCCGCTTGGCGGCGTAACATTCCGACGTTTGCCCGAATAGAATACAACGATCTCTATCCGGGCGTCACCGCTTCCCTCTATAACAACGGTGGACAACTCGAGTACGACATCGCAGTCCAACCTGGCTCCAATCTGTCGGTGGTCACGCTCAGCTTCTCTTCTAAGGGCAAGCGCATTGAGCGCACGCTGGCTCCCAATGGCGATCTGTTATGCCACTTAGAAAACGGTGAAGTTCGCATTCACAAGCCAGTCGTCTACCAAACTTCGGGATCGAGCCCTAGACAGTTCCTAGAAGGGCAGTTCGCTTTGCGATCTTCGAACGATGTTGGATTCGTTGTTCCGCGCTATGACCACACCAAGGCCTTAATTATCGACCCGGTAGTGACCTACTCCACTTACCTAGGTGGTGGCGACGATGAGGGTATCTTCGGCATAAAGCAGGATGCATCGGGCAATTTGTATGTCGCGGGCGAGACTTCGTCCATTGATTTCCCGAATGTCTCCGCCACCCAGAAAAGTTATGGCGGGGGCGAGTACGATGGCTTCGTTTCGAAGTTCGACCGGACCGGCACACAGCTGATCTACTCCACTTATCTCGGCGGCAACGGTTACGATCATTGCAACGGATTGGTTCTCGCAACAGATGGCAGCGTCTCGGTTGCCGGCATCACGCAATCTTCAGATTTCCCTACAGTCAATGCTGTGCAAACTACGCTGAAAGGCTCTAGTGACGCTTTCGTCACGCATCTGGACGCCTCTGGATCGCAGTTGCTGTTCTCAACCTACCTGGGCGGAAGTAGTAGTGATCATGCGGGTGCCCTGGCGCTCGGTCCCGACCAAAGTATCTATGTGACAGGGCAGACCCAATCACTCGACTTTCCGGTGACCAGGGGTGTGATTCAGCCGGCATGTGGGACACGTCCCGGTGCTCAATCTTGTGGTGGTGACGCTTTTGTCACGCGTTTCGATCGTACCGGGCTGTTACTCTACTCGACTTACCTGGGCGGCACTGGCTCGGATTCCGCTGCCGATGTTGCAGTCGACGAGCACGGGCAAGCGTTCATCGCAGGCACGACCTCCTCCAAAGATTTTCCAGTTGAGCGCGCTTACCAACCAGCTAACGGCGGTGGTACGAACGCGTTCCTCAGCCGGCTTTCAGCCGACGGCAGTCACTTGGTTTTCTCGACTTACTTTGGCGGCATAGCAAATACGAGTAGCTTCGGCTTGGCTCTGGATCAAGACCACAATGCTTACTTGGTCGGAATTACGTTTGGGTCCGGTTTGCCGCTACTGAATGCGTTCCAGCCCGTGTTTGGAGGTGGACCTTTTGACGGATTCATCGCCAAATTCGGCTCTAAAGGCCAACTAGCCTACTCGTCTTGCTTGGGCGGCAGCTCCGATGAGTTTGCGTTCCGCGTTACGGTCAACGGCGACAGTCAGGCCACCATCATGGGTTTGACCAGTTCGCTCGACTTCCCTGTATTGAATCCGCTCCAAGCCGGCTTTGGGGGTGGCGTCTATGATGCCTTTATCACGAAGGTCGCCGCGTCCGGAAGTCTGAATTACTCCACGTACCTGGGCGGCAGCGGCGACGAATTTGGCTATTCCATCTACAGCGATGCAGCCGGTGGGGTCTGGATTGGTGGCAGCACATCATCGCAAAACTTTCCTCTGCTGCATCCACTTCAGCCCGCCTATGCTGGCGGCCCTTTCGATGCATTCCTTACTCACATTGAGGATCCCGGGTCCGCGCCTGCTGCCCCTACATGCTCGCTTTGCCAAACTCGACCGGCACATTGAACGCGCCAAGCAGATCTCTGATTGCCGCTTCCGCATTGGTTTGCGACTGTTGCAAGATGCCCATCCCAACGCCGCATTCCGAATATCATCGATAGCCCGGAGACGGGCGCGATGCTCCAAGTCCGGGCTGAACGGAACCCAAGGCGTCCACCATGTCACGTGCCGATCCCAGATCCGGATTTGTTTCTCATCCAGGTAGGTGCTGAGTAGCTGTGCCCGTGGCAGATCCACCAGCACCTTCCCACCTGCGCCGACAGTTACATTGTGCGAGGTCAATTGCCCAAGATCAACCCCGGCAATTGCCTCCCCTTGCACCATTAGCAAAATCGATTCGGACCCAAGCGGCACCTTGTCTTCGGTCATCTGAACGATCCGCTGCAGACTGACTCGCACCGTAACCAGTTGCTTCAACTTCTGCACTTGCAAGATGAGCGTGTCCGGTTCAGGGTGTTGAGCCCGAGCGCCAACACGATTTAGCAATGTCGCCAACACGACTCCGAGCAGAAGCCCAATCGACAATAGAGCGGGAATCTTCCACCTCATACCGAAAAGACGCGGACCCTCCCCTTCGGTAACGGGTTTTGAATTCGTTTGACGACAGGTGATACCGTGAAAGCTACGGTGCCCCGGGGGCGCGACTGACGGATATACATGCCTGTCCAGAGCACGGCCCTAATCCGATTGCCATGGCCAGTCCCGATGTCTTGATCGGTGGCTTGCCAGCCGCTCACGTGATGAATACGACTAGATGCTCCTCATGCAAACCACACCTAGTCCTGTCCACTGCCTTTCTGTAAGAGCATCAACAAAGCCTCCGTCGCAGTACTAAACACCTTTCGCCGCCGATGAATGATGCGAACGGGCCGATATAAGTTAGCTGGCTTCAGTCGCAGACAAACCAGCCGCCCCGAAGCGATATCAGCCTTCATCACCCGCTTCGGCATGATACTGACCCCTGCGCCGTGGGTCACCGCTTGTTTAATCATCTCGATATTGTCGAACCGCAGAGTAGTCTCCACCGCAACGTGGTTGTCGCGCAAAAATCGTGAGATCTGCTCCTGGATTGGCAGATCCTCGTCAAAGCCAATAAAAGCCTCTCCGGTCAATGCCGAAGGAAGAATCCTCGACCTTCCGGCTAAGGAGTGGTCTGGAGCAACCGCCACCACCATCTCCTCATCGCGCCAGGGCAGCGCGACAATCTCACGCGACGATTCGGCGTAGCTCATCAATCCCAAGTCGGCTCCTTCTTCTGAAACCGATTCCCACACACGCTCAGGGCGCAGATACGAGATCTCCAGTGTCGTTCCCGGATAAAGTTGGCCAAAGTTCGCCTCGATTTCTGCCATGTCTGATAACCCAACTGAGTAAATTGCCGCCACCCGCACCCGCCCGTTTACTTCTTCCTTCAGTCTGTTGATGGAAGCTGCCAGCTCCTCCTGCCGCCGCAGGACATCTCGGCAGTACTCGACATAAAGCTTGCCTGCATCTGTCACTGTGAGCGGCCGCGTCCTGCGGTCGAACAACTCGATACCCGCTTCGCGCTCAACCTCCTGGATGGCCTGGCTCGCTGCTGATTGACTCAATTCTGAAAGCCTGGCACCCTTGCTGATGCTGCGATGATAGGCCACATCGCGAATCAAACGGACGTTCTCCAAAGTCACAACCCGTTCACCTTAACATAAGCAAAATCGATATAGCGCCGCGCTTAGATTCGATTGACGAATAGTAGCCGGAACGCTACACTGAAGCCTATCTCCATGACGAGCTCAGGGCTACACGTGTCTCCGTGCCACTCCTATTCGCAGCTTCCTGCGCCGCAAGGCCTATACCACCCTGCGCATGAGCACGACGCCTGCGGCCTTGGGTTTGTCGTCAATGTGAAGGGTACGCCCTCGCACGATATCGTGCGAAAAGGGCTGGAGATTCTGGTCAATCTGCAGCATCGGGGCGCAAGCGGCTGCGACGCCGAGACCGGAGATGGTGCCGGTGTCCTGATCCAGATTCCGCACAAGTTTCTCGCCCGTGAGGTTGCCAATTGCGGCTTCACACTTCCCCCCGCGGGCGAGTACGGCGTTGCTATGTGCTTCTTTCCGGTTGAGAGCCAGCAACGCCTTACCTGCGAAAGCTGGCTCGAACGGATTACGCGCGAGGAAGGCCTCAGCGTTCTGGGCTGGCGCGATATTCCTGTCGATGTCGACGCAATCGGTCGTGTTGCCCGCGCCTCGCAGCCCTACATCCAGCAATTCTTTGTCGGTAAGCCACCCGGCATGGATGCCGATGGGTTCGAGCGCAAACTCTTTGTCGTCCGCAAGCGCGCTGAAGGCACTATCCGGAAGTCTGATCTGCGCGATCGCGACTTTTTCTACATCCCCTCCTTCTCTTCGCGCACCATCATTTACAAAGGCCTGCTGCTGGCAGACCAAATCGGCCGGTTCTATAACGAGCTTGTTGATCCGGACACCATCAGCGCGCTCGCGCTCGTCCACCAGCGCTTCTCAACCAACACGTTTCCCACCTGGCAGTTAGCGCACCCGTTCCGGTACCTTTGTCACAACGGCGAGATCAATACCGTTCGCGGCAACGTGAATTGGATGAACGCCCGCCAGTCCGTTCTCCAGTCGCCTTATTTTGACGATCTTTCGAAGCTCTTCCCTCTCATCCAGCCGGGGGTGAGCGATTCCGCTGCTCTCGATAACGCCGTTGAACTACTCACCATGGCCGGACGTTCGCTTCCGCATGTGATGGCCATGCTGATTCCAGAAGCCTGGGATGCGGATGCAGAGATGTCGGAAGAGAAGCGGGCCTTCTACGAGTACCACGCCTCGCTCACCGAACCCTGGGACGGGCCGGCTGCTGTTGCCTTTACCGATGGCCGTGTGATTGGCGCCACGCTCGACCGCAATGGCCTGCGTCCGGCGCGCTATTTGCAAACCCACGACGGCTTGCTGGTGATGGCCTCTGAAGCCGGCGTGCTGCCGTTCAAGCCGGAAGAGATTGCCTGCAAGGGTCGCCTGCAACCGGGCAAGATGCTGCTGGTCGATCTCGAACAGGGCCGCCTGGTTCCTAACGAAGAAATCAAGAGCCAGCTGGCAGCTCGCCGGCCTTATGGCGAGTGGCTGAAGCAGAACCAAATCACCCTCGACTCGCTGCCCGAACCCACGCGCGTACAAGAAACCGATCACGCCACCGTGCTGGTTCGCCAGCGATGCTTTGGCTATACAGACGAAGACATCCGGATGCTGATTGCTCCCATGGCGTCGGCTGGTGAAGAGGCAATTGGCTCCATGGGCACTGACACGCCGCTAGCCTGTCTGTCAGAAAAGCCGCAGTCACTGTTCAACTACTTCAAGCAGCTTTTTGCTCAGGTGACCAATCCACCCATCGATCCCATCCGCGAAGAGATGGTGATGTCGCTAAACAGCTACATCGGTACTGAGCGCAACATGCTGGCCGAAACGCCCGAGCATTGTCACACCCTCAAGATGCCTCACCCGGTGCTGACCAACCGCGAGCTTGAAAAGCTTCGTCGCGTGTCGCGCGGTGACTTGCTGGCCTCAACACTTTCTTCCATCTTCAGTGTTCTGGAAGGCGAAGTCAGTCTGAAACGCGCGCTCAATGGGCTGTGCCGACGAGCTTCCTTGGCCGTGAAAGCCGGATACTCGCTGCTGATCCTTTCTGATCGCGGCATCGATGAAGAGTTCGCCCCCATTCCGGCGCTGCTGGCTCTGACCTCGGTTCACAATCATCTTGTGCGCGAGGGTACACGGACCGGCGTCGCCATCATTATCGAATCAGGCGAGCCGCGCGAAGTCATGCATCAGGCTCTGCTGATCGGCTATGGCGCGAGTGCGATCAATCCTTACGTTGCTATCGAAACTCTCGAAGATCTCGCGGCCTCAGGCGATCTGCCGGCCGGTGTCACTCCGGAGATGGCAGTCAAGAATTACATCAAAGCTACCAACAAAGGCCTGCTCAAAATCTTCTCTAAAATGGGGATTTCGACTCTGCAGAGCTATCGGGGCGCGCAGGTCTTTGAAGCTGTTGGTCTCAACAAGGCGCTAATTGAGGAGTACTTCACCGGCACCGCTTCACGCATCGAAGGCATCGGGCTTGATGTGCTAGCTCGCGAAGCTATCGCCAAACACAGTTTTGCGTTCCGTCCCATCTCAGAGTCCGAAATGGAGTTGGCCGTCGGCGGCAACTATCAATACCGGGTAAACGGCGAATATCACTCATTAAATCCGCTCACCGTCAGCAAGTTGCAGCACGCGGTTCAACAAGGGCATTACAAGACGTTCGAAGAGTACGCTGCTCAGATCGATTCGCACAATGAGAAGCTGTGTACCTTGCGCGGCCTTATGCAGCTGAAAAAGACTGCGCATCCATTGCCTCTCGATGAGATTGAACCTGCCAGCGAGATCGTAAAACGCTTCGCCACAGGTGCAATGTCGTTCGGCTCCATCAGTGCTGAGGCGCATGAGACGCTTGCCATTGCGATGAACCGGCTCGGTGGCCGCTCCAATACCGGAGAGGGCGGGGAAGACGAAGCTCGCTTTGTCCCGCTACCAAATGGCGATTCGAAGCGCAGCGCAGTCAAGCAAATCGCTTCCGGACGATTCGGCGTTACAACCAACTACCTCGCAAATGCCGACGAGCTCCAAATCAAAGTCGCGCAAGGAGCCAAGCCCGGCGAGGGCGGTCAGCTTCCGGGGCACAAGGTGAGCGGCCTGATCGCCCGTCTGCGTCATGCCCAGCCCGGTGTCTCGCTCATCTCTCCGCCGCCGCACCACGATATTTATTCGATTGAAGATTTGGCTCAGCTCATCTATGACCTGAAAAATGTAAATCCGCTGGCGCGCGTCTCGGTTAAGCTGGTCGCCGAAGTTGGCGTCGGTACAGTCGCTGCCGGTGTTTCGAAAGCTCATGCGGATGTGGTTCTCATCAGCGGCTACGATGGCGGAACCGGCGCAGCACCTCTCACCTCTATCAAACATGCCGGGGTTCCCTGGGAGCTTGGCTTAGCAGAAACCCAGCAAGTCCTGGTAATGAACGATCTGCGCAGTCGCATCCGCGTCCAGGTTGACGGCAAGCTACAGACGGGCCGCGATGTTGTCATCGCCGCGCTGCTCGGAGCCGAGGAGTACGGTTTCTCCACCGCGCCTTTAATTGCCCTGGGCTGCATCATGATGCGCAAGTGCCATCTGAATACGTGTCCGGTCGGCATTGCCACGCAGAACCCGGAGCTTCGCAAAAAGTTCATCGGCCAGCCCGAGCACGTCATCAACTTTTTCTTCTTCATTGCCGAGCAAGTGCGCGAGTGGATGGCGGCAATGGGCTTCCGAACGATGGATGAGATGATCGGCCGCGTCGATATGGTCGAGATGCGGCCTACGCTTGAACACTGGAAAGCTCGCGGGCTGGATTTTTCGGCCATCTTGCATAATCCACACGTGCCTGCGCGGGTCGGTCGGCGTTGCCTGAAGCCCCAGGATCACGGGCTGGAAGAAGCGCTCGATCATGTGTTGCTGGAGCGAGCTCGCCCTGCACTCGAATCCGGCGCATCGGTCGAGTTCACCAGCAGCATCCGCAACGTGCATCGCGCAGTCGGCACTATGTTGAGCGGCGAAGTTGCCCGTCGCTATGGTTCCAAGGGCTTGCCGGACGACACGGTCCGCATTCATTTCAACGGATCAGCCGGCCAGAGCTTTGGCGCCTTTCTCGTCAAGGGTGTCACACTCCTGCTGGAAGGGGAAGTGAACGATTACGTTGGCAAGGGTCTGTCCGGTGGCCGCATTGTCGTGTTCCCGCCCAAAGGTTCGGCCTTTGCACCGGAAGCCAATATCTTGATCGGGAACACCGTGCTCTACGGCGCCACTAGCGGCGAAGCGTATTTCAACGGCGTTGCGGGTGAGCGGTTTGCCGTGCGCAACTCGGGCGCAACCGCCGTTGTTGAGGGCGTGGGCGACCACGCCTGCGAGTACATGCCCAAAGGCACCGTTGTTGTTCTTGGATCAACGGGACGAAACTTCGCAGCCGGAATGAGCGGCGGCTTAGCCTATGTGTTCGACCGCAACGGAGACTTTGCCCAGTTTGGTTGCAACCGCACTGGTGTGGATCTGGAGCCGATCTTTGATCGCGAGGATATCGCCCGGCTCGAGTACCTGCTTCGTCGCCATGTCGAGTTCACCGGCAGTCCGCTCGCGCACCGCATCCTCGAACGCTGGTCAGAGATGCTGCCGTTCTTCGTCAAGGTCTTCCCGCACGAGTATCGGCGCGCGCTGGCCGGCCAAGCCAAGCAACTACAAATCCCAGTGATCCTGGAACCTGCTTCCAGCGTCGCTGTTGCCGGGGAGAGCAACCATTAGCTATGGGAAAACCGACTGGCTTCCTGGAGTACGAACGCGAAACGCCCGTTCGCCGGCCCGTGCTGGAGCGCGTCAACGACTGGTTCGAGGTTTACCAGGACTTTCCCGCATCCAAAGCAAAGCAACAAGCAGCGCGCTGTATGGATTGCGGGGTTCCGTTCTGCCACACTGGCTGCCCGCTGAACAACTACATCCCTGACTGGAACGACTTTGTCTATCGCGATCGGTGGCGCGAAGCCATTCGCTCCCTGCACGCAACCAATAATTTCCCGGAGTTCACGGGCCGCATCTGCCCGGCGCCCTGCGAATCGGCCTGTGTGCTCGGCATCAATGCACCACCAGTCACCATCAAAGCTGTCGAGCAGAAAATCATCGATCATGCCTTCAGTGAAGGCTGGGTGATCGCTGAACCTGCGCGTCGGCGTACCGGCAAGAGGATTGCGATCGTGGGATCGGGTCCGGCTGGTTTAGCTGCCGCGCAACAACTCGCGCGCGCCGGTCACGCTGTTACGGTCTTTGAACGTCACACCGAAATCGGTGGGCTGCTCCGCTACGGCATCCCCGATTTCAAGATGGAAAAGAGTGTGATCGACCGGCGCATCGAACAGCTTCGGGCCGAAGGCGTCGAGTTCCGCACGGGCGTCCATGTCGGCGTTGACATTGGCGCCGATCAGCTAAGGCACGATTTTCAGGCAATACTGCTTGCCATTGGAGCTGAGCAGCCGCGCCAACTTGAACTTCCCGGGCGCGATTTACACGGCATCTACTTCGCAATGGACTACCTGACTCAGCAGAATCGCCGCGTTGCTGGCGAACGCTTCTCGGCCGCAGAAGAAATCCTGGCTACTGGCAAGCGCGTCATCATCATCGGTGGCGGCGATACCGGAGCCGACTGCCTGGGCACCGCGCATCGGCAAAAGGCTGCGTCGGTTCATCAACTGCAGATCCACGCGATGCCGCCAGAGTCTCGGCACACCAGTACCCCGTGGCCACACTGGCCTCTGCAACTGCGCATGGAAGCCGCTCACGAAGAAGGCGGTGTTCGAGAATGGTCTGTACTCACCACGCACTTAAGCGGCGATGAAAGCGGTAACGTCCAGAAACTGCACTGCGTCCGCGTCGGCCCCAAGCCCGCACTGGAGCGCATGCCCGGTACTGAGTTCTACCTCGATGCCGACCTGGTCCTGATCGCTATCGGTTTCTCAGGCCCTGTACGCGCAGGCTTGATGGAACAACTGCCGGTGCAACTGGACGTCCGCGGCAACGTGAAAACCGATGATAGCTACCGGACCTCACTGCCGGGCATCTTCTCAGCCGGCGATATGCGACGCGGCCAGTCACTTGTAGTGTGGGCTATTGCCGAAGGCCGCAAAGCTGCCCATCATATCGACAAGGCGCTAATGGGCGAGAGCCAATTAGCCGCTTGAGATCTTGTGGGATCGGAAGCGAGTCTCTGCTCTATTTACTTGACACCAACATAGTCAGCTATTTCGGAAGCGGCCGGTCCCCTGTCGCACGGCAAATCTAACTGGAAGGGGAGAGGGAGCCGACGATCGCGGTCTCGACATCACGCAGGCAGAGATTTTCTTTGGCTTAGAGAAGCGCCTGGCAGCGACCCGTCTTCGCCTCAAATTTGAGAAATTTCTGATTCCGAACCTGGCTCAAGAAACGCTGTTCACTTACTTTGCTTTAAAAAAAAACGACCTATCGAATGAGCTATACATTGAGCTCAAGCGCGAAGTGTACCGCCGCATCAGGGTCGACCTCCCGCACCAAGCTGAGCCAGCATACGCGGCACACGTGGACCGAGTCTCTGCATTGGGCGATAGAGACCGGACGAGCGGAAGGCTCATCATAAGTCTAACCGCCAAGAGGGCAAAATATGGCTAAAGTTTGGTTGATTACGGGAAGTGGTAACGGATTAGGACGGGATATAGCGGAGGCTGCTCTCGCGGCTGGAGATCGTGTGATCGCGGGGGCACGGCGGCTGGAAGAATTGAATGCGCTGGTGGAGCAGTACGGTGAACGCATCAGCCCGGTAAAGCTGGACGTTCGGGACGAAGAGGCCGCAAAAGCCGCGGTGCAGAAAGCCGTGGACGCGTATGGGCGGCTTGATGTTCTGGTGAATAATGCTGGTTATCAATATAATGCTCCGTTCGAACAAATGAAACCTCAGGAGTTTCGCGACGTGATAGAGACATGCCTGTTCGGCGTGGTGTACACAACGCGCGCAGCGGTGCCGGTGATGCGCAAGCAGAAAAGGGGGCATA
>CAXTWQ010000132.1:10250-12567 GCA_964248065.1 uncultured Bryobacteraceae bacterium | reverse complement strand
AGTCAGAGCCTTGCAGCGAGATTATTCCCGAATGAAAGTTCGCTGGGAAAGCGTGTACGAGCTGGACGCGATGAAAGCTTCGACCGAGAGGTAGTAGGAGTTGTTGGAGACGTACCCTACTGGACACTTGTCGACACCAAATCGGAGGTCGCGTACGTGCCTCACCGGCAGCAAGGCTGGAACACCATGGCCTTCATCGTCAAATCCCATGTTCCTGGGTCAGCGGAACTCCCCGCTATTCGAACGAGCATTGCGGCTCAGAACGATCATCTTGCTCTTGCCGAAGTGAAAACCATGAGTGAAGTTTTGGCGAAATCGCTGGCCCGGCCACGATTCATGATGTTTCTGCTAACGGCGTTCGCCTGCATAGCAGTTGCGTTGGTCGCACTGGGCGTGTACGGCGTTCTCTCCTATGCGGTTAGTCAAAGAGCACGTGAAATCGGCATTCGATTAGCGCTGGGGGCTCAACGAAGCACGATTCTCGGTCTTGTTACCTGGCGAGGGTTGCTGTTGACCGGCTGCGGAGTCATGATCGGAACGGCGATAGCAATGGCGGCGACTCAATCTCTAGCTGGATTGCTGTTCGGCATCAAGACACATGACCCAGCAACGTTCTGTCTTACCGCGCTCTTGCTTCTGATAATAGGCTTCGCCGCATGTCTTGTCCCTGCTCTCAGGGCCACGCAGATTGATCCTGTCGAGACACTGCGATACCAATAAGCTGGTCCCAGTCCAGCTGTATTCCAGCGCATTTCAGGGCGTGCATAAACCTTTGATGCTGTTGAAAAACTGCTTATCCAGTTGTGTTGGATGCTGCTTCCAGAATGCATCGGTCCCTTTTTTCGATTGCGAACGGTTACTTCCACCAAGGAAAAGAATCAGTCCTTCATTTTTTGCGAGCCCTCACGAGTATTGTCAGTACAGCTTTAGTGACGACTGCAGGGCATTCGGCGGGAATATTGTGGCCGCATCCTGTCGCCTCTACTTGCTCGGCTCCGGATATCTGCTGTACTAACGCCGTCTGTAAGGACGTGACTTCTTTCCGCCGTTCCGCAGTGAATAGGGGTGGCTGTATCTTTGTAGCCGAAATCACCACGACAGGCACATGAGGCAGAGGCGACGGAGCTTTCACCTCATCCACCGTAGTTGCGTTCACCTTCATCTGTGCTCTGGCTCCGGGCGGGAAATTCTTGAGCTCCTCCATCATCGACTTCCATAGAGCGGCATCTTGAGACAACATTGCATAGAAGGACGCTGGAGCAGGATCTACGAGCACGATCCCCGCAACATCGGACGGGAAGAGGTGGGCAAAGACCTGAACGTACATACCTCCGGCTGAGTGCCCTACCAAGATATAAGGAGGCCCGACCTCTGCGTTAGATAGCGCTGTATGCAGTTCTTTCGCAATCTCATCGGCAGTACGTAGCCGATCGCTCAATTGGGAATGCCCAAATCCTGCACGGTTGTATTTAACGACTTAGTCTTGCTTGAGATTGTTGCCACCACTGCATTCCAGTATTCATATGTGTCGCTAAAGCCCGACTCGAAAATGACTGCTGGGCTGCCCGAACCGGATATCGACATCTCCACGGTGCCTGCGCCCGAATTCACCAGGGTTGGCCCATCCGGTTGCGCCAGGAGCGGGCAAACGCAAGCGAGAAGGATAACTACGCAGGATAGTAACTTCATGCAACTCCTTACGCGAAAGTATGATTCCAAGTTCCGCACTGTGCAAGCTCGACCGTTCGGAATCGACTATTGGCGCTCCGGTTCACCACCACGGAAGAAGCGGTGTCTAAGCGGCGTAAAACAGAATGTTTAGTTCATGTTTGGTGACATTTGCTCCGTCGGAAAACGTCTGTGTATTGAGTCGCTGATGTTGTTTTCATTCACTATTTGCGGAGGCGCGCTGCTCATCATGATGGGTCAAAACACACCTTAGGAGTCGCTGTCCTACTACTTCCGGATAGAAGATCACGTTCCTGAGGATCATCCCTTGCGGCTTATCGCTCAGCATATCGACTTCGCTTTCATACGCGAGACCTTGAAGGCCGGCTACAGCCATACCGGCCGTCCTTCGATTGATCCCGAGGCCCTCTTGCGCATTCTGCTAGTTGGATACCTGTACGGAATTACCAGTGAGCGCCGCCTGGTCGAGGACGTTGGGATGCACCTGGCTGATCGTTGGTTTACCGGTTTAGGGTTGATCAAGAAGTCCCGCACCACTCGACATTCTTCGAGAATCGGCACGGCCGTTTTCATCAGTCGTCGCTCTTCCTTGAACTCTTCGAGCGCATTGTCCAGCAGAGTATGAACG
>CAXTWQ010000132.1:5812-10226 GCA_964248065.1 uncultured Bryobacteraceae bacterium | reverse complement strand
TTCGCGCCGATGCAGCCCTCACTGGACGATGGCTCGTGAGCAACTGCCGGGGGATTGCCAAAGTCAATCGCACCGTACGCGAGTACCTCGAGCAGGTCGAGAGAGAGAACGTTGTCGCGGAGCCGGAACAGACTTCTGATCTGCCTTCGTCTAAAGCGCAAGATAAACCCGAACTGCGCCGCACGTCTCGGAACTCGCCACCCAAAGCAGCCCTGTCGAGCAAGCGAGGAGCTTCCGAGTTCGCTTACTAGGATCATTACCTGATCGGCGGCATGGGTGAATTCCTGTCTTGGCTTTCCCATTGGCAGATGACGCCGTACATTCCCGTGTTGGATCGAAAGCAACAAACAAAGGGCTTCTACACGCAGCATGATTTTACTTATTTGCCGGACGAAAAGGAGTATCGCTGTCCAGCCGACCACGGCTTCACCCCATTGGGTTAAGTCGAGGTGCACAGGGCTTTACATACAGCGCAAAGCCCTCCCAATGCCGAAACTGTTCCCGTAAGGCTGAGTGCACTCCGTCGTCGAGTCGCCGGACGCTGAGACTCAGTTAGTATGCTCTCGGCGAGAGTAACACGAGTCCATAGATTGGTAGCACCGCAGCCGCACAAGTGTCGTCGAACGATACAGTTGCGAGATCTGCGACGGTCCGCGTATTGCCGTTCTGGTGGTCACCGACAGTCTCATTTGCGAGCAGTGTTCACATAGGCGTCTCTCAGCATCCGAGCAGCGTAAGCATTCTGCATCTCTTTATGTCGCCAATGCAATGGAAAATCGGCTTGTGGTGGCGATTCGGGATTACGAGCACTCGTGAACCGGTTTCAATGCGTTCAGCCGAATCTGAGTACGACAAAAGCGGACAATTAGCATGAATGAAATCTGGGAGAGCTTCCGTGACGAGCAAGCTGAATCGCTCCGCAGAGTGCTTTGCGCTTGAATTGAAAGTGGAGACGAAAAGGCAAGGCCTTGACCAAGCTGAACATTTGACGCGCGCTGGAACTTCAGAGGAAGTAACGTCCCGGCTTGCTTTGCCGTGGATCTTACGTCTCCGTTATGGGCTGGTGGCCATTGAGGCAGCTATTTTGGCGGTGGCTTGCTTCGGCCTTGGCGCAAAACACGTCATTGTTGCCGGATCACTGGTGATCGTAATTATGGCGCTGACGAACGTCTTTCATCGTGCGCTGCAGTCGATTCTCGGCGTTGCATTTGACCAGCTGATTGCCGGACTTTTCTGTTTTGACATTCTTTCGCTGACCGGGATCTTCATGTTGACCGGAGGCGCAAGCAATCCGTTCAGCCTCTTGTACCTGGTGCAGATTACGCTGTAGGCGACGATTCTCAGTCGGCGGTGGACGTTGGCGCTGGGCGCGATGGCGGTGATTTGCTTCGGATCATTGTTTTTCTTCTACATGCCACTGAGCGCGCTCGAACCGCACCATCACCAGCAGCAAGACCACGACTTACACCTCACGGGAATGTGGATTGGCTTTTCGTTTGCCGCCTGCCTGATTGCCATTTTTAGTGGAAAAATTTCTGAAGCGCTGCGGCAGCGGGAGGCTCAGCTGGTTTCCCTCGAACGGCAGCTCGCGAACAAGGAGCGCCTGGCGTCCCTCGCCACTCTGGCCGCAGGCGCGGCACACGAACTGTCTACGCCTTTGGCAACGATCGCAGTTGTAGCGAAAGAGTTGGAGCGCATGTCGTCAGCTTCCGAACCGCAAGGCGCAATTGCCGAAGACAGCCGGCTGATTCGGTCGGAGGTAGAGAGGTGCCGCCGGATCCTGCAGGGTATGAGCGCTCAGGGTGCCGAACTTCCCGCAGAATTTCCGCGCCTTGTTTCAGGCGATGAAATAGCGCGTTATGTTCTCGAGACCCTTTCTCTCGAAATCAGAGAAAGGGTACAAGTCGTATATTCGGATTCGACGAACATGAAAGTGCCAGTGCAAGGGTTGGTTCAATCGCTGTCTGCGCTGCTCAAAAACGCTGCGGAAGCGAGTCACGATGGAGCAATCACACTCCACATCACAACGGGTCGCTTTGAGATAGCCGATAAGGGCTGTGGAATGCCGCTGGATGTACTGCAGCGAATTGGTGAGCCGTTTTTTACAACCAAACCCGCTGGACGGGGAATGGGTCTTGGCGTTTTCCTGGTTCGCGCTCTGGCAGAGCAATGGGGCGGACGCCTGACATTTGAATCCGTTGCGGGCGAAGGCACGGTCGCGGCTCTTGAATTGCCGCTCTCGGCGGAGGCAACGTGCTACCAACCGCTGAAGCTCGCGCGGTGATCATCCTCGACGACGACGAAATTTTTCGTAATCGTCTGTGCCGTGCTTTTGAGAACAGGCGTTGGCGTGCCCAAGGCGTCGAGACTGCCCGGGCGGCCATCGCCGCTGTGCAACAAATCGAGCCGGATCTGGTGTTGGTGGATCTGCGGCTCTCAGGCGAAAACGGCTTGGACGTCGTTTCCCATCTACGTTCGCTTGACCCGGAGCTGAAGATCATCATGCTCACGGGCTACGGAAGTATCGCGACTGCCTTGGCAGCGACAAAGCTAGGAGCCGACGATTACGTGAGTAAGCCGGCCGATGTGGACCAGATCCTTCTTGCTTATGAGCGTTCCCACGACAAGCGGGACGACGAGCAAACGTCTACGGAGATCCCCATCGCCCCCTCGCTGGCGCGTGTCGAGTGGGAACACATCCAACGAGTACTGAGCGACTGCGGCGGTAACATCTCGCAGGCTGCGCGGTTGCTGGGATTGCACCGGCGATCGCTCCAGCGAAAACTCGAAAAATATCCGCCTCTGCAGTAGCGTGGGCGCGAATGCGACAATTTGCCGCATTGCCGCGGCGGGAACGCTTACCTAGACTAAGCAGAGTCACCTTCATGTGTGCTCTCGCTCCGGTTCTGTTTCGTTACTTCCGGCTGTCTCTGGTCGGTCTTCTGGCCCTAATCGCGGCTGCCCAGACCGGTCCATCGCAGCTTGCCGGAGTGATAAGCGATGCCTTAGGCGCGCCGGTGAGCGGTCTGGAAGTGTCTGTCCTGGGGACGGCGGCTCCCTTCCATTCCGCAAAGCGAACCGATGCCGAGGGAAAATTTACGTTCGATGCGCTGAAGGTGGGCTCTTACCGCGTCGTTGTGGACGAGCCTAGATTCGAGCGTACCGAAATCAGTGTTGAGGTTCCACAAAAAGACGGGCTGGTTTCGATCACCCTTGCAGTCCGCACGGTGCGGGAGCAAGTTACTGTTGAAGACCGGCAGAACTACTCCGTTTCACGCGATGCGACCGCGCTTCGGACAGCGGAACCGTTGCTGTTAACACCCCAAGCTGTCCAGGTGGTGCCGCGTTCCGTGCTCGAGGATCAAAATACGTTGACGCTTGCCGAGGCGGTGCGCAACGTGGCGGGAGTAACCACAGACTTCGGCTTTAACGGCAGCTCGCAGCCGCTGCTGATTCTTCGCGGTTTTCAAACTTCATCCATGACGGCCCAGGGATCAATGTCCGGCATGTCCAGCTATTACCTGGATGGGACGAAAGTGCAGGGCATTCCGGTCAACATGGCGAACGTAGAATCGGTCAGCGTGGTGAAAGGCCCGGCGACGGTTCTCTACGGACGAGCCGAGCCGGGTGGTCTGGTGAACGTGGTCTCGCGCCCTTTTGCCAACGGTTCTCACTACGGCCTGGAGCAGACAGGAACCCAGTTCGGAGCCACCCGCTCCATTCTTGAAGCCGATCATGCCTTAAACAAAAGCGGGACGCTGCTGGGGCGGTTTGCGGGATCGTTCCTTCACAACAAAAACAATCGCGATTTCGTGCGTGACAATTTAGGCGCGGTGACGGGAGCCGTGGCGTGGCGTCCTGATACGCGGACGGAAGTGTCCGCTACGTTCGACTACACCAACCAGGCCTATCGCAACGATTTCGGAGTTCCGGCGGTGGGGAACCGGCCGGCCAATCTGCCCTGGAGCCGGCAATATTACAATTCGAATGCATTGTCCACCGTCGATACCAGGAGTCTTCGGCTGCGCGCGCAGCGCGAATTGAGCGCTAAGTGGACTGTCAGTGGATCCTTCACAAGCCTCTGGGGATCGATGTTTGAGAACGATGTCTGGCCCTATCGCGTGAACCTGACAACGGGCGAGGACTGTTTTGCAACGCAAGGCGAACTCTGCCGATACTACTTCTACAATCGGCCCGACGGCGGCTATCGGCTGAATCAGGTGAACGTGAACCTGCAAGGGCGGCAACGAACAGGATGGCTGAAGCATACGCTGCTGGCGGGATTTGATTACTACTCGAGCGACAAGAGTGGGACCGCCTACCTTCAGCAGCTTTCCTCCATCAGTGTTTTCAACCCGGTCTTTTCACCGGTTCCACCCCTGGACCGCGCGACGGCATTACCCCTGGACACGAT
>CAXTWQ010000132.1:0-5802 GCA_964248065.1 uncultured Bryobacteraceae bacterium | reverse complement strand
CGATTGATCGTAACCGCTGGGCGAGCGGATACTTGCAGGACGCGCTCGATCTTGGACGCGGCCTTCGCGTCGTGGCCGCAGTGCGCTTCGATGGTACAAGCGCCATCTATGCCAGCCCTGGGACGAAGCCAAACAAGGAGAACTTTGTCACTCCTCGCATCGGCGCGATTTGGGCATTGGGTCAGCGGCATTCATTTTACGGGCAGTATCAGGCGGCTGTGGACGCCAATAACGGACGCGATCCGGTGTCGGGCGTTGCGCTGGCGCCTGAGCGCTCGCGGCAGGTGGAAGCAGGCTACAAGTTTTCCCGCCTGGATGGTTCGCTCAATGTTACAGTGTCCGCCTATCGCTTAAACAAACGCAATCGAGCCGATTACACGTTGTATCCCTTGATCCGCACCATTGGCGAAGCGCGTTCGGAAGGGCTTGAGTTCGACATGCTGGGAAGAGTCACCCAGCGCCTGGCCACGATTGCATCCTATTCGTACATCAGCGCCCTTGTCACTCGCGATCCAGCGTTCGCCGGAACAAGGCTTGCCGATGTGCCGCACCATTCAGGCAGCGTCTGGCTACGGTATGCAGCTACCAGGAAATGGTCGTTCGGAAGCGGGATTTTCTCGCAATCCATACGACAAGGAAACCAGCGAAACAGCTTTCAACTGCCGGGATATGCGCGCCTCGATGCGATGGCTGCTTATCAGTTCCATGTGAGCGAGTGGCGGAGTTCGCTGCAGCTAAACGTGAACAACGTGTTGAACCGCAAATACTACACGGGAAGCCACCAGCTTGTGGACGATTGGATTCAACTGAGCGCCGCGAGAACATTTGCACTCACGCTGCGATTTGACCGTTAAGGAAAGAGGGAATTGCATGAGACGAAGAGATTTTAACTACGCGATTGCTGCGCTCAGCGCAGTTCCGGCCATCGCGAATGAGCAGAAGACACACGAGGGGAGCGAAAACCCGCACGCAAGCATTCCAACGGGACCGCCACAGCAGGTCGCGATGGTGATCTATCCACAGATGACCGCTCTGGACTTTCTGGGGCCGCAAACCTTCCTATCTGCGTTGGGCAACATCGAAGTGCATACGGTCTGGAAGGATACAGCAGCCGTGAAAACCGACAGTGGGCTACAACTCCTTCCGTCGACAACATTTTCGAAATGTCCACAGGAGTTGGACGTGCTCTTCATTGGTGGCGGGAGCCGTGGAACACTGGCCCTGATGCAGGATGCCGAAACGCTCGACTTCCTGGCCGACCGCGGCCGCCGGGCGAAGTATGTGACCAGTGTCTGCACGGGTTCGCTGGTTCTGGGCGCTGCCGGACTGCTTCGCGGTTATAAGGCCACCTCGCATTGGGCGTTTCGCGACGTGCTATCTGCGCTCGGCGCAACGCCGACTCCTGGCAGGGTTGTGGAAGACCGCAACCGGATAACAGCCGGAGGCGTCACAGCCGGAATCGACTTTGGTCTCGGTCTCGCGGCAAAACTTCGAAGCCACGCCTACGCCGAAATGCTGCAGCTTGCGTTCGAGTACGATCCTCATCCGCCGTTCCATGCCGGTACTCCGGAAACGGCACCGAAAATGATCGATGCTCACATGCGCTCCATGTACGATCCGCTTCGCAAACAGATGACGGAAGCGGCGCGCGCTGCAAGTAATCAATGGAAATCTTGAGGAGCTATGCGAACGTCTTTGCTTCTCGTCTTAGTTTGGGTGGGCGCAAGCGCATCGGCGGTGGCTGCCGATGCGGCTTTAAAGGTCCAGTACATAGAATCACCCGCAGCCCCAGGCAGTTCCGTTCCCCGAGTAGTGGCGGGCCGTGGACAAACGTTAATCTTGAGCTGGGTGGAACCCTCCGCCCGCGGCAAAGCCTTCCGCTTCAGCACCTGGAGCGCAGGCCATTGGGGGACGGTGCGCACGGTGGCAGACAGTCCCGACGTGCTGGCCGCTTCGTCCAGTGAGCCGGGAATTCTTGAATTGCCGGATGGCGTTCTCGTTGCTCAATGGCTGGTACGAGACGCGGAGAGGGAAGCGAACCATATCGTGGTGGCGACTTCCCAAGACGGCGGCAACACGTGGTCACGACCTGTGGTTCCCTATCGCAACTCAACACCCGGAGAACACATGTATGTTGCGTTATTCCCCTGGCCGGGCGGCGGCGCAGGCGTAGCGTGGCTCGATCCGCGCGGAGGCGAGAATACCTATCTGGTGCAGACAACGATTGACAATAACGGCACTTTAGGGCCAGAGCTTACGATCGACTCCGGTGTTTGCAGTTGCTGCCCGACGTCGGGCGTGATGACCAGTGCCGGACCGCTACTCATGTATCGCGGGCGAACGAAGGAGAACATCCGCGATATGCAGGTGACCAGTCTGCGCAAGGCCGCATGGCAGCCCGCGTACGCCATTTATGCGGACGGTTGGAAGCTGAACGGCTGTCCTACGAACTCGGGAGAACTGACTGCATTGGGGCAGGAAGTTACCGCAGTTTGGTTACCGGAGTGCCTGGCAAGCGGGTGCTGTTGGCAAGATCTCACGATTCCGGTCACGTTTTTGATGCACTCTGGCGCGTGCGAAGGGTCCAGGCAGCTGGGGGGCTGAGCGCCCGCAGTAGGTGGAGGAGCGGCAAGCAAAAGGCGGTTAGATGCTAACCACAGGAGAAAAAAGATTTCAAGCAGTGCGCCCAACCTGTTCGGGGCGGTCCCAGCGTCAAACCAGCCTAAAGGTTTCCACGACATAGGCCTCACCCGAGCGCTGGTTTGACGTGTGCGGCGACCCCGAGCAGTGTGGAGAGACGAAGTGCTTCACCTAAAACTCTTAGGATTGTGCTGTCAATTGCCTCACGGGCTTGCGGCTAGTATGTCATCGGGATGCTGCTCGAGGCCTCGCGTATCACCCGCGCCGTTTCGCTTGCGCCGCTTTATAAGCATTTGTGAGTGTACGGCGCGGTGCGGATGTGCTCGAAAAGAGAGCAACATCAGCAGGAAAGGCTTCTTTAATTGCACTCGCTGCACCAGCAATACCAGGAGCTGAAGCTGCAAGCGAAGTAGGTTGTCCTTTGAAGTGCAGTGAGCATAGAACATGGCGCGGTCTATCTCGGCTTTCTTGGTGATATCACTGACGCGCAAATTAATTATAGGAGCGGCGATGAAGCAGCATCACAGAGGCGCTATCGATCTGCTCGCACCGTCTGTTTTGCTATGGAGTTGGTTGTAGACCGTGATTCGTCAGTGGGTTCGGATTACTTCAATCGGCGCCATCATGCCGTTGTCTTCGTGTTCCAGAATGTGGCAGTGAATCACAAAACGTCCTATCTGCTCGGGAGCTTTGAAGTTCACTGCAATGTAGAGTTTTCCCGGATGGGTCGCATCTCCCGCGCGTGGGACTGGCAGAGTATCATGCCAGATGGTCGCGCGCTTGGCACCGGCAGCATTGGCGTCAATGAGGACGGGTGACAAATTCCCGGTGGGATCGACCACAGCAGGCTCATGAATTCCAACGCTTGCCAATTCCGTGCTAGTGGCAAGTCGGAACTTTGATTGATGTAAGTGGAAGTTGTGGTCTTCGGGAGCAACGTTCTTGATTTCCCATATCTCGGCAGCCTGGAAGGGAATGCAGAGATGTTTTGTGGTGTTCCAATCCAACATATGTGGAAAAGGTTGAGGCGTGATGACGGAAGCAGAATCAATCATTCCGTTCTGATCTACAATCTGACTTCCGATCCGAAAGTCAGTGTCAGTCTGATCGAATGTTATTTGGCGGTGCTCTCCCGGTTTCAGCGCAAAGCCGGAAGCGGCGCGAACGCAACCAGATTTCGGTATGAACGGGAGTGCATGCTCTGCGGCAAGAGATGATTCGGTTGTCTCTCTCGGTAGTTCCACGCGCAGAGATAAGGGAGCGGCGGACGGTGATGGAGCAAGCTGAACGGAGGCCAGATTAACTTTGGGCCATGTGTCGCCGCCTGTGTCGTAACCAGCGGTACGAAATACGAGGTTTTTAGCTAAAGCCGAAGTGTTCGTGTTGGCGATGAAGATGTCAGCCCGGCCCGCTGGCATCAGGAGCAGCTGTTTTCGATTGACTGCCGCAACCGATCCAGGGACTGCATCGCGTATTCCGGCAACGACACCATCCACCGACACGACCTGAAATTCTATGGGTTTGATGCCGTCCACCAGTTCGAGAACATAGGTCGCAGTAGGACTTAGATTGGCGATACGCCACAGGTGATGGCGGCCCGGACCTATGTTGATTGTGGGGTAACGCTGTCCATTAATGGTGAATAGCCAATAAGGGTTCGAACCTTGAGAACCGCTGCTTGGTACTCCGCTGCAATACCCATTCTTAGCTTGCATGGTCGCAAGATTAAGGTCGCCGCAGTATTGCGGGTTGGCCTCGTTGTTCCACTGCGCCGGAGAATTTCCATTAGCCGACTCGGGCTGCGTGGACGTAGTAATTTCGAAATCTTTTAATTCGACGTAATGAACGTCGGTGTGATTGCGGAGCGCAGTAGTGGCCGGTCCATCCGGTGTGCCGCCGGGCCCATTCACCGTCAGAAGGTCTTTTCCGCGTCCGACAGAGAGCACGCCGCTCATGCCGCCCGCTACCTGATTTTTCGATAAACCATGCAGGTGCGGGTGATACCAATAGAATCCGTCTGGATGTGCGATGGCATGATTGCTATCCAATACACCCGCTGGAAGAGAGGCGGGAATTTGAATGTGGTAATCAAAGGACTGGTTTTGACCGAGGTCGACGAGAATATTGTCGCCATGCCCGGAAGCACTGGTTCCATTTTGGGGAGAAACGATCAGACCGTGAGTATGGAGGTTGGTGTGGCCGATCGAGTGTTCCATCCCGGGTGCGGGCTTGCCGGCGCTCTCACTGGGGGGAAGTGTGTTTGTAAGGTGTACGTTAAAGATTGAGCCGGGCAGTAACTCAACAACCGGAGTTACAAACGAGCCGTTATAGACGGGTGACTGAAATTTGTAACCCGCCGCACTAACTACTTGCAAACCCGCAGTTAGTCCTAGTTGAATATTAAAAGGAGATCCAGCGGAGATCGGCGGTAAGATGTTGCAGTTCGGCGCACTGCTCTGCCCGATGACGGAGCAAACGGGCGGATCAATTAGGGAAGGACCAAACGCCAAAGCCTCAGTGTGAGCATGCATCTCGGAAGAGAATAGGACACATACCTCGAAGAGAGCTGCTGCGGAAAGGCGTAGAATTAATCGCAGGAAGTACGTTCTGAATCCACCGGTCTCGGATCGTTTATGGGAGAGAAGCTTCTCTTGCTGGTTCAACATATGGCTCGACCTTCTTTCGTTGTGATGCAGGCACCTGCTGCTCCCGTTCGTGCACCAAAGCAATTGCAGGAAAGAGCAAAGCGAATCTGTCGCGCTTTGTTGTCCCACAAAAGGCTGCTGCTTCGTAACCTTTCGTTCTTACCTTTATGCAATCCCTGAGCCACAACTACACAGGGCGGATTAATGAGGGAAGACCTTGCAAAGTGAATACAAGGAGCATCATTACTAAGCTCCAGGGAGACTCAAAAGATAAAATTAAGGCGCTAAATATCTTTTAGTTTCCAGCGCCCGACGGAAATCACCGTGAGTGCTCTATCAATCACTTCTTGCGCTGCCGCGCTGAAAGCGGCAGACTTCTCTGCTCTAGGCACAAAATCTTTCCTAAGCACCGGCCTAGTTACTACAACATAAAGGTACGATGACGGGCGGCTACGAAGGAGACGCCCGATGCTTTACGTTGGAGTGGATGCTCACAAGAGCACATCGCAGATTACGG
>CAXTWQ010000131.1:0-12781 GCA_964248065.1 uncultured Bryobacteraceae bacterium | reverse complement strand
GTTGTGCTGCGGAATAATGCCGACGGAACGTATGCGGTGCTGCGGCCGTTTTCAGGCGTCGATGGCGTAACCGATTTCGTAGCGGCAGATATTGACGCGGATGGAGACCCGGACGTGGCCATGATCGGCGCGGACGGGCAGCTGCATGCCTTCAGTAATGAGCGGCTCGGCAACTACCGGCAGCGCACAGCACCGGTGTTGAGTAAACGTCTGACGAGTCTGGCAGCAGGCGACGTGAACGGTGATGGCGCGATGGATTTTGTGACGCTGGCCGACGACGGCACGGCGTTTAGGATCTCGGATAAGAACAGCGGCGCGGGCTGGGATACGGCGACACTGCTGCGGGCCGACACGGGTACGGCGGGGCTGCTGTTGGCTGATCTGGACAACAACGGCAGCCCCGACCTTGCCATTGGGAATCAAGTGTTTCTTAGCGATGGAAGATCATTTCAGCCGCTACCGCAAAAGCTCGAAGGGATGTGCCAGACCGTGCTTGATATCAACGGTGATGGCCAGCTCGATGCCGTCACCTTGAGCGTTAGCAACGGGCTGCAGAGTTTTATTAGCCGCGGCACGAAGAATTACGGCTGGCAGACCATTCGCACGCGAGCTTCGCAGACAACCGGTGACCAGCGAATCAACTCATACGGAGTGGGCGGGGAGATTGAGCTGCGGTCGGGATTGCTGACACAAAAACAGAGTATCTCCTCGGCTATGACGCACTTCGGCCTGGGAGCGAACACGGAGGCGAGTCTCGCCCGAATCGTCTGGCCCAATGGGGCCTTGCAGGTGGAGTTCGATCTGAAGCGAGATACCACGGCGCTGGCTCAGCAAAGATTGAAGGGGTCGTGCCCGTTCTTGTTTGCTTGGGATGGCAAGCGCATGCGGTTCGTGAAGGACTGCCCACCGTGGTCGCCAGCGCTCGGGTTGCATGTGAATGCGCAAAAGGTAGCGGGTATCGGGCAGACAGAGGAGTGGTTTAAAATTCCCGGGGCCGCCGTTCAGCCGCGCGATGGTTACTACGATCTGCGCATTACGGCTGAGTATTGGGAGACGTTCTACATCGATCACTACTCTTTACTGGCCGTTGATCATCCAACGGGAACGGAAGTGTTCACGGACGAACGATTTGCGGTGCCGTCACCGCCTCTCCTTCTGTACGCGACTGGACAGGCGCAAGCGTTTGAGAAAGCAACCGACGACCGGGGCACAGATGTAAGGGCGACCGTGGCGGCGCTGGACGGACAATACTTGGACAGTTTCGGACGCGGGCGATATCAAGGTGTCACGCGCGATCACTGGGTGGAGTTAACGCTTCCCGACAATGCACCGCGAGCCGGTCCCTTATATATGATTGGCAGCGGATGGCTGCATCCAACCGATGCGACGATTAATGTGGCACTCGGGCAAAGCAGCGACGTTGCGCCACACGGGCTCAGTATCGAAGTGCTCGGACGAGACGGCAAATGGCAGGTAGCCAGACACGATCTAGGGTTTCCGGCTGGCCGCCTGAAAAATGTTGTTCTGGATCTAAGCGGGATCTTCATACCGGGCTGCGAGCGACGGCTTCGACTGCGCACTAACCTTGAGATCTACTGGGATCGACTAGCTTGGGCAACTGGCGTACTGGAGAATCAGCTACAGGTGCAGCACCTTGGAGTAGCGGATGCCACGCTCAGCTATCGGGGGTTTTCGCGGATGTCACAGGCGAACAGCTCGTCTCCGGAGCTGCCGGATTACGATGAAGTAGAACAGCGTGGGCCGCGTTGGCGCGACCTGGAAGGTTACTACACGCGATGGGGAGATGTGGGGCCGTTGTTGGAGAAAGCGGATAGTCGAATGCTGATCACCAATGCCGGGGACGAATTGCGTTTACGGGTGAAAGCTCCGCCTCAGCCGGCATCCGGTTGGGTGCGGGATTTCGTGCTGGTAGGCAACGGATGGATTAAAGATGGGGATTACAACTGCACGTTTTCCAAGACTGTTTTGCCTTTGCCGTATCAAGGAATGAAAGAGTACGACCGTGCAGCAGGTGAGCTGGAGGATGACCCGGCCTATCGCTTGCACCCGCAGGACTGGCGAGAATATCACACGCGATATGTGGGGCCGGACTTGTTCGGGAGAGCGCTGTGGCAGTAAGAGCGCGAATGAGTGAAGTGCGTAGTTGAAAGCAATGAACACGAGGGTTGCACGAAGTTTTGCAGCGCTGCTGTTTGTCGGGTTACTGGCAACGCCGCTGGTCTACAAGCGTGTTAAGCGGGCGGAGCTTGCCAAGCGCACTGAAGCGGGAGCGCTGTCGCCCTATGGTTTCACGATGAAGGAATCGGCTGTGGCTTCCGGCATTCGTTTTCAGCACAAGGCGCCGACGCTCGATGGGAAGTTGAACCACATTATGGAGCAGGTTGCGTCCATGGGAGCCGCAGTTTCGGTGGTGGATTTCGATCGCGACGGGTTCGATGACCTGTATGTCACCAACAGCGGCGAAGGAACGAAGAACGCGCTGTATCGCAACAAAGGCGATGGAACATTCGAAGATGTAGCGGCGAAGGTGGGACTAGCTGACCTGAATTGTCCCGATACAGGCGTCTCCATGGGAACAGTGTGGGCCGATTATGACAACGACGGTTATGAGGACGTGCTGCTTTATCGATGGGGCAGACCGGAGCTTTTTCATAACGATGGCGGCAAGCATTTCACGCGCGTAAGCGAACAGGCTGGGCTGCCTCCTTGGGTAAATGCAAATTCGGCTGTCTGGTTCGACTACGACAACGATGGCAAAGTGGACTTCTTCCTGGGTGGCTACTATCCCGAAAACGTGAATCTTTGGAAGCTGAAGAACACTTTAATGATGCCCGAGAGCTTCGAATACGCCCAGAATGGCGGACGCAAGTATCTTTTTCATAACTTGGGCGGCGGCCGATTCGAAGAGGTTTCCGAGAAGATGGGGATCAAGTCGCGGCGTTGGACTCTGGCGGCAACTGCAGCAGATCTGCGCGGCACCGGCTACCCAGATCTTTTTGTTGCCAACGACTACGGGGTATCTGAGCTTTACAGCAATAACGGCGGCAAAAGCTTCACCGAGTCAGGCAAGGACACAGGTGTTGGCTATGCGCCGAAGAGCGGCATGACGGCATCGGTAGGAGACGTTCTGAACCAGGGTCAGTTTGGAATCTATGTGTCCAATATCTCTGAAGAAGGGGTGCTGGTACAGGGCAATAATTTGTGGATGCCGCAAGTGGAAGCCGCTACCAAGCGAATCAAGTATCAGAACCTTGCCAATGCAATGGGGGTCGAGATGGGCGGCTGGAGTTTTGGCGGCCAGTTTGGGGACCTGAATAACGACGGCAATCTCGATTTGTATGTCGTGAATGGAAACGTCTCACTGGACCGCGACCGCAACTACTGGTACGACTATTCGAAGGTGGCTGGCGGAAACAAGAGCATCATCTCGGACGCGGCGAACTGGCCTCCGCTGAAGGGCCGCAGTTTATCGGGTTACCAGCAGAAACATGTTTGGGTGAACGATGGCGCCGGCCAATTTTCCGAGGTTGCGCAAATGGTAGGCGTGAAAGATGTGTACGACGGGCGTGCGGTGGTGCTGGCAGATCTGGAAAATCATGGCGCGCTGGATGCGGTGGTGGCCAATCAGAAGGGTCCGCTGCTGCTGTATAAGAACAGCGTGACGCCTACAAATCACTGGATTGAGTTTCAACTGGAGGGCGTTCGGAGTAACCGTAGTGCCATTGGTGCGCAGGTTCGCATGTTCTGGAATGGACAACAGCAGTTGCAGGAGGTATCAGGCGGCAGCGGCTTCTGTTCGCAAAACCAGCGCAGGCTGCATTTTGGCCTTGGTAAGGCGACGCGTGTCGATCGGGTGGAAATACGCTGGCCAGCAGGCGGCAAGCAAATTGTTACTCTGCCCGAACTTGATAAAATTCACACGGTGAAGGAGCCAGGGTGAGCGCTGCCGTTGTAAATGCTGGTAACCGGAGGAAGGAAGAGCAGCCCAAGTCCAGCTCCGCCTTGGGCCGTTTGCTTAGTGTTGAAAACCGGTACTTGCCACCGATTTTCATCACGTTGATACTGCTGGTCGGACAGGTCTCATTCGGGTTGCTGGAGAGTTTATCTCGCACCGTTCTGGCGATTGCCACGGCCATGGCAGTAGAGATTGCGCTTTCGCTTCTGTTCACGAAAAAGTTTCCGCATCTGGCGAGTGCTTACATTTCCGGCATCAGCGTTGGCATCCTGATACGATCGCCGGAGTTCTGGCCTTACGCTGTCTGCAGCGCCATTGCTATTACATCGAAGTACGTCATCCGCTGGAAGGGCCGGCATCTATGGAACCCGTCAAACCTTGCCATCAGTGCCATGTTGCTGCTTGCGCCCGAGTATGTGGCGACGTTGAGCGTGCAGTGGGGCAATACGATTTGGCCGATGCTGATTGTGTGGCTATTGGGCGCTCTTATCGTGATCCGGGTGAAGCGCTTTCATATCACCGCGACCTATGTCCTGTCGTTTATCGGCCTTTCTTTTGGACGCAGCCTAATTACGGGGCACCCGTTCCTGGCCGAGGTGGCGCCTATCACCGGGCCGATGTACCAGCTGTTTATCTTCTTCATGATTACGGACCCAAAAACAACAGTGAAGCGACGCTGGGCGCAGTGCCTGGTCGCCTTTCTAGTGGCAGTTGTCGAGATGGGCCTGCGATTGGGCGAGTCTATTCATGCGCCGTATTTTGCGCTGGCGATTGTGGGTCCTATCGCGAATGTGATCGAAATTGGCCTGACATCCCGCAAGAAACCAACCTCGCTGAGCGGTTCTGTTTCCAGTAACCGTACAGAGCCGAGCGCAACGTTGGAAAAGCCTGTCGCGGTATAGGCGATCATTCGGCCGATGGCAGCAGAGATCAACAGGCTACAACGGGCTTCCCTGCCGTGGGTCAGCGCCGCATTGCTGATTGGAATTTGGACGGTAATCTGGCGTCTGCATATCTTTCACCAGAGTGCTTTTCCGTCGCCACAGTCCGTTGCTGTCGGCTTTGGAGAAGAGCTGAGGAACGGCCGTTTGTTCGACGACCTGATTACTTCCCTCTACCGCGTGACACTTGGCTTTCTTTTAGCTGTCTGCAGCGGCATCCCATGCGGCATCTGGTTGGGCAAGACGCTGGTAGCGCGAACGGCCCTGCTGCCATTGATGAACTTCTTTCGGAATCTGTCGCCATTGGCCTGGATTCCGTTCGCCATTCTCTGGTTCGGCGTAGGCGACTCAGCGTCTATTTTTCTTATCTTCCTTTCAGCATTTTTTCCCGTGGTTGTTTCAACCATTGCTGCCGTGATGAGCGTTCCGTCAGTGTACTTTCGAGTCGCGAACAATTACGGTTTTGGCCGTTGGGAGGAACTGACAAAGGTAATCCTGCCGGCCATTATGCCTGAAGTGATTACGACACTGCGGATGACGGCCGGGCTCTGTTGGCTGGTGGTAGTAGCGGCAGAGATGATTGCCGGACGCGACGGGCTCGGGTTTGCTGTCATGGATGCGCGGAACGGGTTGCGAAGCGACCTGCTCGCTGTCGAGATGATCCTGATCGGGTGCATCGGGGTTGTCATTGATCGCTTGTTACTGCGTCTGACCCGTGTTCCCAGCGTAAGATGGGGCTATGAGCGTTAGCAGGCTGCGCTCTTCTGAGAAACAGCCAACGGCTCTGCAGATTCGGAATGTGCAGCGACGTTTTGGCTCCGTTGAGGTGTTCCGTGATCTATCTCTGGAAGTTCTCAATGGAGAGTTCGTTGCGATCGTGGGCCCGTCGGGATGCGGGAAAACCACGCTGCTGAATCTGGCTTCCGGATTCGACAAGCCGGATGCGGGAACTATTGAACGCCATGGTGAAGTTCGTATGGTCTTTCAACAGAGCGGGCTGTTTCCCTGGCGCACAGTGAGGGGAAACATCGAACTAGGTTTACGCTCGTTTAAGGACAGCGGCGCGCGCGCCCAACAGGTGGCGGAACTGCTGGAGCTGATCCAGTTACGAAGCTTTGAAGATCACTATCCACATCAGCTGTCGGGCGGTATGCGGCAGCGGGTGGAGCTGGCTCGTGCTCTCGCCGGTAATTCCGATGTGCTGATGATGGACGAGCCTTTCTCAGCACTCGACTACCTCTCGCGATTGCGGATGCGGCAAGAACTGGCGCGCATTCTACAGCAGCGGCCACGAACAGTCTTGCTGGTAACGCATGATATCGAGGAGGCCGCCCAGCTGGCAGATCGGGTGCTGGTTCTGAGTGAACGGCCCGCTGAGATTCGGTATGAAGTCTGCATTGCGGCAAAACGACCGCGTGACCCGACTCACCCGGAAGTAGTTAAGGCCACCAAACACATTTTGGAGCAGCTTGGCATGCAGGCCGAAGCTCTTCAGCCTTGACGCCCCCCGCCTGCAGGAAATACTGGTACATATAGAAGGACATGCGATCTTCTCTTGTCAGGTGGGTAGTTGGGACTCTTGCGGTGGTCTGCGCGCTCGCCCTCTTGCGCTTCAAGCCCTGGCGCACAGCCGATAGCAGTCTTGCCGTGAACGCACACAGGCAGGAGTTGCGCGTAGGATTTCTGCCCGTCACCTGCCACTTGACTTGTCCGGTGACCGACTTTGCATCGCGAACCAGTACGAGCAGCCGATTTACTTCACAACGTTTCACTGATTTTCCGACTGTCGTGGAGTCTATGAAAGCCAATCGTTTGCAGGCAAGCTTCATGATCGCTCCACTCGCAATGAAGCTGCGCGAGCAGGGCGTTGCCGTGAAAATCTTGTACTTAGGCCATCGGGACGGTTCGACGGTAATTGTGCGCAAGGATCTGCCGGCCACGAGTCTCCGCGACTTGCGCGGCAGAACTTTTGCGATTCCGAGTAAGTACAGTAATCAGTACTTAGTCATCCGTAAGTTAATGGACGATCAGGGCGTACGACCGGAAGAGATTAAGTTTGTCGAGATTCAGCCGTCAGACATGCCCGGTGCGCTGGCTGCCAAAGCAATCGATGCTTATTTCGTAGGAGAACCACATGCAGCGCGCGCACAGTTGGACGGTAGCGGGCGTGTGCTGTATATGGCGAAGGATATCTGGCCGCACTTCGTTTCGTGCGTTCTAGTAGTTCGTGAGGACTTGATCCAGCAGCGGCCTGCGGTGGTGAAAGACCTGGTCCGGGGCATTGCGCAGAGTGGTGAGTGGGCAGAAACGCACCGGCTCGATGCTGCGAAGTTGGTGGCGCCCTATTATCGTCAGGATGAAAAGTTGCTGCGGTTTGTGTTGACTCAACCGCCCGATCGCGTGAGCTATCGAATGTTAGACCCAAGCGATCAGGATATGGAACAGATTGAATCGATGGCTTTGAAAGCGGGAATTTTGAAGCAACACATTGCCATGTCGGATCTGCTTGACCGCTCGTTTATTCCGAGCGATATCAAAGCTGCAGACATTGACATGCGTGATGTGGCCCAAGTAGCATCGCGTCGCTGACTCTATCTGAAGACGAAGCTTTGTAAGACTTTACCTGAAGTGCAATACGGAATCACTAGCTTGTCAAGTTGGTGAACCATACTCGAGAAGGATCCTCTATGAGTAAACCAGTCATCCTGATTGTTGATGACGATGCGGAAGTATTGAAGGCAATCGAGCGTGACCTGAGGCAGCACTATCGTGATCGATGCCGGGTGCTGCGTGCGGAGTCGGGTGCAAGTGCACTGGAGTTAATCAGGCGATTAGACGAACGAGATGAAGAAGTAGCACTGCTTTTGGTCGATTACCGCATGCCGGCAATGAACGGTATTGAGTTGTTGCTGGAAGCGGTAAAAGTGTATCCAGAAGCCAAACGCGTACTTCTAACCGCGTATGCCGACACCGAAGCCGCCATCAAAGCCATCAATGAGGTTCGTCTAAATCACTATTTGCTAAAACCATGGGACCCGCCCGAACGGCAACTCTATCCGGTGCTGGATGATCTGCTGGACGACTGGTTTGGAGGATACAGGCCCGCCTACGAAGGCTTGCGCGTCGTGGGCACGCGCTGGTCCACGTCGTCTTATGAGGTGCGCAACTTTCTGGCGCGCAACCAGATTCCCTATCAGTGGCTCGATGCTGAGACAGCAGATCGTGATCCGGAGGTGCGGCGGCTGATCAGCTATCAGGAAGGCGGCGAACTCCGGCTGCCGATAGTGCACTTCGCAGACGGAACAGTGCTGCATGAGCCGAACTCACAGGTTCTGGCCGAGCAGTTGGGATTGCGCACGCGAGCCGAATTAGACTTCTACGACGTCGCGATTGTTGGCGGTGGTCCGGCAGGTCTGGCGGCGGCTGTCTATGGTGCGTCAGAAGGCTTGAAAACGGTGATGGTGGAACGCGAGGCGCCGGGCGGACAAGCTGGCCTTAGTTCACGCATCGAGAACTATCTGGGTTTTCCATCCGGCTTGACCGGTGGTGATTTAACCCGCCGGGCCGTGGCGCAAGCGCGTCGATTTGGTGTTGAGATTGTTTCCCCGCAGGAAGTAATCCGGACGCGCGTAGATGGGCCCTATCGTTATCTGCAATTAGGCGATCAAACCGAGCTTTCCTGCCATGCCTTGCTGATTGCAACCGGGGTGCAATGGCGCAAACTGGATGTGCCCGGGGCGGATCGCCTGCAGGGCGCCGGGGTCTACTACGGTGGCGGCGCAACAGAAGCCATGTCTTGCCAGGAAGAAGATATATACATCGTGGGCGGCGCGAACTCTGCTGGGCAAGCTGCTATGTTTTTCTCGCGCTATGCAAGGCGAGTGGTGATGCTGGTGCGCGCCCAATCGCTCACCAGTACCATGTCGCAGTACCTAATTGAGCAGATTCAGGGCACGCCGAACATCGAAGTCTGGCCCCAGACAGAATTGGTTGAGGTACATGGGGAGACACATCTGGAGGCGATCTCAACACTCCACCGCCCCACCGGAACACTGTGCCGATATCCGACCCAGGGAGTGTTCATCTTTATCGGGGCCGAACCTCGCACGGACTGGCTGGATGGGCTAGTGGAGCGCGATGCACGCGGGTTCATTCTGACTGGCCAGGACTTGATTCGAGACGGGAAACCGCCGAAGGGCTGGACTCTTGATCGCGACCCGGGCCTGCTGGAAACTAGTGTTCCCGGAATTTTTGCGGTTGGTGATGTCCGGCACGGATCGGTGAAGCGCGTTGCCTCAGGCGTAGGCGAAGGCTCAATCGCAATTCAATTTGTGCACCAATACTTGAGCAAGGTGTCCTGATATGTCTAGTAACCCTGTTGTGCTTGAAGCCGAGTTATCAACGGCTGAAGCGCTGAAAGCTGTTCCTTCCTTTGCTGACCTTACTGAGGAGCAATTGCAGTGGTTTATTGAGAATGCACATGAGGAGCGGTGTCCAGTCGGGACGATAGTGATCCGCGAGGGTGACCCTGCCGATCGCCTCATTGTAGTTTTAGAAGGCGAAATACAAGGTAGAGGCGGAAGTGCCGGTCCGAATGCTACTACCTTCATGGTGGAAGCCGGACAAATCTCGGGCATGTTGCCGTTCTCTCGAATGACCACTTTTGAGGCTGTCGCGTGGGCCACCATGCCCACTCGCCTGCTATGGCTTCACAAGGATAGGTTCGATGAAATGATGCGGCGCATTCCTGAACTTACACCTAGACTTGTGAATGCACTTTCTGACCGGATTCGGGCAGTAAGTCGAGTAGATCAGCAACGGGAAAAGCTGATGGCCCTAGGTAAGTTGTCGGCAGGCTTAGCGCATGAGTTGAACAATCCGGCGTCGGCAGCTAAACGCGCGTCTGAAACGCTACGGCATTGCACGGCTGAACTTCGTAAGCTCTCGGCCAAGCTTGAGAGCCAATGCAGTGCGCATGATCTTACATTGCTGAATGACTTGGAAGAGAGAATCATCAGCGGACTTCGAAACGTGCCGGTGCGGGATTCGCTCACTCAAAGTGACTTGGAAGATGAGATTGCGGCGTGGTTGGAGAAACGAGCTATTCACAGGCGATCCATCGATCCTTCTGTTCTGGTAGAAGCCGGGATAGACGAGACAAATCTAGAAGAACTAGCGGTGACTTTTCAAGGTGAGGTTCTGGCGGATGCCCTTCAACGGATTGTGACTGGCGTGAGTGTGGAAAAATTGGCAGGCGAAATCGAAAGCTCAGCTGCCCGTATTAGTGAATTGGTACGGGCGGTAAAAGAGTATTCGTATATGGACCAGATGCCGGGCCAGGAGATCGATATTCATTGCGGCATTGAGAACACGCTGACCATGCTTAAGTTTCGTTTGAAACATGGCGTGAAAGTAAGTCGCGAATATGACACGAATCTACCGAAGCTTCCCGCTTACGGCAGTGCGCTTAATCAAGTCTGGACCAACTTGATTGAAAATGCAGTGGATGCGATGGGCGGCAAAGGGAATCTTAAAATCCGAACTTCGCGCGACATTGAGGCGATACTTATAGAAATTGTAGATGATGGGCCCGGCATACCTGCCGACGTCCAGCCACATATTTTCGAACCGTTCTACACAACTAAGGGAGTTGGAAGCGGCACCGGCTTAGGTCTGGATACCGTATACCGCATCATTCGTAAGCACAACGGATCCATCACGTTTACCTCAAAGCCCGGCGAAACACGCTTCCAGGTTCGTTTCTGGTTGAACGCCAAAGCGTTACCCAACGCCTCAGGACGGCCGGTCTGAAGTGATTGACCTCTGCCTGAGCTAAGATGAAAATCCTTCTATTATTCCTGGTTTCTGTCGGGTCGTGGGCTGCAACTCCACAACGGATTATTTCAACTGCCCCCAGCATTACCGAAACTTTATTTGCAATTGGCGCCGGACCGCGTGTTGTGGCTGTCACCGTTTACTGCCGGTACCCGCCGGAAGTTCGCAAGCTACCTAAGATAGGAACTTATCTAACAGCAGATGTAGAGGCGATCTCCGCGCTTCATCCTGACTTAGTTGTTGTCGAGAAACAGCCTAATAATTTAGTACAGCAATTGAAACTTCTGAAGATTCCGGAGATTGAGGTCAAGAGTGGCAATCTGGAGGAGGTCTATGAAGGTGCGATGGCTATGGGAAAAGCAACGGGTACGGAACAGGCAGCAGCAAAGTTTGTAACATCCACAAAAACTGCTCTCGGAAATATTCATTCACAGACATCAGCTTTGCCGCATCCCACCGCAGTGTTCCTGATCGGTCATACGCCCGGCCGTCTACAGGGCTTAATTGCCGGTGCTAACGGATCTTACTTCTCTGACTTACTCACGCTTGTTGGGGCCAAAGATATTCTCGCTGATTCCGTTGCTCCCTACCCACAAGTGACGCTGGAGGAAATAGTATCTCGTAACCCGGATTTGATCCTCGAAATGAGCGGTGATACCGAGAAGGCGCAGGTGGAAGCAAAAGCGCTTTGGCAGTCCCAAACAACATTGCGAGCTGTGAAGGACAAACATATCTATGCGGTGCCGTCAGGACCTTTCGAAATTCCGGGCCCCCGTGTGATCGAAGCTACTCGTTTGTTGCTCCATTTAGTTCATCCGGAGATCAAGCCCTGAACTCCCTTTTCGATCTCGATAACATTGGGATGTCTTTCTCTGGGAACCGGGTTTTACATTCCGTCAATCTGAAGATGGGTGAAAGCGAGTTCGTAGCTATCGGCGGACCGAACGGTGCAGGAAAATCAACGCTTCTGGGTATCCTTGCCGGGCTCTTGACTTCTACGGAAGGTAGTTGCCGCTTTTGCCGTATAGAAGTTAGTAAGTGGTCGCGGCTTCAGTTCACGCGTCAGGTGGCAGTTGTCATGCAATCGGAACCGTTCGCTTTTCCGTTTACGGCAGCAGATGTAGTAACCATGGGGCGGACTCCTCACCTTTCTGGCTTTTTTGAGACTTCGGCGGATCGTGCTGTGGTTACCAAAGCACTACAAGACACGGAAACATTGCACTTACAATCGAGAGATTTCAGAACTCTGAGTGGTGGTGAAAAACAGCGCGTGCTGCTGGCTTCCGCATTGGCTCAGAGCCCTCGGGTGTTACTGCTAGACGAACCGGCAACTCACCTTGATATCCAGCATCAGGTGGCACTACATGAGCTTCTTCAGAAACTGAGCCGGTCGGGTCTACTCGTAGTTGCAATCACCCATGATCTGAACCTCGCTTCGGCTTATTGCGATCGTCTTGTTTTACTATCAAAGGGCACAGTCATTGCTGATGATCATCCGGCCCAAGTGCTGCAGCCCGGTTTGATTCGAGAAGTCTTTAAGGTGAACGCAGAAATTCGTCACACGGGTGCAGGCAGGCCTTGGCTGGCATTTAGTCCTTTGGTCAACCCGGAGACGCATGACTTGCTTTAAATGCAGGTTGGCGGTTCTCTTGGAATCACTCTGGCCAATAAATCTTTCATGATCTTGATTGGCGGTGGGAGCCGAAGCGGTAAGAGTAGGGCGGCTCTTCAAAAGCTGAAAGATGCGGGCCCACGGCAAGCCTTTATCGCCACCGGGGTAGCTGGCGATGAGGAAATGACAGATCGCATCGAGCATCATCGGCTCTCTCGCGACGCTGCCATCATGGTCTTTGAGGAGCCTCTCGCGGTGGCCGACCGACTTACTGCTATTGATGGTCAGTTTGATGGCATCGTAATTGACTGCCTGACTTTCTGGCTAAGTAACCTTATGTTGTCCGGCACGCCCGATCTACCGCAAGCCTACGCGGACTTAGTTGAGGCTTCGGTGCGAGCAGTTAGTCAAGTAATC
>CAXTWQ010000130.1:0-12903 GCA_964248065.1 uncultured Bryobacteraceae bacterium | reverse complement strand
CCCACTATTTCCAACGTAGTTAAGAGAGAGCAATGCTTTTCCAAAATCCTGCTGAACCTCGAAGTTCCACTCGTAATACTTTGGGTTGTAAAGTTCGTTACCGATAGTATTGAAATTCGGCTTGGAAAAGCCAGGAACACTGGTTGATAGCTGTGCAACGGTGGCACCACTCGCGAAACCACTCTGTAAGGCGTTGAATGAATTTCTGGCAGCTGCAGAGGCGCTGTTAGGATCACCGGGAGCAACAGTCCCACTATTCTCGGTGAAAGAAGCTACGTTTGGCGCATTCGTGATCAACCGATCTGCGATCAGTCCTTGGTAGAGATCGGAGAAAATCCCAAAGCCGCCACGGAGAACCGTTTTCTTGCTGGCATTCCAGGCAAAACCCACCCGAGGAGCAGGAACAACAGGCTCCACATTGGGGAAAGCTTCGGTAAGACCAGTTTTGATTGCAGCGTTGTAAGGAACTGTTGGATCGTGATTCAGCTGTAAGAATGGCTGAGCCGCAAGTTCGTTAAAACAGCCACTGGCGCATCGAATGTTACCGTTGCGGTCCATACGCAATGCAAGAGTCAAAGTAAAATTCGGGCGAACCTTCCACTCATCTTGCGCATAGAAGCCGGCGCTATATAAGGTAAGAGGCTCGGCACCGATATTGGAAAAGCTTTGGGCATAGGTCGATCCGTTTCCGAGACTACCGTTAACAAAGTCGGTGATCGAGTTGAAAGTGTATAGGCCGCTCGTGCCAGCGCCGTAGGCATATGTGCTTATGAAATTTTTCCGAACATTCGCGCCGAACTTGAGGGTGTGGGTACCGCGAGAAACGGAGAAATCATCAACCAACTGCCACTGACGAACTTTGCGCCCTTGCGGGTAGGTGTTGTTGGCACCGCCAAGATTACTGAAGGGGGCACCGTCAGTAAAGTTGAACGTCGTAGGGAAAACCGCAAGAGAGGCCTGGAGATTAGGCGGTCCGAAGATGGCCGTGTAATAAGAGGCCGAGAGGAGCAACTGATTGGTAATGCTCGGCGAGAAAGTTCGCGTATACCCAATCTGCCCACCGTACGACGGCTGCACGCTATTAGCGCTAAATGCTGGATTAATCGGATCGGTGCCGGTCGCCTGTACGCCGTGATCAGTGTTGTAGCGGAAGTAGATCTGGTCTTTGCTGCTCAGGTTATAGTCGACGCGAGCGGCTAACAGCCACTCGGTATTTAAGTTGTTCACTGTGCTCCGGAATGTGGCCGCGCAGCCTAGACCGGTATCACCGCCGAACCCTCCTCCGGTGAAGTCGCCACAACTAGATGGGCCAAGAGGGGTCGCACGAGGCGCGCCAGAGGCTCCTCTGTACAAACCCAACGCTTGCTTATAAAACGAAGCGGCTGCTGGATTTGTTGCAGCAATGTTGGCATTCACATAGTCAGCAAATGGCTGTGTCGGGATATAAACCGGGCCGCCACCGGGCAGCACGTAGCGAAGGCCTTCGTTGTCGACGAAGAAGAACAGCTTATTGCGGCCGTCGAACAGTTTAGGAATGATCACCGGGCCGCCGATGGAGTCAGCCCACTCGTTGGAGCCCGCAAATGGGCGGGGAGTGTTGCTTGCATTATTGAACCAGTCGTTGGCGTTCATTACCCGGCTGTTGTATTGCCAGTTGGCATTGCCGTGGAACATATTCGTGCCTGACTTGGTTACGTAATTGACGTTCGCGCCGGCTTGCCGACCGTACTGGCCGGTATAGCCGTTTAGCACAACTACCGCATCCGAGATCTCATTCGAACCTAGGGTTAAGTTACTCGCACCGGAATTATTCAGGTTCAGGTACGGATCCATGTTGTCGTTACCGTTGATGGTGAAGAGATTGGAGGTCGCCGGCAGGCCGAAAGCAGAGAAGCTGCCATAGCCACCACCGGTGCTGACGGTGACGCCAGGCGCATTGAAGGCGTAGGCTGTCATGTCGTTGCCAGGTGCAGGGAGGTTTTCCAACTGTTGAGTGTTAAAGCTGGTCGCCAAGTTCGCATTGTCACTCTGCAGCAAGGGCGCGGCGCCCGAAACTTCCACGGTAGTCGATTGGCGCTGAACTCCGAGCTGAACGGCAATGCTTTGGGACTGGCCAAGGCTAACGCTCGCCTTCTGACTTGTCTCCTGGAAACCTGCCGCAGTCACAACGAGGGTGTAGGAGCCAGGGCGCAAAAGTGAAAATCGAAACTCACCGGAGCCGTTGCTGGTCGCGGTTTGTGCTTCACCGGTCGCGTCGCTTGTTAGCGTCAGCTTGGTGTTCGGCACAGTAGCACCAGCAGGGTCAGTAACGATTCCGGTCAACTGACCGGTGGTGACCGTCTGTGCAAAGAGAGAAGGCGGAGCGGCCAACGGGGCCAGGGATAGTAAACCGCAAGCTAACAGGGCTCGACGAAGAGTACCAAAGAGGAAACTTTTGGGATCCGCTTCAAAAACAAGAAACGGCTTAGGTCGTGCAATCATTGCCGAGTACCAAGCAATTTGACCACCAGACAGATTGGCCCAATACAATGAACAGCTTAGGAAGAATTTACCTGCGAGTCTCCTGAATCTGGAAGGCTGCCGGGTGCAGCCTCCAATTTCTAAGATTTTGAAAGAGTTCGAAACGAAGAGGCCGCCACAAGGACGGCCTCTTCGTTTCTCAACCCTGTTAGAACAGGAGCTTAAGGGCCAACTGCAGATTGCGCCGATCGGCAACTAGGCCAGTGCAACCTCGGCAGGCAGTGATGATGTTTCCGTTAGCGACATCGGCACCCGATCCGTTGACGTAAAGGTTCGCGTGGTTCATGAGGTTGAAGGCCTCAGCTCGTAACTGAAGATTAAATCGCTCAGTAAGAGCCAGCGACTTGTAGGCACCAAGATCTAGCTCCCAGAAGCCTGGCGCACGGAAGGAGTTTCTTCCGCTCATACCGGGAGAAAACGGCGGTAGGTCAGCATACCCGTAAGGTGAGGTATAGCTCGAAATGCTAGTTGTTGGAATTGTTAGAAAGCTGAACTGGTTAGGTGCCTGTAAGGGGAATGTTCCATTTCCATTTACCGAGACTGGACCTCCGAAGACCGCTCGGGGTGTGTCGGTAAGCGTTGGATTGCTGCTGTCAAATATCGAGTAGGGTGAACCACTGCGCGCTATGAAGATAGGTGCAAGCTGCCATCCACCTAAAACCTGGTGTTTAATCCCTTTACCGTCGCGGAAAGCCGGGAGATCCCAGACAGCGGTAACTGAGACCCGCTGACGAATGTCGAAGTCGGAGCTACCCTTGTCCAACATCGGTGCGTAAGGGTCGAGATAGCCGGTGTTGAATTGACCGTTGTTGTTGGAAAACCTATCTGCATCGCTGAAAGTGCTGCTCAGGTTATCAAGCGCATGAGACCACGTGTAAGCAGCAGTTAGCGTAACACCGCTATGACCGACGTCACGAGTATTGATCCGCGCATTCAGGCCGTTGTAGTTGGACCAGCCTTTATCGCCGCGCCGGTTAATGCCGCTGTATTGATTATTCAAGTACGAATTGCACGCACCAGTGCCTCCATTTGCCTGGCAGGGGTCACCTAGGAAATAGTTTCCGTAGCCGCGACGGTTTAAGACTTGGATGTCATACAAGTGAACGCCACGCGACCCGGTGTAGTCAAGGCCTGCTGTAACGGTGTTAGTAATCTGATGCTCGATTGTAAAACTCCAAAGGTGCGAGTAGGCTTGACGGATGTTGTAATCGACATTGCGCAAACTTGCTTTAGGAAGTTTGACCGTTCCGGATGTTCCAGAAAACGGCCCGAAGTTAGCTGGGCTGATTTGGATAGGGGTGCCATCCGTGTTGTTAAAAATCTGCACAGTTTGATAATTCGGCGGATTCTGAATGACATTGAATGTCACATTGCCGAAGTTCCGCTCGTACCCAATACCGTAGCCGCCGCGAACTGCGGTTTTTCCATCGCCCGTCACGTCCCACGCGAAGCCGACTCGTGGCGCGAAATTAGTGTCGCGCGGCTTCCAAAGACCACCGGCATTGGGCGCTAGTTGCACAGAGCCTTGGCGGATGCCAGAAGGCGTATCAATCTGAGTGGACGGATCGTAGAAGTTAGAGTCGAGCTTAGGGTCCTTATTGTGTTGAACGCCAAAGTATTCCCAGCGCAGACCCAGGTTTAATGTGAATCGAGGAATGAGCTTCCAAGAATCCTGCACATAAACTGCACCCTCGTTGTATCGATTGCTGCGGCTGAAGTTCGGCTGCGTCAATGGCAAGTTGACCGTACTGCCCGGCAATTGACCTTGAGGGTAAACCGCAGCCTGGAATTCATAAGCGGTTCCAGCCAGCAAGTTAGCAACAGTGCCTCCGGTTGTGCCAGCGCCAGCACCCAGGTAATAGCCACCTGTCTGGTATGCGCCAAAGGTTCGGTTGTCGCGCTGGTAATCATAGCTACCCCCGAAACGCAGTTGGTGCTTGCCTACTGACCAGGAGAAATCCTGGTACAGCTGAACAAAGTTCTGCGGACCACCAAACGGGATTCCACTACCCGGAGCGTTCGGAACGTAACCGGGCATTAGCACCGTTTGATTCAACAGCGTTGTTGCACCAGCCGAACCGGTGTAAAGGGTAGGGATATTGGCGCCTGCGGTTCCGAACGGCTGCTGTTGGTTCAATCGGTTGAAGACAGCCTTGGATTGGGAAACAAGGCTCGGGGTGATCGTCTTCGTCAAAGAAACAAGCGCATTATTGTTGAAGTCAGTCTCACCAGTGTTGTAGCCGTTGTAAGGGCTTGCAGAGACAAACCCTGGAAAGTAATTGATGCTCTCCAGCGCGTACCGAGCATAGACCTGCGTTCGATCGGAGACGTTCCAATCCACGCGATTGTTCGTCTCATAGTGGTTTTGAGGATAACCGCCACCAGCATCGCCAGGAATGCTATAGAGGACCCTGTCAAAGAGCGGCACACCAGGACTTGCACTGGCAAAGGCAGCACAGGCTGAGCTCTTGCCACAGATATTTGCCTGAGAATTGTTGTAAGTCTGCAAGACCGAAGTGGCAGGACCAAACTTCCCATAAGCATTAAAGAAAGACTGCGTGCTGGCTGCAGAGGCAGCGATCAACTGAGGCGAAGGCACAACCGCAATGTCATTCGCAGTGCTGCGAACTCGAATCCACTCGGTGCTGCTGAAAAAGAAGAGTTTGTCTTTCTTAATGGGACCTCCGAAGGAGTATCCAAACTGATTACGAGTAAATACTGGCTTCTTGATGCCATTCGCATTGTTGTCAAAGCTGTTTGAAGAAAAGCGCGACAGGCGAAGAAACTCGTACGCGGTGCCATGAAATTCATTCGAACCCGATTTGGTGACCACGTTGACTACGCCGCCAGAAGCACGCCCAAACTCAGCGGTGAAGTTGTTGGTAAGAACGCTGAATTCCTGCACGGAGTCGAGCGGGACCTGCTGGCCAACCCTTGCGTTGAACTCATCATTGTTTGCAGAACCGTCCAGCAATACATTGGTGGACGCCTCGCGCTGGCCATTGATGGCGTAACCAACACCCCGATTCCCGGCCCCGGCGCTGGATACATTTCCAGAGACCGAAACAAGGTCGTAAGGATTACGGGTTAGCGTCGGCAACTCCCGGACTTGCTGCTGAGAGACATTCGTTGCCAGCGTTTGGGTTTCGGTATTCACCGGAACAGTGGCTTCGCTCACCTGAACCGTGGTGCCGGTATTGCCTACTTCGAGCTTTATGGGTAAACCAACTTTCGATCCAACAGTGACCGGAACTGTCTGCTTGAAAGAAGAAAAGCCCGCTGCCTGAACCGTGACGGTATATTGCTCGGGTTGTAAGTTGGCGACCGTGAAATCGCCTGAAGCATTCGTGGTAGCCAATCGCTCAGCACCGGTCGCATCACTGACGACTCTCACTGATGCGTTGCCGATGACGGCGCCGGTTGGATCGGTAACGGTGCCGGTAATCTGGCCGGTTTCCGTCTGGGCCCATAAGGCAGCGCCTGTCAGGAGAAAAGTAAGAACTGCTAGAAGTACTCTGTTTGCCATTGAATCCGCTTATGATAGCAATTGCTAGGCCAAACAGACTAGGCTTTTAGATAGTTGATTCTATTGGCCGAATGGGGCAGCTACCCTCCGATATCCGGCAAACCAAATCTACAATCCCAAATACAGAACGGGCTCAGATCCGGAGACCTGAGCCCGTTTTTTAAGTTGTATGAGAGGTTAGCGAGCCGCCAGCAGCGCCCGAAGATGACGGGCACGCTCGGGGGAGCGCAGTTGCCGCAGAGCTTTGGCCTCAATCTGGCGAATGCGCTCGCGGGTAACGTCGAACTCCTGGCCAATTTCTTCCAGGGTATGTTCGCGTTCGCAGCCGATTCCGAAACGGAGCCGGATTACCTTCTCTTCTTTGGGGGAAAGAGTTTTCAGTATATTGGCAGTCTCGTCGCGGACGTTGGAATCGATAACAGCATCGACGGGAGAGCCCACCCAGCGGTCCTCGATTAGATCGCCCAGGGCTGATTCGCCATCGCGACCGACCGGAGTCTCAAGCGAGACCGGATCGCGCGAGATCGTTTTCAGCTTCTGTACTTTTTCGACCGGGATGTCCATACGCCGGCTGATTTCTTCGTTTGTGGGAACACGCCCCAGTTCCTTTTCGAGCTCGCGTGTCGCCCGGAGGAACTTGTTCATACTCTCGTTCATGTGAACGGGAATCCGGATAGTGCGGGACTGGTCAGCAATGGCGCGCGTGATTGCCTGGCGAATCCACCAGGTGGCGTACGTGGAGAACTTATAACCACGGCGATATTCGAACTTGTCGGCGGCGCGCATCAGGCCGATGTTGCCTTCCTGGATCAGGTCCAGCAGGTGCAGTCCGCGGTTGACATACTTCTTAGCAACCGAGACCACCAGGCGAAGATTGGCTTCCACCAGATCTTTCTTGGCGCGTTCGGCCTCGGCTTCTCCATGCCGAATCACCGAGAGGCTGTGGCGCAGGTCGGGCAGAGTCGCATCGGCTTCGGTTTCCTTCTTCTTGAGGTCACGGCGCAACTCTTTGATGCGCAATTGAATAGCCGGGGACGGAGAACGCAGTTCCAGCTTGCGAACTTCCGCATCCATCAGCGACATCTCGTCAGCGTTGGCTTCAATGATGCGGACAAACTCTTTCCAGCGAGCCAAATTGAATGGAATCGCGCGGAGCGAGCGTGACAGCTCTACCTTGGCGCGAGCGATTTTCCCTTGCCACTTACGCCGAAGCTTTTTATTGGCAGCGGGAGCGGCTAAATGCTTTTCGTTAGTTTGAGCGAGCTTTTTCTCGGAAGCAAGGAAGGCCAGAAACAACTCGGCCATTTCAGTGCGCCGTTTAACATCGGCCGGACTGCCCTCTTCGATCTCGGACGGCGGAAAATCGATGTAGCTGTCAACGTCTTCAGCACCGCGCCTGATTAGCTCTGAAAATTCCAGAACGACGCTCTGAATGAGTGGAGAGCGGCTGATTGCCTTCTGCATACGCAGCTTGCCGCGCTCCATCTTACGCGCCAATGTCACTTCGCCTTCGCGTGTGAGAAGCGGCACCGACCCCATTTCGCGCAGATACACGCGTACCGGATCATCGGTATAAATCGACTCTTCTACCTGCTGAGCACCCTGAAACTCCTCATCCTGAACCTCTTCAGGATGGAAAAAGTTCGCCTCTTCATCGAACGGAAGCCCTAGCGGCTCTCGTCCCTCAGCTAAATATTGATCTTCGAATTGATCCACCTTACCTACTCACCTCTACTGACAACCCCACTTTTTCGATCATGATTGGCCACCAAGGCTCCCGGGTGCTTACTGGTCTGCTTTGCTCAATAGAAGATACAGCCCTAGCGGCCGGCTCATAAGAGGCAGCAATAGAAACGATCCTGAACATAATTTGAACTTGCCCGAACTGGCCTAGAAGCTCCAGCAGAACCACTTAATGCCTGTTGTGAGCATCAAGTATAACCGGTTCACCCTGAAAATACTACCTATTAACAAGATGTCTGGCGATCTGCTTAGTTACAGAAAAGATAGGGAAAAGAACTGGGGAGAGCCTAGCGATGTCTTTTTCCATAATCCCATAAGCCTTGGCCGCCATGAAGTTTTTACCGTTCAAAAGTTAGACCTTCCGTTGCAGCATTACGTTCTTTAATTCATTTAGAAATTCTTCAATGTCCTGAAAATCACGGTAAACCGAGGCGAAGCGAACGTAGGCAATTTTGTCGAGGGCCCGTAAGCGCTCCATCAGGCGTTCGCCGATCAAGGTGGTGGAAAGCTCACGTTCGGGGTGATCCAGAAGCAGACTCTCCACTTCGTTCACCAGGTCAGCCAGCTTGCCCATGCTCACCGGGCGCTTCTCGCAGGCGCGGAGGAGGCCGGCAAGGACCTTTTGGCGGTCGAACTTCTCGCGCCGGCCGTCCTTCTTGATCACCATGTAGGGAACTTCGTCGCACCTCTCATAGGTGGTGTAGCGGCGTTCACAGGCCAGACACTCGCGGCGGCGGCGGATCGAGTCGCCATCTTTGCTCTCCCGCGAGTCGATCACCTTATCCTCACGGTGGCCGCAGAAGGGACATGTCATACGATTCGCCTATTTTGCCGCAAGATAAAAGGGAGCGTTGGTGCGCGGTTCGGCCTTGCTCAAGGCAGGTGGCTCAAAACCGCGGCGAAAGGCACAATCGAATGTGAATTCGGTGAACTTCAGAGGGACCAATCGCGTTCCCTTAGTGTGGCCGACGCGAGATGGAAAGAGAAGAAAGCCATTTACTGTAAAGTGAACCGCGGCCACGGTCAGGGAGCCGCATGTCAGCCATTGCTATTGCGCCGGTGTCGTTGAGCGGAGTAGGTTCGTTAAGCTCTAGAGCAAAAGGCATTCCTACGGCGGACACGGGGACGCGCACGGAAAGCCGGGAAGTCGGAGGGACGGCAGCAAGGTTGGATCTGGAGGCACAGTTGGTGGAGCGCTGCCTAAGCGGGGAACAGGCTGCGTGGAACGAGCTGATCAAGAGCTATACCCGGCGTGTCTACGGGCTCTGCTATCGATTCACCAATCGCGACAATGAAGCGCAGGATTTGACCCAGGAAGTTTTTCTGCGGGTGTTCAAGACTCTGGGCAGCTTTCGTTCGGGAGAGGGATGCTTCTCGGTTTGGCTGACGCGGTTGACGCGTAACCTGCTGGTAGACCATTATCGCCGCACCAAGCACGAGCGGGTGACGGACGCATTGGAAGACAAGCTGTCGATATTGGAATCGCGGGGCGCTCAGTTTGGCCGGGCAGATGGGCTAGCGGTTGGCAACGAAGCTGGAGAACTGCTGCAAGCTGCTTTACAGAAGTTGTCTCCCGAATTGCGGGAAGCTGTTATTTTGCGTGATCTGCAGGATATGGAGTACCGGGAGATTGCGCGGGTGCTGGACGTGCCGGAAGGTACGGTGAAGTCGCGGCTGAGCCGTGGACGAGCGGAACTGGCTCGTGTGCTGAGGCGGAATAAAGTAAGTGTCTGAACCAGGATGACGTGTACTGAGTTAGAAATCCTGATTACCGATTACCTGGATGGCACACTGCCGGCTGCCGAGCGGTTACGCCTGGAAGAGCATTTGGCAGGCTGTGCGAGTTGCCGGGCATTTGCCCAGGATGTGACGGGCGCGGTTCAGATTTTGGGCCAGGCACAAGGGGTAGAGCCGCCTCCGGACTTAATCACGCGGATTGCTTATCAGGCACCGTTAGGCCGGGTTCGCGATGCTGGTGAGCGGCAGGGGTTTGTGAGCCGATGGTTATCCAAGTGGCTGCAACCGATTCTTCAGCCCAGGCTGGTGATGGGTATGGCAATGACGGTGCTCTCCTTCGCCATGCTGGAGCGTTGCACAGGCGTTAAGGTGCAGCACTTGCAGGCAGCCGATATGAACCCGGTGCGGATCTGGAGCGGGGCGGAAGACAAGGTTCTTCGGACCCGGGACCGAGCTTTGAAGTATTACGAAAATTTGCGCTGGGTGTACGAGATTGAGGTCCGGATTAGGGCCTTGCAGGAGCAGCAGGCAGCGGCAATGAGCGCACAGCAGCAGGCTCCGGCACGCCGCGAGAGAAAGCCGCCGACTTCGACGCAGTCGAGCGGTGGCAAAGACGGAGAGAGCAGATGAATTGTTTCAACCATCCGGAAATCCCGGCGATCAGCTTTTGCCGCAGCTGCGGTAAGCCGATGTGCGCCGCATGTCAGCGTCCGGCAGACGGCACTGTGTACTGTGCCGATCATTTGCCGGGGAGCGCGCAGGGTGCTTATGGGCCCAGACCGGGTAGCGACCCTAATCCTTATGCGCCAGGCCAGAGCAGTGCCGTGCCGCCCGTTAGTGGTTCGTTCGTACAGGGAAACCCTGCACTCGCCTTTATCCTGGGCTGGATTCCCGGGGTGGGCGCCATCTATAACGGCCAGTACCTTAAGGGAATAGTGCACGCGGGAATTTTCGGCCTGCTGGCCAGCTTAATTGCCAGCATGGAAGATCACGCTCTACAGCCGTTTCTCGGCTTTATGCTGGCGGCGTTTATCTTCTATATGCCCTTTGAGGCTTACCATACAGCCAAAAAGCGTCAGTTGGGAATTTATCAGGAAGAGTGGTCAAGCTTCGGACGTGGCGCACTTCCCGGTGCCGGACGAACGCCCGTAGGCGCCATTGTTCTGATCGGCCTGGGAGTGCTGTTCCTGCTGGACACAATGAACCTGATTGAGTTTCGGCAAATCGGGCGCTTTTGGCCGGTTCTGCTAATCGCGGTGGGAGCTTACATGCTGTACGCGCGGGTGTCGCCAGCCAGTGCCACCATGCCTCCGTACTCATCGCCTGCTTCCCCGCCCCCGCCAGGACCGGGTTCGTCCTCCTCTCAGCCGTTAACGGCAGACGGCACGGAGTTTCGCCGTGATTGACCGTCGCGGGATGTTTCTGCGCGCAATCCGAGGGCCGATCCTTCTGATGACCATCGGTACGCTTTTCGTTTGGCAGCAAGCTAACGTGGTCAGCTTTGAGCGGACCTGGCCATTGATTCTGATCGTGCTGGGAATTTTAAAGCTGCTGGAGCGCATTGTGTCAACCAGTACTTACGTGGCTCCGCCACCCCCACCGTCCGCAGGAGGCTACCCCCGATGAAACCGTACCGTTCGGTGACTGGACCTCTGGTGTTGATTCTGGTCGGGGTCGTATTTCTGTTGCAAACCTTGTCACCCGGGCTGCGGTGGTTTGACTTGTTTGTCCAATATTGGCCGTGGCTGCTGATCGGTTGGGGAGCGATTGGACTAATTGAGGTCTGCGTGCAGTTTGCTCTCAACCATGCGCTTCCGGCGAACAGCGTCTCCGGAGGCGGGTGGTTCCTGGTGGTCCTGATCTGTGCGTTCGGATTCTCGGCATTCGAACTGCATCGCCCGGATACATGGTGGCGTCAGGCGGGCTTCGATCGCAGCATACAGGCTTTTGGAGATGAGCACGAGTTCTCTGTAGAGCCGGCCCAACGTGCCGTAGGCCGAGCACCGCACGTGGTGATTGAGAATTTCCGGGGCGATGCCAAGATTACCGGGACAGAAGGCGAGTTGGTGATTGTTGCTGGACATAAGACGATTCAATCGATGAACAATCATGATGCGGAGCGCACCAACACGCAGACGCCGGTTGAAATCGTATTGAAGGGCAATACTGTGGTGATCCGCTGCCACCAGGACCGGGCGGACAGTCGAGAGATCGTTACGACGAACCTGGATATCTCTGTACCTAAAGGTGCAAGCGTGGAGGCGACCGGCACCAAAGGTGATTTCGATGTTTCCTCGTTGACGGGCGATGTAGATATTAGCAGTGAGAATGCTGGAGTTCGGTTGCAGGATTTAGGGGGCGGCGCAAAACTAGACACGCGGCGGAGCGATTTGATTCGATGCACAAATATTCGCGGGACCGTTGACCTGCGTGGCCACGGAACAGATGTGGAACTGACGAAGATCGCCGGGCAGGTAACCATGAGCGGCAGTTACGGCGGCAGCATTTCGCTGCACGAGCTTGCCAAGTCGGTTAAGGTGGAGAATCTGCGGACCGAGTTCAACGTCCAGCAAGTGCCCGGTGAGATTCGGCTGGAACGCGGCAGCGTCAGCATGGAAAACGTGATTGGCCCTATCCGGTTGAGTACCCGGACGACCGACGTCACGCTTGACAATTTCACTGAAGGCTTGGACTTGAGTGCTGATAAGGGCGATATCGAACTTCGGCCAGGGCGGTTGCCGTTAGGGCGGATGAACATCCATACCGGGTCGGGAAACATCGAGCTGACGCTGCCCCAGCGAGCCGGCTTTGCTATGAAGGCCAGCACCGAACGGGGTGAAATTGAGAATGAGTTCGGGGGCGGGCTGCAGGAGCGTGCAGATGGTCGGGGGGCAAAGCTGGAAGGTTCGGTAGGAGATGGACCCGACGTTAGTTTAGTCACGAATCGGGGCAGGATCTCGGTACGAAAGACGACGGGAGAGGTGGCGAATGGCCGGATTGCGTCGCTGCCGCCGATGCCCGCGATCCCGCCTATACCTCCTATTCCGGCCATCGCTGATAAGCAATAGGCCAGCGACTCATTCGGGCTGGTGAGCCTGCTTTAGTCTAGAGAGTTGGACCTTTCCACTCCGCTGCAGTTCGTTAAGGGGATCGGTCCGGCACGGGGCAAGATGCTTGCCGCCAAACGGCTTTTTACTGTTGCCGATCTGCTCTACTACGCGCCTTTCCGCTACGAAGATCGCAGCAATGTTAAGACAATTTCGCAGCTCGCGCCGGGCGAGAAGGCGGCTGTCATCGCGCGTGTTTCTGAAAGCAAGCTGTCTCGTTTACGAACGCGGAACCCGGGCTTGCTGGAGGTCGTGTTCAGCGACGGGTCC
>CAXTWQ010000129.1:12676-13043 GCA_964248065.1 uncultured Bryobacteraceae bacterium | reverse complement strand
CAACGTCTTTTTAAATGAATTGATTGCACGCCGTGCCGTCAGTTGGACCCTGGTCTTTCGAGACTTGGAGAAGACACTTCCAGCTAACATGCGTTTAATCGGTATTCGTCTTCCGCAGGTGGCTGGTGAGGATGTCAACGGCACCAATCGCGTGCAACTCGACATGATCGTCGGCACCGATCGGCCCGACTCGGTGATTGACCTGCTTAAGCGTCTGGAAAGCTCTGATCTGTTTGGTGCCGCCCAGGTTATCAATCAGCAGCCGCCTACCCAAAACGAACCACAGTATCGATTCCGCGTCACAGTTGCCTATGCCCAGAAACTTTAGCTTCCTTCCCGCTTCTGGCGCCATGGAACAGCCCAGGTT
>CAXTWQ010000129.1:0-12666 GCA_964248065.1 uncultured Bryobacteraceae bacterium | reverse complement strand
CTTCCTGTATCTAGACCCGCCAGGCGGTTCTCGTGCTGAACTGTCACGGGAAGGCGAGAACGTGCGCTCCCAGATCAATACTTCGGGCAAGCAGGCCGCGCGCCTGCAATCGGTATCGGCCAAGGTTCAGCTCGGCAGCCGCGAGTCCGATGAGTTTCTTGCCCGATTCATACTGCCCAAGCGCGTTGCGTTCTCCAACGTCATTGGCGAGATTCAGCGGATCGCCAAGGTGTCCGGGATACAGGAGAAAGACGCCTCCTACAGTACAGAGCCGATCGAAGGCACCTCTGACTTGACGCTCTTGAACAGTTCTGCAAATTATGAAGGCTCATACGACAGCCTGCGAAAATTCTTGTATGAGGTAGATCGTTCGCCTTACCTGATCATGCTCGAAAGCTTGACTGCCAATCCGCAGCAACACGGCAGTCAGATCAATACCTCTATCAAATTCCAGGCAGTAATCAAAGAAGATGGAGCGACTGGGCCGCTGCGAGGTCAACCATGAGCGCTAATGCAACTCGTATTTTCGGGGTTCGTCTGAACATGGATCCTAAGCTCCTGATTGGTGCGCTGATCCTGGTTGCCGGCGTGCTCTTTTGGTATAATTCGAGTTCCGACGACGCTCCTCCGATGGCGAATTCCGGGGCAACTCCTGCTGCGAGCATTGCCAATTCCGCCTACGTTGCGCCGGTCCGGCCCGCGGTTCCGCGCCGGTCGAATAGCCTCAGCAGTGAGCGCTCTACTCTGCGGGTTCGACCAATTGATGCTACTCGTGGAGACGTCGATCCTACGCTGCGGCTCGATCTGCTCGCTCGTCTCAGCACTCTCCAGCCTTCGCCCGCGACACGCAGCTTGTTTGAAATCGGTCCAACTTCTTCAGCCATTGTGGCCGGTGCTCCCACGGTCATGCCCAAACCGGTCGGCCCTCACACTCCGCAGAATCCGCTTGGTTTCGACGGACACGCGCCGACTACAACCATACAGACCCAAGTCAACATTCCGCTGAAGTACTACGGCTATGTGAAGCCGTCGTCCCCGCGCGCCACCAATCAGGGTCTATTCCTGGATGGGGACAATGTTCTGCTCGCCAACGAAGGCCAACTCCTGCAAGGGAAATATCTGGTCGTGGAACTGACCCCCAATAGCGCACGTCTGGAAGATACGACACTGAAGCAGGGACAGACACTTCCGGTGCTTCCAGTTGCAATGCCATGAAGCATTCGCCCTTATACTTGCCAGCTTTGGAACGTCGACGCACGCATCAGCGAGGGTCAGCGCTCCTGATTGTTTTAGTTTTCGCTTCGGTCGTCGCCGTCATGCTCTTTATGCAGATGCCTGTCCTGATCTTTGAGGCACAGCGTAACAAGGAGCAGTTGCTGATTGATCGCGGCAATGAATACAAGCAGGGAATCCGTCTGTATGTGCGCAAGCTCGGTCACTACCCGCCGAGCTTCGATGCGCTGGAGAACACGAACCGCGTACGCTTCCTTCGGAAACGCTTCAAAGATCCGTTCACCGAGAAAGACGATTGGCGCCTCATCCATGCAGGGCCAAATGGAATGCCAATCGATTCAAAATTGAATTTGGTTCAGACCGCGTCCGGCGGGCAATCAGCATCCAATGCTGGCAATAGCCCTCTCGGCTCTTTCAACAATCAGAACCAGACGGGTGGTCAGTCCCCTTTCGGTGGATCGAATTCGTTCGGCAACGGCGGCGGCTTTGGCTCCTCTGGCAATAGCACTTCCGGTGGCTTTGGTGGCAGCAGCCCTTCGAACCCGGGTGGAGCGGGAGGCTTTGGAAATTCTAGCTCCTTCGGTGGCTTCAACAGCTCGAATCGCGCGCCGCAGCCAGTTAGCTCCGCTCAGCCTAGCTCGGTTAATCCGCCCGGCATGGAGAACGGTATTGCGTCCAATCCTGACGGCATTGATCCGAACGTGGTCCCAAGCGCACCATCACAGGCTCGTGTAGCAGGCGGCGTTCCGGTTGAGAACGGTTCTACCCTTCAGGCAGCAACACCCTCCGGTCTGCCGCAGCCAATCCTTAGCCGAACGGCAGTACCCATCGGAACGAATGGTAGCGCCACCGGTATTGCTGCACCGATACAGACAGCGCAAGGCGGAGGTTTTGGGTCCTCCTCTGGCGGCATCTCACAATCGAATGGCGATCCTAACAATCCGAATGGAGCGCTGAATTCGTTGCTCTCCAATCCCAATCCCCAAACGCCTCAAACGGCCGGTGCCGCCGGCTTCAATGTATCTACTGGGGCGGGTGGAAGTTCCACCTTCGGCGCTAGTTCCACGAGTGCAAGCAGCCCATTCGGTTCATCACCAAATAACTCAAGTTCTGGATTTGGTGTCATCCAGGGCGGCAGTATCGCTGGAGTTGCCAGCAAGGCTGAGCGCCATAGCATTAAGCTAGTCAACGATCAGCAGCAGTATTCATTGTGGGAGTTTTACTACGATCCCTCCAAAGATCCTCTCCGTAATGGCGCTGCTGCTTTGAACCAGATTGGAGCCAATAACGGCGGTGGAAATGCGACGTTCGGCAACACGGGCATTGGCGCCCTGCCCGGCGCGTCGGGAAACAATGGCAGTTCCAATAGTCTCTTCACCAATGGCCCGAGCCCGTTTGGCAACAACAGCAACAATAGTAGCTTCGGCAGCGCAGGCCCATCGTCGACGCCTGCTTCAACAGCGAATCAGCAGACACCAACCACCCCTGTTCCGCCGACTCAACAATAGACGATTCGGTCAGTGCGTTCCGCAATCGGTTTGGAATGAGTCTACGAAATGCTGGAATACCGGTTCAAACCGTGACCAGCTTCGTGCCTGCGATTGCAATTCCAGGCGATAAAGCATATGCTCCCGGTGGAGTAGAACGATTGCTTCCATCCAATTCGATTTCTCTTTCGGGTCTGCATACTGAGCTCTGGTGAACAGCGCGGGCTGGCCGCCAACAGTTAACTTGCGCTGGTCCAGCGTCTGCACTCCATTCACCCGAATAAACTTCTCCAGGCCCTCTACGTGCGATTGATAGTCTGTGGTCAGGCTTACCGGAACAGCACTGCTCAGCGAAGTGTCATCGGCCGTTGTGCTTACATCAAGCAATGCAATCGGCGTCGAGTATCGTGTCACGCCAGTGGTGAAGTATAGACCGTTCTCACTTCTATCGCCTCGTATCCATCTGGATGGATAGCTGATGCAGTAACCAGCTTGTTTATCGACGTAATGTTTCCAGGCACGATCCTGCCGCGGCTGGTTCTGGGCACCCACCGCCGTTGATAAAGCCAGCACCGAACAAACCAGGAACAGTAACCGGCTGAAAGGCATGATCGTAAGTTGCCATACAACAGTCCGTTTGGCTACGAATCTAACTGAGTTCCAGTAATGTCTACAGCGCTCTACAGGTACTGGTGTTAGGCAAGACGCGCCTGCCACAGTGGCTGCCTCTTGACGTTTTCACGCTGCAAATTTACCTGAGCTCGCATTTTGTCTAAAAGCTTTGGGGACCAATAAGCGACGATAGTACTGAAACAACTCTGCTTTGAAAGCCAAACGAAACGACACCTCTTCCAAAAGAGCCTTAAAAGAGTGGATATGCTTGGCTGGCATTTATAGGTATCGAGCGAGCAGCGTTGGCCCGGCACACACCTGAAAGCTTAGGGATGGGATAAGGATAAAAATGGATAAGCTCGCTCAGAACATCCAGGAGGCATTTCTAAATAATGCACGTAAGGATAAAGTCTTTTTGACAATCTACCTGATGAGCGGGGTCAAACTTTCCGGGCGGATTAAAAGCTTCGACAAGTACTCAGTGGTTTTAGAAGCGAACAATCAGGAGCAGTTGATTTTCAAGCATGCAATTTCTACGGTTGTCGTTTCAAGAAATTCAGGGGCAGGCTTTGGCCCAAATATGACCGGAACCACTCCTGGCGCGCCCATTCCTGTTTCCGAGCCTGATAACAACCAATAGTGAATACGCAAACACATCGCGAACGGACATTGGTTGTCGGCGTAGATCTGGCATCACGCCACCACGACGGTTCTGGTGAGCATACAGTTGAGCCTGATGCTGAGGAGTCGTTGGCAGAGCTTGCCACTCTGGTGGACAGTGCAGGCGCCACTGTTGCCGGCAGCATGATCCAAGCTCGCAAGTCACTTGATTCAGCGACGCTGGTCGGCTCAGGCAAGGTAAAGGAAATCAAGACAAAGGTTGAAGCTGATGAAATCAGCACCGTTGTTTTTGATAACGAACTAACGCCCACACAGCTACGTAATCTGGAGCGGCAGCTGGACGTGAAAGTAATCGACCGTACACAGCTGATTCTGGACATCTTCGCGAGACGAGCCCGGACGCGGGAGGGCCAACTGCAAGTGGAGTTGGCGCAATTAAACTACTTGCTGCCGAGGCTGGCTGGGCGTGGCACGCAAATGTCGCGGCTGGGCGGCGGCATTGGCACTAGGGGTCCTGGCGAAACTCAGTTGGAAACGGACCGGCGTCGCATTGCCAGCCGCATCGCAAAGCTCAAAGCCGAAATAGAACGCGTTCGGGCCACTCGCGGTGTCCAGCGATCGCAGCGGCAAGCAGTTCCTCTCTCCACGATCAGTCTGGTTGGTTACACAAACGCTGGCAAGTCGACACTGTTTAATCGGCTGACAGGCGCAGGCGTATTGGCCGACGCCAAGATGTTCGCGACCCTTGATCCCACAGTCCGGCAGATCCGGCTGCCTTCGCAGCGCCGCGTTCTGCTGAGCGACACAGTAGGCTTTATTCGCAATCTGCCCACAACGTTAGTGGAGGCTTTTCGCGCCACGCTGGAGGAAGTTACTGCAGCTGCGCTGCTGCTTCATGTTGTGGACGCCACGTCACCTACTGCTGCCGAGCAGACTGCTCATGTGATGAAAGTATTGGGAGAAATCGGAGCGGAAAACACACCGCAGATTCTGGTTCTCAACAAAGCAGACCGGCTCGAGGCGGGACAGATTCCGGAAGACGTGGCGACGCTTACACATCGCATGCTGGGCGAGGCCGCACGACAGAGCAACACCCAGGCAGTGGTGATCAGCGGCAAAACAGGCGCGGGAACGACCGAGCTTTTGGCCACCATCGACAGTCAGCTGGCGCAAGATCCTGTTTCACGGCAGCGCTTCCGATTGCCACCGGGCGAGGGGCGCGCCCTCAATCTTTTGCATGACAAGGCCGCGGTTTTTTCCATGCGTTATGAGGACGGATACTGCGAGGTGGTTGCGGATGCACCAGAATCTATCCGGAACCGGCTCGCTGAATTTGCAGTTGACTAGATTCCGCTGCTTTGCTTGAACTTTGGAAGGACGAACTTCGTCCGTTGTGACATGATAGTTCCCGCTCTTTTTGGCGGCATGCACAAGAATCTTCCTTTCGCAATGCTCGGTCTGGCTCTGTTTGCCCTCTCGGCCTGCGATGGATCTATGCGGCCGATGAAGACTGGGCCAACAGAGAGCTCTTCCATCGTGCTCGACAAAGACAAGGTGGAGCGCGCCGACGTTGAACTCGATATTGGCGCAGGAGAACTGAAGATCAACGGTGGCAGCGAGAAGCTGATTGATGGCAGATTTACGTTCAACGTCCCAGACTGGCGCCCCAAGGTACGAAGTTCTGTTAACGGATCTCATGCAGCTATCACGGTGCAGCAGCCAACCGGCCCTGGCGTAGTCGGCGATCAGAAGAACATTTGGGAACTGGAGTTGAACGACAAGATCCTGCTGGATCTGACTCTGCACTGCGGCGCGGGGCAAGCGCGAATGAATCTAGGCAGCCTGAACTTGCGTAGCCTCCAGGTTCGGATGGGAGCCGGAGAAGTTGATCTGGATTTGACAGGACACCCAACGCGCGATTATGAAGTGGATATCAGCGGCGGAGTCGGTCAAGCCACAATCCACCTTCCTGAGGGGGTCGGTATTCGGGCCGAAGCTCATGGAGGCTTGGGCAGTATCGACGTCTCAGGTCTTGAGAAGAAGGGCGATCATTACGAGAACGATCAGTACGACTCGGCGAAGGTTAACGTGCTGGTAAAAGTAAGCGGCGGGATCGGTGAGATCCGCATAATCGGATAATACGCGCGAGCAGCCGGCACGTACCTAAGCCAAGACGTAAGGCAAGGTAGAAAGCGCCAAGCGGGATGGCAACCAGCGCGAACATGAAGCCACTTACTGCTCCCGTAGAATCACCCGCAAAAACCTGGTAGGCGGATTTGCCTGGAGGCATCGCGGCCTGCAGAAGCCGTTGCCGATACAGGCGATAATCGGTGGCACATTCGGTGGCAGTCAAGTTCGGCTGCTCAAGACAAACTTTTCGGGTGCTTTCTGCCTCGCGAATCGCCGCTTGCGTGTCCTGCTGAACAGCGAAGTACGGCCAATATAAACACCACAGAAGCCACCCGACTGCGGCAGCCGCAAACATTCCGCGAAAAAGTTTTCGCTCCACTCTATGTAGTGAAAGAATGCTCCTCAAATCTCACGAGTTACTGACCTTCACGTCAGGAACCCGCTGTGCTACGGCTGGCAGCGCGGGGAACGGCGAGGCCGGCGCCGTCTGGTACCAGTAAGCAACCGAGTAGTAGCAATCGGCCCGGTCGTTAGCGTGCCCATGCTCAATGCTGTGAGTCAACGACCGTTCGAACGCGATCGGATTATCTGCATGCCACCGGTACAGGCAGTAGCGCCCACCTGTGTGTTCAGCCGCGGTGATGTGAGGCGCGCCATTATACAGATGAGCGAAAGGAACGGCGCCGTTTACTCCACCGAAGTTCCAGGCGCCGCAGAAGTAGTCTTCGGTGCCCGTACCGGTAATGACTGGGTTTGTCGAGCCATCGATTGTGGTCATATCGTCACCTTCGCCAAACCACTCCGGACGGTTTTGAACGACTCCCAGCGTGACACCCATTAGCTGCCCGCGGCCTTGCGTTTGGACAAAGACGTAATTATCATGGCCATCAATGTTTACTTTCACCGAGGTGTCCGCATGGTTCGGAACTGCCTGCCTGTACTGTGCGTGGAAGTACATTGCATCACGGGGCAATGAAGGAACCGTTTGATAATCGATATTGGAGTAAAATGAGCCCACAGGTTTCGCGCCTTCATTGGTGACAGTAACGCGAGCTGATCGCGAGAATGGCATAGCGAAGTAACAGTTCAGCCCTTTAATTGAGGAGCAGTTCAGAAAGGCCGATTGGTACACAAAGTACTCGCCTAGATTCAACCCGAAAAAGTCGCCGATTGGTACTTCGACACTGGGGTTTGCGGTGCCGTCCCAATAAATGCGAAGAACCAGTTCTTTCAAGTGGTTCGGACTCTGCGCCGCAATCGTGAACCAGATATGGGTGAGGATGCCTGGCCCTTCTGCTTGCAAGACGTCGATAGTTCCGCCTGCCGGGATGCTGAAGAAGTCCTTATTGCCGCCGGTTCGATCGAAGCTGGATTGCCGTAACGTTTTGTGTTGTGGCGTGCGAGCGTAGCCCGGTAATGCAGCAGAAGGCGGATCGATTACCGCAGTCGACGGGACCTGTCCGTCAGCCTTGGCTGTAAACAAACCGGCAGCACCGCTGAGTAGGGATAGGAAATTTCTTCGTGCGTTGTTCGGCATGACTCTATTGTTCAGGAGGACGGCGAGCAGTTAATGTGCTGGACGCCAGTACCAGGCATTCGCAGGTAGGTAGATGTGTTCTTTGATGGATCAGGTCGTTGAGAATAATTCCGCAGACCGCGGCACTATGAGGCATCAGGATGCTGCGAGTGTTCTTCATCTGCTGATCAATTCGGAAAACAATACTTCGACTGCTAGGCACAGCTCCGGTGAGAATATCACGCGGACTGCAACGGCACGAGTAAGCTGCATTGTACTGTCGTTAGCAAGTGAGTTGTCCGGTGTAACTAGCCTGCTATCTATCTGCTTGAAAGGAGCGACCAGGAGACGCCGGCAGTTGAAAACAAGCCAGGGATCACGGCCGTAGAAGTAGAGCGGCTGATGGAACGGCAAGCCGTGATCGTGATGGCTATGGCCAAGAAGATTACTCGGTGGGAAGCGGCCGAGAAGCCGAGCGCGTGCTGGCGCTGTACCGCGGAACGTACTTAGACCTGAACGGACGGCATTTCACGAGAAGTTGCAAGAGGATCACGGCCTCCAGCTGAGCTATAGGTGGGTTAAGCAGACACTGCAAGGGCAGGCTTGATGGGTGCGGCGCAAGAAGAGCGGTTCGCATCGCCGACGGAGACAGCGGCGGCCGATGCTAGGCATGCTGCTACACATCGATGGCAGCGAGCATCGCTGGTTCTCCATGGACCGCTGTTTACTATTTATTGATCCCCGACGATGCCCTCAGCGAGACTACTACGCGCGGCTGAATAGGAGAATCCACCCGCACGGTGATAAGTGGACTCTTGAGAAGTCATGGAAACACAAGGCTTCTGCGCCTTGTACAGCGATTGCGGCCGTCATTTAGTCGTGCCCCGGAGAGCGGGCGGGAAGGTCAATCCGCACTGTCTGACGCAGGTTGAAGCGAGCCAATGCCTTTCTGCGCAAGCACTATATTGCGAAGTCTAATCGTCGTTTCACCAAGCCTGCGGGAGTGAAGGAACGGCGTTCCGGAAGCGCGGGCGCCAAAATCTGAATCTGGTGTTCTCGGTGCAGCCCGAACGTGTGGTGGGCCAGGACAAACTGTCCTGCTGCAGAACCGGTGCCTGCAATTGGAAAGACCCCCTTTCGGAATACGGTGGCAGGTTGTACGGTCACCATCCGTGAGCACTTGGATGGACGCTTATCGGTGCGCTAGGGATCAATCTGTTCACGGCAATGAAGACCGAAGAGACGACACCTCCAGTGCCTTCGAAATCTCACCAAACCCGCCGGATTCCCACTTTGCCCACCACGACGACAATGACAAACAAGAGGTTGACATTCCAGTCCGTAAGAGTTAGCTTACGGTAAGTGGGTCCTTACGAACAGGTCGGCCTTAGTGCAATTAATGATCCCACTCGCCTTGCAATCCTCCGCTGTCTTGCTGCTCATCCTCTTCCGGTGAGCCAATTGGCAGATGCTTTTCCAATCAGTCGACCAGCAATCTCGCAGCATCTGCGGATCCTTAGCGATGCAGGGTTGGTCAGCGCTCGCAGGCATGGAACGCAGCGAATCTATGCGGTAGATGCAGAAGGATTACAAACTCTCAAAGCTCATTTCGACCAGTTCTGGAGTTCGGTGCTGAGCGAGTTCAAAGCTGCCGCTGAGGCAGAGAACAAACCAACGAAGGAGAAGAATGTTGCTAAACGCAGAAAGAGCCGCGGCGCCAACAGCAGTGTCTAAGATCTTAGTCGTCGATTGCAGTCTCGAAAAGGCTTTCGCAGTTTTTACGGACCGCATGGGTGCTTGGTGGCCGGCTTCTCATCACATCGGCTCCACTCCTTTTCACGATATTCTGATCGAACATAGGACAGGCGGTCGCTGGTACGAAATCAGCGGCAGTGGCGAGCAGTGTCAGTGGGGATATGTGCTCGCTTGGGACCCGCCGCATCGGCTAGTGATCTCGTGGCATCTTGGCCCGGATTGGACCTTCGATCCTGAAATCCAACGCGCTTCGGAGGTGGAAGTGAAGTTCTCCTCAGAGGCAGCTGGCTCGACCCGGGTGGAATTTACCCATCGTCATCTCGATCGCCATGGCGTCAATCACGGCAAGCTGCGGGCAGAGATCGATAGCCCTGGTGGGTGGACCGCGGTGCTGGCAGCGTTTGCGCAACTTGTTGAGGAGCGCGCCCAGTGAGGGCCCGCACGTTACTTCGGATCGCGGCTGTCTTTACAGCAATACAAGCCGTGGGTCACACATTCGGCGGAGTCCTGGGACCGATTCAACCCGGTAATCAGATGACAGCAGCAATGGCGATGAAGGTCAACCAGTTTGATGCCATGGGAAGTGTCCGTACGTTTTGGGATTTCTTCATCGGCTTCGGTCTGTGTATCTCAGTGTTTCTCCTTCTGGAAGCCGGGCTGCTTTGGATCATTGCGAAAACGATAGACGATCGTGCAGCAGAGTGGCGGCCCGTTTTGCAGTTGCTGCTCATATGTAATATTGCACTGGGCGTTCTCGGAATGCGGTTTTTCTTTCCCGCTACGCTTGTACCGCCTGCCATCGACGTGGTCTGCATTGGCGGAGTTCTCTTGAAGCGCAATCATGCTGCTCAACTCAGTGCTTTGGATAATTGAACTGCGCCCATAGAGGCTCAGAATCGCTGCCCCCGGCGGCGGCTACATTCGGTGCCGGACAAAATGGGTTGCGTTCTTAGATCCGTTGCTAGGGTCTCAAGAGCCAGGGCTAGTCAAGGCCCGACGGCGAAAAATGGCGACCTGCCCTAAGCTGGCAACCATAGCTCCAAGGGCAGTCCGAGATGGCAGCCACCGGTGCCGCTTTCCAATAACGATCAAGCCCGCGATCGTTAATGAAAAGCACCCGATCATCACGGCCGTTAGCCAAACACGGAGGTCAGGAGACGTCTGCCGCAAATAAGCGAGAGTGGCGAGTACAAGAGCGCCGACAGTACCCAAACCAAAGGAGCTGATCGTTCCTGAAGGGATGGTGGTGCGTTTGTGCAAGCTCCTGAATTGCAAAGACGCGACAAACAGATGTCCGGCAAGGTAAACACCGGCACCTTTGGCGGCATCGCCGTGATTAAAGAGCACCAGGGTTGCGGCGGTTGCAACAAAGATGGCCCAAGCCGAGTTGACAACGCCGGTTGTCTTAATGGAAACAATTGACAGGCGGGCGGCTGCAGGCGCGCTACCCATGTGGATGACCGCTGTAGTAAAAGCCAGGGCTGTGGCGGCAATAGCGGGAGAGTAAGTTGCGCCATAAAGCATCGGAAGGGCCCATGGCAAGACAATAATGCCCAAGCCGGCTAATAACACCGACATGAAAGTACTGGCATAAGTGCACAACGCCATCACGTTGTCGGGTGTATTCGCGACCTTGCCATCGCGTCCAGCCATTACTGCAAGGCTGCCCTCAGTGAGCAAGCTCGGTCCAAGAGCAACCATGTTTCTCAGCTGATGGGCCACAGCGAAAAAACCCATTTGCGCCATGGTAGTGTCACTTCTTGCAATCAGGGAGGTCAGCCACCATCCGGCGGCATTCATTCCCATAAGGCTTGCGAGTTGTACAAAGCCGAAGCTCCAGATCTGTTTCAATAAAGGTTGGAACGGCTCCGGGTTCTCGATCGGAACTGGCGATTGAAGCTGCAGCTTTCGATAGCCCAGCACGCAAATAGAGACGGCTCCTAAGGTAACGGCACTCTGGCTGGCGATCATCTGCATGGGGCCGAGGTAAGACATAGCCGGCAAGAAGATGAGATACCCGGCACCGACCAGGCAGGAAAGCAACAGCAATGCCTTAATACGGCGCTGACCGACAAGAAATCCGCGGCAGCACTCCAGCAGAATGATGCCGGCAGCGGAGAGAGATGCCCACTGCAATGCATAGATCAGACTTGGTTTTCCGAGCAGCTTAGTGATAAGCCCGGATCCGAACCAGAGCACGACAGCGGCAATTGCGGCAGAGACGATCGAGATCACGGCCAGCACTCGAGCAAGCGTTGGATAGCCATTCGATCCGCGAGGGTGCTCCCCTGAAAAGCGAATGGCCGTTGATCCGATACCACCGGCCGCATACGCACTGATGTTGTTGGCAGTGGAGATGGCTAAGGCGTAAACACCGAACGACGAAGCACCGCCGACGCGCGCAGCGAGGATGTTAGCGAGAAAGCTGCAGCCACGTTCGGCTATAACACCGATGCCAAGAGCCGAGGTCCCAGTGAGCAGGTCTTTACGAACATGCGCTGGAAGCGCACTGCCGTGGTTATCCGGAGCGCTCTGGGTCTCGGATACGTCATGAAATTCTTCGACCTCCATCACTTGTACCCCGGCAACGACGAATGCAGTGCAGGCTCCTGCTGCCACTGCGGATCACGCGGCACCGACACTGGCTCTTTTCTAGCGAAGAGATCGCGGAGGTAGCGACGTAGAGGGCGTTCCACGTAATGGAAGCAAAGAATGGATGCAGCGAGCAGAGCGGCGCAGTAGATCCCAAACTGGCCCAGCGTTTGAGACGGCGGCGGCATTCGCAAAAGGTATGCAACCGGGATCTGTAGAATGTAGATCCCGTAGCTGGCCTCTCCAAGCAACACCAGAGAACGGATTGAGAGCAAGCGGGACAGCAGAGTGCGGCGCTGCGCGAGGCTGATGATTAACCCCGCAAACAAAGGCAGTAGAAGACCGTTGGCCAGCAAGGGGTGTGGGATCTCAGGGAGAGAGGCTAGTATCCCGGCAATGCTTGCAAGGCAGAGATAAGGCATGCTTCTGCCAGAGAATCGAGTAAGAAGTCCGAGACTGAATGCCCGTCCGAGAAGAATGCCGATGAGAAACTCCGGAAGGCGGAGAAGAGGAGTGAATTCAATCGCCTTTTGCATTTGGTCCTGGAGTTCGGGCGCTCCTGTCGTCCCAGTCAGGAACACGAAAATAGCCGGAGCAATCATCGCGATGACCCACAATCCGCCGCAAGCTCTCAGACAAGTCGCCAAGGAAAATCGCGAAACGATCCTCGGCGCTATCCACGGAAATGTCAAATAGAAGAAGGCTTCAACCGATACAGAC